>NZ_JBVHDT010000016.1:0-161388 GCF_055563235.1 Streptomyces sp. NPDC003248 | reverse complement strand
GCCGCCTTCGCGATCTCCTTGACCTTGTCGTCGAACTGCTTGATGTTGCCGGGATTGACCCGCACCGCCGCACAGCCCGCCTCGATCGCCGCGAACACGTACTTCGGCTGGAAGTGGATGTCGGCGATGACCGGGATCTGCGACTTGCGGGCGATCGTCGACAGCGCGTCGGCGTCGTCCTGCGTGGGGCACGCCACCCGCACGATCTGGCAGCCCGACGCGGTCAGCTCGGCGATCTGCTGGAGCGTGGCACCGATGTCCGACGTACGGGTCGTCGTCATCGACTGCACGGACACCGGGGCGTCCCCGCCGACCGCCACCGAGCCGACCTGGATCTGCCGGCTCTTCCGGCGCTCGGCGAGCTTGGTCGGAACGGACGGCATGCCGAGAGAAATCGCAGTCATCTGCTGTGCAACCCCAAGTCGTGGATCAAGGTCCGGTCCCGTGAGCAGCGGGCTCCGGCCTCCGAGATTACGGCACGGGCACTGGCCGGAGCACATCCCGCCGGTCAAACCCACTCGATGGAGGCCGCCGGTGCCGGAACGGCGGACGGCCGGGCACCCCAGGGTGCCCGGCCGTCCCGAACAGCGTGTGGCTAGGAGATTCTGACGGGGTTAACCACGTCCGCGATCAGTACCAGGATCGTGAAGCAGACGAAGATACCGGCGACCACGTAGGCCACCGGCATCAGCTTCGCCACGTCGAACGGGCCGGGGTCCGGACGGCGCAGCACCTTCGCGAGGTGGCGCCGCAGGGATTCCCAGAGGGCGCCCGCGATGTGACCGCCGTCGAGCGGCAGCAGCGGCAGCATGTTGAACAGGAACAGGGACAGGTTGAAGCCCGCGACCAGCATCAGCGCCATGGCCAGCTGCTGGGTGGGCGGGATGTCCAGGGTGAAGATCTCGCCGCCGACGCGGGCCGCGCCGACCACGCCCATGGGCGAGTCCGGCTCGCGGGGGGCGCCGTCGAAGGCCGCGTTCCACAGGGCCGGGATCTTGCCGGGCAGGGCCGCGATGGAGTCGACGGCCTCGCCGATGCGGTCGCCCATCCAGGTCAGGGACTCCCCGAAGTCCTGCCGGACGATGCCGGTGGCCGCGCTGAAGCCGAGGAAGCCGGCGGTGACGTACTCGCCCTGCACGATCTGGCCGTCGGCGTCCTTCTTCGCCACCTGGTTGGTGGCGATCGTCGCCTGGAGGGTGAGGTCCTCGCCGTCGCGGGAGACGACGAGGGGGACGGTCTTGTCGGGGTTGGCGCGGATGAGGTCGGACAGCTCGTTCCAGTCGTCCGTGCGGACGCCGTCGAAGGAGACGATCTTGTCGCCGGCCTTCAGGCCCGCTGCCGCGGCCGGGGAGGCCGGGTCCTTCGCGGTGCAGTCGTCGCGGTTCTCGCTCTGCTTGATGACGCACTGGGAGACGGAGCTGACCGTGGTGGTCTGCTGGGAGATGCCGAAGCCCATCAGGACGGTGAGGAACAGTCCCACCGCGAGGACCAGGTTCATGAACGGGCCCGCGAACATCACGATGACCCGCTTCCACGGCTTGCGCGTGTAGAAGAGGCGGTCCTCGTCGCCGGGCCGGAGCTCCTCGAACGCGGCGGAGCGGGCGTCCTCGATCATGCCGCGCCAGGGCGAGGTGGAGCGGGCGGTGATCCGGCCGTCGTCGCCGGGCGGGAACATGCCGATCATGCGGATGTAGCCGCCGAAGGGGATGGCCTTGACGCCGTACTCGGTCTCGCCCTTGCGGCGCGAGAACAGGGTCGGGCCGAAGCCGACCATGTACTGCGGCACGCGGATGCCGAAGAGCTTGGCCGTGGACAGATGCCCCAGCTCGTGCCAGGCGATCGAGAACAGCAGGCCGACCGCGAAGACGACTATGCCGAGGATCATCATCAAGGACGTCATCAACGCGCCTCCGCGGTCGTCGTCTGTGCTGTCAGTTCCCGGGACCGGGCCCGTGCCCAGGTCTCCGCTTCGAGGACGTCCGGCACGGTCAGTGAAGTTCCCGTGACCGGCGTGCCGTGCTCCTCCACCACCCGTGTCACCGTCTCCATGATCCCGTTGAACGGCAGCGCGCCACGGCGGAACGCCTCCACGCACTCCTCGTTGGCGGCATTGAACACCGCCGGGGCCGTCCCCGCGAGCTCCCCCACGTGCCGGGCGAGGCCGACCGAGGGGAAGGCCTCGCCGTCGAGCGGGAAGAACTCCCACGTCGACGCCTTGCTCCAGTCGAAGGCGGGCGCCGCGTCGGGCACCCGTTCGGGCCAGCCCAGGCCGATGGCGATGGGCCCGCGCATGTCGGGGGGCGTCGCCTGCGCCAGGGTCGATCCGTCCGTGAACTCAACCATCGAGTGGACATACGACTGGGGGTGTACGACGACCTCAATGCGGTCGAAGGGAATGTCGTAGAGCAGGTGCGCCTCGATGACCTCCAGGCCCTTGTTGACGAGGGTCGCGGAGTTGATCGTGATCACCGGGCCCATGGCCCAGGTGGGGTGGGCGAGGGCGTCCTCGACGGTGACGTGCGCCAGCTCCTCCCTGGTCCGGCCGCGGAAGGGGCCGCCGGAGGCGGTGACGACGAGCTTGCGCACGTCGGCGCGGGTGCCGGCGGCGAGGGCCTGGAAGAGGGCCGCGTGCTCGGAGTCGACCGGGATGATCTGGCCGGGCTTGGCGAGCGCCTTGACCAGCGGGCCGCCGACGATGAGCGACTCCTTGTTGGCGAGCGCGAGGGTGCGGCCCGCCTCCAGGGCGGCGAGGGTCGGGGCCAGGCCGATGGAGCCCGTGATGCCGTTCAGGACGGTGTGACAGTCGGAGGCGGCCAGCAGGGTGGCCGCCTCGGGTCCGGCGAGGATCTCGGGCAGCGGCTCGCCGGTGCCGTACTCCGAGGCGAGCGCCTCGCGCAGGGCCGGGACGACGTCCTCGCGGGCCACGGCGACGGTCCGTACCCGCAGCCGGCGGGCCTGCTCGGCGAGGAGCGCGACCCGGCCGCCGTTGGCGGACAGGCCGGTCACCCGGAAGCGGTGCGGGTTGCGCAGCACGAGGTCGACGGCCTGGGTGCCGATCGATCCGGTGGAGCCGAGGATCACCACGTCCTTGGGGCCGTCGCCCGCGACGGGGTCGTAGACGAGGTGCGGGTCGGCGAGTGGGGCTGGACTGTCGCTCATTCCCCCATTGTGGCCGGAACGGCTGTGCCGGTGGACAGGGTGTCCCCCGGGAAGGTGCGGCGCCCGCCCGCACCGCCCGGCGCACGGGGCGCGCACAGGGGCGGGGCGGGGCGTGCGGGGCGCGCCTCCCGCCCCAGGGGGCGGGAGGCGCCGCAGGGCCGTGCGGTCGGGTCACCTGATCGGACGGTGGACGTTCTCCCGGGCGCTGGGGCCGGGGGTCGCGTCGGCGATCCACGGGCCGTCGCCCGAGGGGTCGACGACGCCCTGCTCCAGCCACTCGTACGTCCCGGCGAGGACGCCCTCGACGACCTTGCGGTCCAGGTCGTCGGTGTTGTCCCACAGGCGGGTGAAGAGGGCGTCCACCCGCAGCCGGGCCTGCCGGCAGAAGGCGTCGGCGAGCTGGTAGGCCTCGCGGCCGTGCTCGCCGCGGGAGCGCAGCAGCTCGGCGCGCACACAGGCCGCGCTCATCGCGAAGAGTTCCGCGCCGATGTCGACGATCCGGCCGAGGAAGCCCTGCTTGGTCTCCATCCGGCCCTGCCAGCGGGACATGGCGTAGAAGGTGGAGCGGGCGAGCTTGCGGGCGTGGCGCTCGACGAAGCGCAGGTGCGGGGAGAGGTCGACGCCGTGCCTGAACTCGGCGTACGAGGTCGGCAGCTGCCCCGGTCCGGCGACCAGCCTGGGCAGCCACTTGGCGTAGAAGACTCCCGCGCTCGCGCCCGCCCTGGCCTTGTCGGGGAGGCTCTTGTCGGGGTCGATGAGGTCGCCGGCGACGGAGAGGTGGGCGTCGACGGCCTCGCGGGCGATCAGCAGGTGCATGATCTCCGTGGAGCCCTCGAAGATGCGGTTGATGCGCAGGTCGCGCAGGAGCTGCTCGGCGGGGACCGCGCGCTCGCCGCGGGCGGCGAGGGACTCGGCGGTCTCGAAGCCGCGGCCGCCGCGGATCTGGACCAGCTCGTCGGCGATCAGACAGGCCATCTCGGAGCCGTAGAGCTTCGCGAGGGCGGCTTCGATGCGGATGTCGTTGCGGTCCTCGTCGGCCATCTGGGAGGAGAGGTCGACGACGGCCTCCAGGGCGAAGGTGGTGGCCGCGATGAAGCTGATCTTGGAGCCGACGGCCTCGTGGAGGGCGACCGGCTTGCCCCACTGCTCGCGGACGGCCGACCACTCGCGGGCGATCTTCAGGGACCACTTCCCGGCGCCGACGCACATCGCGGGCAGGGAGAGCCGGCCGGTGTTGAGCGTCGTCAGGGCGATCTTGAGCCCGGCGCCCTCGGGACCGATCCGGTGGGCGGCGGGGACGCGGACCCGGTGGAAGCGGGTGACGCCGTTCTCCAGGCCGCGCAGGCCCATGAAGGCGTTGCGGTGCTCGACGGTGACGCCCTCGGAGGCGGTCTCGACGACGAAGGCGGTGATGCCGCCCTGGTGGCCCTCGGACTTCGGCACCCGGGCCATGACGACCAGGAGGTCGGCGACGACGCCGTTGGTCGTCCACAGCTTGACCCCGTCGAGGACGTAGTCGTCGCCGTCCGGGACGGCGGTGGTGGCCAGGCGGGCGGGGTCGGAGCCGACGTCGGGCTCGGTCAGCAGGAAGGCCGAGATGTCGGTGCGGGCGCAGCGCGGCAGGAAGAGGTCCTTCTGCTCCTGGGTGCCGAACATCTTCAGCGGCTGCGGTACGCCGATCGACTGGTGGGCGGAGAGCAGCGCGCCGAGCGCCGGGTTCGCGGAACCGACCAGGGCGAGGGCCTTGTTGTAGTAGACCTGCGTCAGGCCCAGACCGCCGTACTTGGGCTCGATCTTCATGCCGAGGGCGCCGAGCTCCTTGAGGCCGTTGACGGTCTCGTCGGGTATGCGGGCCTCGCGTTCGATGCGGGCCGAGTCGACCTGCGTCTCGCAGAAGTCCCGCAGTTTGGCGAGGAAGGCCTCGCCGCGCCGGGCGGCCTCGTCGGCCGGCAGGGGGTGGGGGTGGATGAGGTCGAGCCGGAAGCGGCCGAGGAACAGTTCCTTGGCGAAGCTGGGCTTGCGCCAGTGCTGTTCCCGCGCGGCCTCCGCCACCCGGCGGGCCTCACGTTCGGTGACGGCGGGCCGGGACGGAGACGGGGAGGGGGTGGAGGGTGGTGCGGACATGAGGCTCACCTCGCCGCGAATCGGGATCAGGGACCTTTTTGGTTACCGACGGGTGCTACTCGATCGTTGGTACCCGATCCGGGGCAACCCCACCACCCCTCGCGCGCCGTCCGGCCGCCGGTGACCGCTCGGGGCCCGGTCGCGCGGGCGGCTCCTTGCAGGGGCTTCGCGTCCCGGCGGACGGGGGCGCGGGTGTTGCCCGGGGGAGCCGTCCGAGGGGACCGTTCGGGTAGCGCGCTCCCCCGCCGGCGGGCGGTCGGCGGGGCAGTCGGCGGGCGGTCGGCGGGCGGTCCGCTCCCCCGTTGCCGAACAGCCCGCAGATTGCTGTCGAAGCGCTTCGACAACCTATGGACACCCACCCCCGCTAGAGCTACTGTCGAACCACCCTCACCCGCCCCTGTTCGCAATGCGCACTGTCGAAGCGCTTCACAAAGCTTGGAGAGCTGGATGGTCACCCTCGCCGAGGTCGCCCAGCACGCCGGAGTCTCGGCGAGCACGGTGAGCTATGTCCTCAGCGGCAAGCGGTCCATCTCCGCGACCACCCGGCAGCGGGTCGAGCAGAGCATCCGCGTCCTCGGCTACCACCCCAACGCGGGCGCCCGCGCCCTGGCCAGCAACAGGTCCAACATCATCGCGCTGATGATCCCGCTGCGCACCGACATGTACGTGCCGGTGATGATGGAGATCGCCATCGCGGTCGCCACCACGGCCCGCACGCACGGCTACGACGTCCTGCTGCTGACCGGCGAGGAGGGTCCCGACGCCGTCCGCCGGGTCACCGGCAGCGGGCTCGCCGACGCGATGATCCTGATGGACGTCCAGCTCGACGACGAGCGGCTGCCGCTGCTGCGGGGCACCGACCAGCCGTCCGTCCTGATCGGACTGCCCGCCGACACCACCGGACTGACCTGCGTCGATCTGGACTGGAGCGCGACGGGCGCGCTGAGCGTGGAGCACCTGGCGACGCTCGGCCACCGCGACGTCGCCGTCATCGGCGAGGCGCCCGCGGTCTACGAGCGGCACACCGGCTTCGCCGAGCGCACCCTCGACGGACTGCGGTCCCGTGCGCGGGAGCTGGGGCTGCGGCTGCTGCACCGGCCCTGCGAGGGCGGGTACGACGCGATGGCCGTGACCCTCGCCCGGATCCTCGACGAACGCCCCGGCACGACCGGGTTCGTCGTCCAGAACGAGTCGGCGGTCGAGCCGCTGCTCGCGCTGCTGCGCCAGCAGGGCCGGGCCGTGCCCGAGGACGTGTCGGTGGTCGCGATCTGCCCCGAGCAGGTCGCCGTCCAGGCCTCGGTGCGGCTGACGTCGGTCGCCATCCCCGCGCCCGACATGGGACGGCACGCCGTGGAACACCTCGTCGCCAAGCTCGACGGCCGGGGCGAGGACGACGTGGTGCTGCTGGCACCCGCGTTGACGGTCCGGGCGAGCACCGGCCCGGCGCCGGCCGCCTCCTGACGAACCCCTTCACCCGCACTGCCCCCGCTCCGGCGCGGGGCGGCCCTTGTCTGCACTCCTCCAGGAGCCAGGGAGCACCCCACGTGAATCAGCCTGCCGAAAACCAGACCGGTCTCAGCACCGTGAGCCTCGCGCAGTCCTCCCCCACCGTCGGCACCTTCCGTGAGCGGGACGGCGCCCTGGAGTGGAGCGGCCGTCAGGAGACCCTGCGCATCGAGCCGTGGGGTCCGGACGCGGTCCGGGTCCGGGCGCGGCTCGGCGGTCCCGTCCTCGACGGTCTGCCGGGGGCGCTGCTCGCGGACGCCCCGCCGGCCACCGCCACCGTCAAGATCGAGGACGGCCGGGGCCGGCTGACCGTCGGGGCGCTCACCGTCGAGGTGGACGCCGAGGGCACGGTCCGCTTCCTGCGCACGGACGACCTCGGTGAGCTGCTCGCCGAGGAGCGCGCCCACTTCTGGTGGCCCGGACCGCGCCTGTACACGGCGGTCGGCAACGGCCACCACCGGCTGGAGCAGCGGTTCGCCGCCTACGACGACGAGAAGCTGTACGGCCTGGGCCAGCACCAGCACGGCCGGCTGGACCAGAAGGGGCTGGTCCTCGACCTGATCCAGCGCAACGCCGAGGTCGGCATCCCGGTGCTCACCTCCAGCCGCGGCTACACCCTGCTGTGGAACAACCCGGCGATCGGCCGGGTGGAGCTGGCCGGCAACGGCACGCGCTGGGTGGCGGACTCGGCCCGTCAGATCGACTACTGGATCACCGCGGGCGCCCCGGCCGAGGCGCAGCGCCGCTACAGCGCGGTGACCGGCCGCACGCCGATGCTGCCGGAGTGGGCGGCGGGCTTCTGGCAGTGCAAGCTGCGCTACCGCACGCAGGACGAACTCCTCGCCGTGGCGCGGGAGTACAAGCGGCGGGGGCTGCCGCTCGACGTGATCGTCTGCGACTTCTTCCACTGGACGCACCTGGGCGAGTGGAAGTTCGACCCGAAGGAGTGGCCGGACCCGGCCGCGATGGTCCGCGAGCTGGACGAGCTGGGCGTGAAGCTGGTGGTGAGCGTCTGGCCGTCGGTGTCGCCGCTGAGCGAGAACCACCCGGTGATGGAGCAGCGCGGCTACTTCATCGGCACCCAGTACGGGCCGCTGGCGCACGCCGACTGGCCGGACAAGGAGGTCGCGTCGACGGTCCAGGTGGCCTTCTACGACGCCACCAACCCCGAGGCCCGTGATTTCGTGTGGTCGCGCGTCCGCGACAACTACCTGGCCCCGTACGGCATCAAGGCGTTCTGGCTGGACGCCTGCGAGCCCGAGCTGAAGCCGGGCTTCCAGGAGAACCTGCGCTACTGGGCGGGTCCGGGCCTGGAGGTCGGCAACCTCTACCCGGCCGACAACTCCCGCACCTTCTACGAGGGTCTGCGCGCGTCCGGCGAGGACGAGATCATCACCCTCAACCGGTCGGCGTGGGCGGGCAGCCAGCGCTACGGCGCCGCCCTGTGGTCCGGTGACATCGGCACCGACTTCGCGACCCTGCGCCGCCAGATCGCGGCCGGCCTCAACACCGCGCTGTCGGGCATCCCGTGGTGGAACACCGACATCGGCGGCTTCCACGGCGGCGACCCGGACGACCCGGCCTACCGCGAGGTGATGGTCCGCTGGTTCCAGTTCGGCGCGCTGTCGCCGCTGATGCGCCTGCACGGCTTCCGCGACCCGGGCATGCCGCTGGGCCCGGAGATGACCGGCGGCCCGAACGAGGTGTGGTCCTACGGCGAGGAGGCCGGGGCGATCCTGGAGCGCTACCTGCGGCTGCGGGAGCGGCTCAAGCCGTACGTGCTGGACGTCATGCGGGAGGCGCACGAGGAGGGCCTGCCGGTCATGCGGCCGCTGTTCCTGGAGTTCCCCGACGACCCGGCGGCCTGGGCGGTGGACGACGCCTACCTCTTCGGCCGGGACCTGCTGGTCGCCCCGGTGCTGGCGGCGGGCGCCACGGACCGTACGGCGTACCTGCCGGCGGGCGCGTGGTGGACGGACGCGTGGACGGGTGAGACGTACGAGGGCGGTGCGGCCGTGACGGTCGACGCCCCGCTGGACCGGATCCCGCTGTTCCTGCGGGACGGGGCGCGGCTGCCCGTGGCGGAGGAGCCGCTCCGGTGAGACGGGTGCGGCCGGTCCCCCGGGGAGGGACCGGCCGCACCGTGCGCCGGATCAGCTGCTGCTGACCGTCAGGTTGTTGGTGACGAAGTCCAGGCCGCCGGCCGACGAGGTGATCTCGTAGCCGAACTGCACGTCACCGATGGTCTCGTTGCCGAACCAGCCCTTGGTGTCCTTGATCCACGTAAGGATCGGCAGGATGTTCACCGTGCCGGAGCTGGAGTCGGAGGTGCGCAGGAACGAGTAGACCTCGTTGGCGCCGTTGTTGCCCTTGTAGACGGTCCAGGTGTGGCCGCCGAGGGTGACGTTGCCCTGCGAGGTGCCGAGCGGGCCGACCGCGCCGTTGTAGTTGACCCAGAGCATGATCTCGTAGTCGTAGTCCGTGTCCCAGATGTCGTACGACGTGTTGTACGCGCCCGAGGACGGGACCGTGACGTTGTAGCTGCTGGTGAGCGAGGCGATGGAGGTGATCGTCTTGTTGATCACCTTCTTGCTGTTGGGGTACGACTTGATGCCGCCGGTGTCGGGGTGGTCGGCCCAGACGCCCCAGTTGGTGCCGGAGTTGGCCCAGGTGCACTGGCTGCCGGCGCCGGAGCCCCAGATGTTGTTGTAGAGCGTGTAGCCGTTCAGGGTCGTGTTGCCCCACTGGTCGCAGGTGCTCCAGACCGCGGCGGAGGCGGGGGCGGAGGCGAGGCCGACCGTGGCGCCGAGCGCCAGGGCGGGGGCCAGCAGGACCTTGGCGAGCCTGCTCAGGGTGCGTGTTGCCATGGTGTCCCTTCCATGGGTGGGGGGGAGGTGCGGGGAGTCACCACGCCTCCAGACGGAGGACGTGGTCTTCTCCGGCGACGAGGTCGAGCGGCTGTGCGCCGGAGGAAGTCCGGACGTCGACGCGGTGGCTGCGCGTGGGGCGGATCACCGCGGTGGCGCCGTCGGGGTTCCAGGTGAGGTCGATCTCGGCTCCGAACCGGGTACGGACGCCCCGCAGCCGCCCCCGCCGGTACGCCGCCGGCAGCGCGGGCAGCAGGACCAGGCGGTCCGGGGTGGACTGCACGAGCATCTCGATCAGCACGCCGGGCAGGGTGTGCGCGGCGTCCGCGTTGTAGACGTCCCGGTCCGGGTAGTGCGCGCTCATCAGCGAGGCGTGGAAGAAGTCGCCGTCGAGGACCTGGCCGAGGGCGTGCGCGACCCGTTCGCCGTCGCGCAGCCGGGCCGCGACGAGGGCGTGGTGGAGGTGGCCGTGGGCCGAGTCGTTCTCGGCGCCGCGCAGTTCCAGGGCGCGGTGGGCGGCGGCCGCGAGGTCCGGGGTGTCGTAGGGATTGATCTCGTCGAGGGGCCAGACCGCGTAGAGGTGGCTGAGGTGGCGGTGGTCGTAGGTGTCGCCGAGGCCGGGCCAGGCCCATTCGGCGAGGGCGCCGTCGGCGTTGGTCCGGTGCGCGGGGAGCCGGTCGGCGAGGGCGCGCAGCCGGGCGGCGTCGGCCGGGTGGTAGCGGGCGGCGGTGAGCAGCGCGTGGCGGGCCGCGGAGAGGTCCATGGCCGCGTTGAGGGCGCCCCAGCTCGCGTTCGCGGGCCGGTTCTCCGGCGAGTAGGAGGGGACCACGACGAGCCGCCCGTCCTCGTCGGTGCGGGTGAGGAAGTCCTCGTAGAAGGCGGCGACCTCGGCGAGCGCGGCGGCGGTGCGCGGATCGCGCTCGCCGCGGGTGTCGTCGTGGTCGACGAGCGGCGCCAGCAGCCAGTCGGCGCCGGCGGTCCACAGGTGCAGCGGGTACTCGCGGCTGAAGTGGTACGTCAGCCCGGACTCGCCGTCGGTGTGCGGCGGGGCGACGACGCCCCGGGCGCCGAAGATCGCGCGGGCGTTCTCCCTCCAGTCGGGGAGCTGGCCGTGGATCAGGGAGGCGAGCGCCTCGGTCACCTCGGGCAGGGCGGCGGCGGCCGCGGACGCCGTCTGGAGGTTGACGTTGGCGTCCGTGGTGAACGCGCCCGCCCAGGCGGTGTCCCAGTCGCCCGTCCACAGGCCGGTGAGCCGGGGCGGGAACAGGCCGCTGGCGCTGAGCAGGTGGTAGCGGCCGGCCGCGAAGAGCCGCTCCAGCAGGGCCGCTCCGGGCGGCCGTTCCAGCAGCTCCGAGCCGGGCAGGGCGCGTTCCCCGGCGTCGCCGCCGAGGTCGAGCGTGACCCGTTCGTAGGCGGTGCGGTGCTGTGCGGTGTGGCGGTCGAGCAGGTCGTCGTACGTGTGCTCCGCGAGGAGGGCCCGCAGGGCGCGGGTCTCCTCGGTGACGTCGCCCTCGCCGGTGTGGCGGCGGACCCGGGTGAGGAGGAGGACGGCGCCGGCGCCCTCGACGCGGGCGCCCGGCGCGGCGAGGGACACCCGGCCGCCGGTGACCGCGAGGACGGTGACGCCGGTGTAGGCGCGGTCGCTGTCCGGGTAGCGGGCGCGCAGGGTGAGCACGGCGCCCTCGGGGGTGAGGAGGGTGCCGTGGCCGACGGCCAGTCCGGCCGGTGCGCCGGGGAGCCGGTGGTCCAGGGTGAGGTCGAGGGTGAGGTCGCTGCCGGTGACGTACTGGACGATCACGTCGTCCGCGCGGGAGACGAAGACGCGGCTGGTCCGGTCGCCGTGGCCGGCGGTGTACTCGGCGGTGGTCTCGCCGGTGGCGAAGTCGACGGCACGGCGGTAGCCGGTCCGGTCCTCGGGCGGGCGGCGCAGACGGGTCTGGAAGGCGGGGTGGAAGGGCTGCACCCACTGGAGCGGCCGGCCGTCCGTGAAGCCCTCGGCGGCCGTGAGGTCTCCGGCGAGCAGCCGGTCCTGGAGGGCGCGCAGGCCGGCGGCGAGCTCCGGGGGCCTGGCGTGTTCGCCGCCGTTGGGGCGGACCAGGGTGTGGTGCGTGACGACGACACGGTCGTCGTCCGGGTCTCCGAACACAAGGGCGCCGTGCCGGCCGTTGCCGCTCAGGAAGCCGTCCTCCCAGCGGGCGGCGGGGTGGCGCTCCCAGGTGCCGTGGACGGGGCCGGCGTGAGGGCCGGGGCCGGACGCCGGGCCGGCTTGAGGCGTCGCGGGCGGGGCGGGCGTCGCGGGTCTCGTGGGGCTGGTGGGTCTGGTGGGTCTGGTTGGTCTGGTGGGTCTCGTGGGTGTCATGGGCGCAGTACCGCCGCTCCGTAGCGGCCGAGGGTGAGGGTGTCGGTGACCGTGGTGCCGCTGAGGAGGTCGGTGTGGGTGCCGGGCACCTCGACCGTGACCGGCTCGCGTCCGTGGTGCAGGAGGAACAGCAGCTCCCCGCGGCGTACGGCCTCGACGTCCGCCGGGAGGCCGTCGAGCACGGGGCGGACGCCCGTCCCGGCGGCGATCCGGGCGAGCAGGGCGCGCAGGGTGTCCGGCTCCGGCAGCGTGGAGAGGTACCAGGCGCGGCCGGTGCGCAGGACGGCGGGCAGTCCGTCGAGTTCGCCGCCCTTGTAGGGGATCGTCTCGTCGACGGTGTCCTCGTCGGCCTCGATCTCCTCCGACCACAGGGTGCCGGTGAAGCCGTCGCAGGCGACGGTCTCCCCCTGCTCCAGCGGCCACCACTCGTGCAGGGTGCGGATGCCGAACAGCTCGCGCAGCCGGGCGTCCATGCCGCCGGTGCGGACCCGGTCGTCCTCGTCGGCGACGCCGGTCAGGAAGCCGCTGACGAGGGTGCCGCCGCCCCGGACGTAGGCGAGGAGGTTGTCGATCGCGGTGTCGGTGAGGAGGTAGAGCTGCGGGACGACGACCAGCCGGTATCCGCTGAGGTCGTGTTCGGGGTGGGCGAAGTCGGTGGTGAGGTCCGCCTCCCACAGGGCGCGGTGCCAGGCGTGCAGGACGACCGGGTGGTCCACGCGGTCGGAGAGGCGGCCGGGCTGGGAGCTCGCCCACCAGGCGTGCCAGTCGTGCAGCACGGCGATGTCCGCGCGGACGCCGGCGCCCGCCGCCTCCGGGCCGATCCGGGCGAGGTCGGCGCCGAGCTGCCGGGTCTCCTGGTAGGTGCGGCCCCGCTCCCCCGCGTGGCCGACCATCCCGGAGTGGAACTTCTCCGCTCCCTGGCGGGACTGGCGCCACTGGAAGTAGCAGACGGCGTCGGCGCCGCGGGCGACGGCCTGGAGGGACCACAGGCGGTTCAGGCCGCGCGGCTTGGGGTGGTTCACGGGGCGCCAGTCGACCGCGCCGGCGGCCTGTTCCATCAGCATCCAGGGTCCGCGGGCCTGCGAGCGGGTGAGGTCCTGGACGAGGGCACCGTGCTGGGGGCCGAGCGGGTCGCGCGGGTCGGGGTAGAGGTCGACGGAGACGACGTCCTCCTCCTCGGCCCAGCGCCAGGCGTCAACGCCGAAGAACAGCGGCATGAAGTTGGTGGTGACCGGGATGTGCGGGGTGTGCCGGGCCACGATGTCGCGTTCGGCGGTGTAGCACTCCAGCAGCATGTCGGAGGTGAAGCGCCGGAAGTCCAGCACCTGGGTGGGGTTGCTCAGGTAGTGCGGGGTGCGCGGGGGCAGGACGCCGTCCCAGGTGTCATAGCCCTGGCTCCAGAAGGCGGTGCCCCAGGCGGTGTTGAGGGCGTCGAGGGTGCCGTACCGGTCGCGCAGCCAGCGGCGGAAGGCGGCGGCGGCCTCGTCGCCGTAGTCGTAGGTGCAGTACTCGTTGTTGATGTGCCACAGGGTGAGGGCGGGGTGGGCGCCGTAGCGGGCGGCCAGGTCCTCGGTGATGGCGGCGGCGTACCTGCGGTAGGTGGCGCTGGAGTGCGAGAAGTGCTGGCGGCCGCCCCACCACTCGGTGCGGCCGTCCTCGGTGCGGGGCAGGGTGTCGGGGTGGAGCCGGCCCATCCACGGGGGCGGGGAGGAGGTGGGGGTGGCGAGGACGACGCCGATGCCGTTGTCGTGCATCAGGTCCATCAGCCGGTCCAGCCAGCCGAACTCGCGTGCTCCGGGCGTCGGTTCCAGCTTCGCCCAGGAGAAGACGCCGAGGGTGACGGAGGTGACGGAGGCGTCCCGCATCAGGCGGACGTCCTCGTGCCAGGTCTCCTCCGGCCACTGCTCGGGGTTGTAGTCGCCGCCGAAGAGGACGCGGCCCCGGGTGGTGTCGTGCAGCGTCGGCCTGTTCTCGGATGTCATCGCACGGGCTCCCCGTACTGGATGCCGCGCCCGTTGGTGGCCAGGTAGACCCGGCCGTACACGCGCGGGTCGCCGGTGATCGTCTCGCCGGTCCAGCCCCACTGGTGGGCGTCGTCGTTGACGCGCACCCAGCTCTGCGCCGCGTCGTCGGAGCGGTAGACGGCGGTGACGGTCTCCGTCGATCCGACCTGGTAGAGCGCCGGGTACGCGGCGCCGTCGGCGGCCTTGCCGAAGCCCAGGGTGTAGGAGGCCCAGCAGCTGTCGACCTTCGCGAAGGTGACGCCGCCGTCGGTGGACCGGTACAGGCCGTTCCACTTGGCGCTCAGCCACAGGTCACCGGACCTGCCGGGGGCCGCGACCACCTTGAACTGGCTGTCGCCGGAGGGCAGTCCGGTCGCCCGCGCCGTGAAGGTGCGGCCGCCGTCGGTGCTGGCGAGGAGCGTTCCGGTGTCGGTGTCGTACGCGTAGAAGAGCGCCGGGTCCGCCGGGTCGGCGACCGGTGTGGCGCCCTTCGGGAAGGAGGGGACCTCGGCCCAGGTCGTGCCGTCGTCCGTGGAGCGGTGGGCGGCGTACTTCGTGCCGTCCCAGTGCACGAAGGACCACAGCAGCGCGCTGCCGTCGGCGTTGGTGGCGATCGGCCCCGGAGCGTCCTTGGCCAGGGCGGGCTGCGCGGCGAAGGGCGCCCAGGTCCGGCCGCCGTCGTTCGAGAAGGCGCCGTTGCCGTGGTCGCCCCAGCCGGCGCGGACGACGTACGACGGTCTGGCCGCGGCCTGCGCCAGTCCCGTCGCCGACCCGGTCACGGGGTTGGTGGCCATGCCGCGGGACGGGGACGCGGTGAGCCGCTCGTGGTACATCACGCCGATGTCCCGCGAGCCGCTGATCAGGTGTGCCTCCCCGGCCGGGGGTGACAGCAGCTGGACCACGGACGCCTCCTCCAGGCCGCGGATCCACGGGGCCCAGTTCCTCAGGTCGCGGGTGCCGTAGAGGGTGGCGCCGGTGCCGTACACGAGGTGCCGGGAGTCGTAGGGGTCGACGGCGAGGGCCTGGATCCACCAGCCGAACTTCGGCCGGTCCTCCCCCCACTTCAGGTAGGGCGTCTCCGACACGTCGAGGACGGCGGTGTCCTTCAGGGACGTCCAGGTGCGGCCGCCGTCGGTGGTGCGGTACAGGGTGTCGACCGCCGCCCAGCGGTTGTTGGTGGAGACGACCACGGTGCCGGGGCGGCGGGCGTCGACGGCGACGCCGCCGTAGCCGAAGGAGTCGGTCCCGCCGTCGGCCGTGGTCCCGCCGGGCCGCACGGGCGTGACCTCGGTCCAGGTGCCGGTGCCCGTGGCCAGCCGGTGCACGCTGCCGTCGGACTGGCCGTTGGGGCCGGGCGCGTCGGCGTACGTCACGTACAGCGCGCCGGTGTGCCGGTCGTACGCGGCGCGGACCGGGACCTGGGCCGCGGTGCCGGCGGGCTGCCCGGGGACGGCCTCCCAGGTGGTGCCGTCCGTGGTGCGGAAGAGGTTCACGGAGGCGCCGTCCCCGTCGCCCCAGCCGGCGTAGACGGCCCGGCCCGCGGCGACGAGGAGGGTGACGCCCTGGCCGCCGGCGCTCGCGCCGGCGGGGAAGCCGGGGACGGCGGCCCATGTCGCGCCCCGGTCCGTCGACCGGAGGAGCCCGTCGTGCCGGGTGCCCAGCCACAGGGTGTCGCTGTCGCGCGGGTCGACGAGCAGGCGCTCGCCGCAGCCCCGGCCGTCCTCGTTGGCGCCGAGCTTCACGGTGAGGTCGGTGCGGGTCCAGGTGGCGCCCCGGTCCTCCGACCGCAGGACCGCGCCGTTGCCGGCCCAGGACTGGGCGTAGGTGCCGACGGCGAGGTAGAGGCGGTCGGGGTGCGCCGGGTCGACGGCGAGGGCCTCGACGCCGAGGAGGTTCCAGTCGTCCCAGCCGAGGTGGTCGGTCAGCGGGGTCCAGCGGGCCGCGCGGTCGTCCCAGCGGTAGGCGCCGCCGATGTCGGTGCGGGCGTAGGCGAGGCCCTGGACGGCCGGGTGGAAGAGGACGCCGGTGATGAAGCCGGTGCCGCCGATGACGGCGTTGCGCCAGCGGTAGGGCACCGGGTCGCCGGCTGCGTGGGCACTCCCCTGCCCCACCGGGAGCGTGGTGAGCGCGGCGGCGGCTGCCGTGCCGGCGAGGACGGTGCGGCGGCTGAGCATGGGGGTTACCTCGCAGGGGTCGGGGTCGGGGTCGGTAGTTGTCGGGGGCGGGGTGCTGGTGCCGGGGGGTGGGGTGCGCGGCCCGGCGCTTGCGGGGTGCTGGTGCCGGGGGGGCGCGGCCCGGCGCTTGCGGGGTGCCTCCCCCACTCTCGGCTTCGCTCGAGCGAGGGGACCCCCATCGCCCACCCGTGCCGCCCTGCGGCACGACTGCCCGCGGCTGCGGCTGCGGCTGCGGCTGCGGCTGCGGCTGCGGCTGCGGCTGCGGCTGCGGCTGCGGCTGCGGGGAGCGTGACTGCACCCCCTAGGGGCG
This sequence comes from Streptomyces sp. NPDC003248, assembly GCF_055563235.1. Lineage (NCBI taxonomy): Bacteria > Bacillati > Actinomycetota > Actinomycetes > Kitasatosporales > Streptomycetaceae > Streptomyces > Streptomyces sp. NPDC003248. Next base: position 144,886 of record NZ_JBVHDT010000016.1, on the reverse strand, counting down.
CGGGGAACTGCGCGACCGGCCACCGACGGCCCGCGGCCGTACGCCGACCCGCACCCCCCGCCACCGCAGACGAGGGCGTCAGCCCTTCACCGCGCCCGTCAGCATCCCCTTCTTAAAGTGCTTCTGCACGAACGGCGACAGCACCGCCACCGGCAGCAGCGCCATCACCATGACGGCCATCTGCACGGCCAGCCCGGACAGTTCACCGGTCTTGATGGCCTGGCCCAGGCCGACCGGGGCCTCCTGCTTCTGCACGAGCTGGATCATGACGTTCTGCAACGGCATCATGTCCTGGTCGTTGAGGTAGATCGAGGCGTTGAACCAGGCGCTCCAGTAGCCGACGGCGTAGAAGAGGGTGATGACCGCGAGGACCGCACGGGACAGCGGCATCACGATCTGCCACAGGATCCGGACGTCCCCCGCCCCGTCGATCCGCGCGCTGTCGATCAGCTCCTGCGAGATCCCCATGAAGAACCCGCGCAGGACGAGGATGTTGAAGACGCTGATCGCGCTCGGCAGGATCAGCGCGAGGTAGGTGTCGGTCAGGCCCAGCGACTGCACCAGCAGATAGGTGGGGATCAGGCCGGCGCTGAAGAACATCGTGGCCAGCAGGATCATCAGCAGCCAGCGGTGGCCGAGCGAGCCCGTGCGGGAGAGCCCGTAGGCGCACAGCACGGACACCGTCATCGAGAACGCCGTACCGACGACCGTGATCAGGATGCTGATCACCGCCGCGCGGGTCACCTGGCCGCCGCTGAGCAGTTCCTGGTAGGCGACGAAGGTGATGCCCTTGGGGATCATCACCAGGCCGCCCGCCTCGTCGATCGTCCGGCGGGAGGAGAGGCTGGTGACGACGACGATCCAGAGCGGGAAGAGGATGGCGAAGCAGGCCAGTCCCAGGACCAGTCCCTTGCCCGCCAGGCCCACGCGGGTGGGTTTCTCCTCCCACACCGGCCGCGGCGGTGCGGCCCAGCGGCCGGGCCCGGCCGCCGGCTCGTCCAGCGGCTTGTCGATCACGGCACTCACTTCTTGTACACCCCCTGCTCGCCCATCAGATGGGCCACCTTGTTCGCGGCCAGGACCAGTCCGAGGCTCACCACGCCCTTGATCAGCCCGGCGGCGGCCGCGTAGCCGAAGTCCTGGTTGCGCACGCCGTTCCACCAGACGAAGGTGTCGAGGACCTCCGCCGCGCCCGGTCCGACGGCGTCGCGCTGGAGGAGGATCTGTTCGAAGCCGACGGTGAGGGCGTCGCCGACGCGCAGCACCAGCAGCAGGGCGATCACCGGGCGCAGCGCGGGCAGGGTGACGTGCCACATCCGGCGCCAGCGGTTCGCGCCGTCCATCGCGGCGGCCTCGTACAGGTCCGGGGGGACCGAGGCGAGCGCGGCGAGGAAGACGATGATCCCCCAGCCGGCGTCCTTCCACACGCTCTGCGCGGTGACCAGGAACTTGAAGGTCTCGGGGTCGGTCATGATGGCGAGACCGTCGTAGCCGTGCTGGCGCAGCAGCTGGGAGAGCAGGCCGGCGCCGCCGAACAGCTGCTGGAAGACGGCGATGACGAGCACCCACGAGAAGAAGTGCGGCAGGTAGAGGATCGCCTGCGAGATCGCCCGCACCCGGGGCCTGACCACGCTGTTGATGAGCAGCGCGAGGAGGATCGGGATGGGGAAGTACAGCACCAGCTGGAGGACGAAGAGCACCAGGGTGTTGCGCAGGGCGTCCCAGAAGGCGGAGTCCTCGAAGATCCGCTGGAAGTTCTCCAGGCCCACCCAGGGGCTGTTCAGGATGGAGACGACCCCGTTGTCGCTGATGTAGGGGTCGTACTCCTGGAAGGCCACGACGTTGCCGAGGATCGGCACGTAGTTGAAGAGCAGGACCAGCAGGACGGCCGGCAGGGACATCAGGATCAGGACGCGGTCACGTCTGAACCTGAGCCGCAGGCCGAGCTTTCCCTGTGGTCGGTTGCGCCGGAGGCCGGTGGCGCCGCCGGACGCCACCGGTGTCTCGTCGCCGGTCTTCTCCGGTGTGCTGGCCTCGGTCCCGCTCCGGGGCACCGTGCTGTGCGACACGGCCGTTCTCCTTGCCTCGGTGCCTCGGTCAGCTCGCCGACGAGCCGTTGTCGTCGAGCAGCTTCTGGTACCAGTCGCGCAGCTTGTCGCCGCCCTTGCTCTTCCAGTCGGACACGGCCTGCTGCATGTCGGAGATCTTCTTGCGGCCGCGGATGATGTCGTCCTCGAGCTGCTCGAAGTCGTTCATGAGGTTGGTGTAGCGGGCGGGCTCGGTGATCTGCATGCCGTAGAAGGAGGACTTCTTGGTGTGGGCGCCGACCCTCTGCTGCCACTCGACCTGTCCCTTGGCGACCTCGGGGAAGTCGGGGTGGGCGAGGGTCGAGGCGGGGCTGGCGATCATCACGTAGGCGTTCAGCACGTCGATGTTGCCCTGGTCGTTCTTGACCGGGACGCCGTCCTTGAGGGTGTAGTGGGTGCCCTCGACGCCGTAGTTGGTCATCATGAACTCCTTGGTGCCGTACGGCGCGGCAGTGACGTTGGCGACGGCCAGCGCGTCACGGACGACCGCCTCGGACGCCTTCTTGTTGACGAAGGCGAAGATGCTGGCCGGGTTCTTGGCCCAGAAGGTGGGGGTGCCCCCGTCGTGGGCGAAGAGGTCCATGCCCCACACCTGGAACTCCGGGTTCTGGGCGGCCTGTTCGGCGGTGCGGCTGTACCACTGCGAGATGTCCTGGTTGTAGATGAGGAACTCGCCGGCCGCGAACTTCGGTCCCGGGTCGGTGGCGTTGCTCTTGCCCAGTTCGGCGTCGGGGTGCACGAGTTCGTCGGCGAACAGCTTGCGCGTCCACTCGATCGCCTCCAGGTACTCCTGGGTCTCGATGCGGTTGATCAGCTTGCCGTCGACGACGTTCCAGCCGAGCGCCTTCTCGTCGCCGGAGAGGACGCCGAACATGTTCCAGGCGGTCCACTTCATGTCGAGGCAGGCCCACCGCTTGGCCTTGGCGTTGGTGATCTCCTTGGCCAGGGCGTAGAACTCGGCGGCGGTGGTGGGGACCGCGTACCCCTCCTTGTCGAAGATGTCCTTGCGGTAGAGGGGAACGATGTTGGAGACGTACGACGACGGCATCGGCAGGCCGCGCAGCGCGCCGCCGAAGAGGGAGCGCTGCCAGGCGTCGGTGGGGATCGCGGCGAGGTTCGGGTACTCCTTGACGGCGTCGCCCGAGAGGTAGGGGCCCAGGTCGGCGAACTTGCTGATGATCGCGCTGGGTATCTTGCCGGTCATGTTCCAGCCGGGGACGACCACGACGTCCGGCACGTCGCTGGAGGCGAGGACCGCGCCCAGCTTCTGGTCGTAGGTGTTGCCGTCCTGGTTCTGCCAGACGACGTCGACGCCGATCAGGTCGTTCATCGACGTGTAGTAGGCGTTGTCGGCCTTCGGCGGCGAGCCCCAGAACGGCGACATGACGGTGACCTTGCCGCCCTTGCCCAGCTTCTTCGGCACCGAGGTCTTGAGGTTCGCCAGGTCCAGCTTGCTGGTGAAGCCGATCGAGGAGCCGTTCTTGGACGGGATGTCGGGCGTCACCACGTGGGAGGCGACGTAGGCCGGCAGGAGCTTCTTGGCGTCCTTGCCCGAGGTGGTGCCGTCGCGCGACCCGCTGTCCGTGCCGCCGCAGGCGGCGAGCAACGGCATCCCTCCGGCCACCGCTGCGGTGGCGACCGCCGTGGAGGCGAGGAAGCTTCTCCGGCTGGGCCCGGAAGGACCAGAAGAGGGGGAAGCGGCGTTCGGCGTCATTGCGTCAACCCTTCATGGCGCACCAGGACACCCGGCGGTGGCCGTCGGCTGCGGTGTCTCGAGTGGAACTGGCTGAGCTGAAGCGGTCCCCGTCCCCGGTCGTCGGAGGATTACCCGCCCCGTGGCGGCGACCCCGTACACCGGAAGAATCGTCGAAGCGCTTCGATGTTGCTGCGAGGTTAAGTGAAGGGATGGGGGTGCACAAGGGTCGCTTCCAAGATTCCTCCGAGGTGTGCGGGTTCGGTGCACACTCATGTACGGCTTGAAATGCAGCCTATGAGTCGGAGTTGTTGCCGAGGGATGTCTTGACACCCGCCCTGCCCCCGAATGAGCATCGAAGCGCTTCGAAAGCGACTGCTCGCTCCAGTGCAAAGGGATCACCACGTGACCGCACCCACGCCGCCCACGCCGCCTTTCCGCGATCCGCACCTGCCGTTCGCGAAGCGCATCGACGATCTGCTGTCGCGGCTGACCCTGGACGAGAAGGTCTCCTTCCTGCACCAGTTCGCCCCGGCCGTGGAGCGGCTCGGCCTCGCCGGGTTCCGCACCGGCCAGGAGGCGCTGCACGGCGTGGCGTGGATGGGCCCGGCGACCGTGTTCCCGCAGGCCGTGGGGCTGGGCGCGACCTGGAACCCGGAGCTGGTGCGCCGGGTCGGCGAGGCCGTCTCCCGGGAGGTGCGCGCGATGCGGGCCCGGGACGAGCGCGTCGGCCTCAACATCTGGGCGCCCACGGTCAACCTGCTGCGCCACCCCCTGTGGGGCCGCAACGAGGAGGGCTACTCGGAGGACCCGAAGCTCACCTCCGCCATCGCCACCGCCTACACGCACGGTCTGCGCGGCGGACATCCGACGTACTGGCGCACGGCCCCGGTCCTCAAGCACTGGCTGGCCCACAACAACGAGACCGGCCGGGACGTCACGTCCTCCTCGGTCCGCCCTCGCGTGCTGCACGAGTACGACCTGCGCGCCTTCCGGGAGACGGTCGAGGCGGGCGCGGTGGCCGGCGTGATGCCCGCGTACAACCTGGTCAACGGCCGCCCCAACCACGTCTCCCCCTACCTGCGGGAGCAGCTGCGGACCTGGACGGAGGAGGAGCTGCTGGTCTGCTCGGACGCGGGCGCCCCCTCCAACCTGGTCGACTCCGAGCACTACTTCGACACCCACGAGGAGGCGACGGCGGCCTCGCTGACCGCCGGCGTGGACAGCTTCACCGACCACGGCACGGACGGCTCGAAGATCACCGCGCGGGTGCGGGGCGCCCTGGAGCGGGGCCTGCTGACCGAGGCCGACGTCGACACGGCGGTCCGCCGCCAGCTCTCGGTCCGCTTCCGGCTCGGCGAGTTCGACCCGGGCGAGGACCCGCACGCGGGCACCGGCGCGTTCGACACCCCGGACCATCGGGCCCTCGCCCGGGAGGCCGCCGAGCAGGCCGTGGTGCTGCTGCGCAACGACGGCGTGCTGCCGCTGGCCGCCGGCACCCGGCTCGCCGTGGTCGGCCTGCTCGCCGACGAGTGCAAGCTCGACTGGTACAGCGGCACCCTGATCCACCGCTCCACCCCGCTGGAGGGGCTGTACGAGCGGTTCGGCGCCGAGCGGGTGGAGTTCGCCGAGGGCGTCGACCGGGTCCTGCTGAGGACCGCCGCGGGAGCCTTCCTGGCGGTGCCGCCCGCCCCCGAGGCCGCCGACGCGGCGCGCGGCGCCGAGGGCGCCCTGGACCCGGCGCTGCTCGCCGGCCGCACCGACCTGCCCCCGCTCACCACCGACGCCTCCGGCACCGAGCTGGCGCTGGCCGACTGGGGGGAGGGCGTCCTCACCCTGCGCGCGCCCGACGGCCGGTACCTCTCGGTCGCCGACGACGGCTTCCTGCGCGCCTCCGCCGACCAGCCCGGCGGCTGGGTGGTGCAGGAGACGTTCCGCCTCGAAGCCCATGGGAACGGTCACCTCCTGCGGCACCTGGGAACGGGTCGCCACGTCTCTGTCACCGCCGACGGCGTGAAGGTTGCCGAGGAGGATCCCGAGGTCTTCGAGATCGTCGTCGTCGAGAGCGGCGAGGACGCGGTGACCCGGGTCACCGCCGAGGCCGACGTGGTCGTGGTGGTGGCGGGCAACGACCCGCACATCAACGGCCGGGAGACCGAGGACCGTACGACCCTGCGGCTGCCGCCGCACCAGGAGCGCCTGCTGGCGGCGGCCCGCGCCGCGAACCCGCGCACGGTGCTGGTGCTGACGTCGGCGTACCCGTACGCGGTCGAGCCGGAGCACCTGTCCGCGGTGGTGTGGACCGCGCACGGCGGGCAGGCCGCGGGGACCGCCCTGGCGCGGGTGCTGGCCGGTGACGTCTCCCCGGCGGGCCGGCTGCCGCAGACCTGGTACGCCGACGACGCGGACCTGCCCGACCTGCTCGACTACGACGTGATCGGCTCCCGCCAGACGTACCTGTACTTCGAGGGCACCCCGCTGTTCCCGTTCGGGCACGGCCTGTCCTACGCGTCCTTCGCCTACGCCGGCCTGGCGGTGGCCGTCGGCGAGGACGCGGCGCGGGTCTCCTTCACGGTGACCAACACGGGGGAGGTGACCGCCGACGAGGTCGCCCAGCTCTACGTCCGCGCGGTGGAGCCGTCGGTCCCCCGCCCGCGCCGTGAGCTGCTGGACCACCGCCGGCTCACGCTGGCCCCGGGCGAGCGGCGGGAGGTCTCCTTCGAGGTGCCGCTGTCCGCCTTCGCGTTCTTCGACGTGGCCCGGGGCGGTCCGCGCCTCGAACCGGGCCCGTACGACCTGCTGGTCGGCGCGTCCAGCGAGGACGTCCGGCTGCGGGCGACGGTGACGCTCGACGGCGAGGCGGGCGCCCCGCGTCCCGTCCTGCGCGAGGGGCTGGCCGCCGTCGGCTTCGACGAGCAGAGCGGGACCGAGATCGTGGACCGGTCCAAGACGGCGGGGGACGCGGTGACGCCGACGGCCGGCGGCACGGGCGAGCTGCTCTACCGCGCCTGCGACTTCGGGAGCGGCACCACGGCGGTGAGCGTGGAGGTGGCCGGCGAGGGCACGGTCGAGGTCTTCCTGGACGGCGGTACGGCCCCGGCGGTGCTGACGCTCGGCACGCCCACGCCGGGCCCGTACGACTACACCACCCTCGACGCCCCGTTCACCGCGGACGGGGTGCGCGATCTGCGGATCAGGCTGCGCGGCCCGCTGCGGCTCGCGCTCGTCGGCTTCTCCGGTTGAGGGTCCGGACCAGGCCGACGCGGAGAAGGGGCCCGGCACCGGAGTTCTCCGGTGCCGGGCCCCTTCGGGGCTTCGTCGAGCGGGCTAGAGGGCGAGCCCGGTGAGGACCAGAACGCGCTCGTAGGTGTAGTCGTCCATGGCGAACCGCACGCCCTCGCGGCCCACCCCGGACTGCTTGGCGCCGCCGTACGGCATCTGGTCGGCGCGGTAGGACGGGACGTCGCCGATCACGACACCGCCGACCTCCAGCGCGCGGTGGGCGCGGAAGGCGACCTGGAGGTCGTGGGTGAACACGCCCGCCTGGAGGCCGTACTTGGAGTCGTTGACGGCGTCGAACGCCTCGGCCTCGCCGTCCACCCTGCGCACGGTGAGGACCGGCCCGAAGACCTCCTCGCAGGCGATGGTGACGTCCGCCGGTACGTCGGTGAGGACGGTCGGCGCGTAGGAGGCTCCGTCGCGCTTGCCGCCGGTGAGCAGGGTCGCGCCCGCGGCGACGGCCTCGTCCACCCAGGTCTCGACGCGCTTGGCCGCGTCCTCGCTGACCAGCGGGCCGACGTCGGTGCCGTCGTCGGACGGGTCGCCGGTGGCCTGCGCCTCGACGGCGGCGACGATGCGCGGCAGCAGCCGGTCGTACACCGACGCGTCGGCGATCACCCGCTGCACGGAGATGCAGGACTGGCCGCCCTGGTAGTTGGAGAACGTGGCGATGCGGGTGGCGGCCCAGTCGAGGTCGGCGTCGCTCGCCCAGTCGCCGAGGACGACGGCCGCGCCGTTGCCGCCCAGCTCCAGGGTGCAGTGCTTGCGCGGCACCGAGTCCATGATCGCGTAGCCGACCTTCTCGGAGCCGGTGAAGGAGATGACCGGCAGCCGCTCGTCCTGGACCAGGGCGGGCATGCGGTCGTTGGCGACCGGCAGGATGCTCCAGGAGCCGGCGGGCAGCTCGGTCTCGGCGAGCAGCTCACCGATGACCAGACCGGACAGCGGGGTGGCGGGGGCCGGCTTCAGGATGATCGGCGCGCCCGCCGCGATCGCCGGGGCGACCTTGTGGGCGCACAGGTTCAGCGGGAAGTTGAACGGCGCGATGCCGAGCACGACGCCCTTGGGGAAGCGCCGGGTGAGGGCGAGACGGCCCTGGCCGCCGGCGTCGGTGTCGAGCCGCTGGGCCTCGCCGCCGTTGAACCGGCGGGCCTCCTCGGCGGCGAACCGGAAGACGGAGACCGCCCGGCCGACCTCGCCGCGCGCCCACTTGATCGGCTTGCCGTTCTCGGCGGAGATCAGCTGCGCGATCTCCTCGGTGCGCTCGACGAGCCGCTTGCTGACGTGGTCCAGGGCGGCGGCACGGACGTGGGCCGGGGTGGCGGCGAACTCGTCCCGCACGGCGTACGCGGCGGCCACGGCCTCCTCGACCTGCGCGTCCGTCGGCACGCTGACCCGGCCGACGAGACGGCCGTCCCACGGCGAGGTGACGTCGAAGCTGTCCTCGCCGGTGGCCTGGCGGCCGGCGAGCCAGAAGGCGTGGGTGGAAGTCATAGTCGAGTCCCGGCCCTTCCGCGTAGGGGGTGTGCTGGTTTTCCTCGTCCACCGTAGGGGCGGGGAGGCGGAAGGGCGTTTGTCCGGGACGTAGTGGTACGGGCCGTGGATGCGCCGCTTTGGCATGGTCGGCGGGGCACGGCCGACCGTGTGACGCGGGTACCGCGCCGGGTGCCGAGCCCCTCCTGCGCCGGGACTGCACCGCCTCGACGCGGTCAGGGGAGGCGCCCAGGGCGCGCGCACGGCCGGGACAAGTGCCGGGCACGGCCGGGACAGGTACCGGGTACGGTCCGCCCACGGCTGGACGCGGTCGTCCGGCAACCGGACGGCCGCGGAGGGGCCCGGCGCGGCGGCTCGGCACCGGGGCCCGGCGCACGGCTCGACACGGACACATCCCCCGCGCCCGGGGCGACGCGGAGGCCCGGTCGGCGGCTCGGCGCGGTCGCTCGCCCGCCGGTGGGCGGAGCGCGCCCCGGGCGGGCCGGGGTGCGCGCCCGGACGGGCCAGGCTGCTCGCACGGACGAGCCGGGGTGCTGACCGGCCGGGGTGCCCGCCCAGACGAGCCAGGGTGCGCGCACGGACGGCGGGCGCACCGCCCGGCACGCGCCGCTCACCGCGGATACCCCGACCGGTGGCCCGGCGTGCGGGCATGCGGGCATGCGGTTACCGTGCGAGGCGTCGCAGCAGCAGCCACAGGGCGCCCAGCAGCGCCACGCCGAGGCACCAGCTGGCCACCACGTCCAGCGGCCAGTGGTAGCCCTGGCGGACCAGCCCGAAGGAGACGGCGGCGACGAGGGCGGCGGCCGTGGCGGCGACCGCGCGGCGCGCGAGCGCGGTGACCAGCCAGGGCAGCAGGACCAGGGCGGCGGAGCCGTAGGCGAGGGCCGCCGTCGCCGTGTGCCCGGAGGGGTAGTAGCCGGTGGCCGGCGGCACGGCGGGCGTGCCCGGCCGGTCCGTCCACTCCTTCAGCGGGAGCACGATCAGCGGCAGCAGCGCCATCAGCACCGCCACGCCGACGGGCGGCAGCCACCAGCGCCCGACGCCCGCGGCCCTCCCCCTCCGGGCGGTGTACCAGACGACCAGTACCAGCACGGGCACCGCGACCGACACGTTGCCCAGGTCGGCGAGGAGTTCGCAGACCCGGTCCCGGTGGACGAGCGCCCGGCTGAGGCGTTCGTCCGCCCGCAGCAGCGGGCCATCGGCGACGACCTGCCAGGTGAGCAGCGTGAAGAGAAGGGCGGGCAGACCGAACAGGAGGGCGAGGAGGCCGGGGCGCGGAGCCGGAGTCCCGGCGTCCGGCGACGCGGACGCGTGCTCGGTCCGCCGGCGGAGGCGGGTCGACATGGAGCCCAGCTTGCCAGGCGGGGGCGGGAAGGGCTGCCGGGAGCCGCGGGCCGCCCCGGAGGCATGACGAAGACCCCGGAGCGCGTCCGGGGTCGGTCTTCCGTGGTCTGTACCGGAGAAGGAGGTCGGCCACCCCGGAACAGGGGGGATGGTTCCGAGGTGGCCGTCCGGACCGGGGCGCCGGCCGCCCCGGGGGGTCTGGGGCGGACGACTGTCCGATCGGTGAGGAGATCCGGAGCCAGAGGCTCCGTCGGTGTGCGCGAGGCACGACCAGGTCGAAGCTGGGGAGGCTCCGGCCCGGGTCCACCCGTGGTCGCCCGCGGGTGGGGTGTATCTCTCATCTGGGGAGAACCTACGGCAGTGACTGCCGGGACGACAGGGCGATCCGGCACCCGCCATCCACCTCGCACACCTTCTTCACACGCTCTGCCCGGCCCGGAATTCCGTGGCTCCCGGACCGGGCGCACAGGGCCCGCTCAGATACCGGCGAAGGCCTGCTCGATGATGTCGAGCCCCTCGCCCAGCAGGTCGTCGCCGATCACCAGCGGCGGCAGGAAGCGCAGCACGTTGCCGTAGGTGCCACAGGTCAGGACCAGCAGTCCCTCCTGGTGGCAGGCCTTGGCGAGCGCGGCGGTCGCCTCGGGGTTCGGCTCCTTGGTCGTACGGTCCTTGACCAGCTCGATGGCGATCATCGCGCCGCGGCCGCGCACGTCGCCGATGACGTCGAACTTCTCGGCCATGGCGGTGAGGCGGCCCTTCATGATCGCCTCGATGTTCTTCGCCCGGGCGTTGAGGTCCAGCTCCTTCATCGTCTCGATCGAGCCGAGCGCGCCCGCGCAGGCCACCGGGTTGCCGCCGTAGGTGCCGCCCAGGCCGCCCGCGTGGGCGGCGTCCATGATCTCGGCGCGGCCGGTGACGGCGGCGAGCGGCAGACCGCCCGCGATGCCCTTGGCGGTGGTGATCAGGTCGGGGACGATGCCCTCGTCCTCGCAGGCGAACCACTGGCCGGTGCGGCAGAAGCCGGACTGGATCTCGTCGGCGACGAAGACGATGCCGTTGTCCGCGGCGAACTGCCGGATCGCCGGCAGGAAGCCCTTGGCCGGCTCGATGAAGCCGCCCTCGCCGAGCACCGGCTCGATGATGATCGCGGCCACGTTGTCCGCGCCGACCTGCTTGGTGATCTGGTCGATGGCCTGCGCGGCGGCCTCCGGGCCGGCGTTCTCGGCACCGGTCGGCCAGCGGTAGCCGTAGGCGACCGGGACGCGGTAGACCTCGGGCGCGAACGGGCCGAAGCCGTGCTTGTACGGCATGTTCTTCGCCGTCAGCGCCATGGTGAGGTTGGTCCGGCCGTGGTAGCCGTGGTCGAACACGACGACCGCCTGCCGCTTGGTGTACGCGCGGGCGATCTTCACGGCGTTCTCGACGGCCTCGGCGCCGCTGTTGAACAGCGCGGACTTCTTGGCGTGGTCACCCGGGGTGAGTTCGGCGAGGGCCTCGGCGACCTCCACGTAGCCCTCGTAGGGGGTGACCATGAAACAGGTGTGGGTGAAGTCGGCGAGCTGCGCGGAGGCACGGCGTACGACGGCCTCGGCGGACGCGCCCACGCTGGTCACCGCGATGCCGGAGCCGAAGTCGATGAGGCGGTTGCCGTCGACGTCCTCGATGATGCCGCCGCCCGCGCGCGCGGTGAACACCGGCAGCACGGAACCCACGCCCTGCGCGACCACGGCGGTACGCCGGGCCTGCAACTCCTGCGACTTCGGGCCGGGGATGGCGGTGACGACGCGGCGCTCCTGCGGAAGTGCGGTCATGGGGTGCTCCCTGATGGTCTTGCGTACCGGGTGGTCCGGGATGGTCTTGCGTACCGGGTGGTCCGGCGGGGTGCGCGGTCCGGGGTTCTCCGGAGGTGCGTGCGGCGGACACAGTGCTCTCTTCTCGCAGGCTAGGGCGACGGACGGAGGGTCGGCATGCTCCATGTGGGCGTTGTCGGCGGTGCCGGTTGTCCGCGGTGGACATAGTCGCCCGGCAGGCCCCCGCCCCCGCCGGGCGGCCGCCCCGGCCGTGTGAACGGTGGACTCTTCCTGCCGGGGCGTTAGATTGACTCGGCGATGACGGACGGAGCGGCTGGTCAGGGGGCAAGGGCGATGGACAGCGACGGGACGCAGGACGCACGGGGTACGCACGCGAATCCTGTGCCGCGTCCGGCGGGGCCGCCTCAGCGCCCCGCGGGGGCGCCGCCGGAGCCCCCGGCCGGGCCGACGGGACGCCCGGCGACACCGCCGGGACCTCCGGCAGTACCCCCGGCGACACCACCGGGACCCCCGGCAGTACCCCCGGCGACACCACCGGGACTCCCGGGGACGCGGCCGGAGCCGCCCGTGGTGCCGCCGCGGCCGTCCGGTCCGCCGGGTGCGGCGCCACGGACGGCGGCCGGGTGGACCGGCGCGGCCGAGCCGGACCGGCGCGGCCCGTGGGGCCAGGAGGCCGGGCGGGCCGGGCAGGGTGCGCACGCCGCACAGGCCGCGCACGCCGCGCAGCCGTCCTCGCCCCACTCGCCTCCCACTCCTCCCTCGCCGCCCTCTCCTCCCTCGCCGCCCTCGCCGCCCTCCTCCGCCGTGGCCGCCTGGCTGAACGAGGAGCGGCCGGCCGCGCGGCCCGGTGTCTGGCGGTTCGGGTACCGGCTGCCGAAGGCCGCGCGGGCGGCGGAGCGGCTGGCGCCCGTCACGGTCGTCGGCATGCTGATCCCGCTGGTGGTCGCCCTGGTGCTGTGGTCGCTGTGGCGGCGCGGCGCCGTCCCGTACCAGTTCTCGCTGCTGCGCGTGTTCACACCGGACGACTGGTGGTGGGGCGGCACGATCGCCTCCGCGCGCACCATGGAGGGCGCCGAGGCCCGGGTGGTCTACGACGGGGTGTTCTTCGCCGTCCTGCTGTGGGTGATGGGCCGGCTGGGCGGCTGGGCGGCCGCCGCGCGCCATGTCGTCGGACGGCGGCCGCAGCCGGTCCGGGCGCTGCTCGGCCTGCTGTGCGCGCTGGCCGCGCTGAGCCTCGTCTTCCCCGACGCGTTCCCCGGGGTCGGCTGGGACGCCCTGCCGGTCGTCGAGCCGCTGTTCTCGCTGATCGTCCTGGTCTCCGGCAGCTACGAGCTGTTCGCCTCCCCCACCTTCACCGACTTCCTGTACACGGTGATCACGCTGCTGGTGGTGTGGCCGTTCGCGGTGCTCGGCGGCTGGTGGCCGTACCTGAAGGGGCGGCTCGCCGCCCGCCGCACGGCCCCCGGCGGCACCGCGCCCGCGGGTGTGGAGCGGCCGCGCGCGCAGTGGCCCGAGCTGCGGGACGCCGGCGAGTACGAGGCGGCGGACGTCCTGACCGCCGAGGTCGCGGCCGGGCGGATGAACGACGTGGACTGCGCGCGCGTCACGCGCGCGTGGGCGGCGCGGCGGCCGGACTTCCGGCAGACGGTCCTGCGGGAGGGGGGCGCCGCCTGGACGCACCCCTCCGGCGACCGCGACCTGCCCCGGCGCGGCGCCCGCCACGACCTGCTGGCCGGCCAGGTGCGCATCGGCCGCTGGGTCGCCGCCGAGCGCGCCCCCCTCCCCTACCACGACGCGGGCGCCGCGCTCGGGCCGGAGGCGCTGGGCACCTCGCTGCTGGCGGTCGGACCGTCCGGCTCGGGCAAGACGCGGACGCTCGTCGAGCCGCTGACCGAGGCGCTGGCCCTCCAGGCGCTGACCGGGAGCTGCGCGCTCGTCGCGGTCTCCTCCCCGGGGAGCCCGCTCGGCTCCGACTCCGCGTTCGACGTGATCGTACGGATCGGGGATCCCTCGTCCGTCCACGACCTGGACCCGTACGCGGAGTGCGACGACCCCGACGAGGCGGCCGCCGTGCTCGCCGAGGCGCTGGTGGGCGACCTCGACACGGTGAACGGCCAGAGCGCGGCCACCGCGCTCGCCCAGCTGCTCGGCCCCTACCGGGCCGCGTACGGCCGCTTCCCCGCCCTGCCGGTCCTGCGCGAGCTGCTGGAGGGCGAGCCGGCGACGCTGTCGGCGCTGCGGGAGGCCGTGGCCGGTGACGAGGTCATGCGCCGCGAACTGGACGCGCGGGTACGGCAGACCGGCGTGCCCGGCGACGCGGGCCGCGCGCTCGCCGACCGGCTCGCGCTGCTGAACCGGCCGGTGTTCGCCGGCTTCTTCGGCGGCGGGACCGGCGGTCCGGGCGGGGCGGAGGCCGGCGCGCACCGGCCGTTCTCGCTCCGCGCCGTCGCCCACCACCCGCTGCGGGTCCGGATCGACCTGCCCGAGCGCGGCCACGAGGAGGCCGCCCGGCTGCTCACCCGGCTCGTCCTCGCCCAGTTCCAGGCCGTCGTGCGGGAGGGGCGGCGGGCGCACTTCGCCTGCCTGGTCCTCGACGACGCGACGGGGACGGTCACCGCGGACTCGGTGCGCCGGATCCAGCGGCTGCGGGCACGGAACGCGGGCGTGGTGCTGACGCTGCGGACCGTCGCCGACGTCCCCGAGGCGCTGCACGGGCCGCTGTACGCGGCGGTGGGCTGCCGGATGGCGTTCTCCGGCATCACCACCTGGGACGGCAGCCGGTTCGCGCAGACCTGGGGCACCGAGTGGGTGGAGACGACGGAGGTCGCCCGGCACACCGTCTTCGCGGACCAGCCGATGACCCGCGCGATCCACGCCCTGCGCAAGCTGGTCACGGGCAAGGCCGTGACCACGGACGCGGTGACGGTGCGCCAGGTCGAGCGGGAGCGGTGGTCGGCGTCGCAGCTGGCGCACGAGGTGCCGCCGGGGCACGCGGTGCTGTCCCTGACGACCGTCGGGGGCGAGCACGCGCCGCCGCTGCTGGTGGACCTGCGGAGCTGAGCCCGGGGACCCGCGGGGCCGGGCCCGACGACCTGCGGGGCCGGGCCCGGGTCCCTGCGGGGCTGACAGGAGACGCGGGACACTCCTCCAGTGAGGCAGAATCGACCCAGGCCCTTCATACGAAGCGGCCAAAAGATCGCGCGGTCGACGGGGAGGATTCCGCAGGGGATCACGCGCACGACGCGGAGCATCCCCGTACCGGGCGGATCCTCCTCGCACGACGCGGAGGATCCCGCCGACGACCGCCCCGCAGACCTGAAGGCCCCATGCCCCCGACGCTCGCCTCGCTCGTCCACCACTCCGCGCTGAAGCTGACCGTGCGGGCGGGCGAGGACCGCCTGGACGTCCCGGTGCGCTGGGCCCACGTCAGTGAGCTCGCCGATCCCGTGCCGTACATGGAGGGCGGGGAGCTGCTGCTGATCACCGCGCTGAAGCTGGACGCGGAGGACCCCCAGGCCATGCGGCGCTATGTGAAGCGCCTGGCCGGGGCGGGCGTGGTGGGGCTCGGTTTCGCCGTCGGCGTCGCCTACGAGGAGACCCCGAAGGCGCTCGTGGACGCCGCCGAGGAGGTGGGCATGCCCCTGCTGGAGGTACCCCGCCGCACGCCCTTCCTCGCGATCAGCAAGGCGGTGTCGGCGGCGATCGCGGCCGACCAGTACCGGGCGGTGACGGCGGGGTTCGCGGCCCAGCGCGAGCTGACCAGGCAGGCGCTGACGGACGGGCCCGAGGGGCTGCTGGCCTCGCTCGCCACCCACGTCGACGGGTGGGCCGCGCTGTACGACGCCTCGGGAGCCGTCGTCGCGGCCGCGCCCGAGTGGGCGGGGCGGCGCGCGGCGCGGCTCACGGCCGAGGTGGAACGGCTGCGGGAGCGTCCGGCGCCCGCCTCGGTGGTGGCCGGCGGACCGGAGTTCTCCGACCACGACGACCGGGTCGAACTGCACTCCCTGGGCACCGGCCGCCGGCCGCGCGCCGCCCTCGCGGTCGGGACGGCGTCGGCGCTCGGCACGGCGGAGCGGTACGCCGTGCACTCGGCGATCGCCCTGCTCACCCTCACCACGGAACGCTCCCGCTCGCTGCACGCGGCCGAGCAGCGCATCGGCGCGGCGGTGCTGCGCATGCTCCTGGCGGGCGAGCCGGACCACGCCCGGGCTGTCGCCGGGGACCTGTACGGCCGTCTGCTCGACGCCCCCTTCCGGGTGATCGTGGCCGAGCCGGCGCACGCACGCGCGGCGGCCGGCGCCGGGGAGGCGGCCGGGGACCTCGCGGAGGTCGTGGAGTCGGCGGCCGCCCGGTCCGGGGAGGCCGTGCTGGTCGTGCCCGAGGGCGACCGGCTGGTGGCGCTGGCCGCGGACGGCGGCGCGGCCGTGGCGGCGTGCCTGCGGTACGCGGCCGCCCTGGAGAACGCCCGGTCCTCGGCGGGCGGGCGCGACGGCGACGACGACGAGCCGGTCGTCGGCCTGTCCGCGCCGTCCGGTCCGATCGCCGCGGCCGGGGCGTACAAGCAGGCCGAGCAGGCCCTGTCGGTGGCCCGCCGCCGCGGCCGGGTCCTCGTCGAGCACGAGCGGCTCGCGGCGGGCTCGGTCCTCCCCCTCCTCGCGGACGACGCGGTGCGGGCCTTCGCCGACGGTCTGCTGCGCTCCCTCCACGAACACGACGCGACCGGCCGGGGCGACCTGGTCGCCTCCCTGCGCGCCTGGCTCTCCCGCCACGGCCAGTGGGACGCCGCGGCGGCCGACCTGGGCGTCCACCGCCACACCCTCCGCTACCGCATGCGCCGCGTGGAGGAGATCCTCGGCCGCTCCCTGGACGACCCGGACGTACGGATGGAACTGTGGCTGGCCCTGAAGGCCACGACCACCGAGTAACCCGGGCGAGCCGCCCGCCGGGCCAGGGAGCCCGAGGGCAGGGGCGGGCCGCCCGCCGGGCCAAGGCCCCCGTCGTCCGGGCCGCAACAACCAGCCCGGACGACGGCCCCCGACCGACGGCCCGGGCAACCGGCCGAAGGGCAAGCGCCACCGAGGACAGGCGAGGGCCGACGGCCCGGCGGGCGGCCCGGACCAACGGCCCGACCGACGACCCACGCGACAAGCCCCAACCCACGACCCGAACAACCCGCCGGAGAGCAAGCGGCGCGGGGTGCCGGCGAGGGCCGATGACCCAGACGACCGGCCCAAGTCGACGGCCCGGGTTGACGGCCCGACCGACGCCCCAGGCAACCCGCCGGAGAGCAAGCGGCACCCAGGACAGGCGAGGGCCGGTCGCCCAGACGACCGGCCCGGGCGGCGGGCCGGGACAGGCCGCCTGGGCGACCGGCCGGGCGACCGACTGGGCGACCGCCCAAGCGACCGGCCGGGCGACCGGCCTGAACCGGCGGCACGGGCAGGGCTCACCTGCCCGGGGCCCCCGGCGGCGGACCCGCCGTCCGGCCCCCCGGCCTCGGATACCCCGCCGGGCCCGCCGCCGCCTCGTGCATGGCCAGTTCGAGGAGGGCCGGGTCGGTCAGGGTGCCGGAGGCGTCCGGGGGGACGAGCCAGCGGACGGTGCCGGTCGTGCGGCCCGGGTGGGGCACGACGATCCAGGTGCCGGCCCCGGCCGCCCTGACACCGGTGCCGATCCAGCGGGCGGCCGTCCCCGGCGGGACGAGGAAGCCCAGCCGGTCGTCGCCGAAGCCGGCCAGTACCGGGCCGGGCCGGCCGAGGAGGCGGGTGAGCACGTCGAGCGTGGGACAGCCGAGTCGGCCCGGCAGGATGAGTACGTCCCAGGCCCTGCCCGCGGGCAGCAGGGCGACCCCTCGGGGGTTGCGCTCCCATTCCCGGCGGCAGGCCCCGGGATCCGGTGCGACGGATGCGAGCCATGCGACGGCCGTCTTCGCCCCAGCCATGAGGAGACCTCCCTTGTCTGTCGTGGACGCGTTCGCGTCACGAGGGAGAGGGAGGTCCCCCGGCGGGCATTACGCGGATCGCGGCCACTCGTTGGGGTGAACCGGCTGGACCACGCGGCGGTGCCCGGAGTCAGAACTCGGCGGTGCCCGGAGCCGTGCCGGGGCGGCGGCCGGAACCGTACCGGGGCGGTGCCCGGAGCCGTACCGCAGCGCTGCCCGGAGCCCGAGCTCGGCGGTGCCCGGAACCGTACCGGGGCGACGCCCGGAGCCGTACCGCGGCGGTGTCCGGAGCCGTACCGGGCGGTGCCCGGAGCCGTACCCGCGGCTGCGCCCGGAGCCACACCCGCCGCCGCGGCCGTCAGCTGTCGAAGCCGAGCCCCAGCCGGTCCATCGTCCGGAGCCACAGGTTGCGCCGCCCGCCGTGCGCGTCCGCCCTCGCCAGCGACCACTTGGTGAGGGCGATGCCGGTCCAGGCGAAGGGCTCGGGCGGGAAGGGCAGCGGCTTCTTGCGGACCATCTCCAGGGAGGTGCGCTCGGTGCTCTCCCCCGCCAGCAGGTCCAGCATCACCTCGGCGCCGAACCGGGTCGCGCCGACGCCGAGCCCGGTGTACCCGGCGGCGTAGGCGACCCTGCCCTGGTGGGCCGTGCCGAAGAACGCCGAGAAGCGCGAGCAGGTGTCGATCGCGCCGCCCCACGCGTGCGTGAAGCGGACGCCCTCCAGCTGCGGGAAGCAGGTGAAGAAGTGCCCGGCGAGCTTGGCGTAGGTCTCCGGCCGGTCGTCGTACTCGGCGCGCACCCGGCCCCCGTAGGGGTAGATCGCGTCGTAGCCGCCCCACAGGATCCGGTTGTCGGCGGACAGCCGGAAGTAGTGGAACTGGTTGGCCGAGTCCCCGAGCCCCTGCCGGTTCTTCCAGCCGACCGAAGCGAGCTGATCGGCGGTCAACGGCTCGGTCATCAGGGCGTAGTCGTAGACCGGGACGGTGTACGACCGCACCCGCCGGACCAGACTGGGGAAGATGTTCGTGCCGAGCGCGACCTGGCGGGCGCGGACCTGCCCGTAGGGGGTGCGCACGGCCAGGCCGGCGCCGTACGGCTTCAGGGTCAGCGCGGGCGTGTGCTCGTGGACGCGGACGCCGAGGCGGACGCAGGCCCGCTTCAGGCCCCAGGCGAGTCTGGCGGGGTGCAGCATGGCCACGCCCCGGCGGTCGTACAGGCCGGCCTCGAAGGTCGGGGAGTTCACCTGCTCGCGGACGGCGTCGGCGTCGAGGAACTCGACCCCGGCGGCCAGGCCCCGGCGTTCGAGTTCCTCGTACCAGTCCCGCAGTTCCCACGCCTGGTAGGTCTCGGTGGCGACGTCGATCTCGCCGGTGCGTTCGAAGTCGCAGTCGATGCCGTGGCGGGCGATCGCCGCCTCGATCTCGTCGAGGTTGCGCTCGCCGAGCTCCTGGAGCCGGTGGATCTCGTCCGGCCAGCGGGCGAGCCCGTTGGCCAGGCCGTGGGTGAGGGAGGCCGCGCAGAAGCCTCCGTTGCGGCCCGAGGCGGCCCAGCCCACCTCGCGGCCCTCC
Source organism: Streptomyces sp. NPDC003248 (assembly GCF_055563235.1). Classification (NCBI taxonomy): domain Bacteria; kingdom Bacillati; phylum Actinomycetota; class Actinomycetes; order Kitasatosporales; family Streptomycetaceae; genus Streptomyces; species Streptomyces sp. NPDC003248. The sequence continues at coordinate 125,672 of NZ_JBVHDT010000016.1, read as the reverse complement.
AGCAGCACGACGTCCCGCTGGGGATCGCGCTCCTTGGCGATGAGCGCGGTCCACAGGCCGCTGTAGCCGCCGCCCACGACCAGCAGGTCGCAGGTCTCGGCGCCGGTGAGCGCGGGCTCCGGGCGGGGCCTGCCGGGGTCTTCCAGCCAGTACGGGACCGGCTGGGCTTCGGAGAGGGACTTCGTCCAGTTGGTGTTTTCGCCACTGCTCATGGCGCTCGGGGCCATGATTTCAACTCCCTACGGGGTTTATGCCTGCTGCTTGCCGCGGCGGTTGCCGACGGCCGTGGAGGCCAGCACCAGCAGGACGGCGACGAGGAACATCGCCGTGCCGATGACGTTGATCTGGACGGGCGTTCCGCGCTGTGCCGAGCCCCAGACGAACATGGGGAAGGTGACGGCCGAGCCCGCGTTGAAGTTGGTGATGATGAAATCGTCGAAGGAGAGCGCGAAGGCGAGCAGCGCGCCCGCGGCGATCCCGGGGGCCGCGATCGGCAGGGTGACGCGCCAGAACGTCTGGAACGGTCCGGCGTACAGGTCCTGCGCCGCCTGCTCCAGCCTGGGGTCCATGGACATGACGCGCGCCTTGACCGCCGTCACGACGAAGCTGAGGCAGAACATGATGTGGGCGATCAGGATCGTCCAGAAGCCGAGCTGCGCGCCCATGTTGAGGAAGAGGGTGAGCAGCGAGGCCGCCATGACGACCTCGGGCATCGCCATGGGCAGGAAGATCAGCGAGTTGACGGCGCCGCGCGCGCGGAAGCGGTAGCGGACGAGCGCGAAGGCGATCATCGCGCCGAGGGCGGTGGCGCCGAGCGTCGCCCAGAAGGCGATCTGGAGGCTGAGCGACAGCGAGCCGCACATCCCGGCGACGCCGCAGGGGTCCTGCCAGGCGTCCGTGGAGAACTGCTGCCACGCGTAGTTGAAGCGCCCCTTCGGCTTGTTGAAGGAGAACACGGTGACGACGACGTTCGGCAGCAGGAGGTAGGCGAGTGTCAGGAGTCCCGCGAGGACGACGAGGTTTCTCCTGAGCCAGGTGACGAAGGGCATCAGACCAGGTCCTCCGTCCCGGACCGGCGGATGTAGAAGGTGACCATGAGGAGGATCGCCGCCATGAGGATGAACGACAGGGCGGCCGCCGTCGGATAGTCCAGGATCCGCAGGAACTGGGTCTGGATGACGTTTCCGATCATGCGGGTGTCGGTGGAGCCGAGGAGTTCGGCGTTGACGTAGTCGCCGGCCGCCGGGATGAAGGTCAGCAGCGTGCCGGAGACCACGCCCGGCATCGACAGCGGGAAGGTGACCTTCCGGAAGGTCGTGAGGGGCTTGGCGTACAGGTCGCCGGCCGCCTCGTGCAGCCGTCCGTCGATGCGCTCCAGCGAGGTGTACAGCGGCAGGATCATGAACGGCAGGAAGTTGTACGTCAGACCGCACACCACCGCCAGCGGGGTGGCCAGCACCCGGTCGCCGGAGGTCCAGCCGAGCCAGCCGGTGACGTCCAGGACGTGCAGCGCGTCGAGCGCGCCGACCACCGGGCCGCCGTCCGAGAGGATCGTCTTCCAGGCGAGGGTGCGGATCAGGAAGCTGGTGAAGAACGGCGCGATCACCAGGATCATGATCAGGTTCCGCCAGCGTCCCGCGCGGAAGGCGATCAGGTAGGCCAGCGGGTAGCCGAGCACCAGGCACAGCACGGTCGCGGCGGCCGCGTAGGCCACCGAGCGCAGGAACTGCGGCCAGTACTCGCCGAGCGCGTCCCAGTAGGTCGCGACGTGCCAGGTGACCCGGTAGCCCTCCTCCAGGGAGCCCGTCTGCACGGACGTGGAGGCCTGGTAGATCATCGGCAGCGCGAAGAACACGACCAGCCAGAGCAGGCCGGGCAGCAGCAGCCAGTACGGCGTCCAGCGCCCGCGCCGGCGGGGCGGCTTCGCCTTCACGGGTGCCGGGGACAGGGGCGGGGGCGCCTCGGTGAGCGTCGCCATCAGAGCGCTGCCTCTTCCTCGGTGCCGGCGTCGATGTCCTGGGCGGCGTCCAGACCGAAGGTGTGGGCGGGGTTCCAGTGCAGGACGACCTCGGCGCCGGGGGCGAGACGGGGGTCGCGGTCGACGTTCTGGACGTAGACCTCGAACCCGGGGCAGACCGAGCTGTCGACGACGTACTGCGTGGAGACGCCGATGAACGACGTGGCGGCGATGGTGCCGGTGATGCGGTTGCGGCCCTCGGGGACCTCGCCCGCGTCGTCGGCGGGGGTGAGGGAGATCTTCTCGGGGCGGACGCCGACCAGGACCTTGCCGCCGGTCGTCGTGGGCGCGGAACATCGCGCCTCGGGCAGGACCAGCTTGCCGTCCCCCGCCTTGAGCACGAGGTCGTCGCCGCTGCGGGAGTCGACCTCGGCCTCGATGAGGTTGGAGGTGCCGAGGAAGTTGGCGACGAACGTCGTCCCGGGGTTCTCGTAGAGGTCGGCGGGCGAGCCGAGCTGCTCGACGCGGCCCGCGTTCATCACGGCGACCGTGTCGGCCATGGTCATGGCCTCCTCCTGGTCGTGCGTGACGTGGACGAAGGTGATGCCGACCTCGGTCTGGATGCGCTTGAGCTCCAGCTGCATCTGGCGGCGCAGCTTGAGGTCGAGGGCGCCGAGGGGCTCGTCGAGGAGGAGCACCTTGGGGTGGTTGATGAGCGCGCGGGCGACGGCCACCCGCTGCTGCTGGCCGCCGGAGAGCTGGTGCGGCTTCTTGCGCGCCTGCTCGCCGAGCTGCACGAGGTCGAGCATCTCCTCGACCTGCTTCTTCACCGACTTGATGCCGCGCCGGCGCAGGCCGAAGGCGACGTTCTCGAAGATGTCGAGGTGCGGGAAGAGGGCGTAGGACTGGAAGACGGTGTTCACCGGCCGCTTGTAGGGCGGCAGCGCCGTCACGTCCTGGTCGCCGAGGTGCACGGTGCCGGAGGAAGGTTCCTCCAGTCCGGCGATCATGCGCAGGGTGGTGGTCTTGCCGCAGCCGGAGGCGCCGAGCAGGGCGAAGAACGAGCCCTGCGGGACGGTCAGGTCGAGCGGCTGGACGGCGGTGAAGGCGCCGTAGGTCTTGCTGATGCCGGAGAGGCGGACGTCGCCGCCGCTGTCTGTGGTCTTCATCGTCGTCACGCCCCAGTGAGCTTCGCGAACTTCGCCTCGTAGGCCGTCTCTTCCTTCGAGCTCAGGGAGCGGAAGGCGTGGGACTTGGCCTGCATGGCCTGGTCGGGGATGATCAGCGGATTGTCCGCCGCGTCCTCGTCGATCTTCGCGAGCTCGGCCTGCACACCGTCGACGGGACAGACGTAGTTGATGTAGGCGGCGAGCTCGGCGGCGGGCTGCGGCTCGTAGTAGTAGTCGATGAGCCGCTCGGCGTTCGTCTTGTGCCGCGCCTTGTTGGGGATCAGCAGGGCGTCGGTGGACGTCATGTAGCCGCTGTCGGGGATGACGAAGTCGATGTCGGGACTGTCCGCCTTGAGCTGTACGACGTCGCCGGCCCAGGCGATGCAGGCGGCGAAGTCGCCGCTGGAGAGGTCCGAGGTGTAGTCGTTGCCGGTGAAACGGCGGATCTGGCCGCTGTCCACGGCCTTCTGGAGGCGGGCGATGGCCGCGTCGTAGTCGTCGTCGGTGAAGTCGGCCGGGTCCTTGCCCATGTCGAGCAGCGTCATGCCGACGCTGTCGCGCATCTCGGTGAGGAAGCCGACGCGGCCCTTGAGCCTGGGGTTGTCGAGCAGATCGGAGACCGACGTCACCTCGACGCCGTCGAGGGCCTTCTTGTTGTAGGCGATGACGGTCGAGATGCCCTGCCAGGGGTAGGAGTAGGCGCGTCCCGGGTCCCAGTCGGGGCTGCGGAACTGGCTCGACAGGTTGGCGTAGGCGTGCGGGAGGTGGGAGGGGTCGAGCTTCTGGACCCAGCCCAGGCGGATGAGGCGGGCGGCGAGCCAGTCGGTGAGGACGACGAGGTCGCGGCCGGTGTCCTGGCCCGCGGCGAGCTGCGGCTTGATCTTGCCGAAGAACTCGTTGTTGTCGTTGATGTCCTCGGTGTACGTGACCTTGATGCCGGTCCTCTTCGTGAACGCCTCCAGCGTGGGGTGGCGTTTGCCGCTGTCGTCGACGTCCATGTACTCGGTCCAGTTGGAGAAGCTGACGGTCTTCTCCTGGGCCGAGTGGTCCTCGGCGGACGTGCCGCCCTCGGTCTTCCCGGCCGCGGGGATCCCGCAGCCGCCGAGCGCGCCGGCGCCGCCCAGCACCAGGGCGCCGCCCGCGGAGGCGCGCAGCAGGGACCGGCGGGTGAGGGCCGCCCTGCCGTTGCGGAGGCTGCGCCGGATCGCGGCCGCTTGGACCGGTGACAGGGGGTCGGGCTCGTACTGCTCCATGCGCGTGGTGCCCTTTCGGGAGGTCGGCCGCGGTCGGCGGCCGGTCGTGGCTAACAGTCCCCGAAGACGGTGCGGTGCCAGGCCTTCCGGGCCACCGCGGTGTTGTCGAACATAACGTGCTTGATCTGCGTGTACTCCTCGAACGAATACGCCGACATGTCCTTGCCGAAGCCGGACGCCTTGTATCCGCCGTGGGGCATCTCGCTGATGATCGGGATGTGGTCGTTGACCCACACGCATCCGGCCTTGATCTCGCGCGTCGCCCGGTTCGCCCGGTAGACGTCCCGGCTCCACGCGGAGGCGGCCAGACCGTAGGGCGTGTCGTTGGCCAGCCGGATCCCCTCGTCGTCGCTGTCGAAGGGGAGGACGACCAGGACCGGGCCGAAGATCTCGGCCTGCACGACCTCGCTGTCCTGCGCCGCGTCCGCGATGAGAGTGGGGAGATAGTACGCGCCGTTCCCGAGCTCTCCCAGGGGGGCCTCGCCTCCGGTCACCACGCGCGCGTAGGCGCGCGCCCGGTCGACGACGGCGGCCACCCGGTCGCGCTGGACGTGCGAGATCAGCGGCCCGAGGTCGGTGCCCGGGGCGAACGGGTCCCCGAGCCGGACGGTCTCCATGAGCGCGGCGGTCCGCTCCACGAACGCCTCGTAGAGGGGCCGCTGCACGTACGCGCGCGTGGCGGCCGTGCAGTCCTGCCCGGTGTTGATGAGGGCGCCCGCGACGGCGCCCTGGACGGCGGCCTCCAGGTCGGCGTCGTCGAAGACCACGAACGGGGCCTTCCCGCCGAGCTCCAGGTGCAGCCGCTTCACCGAGGCGGTGGCGATCTCGGCGACGCGCCGGCCGACGGCGGTGGAGCCGGTGAACGACGTCATGGCCACGTCCGGATGGCCGACGAGGTGCTCACCGGCCTCCTTCCCGGTCCCGGTGACGATGTTGACGACCCCGTCCGGGATGCCGGCGTCGGTGGCGGCCCGCGCGAACAGCAGCGAGGTCAGCGGGGTGAGCTCGGCGGGCTTGAGCACGACGGTGTTGCCCGCGGCGATCGCCGGGAGGATCTTCCAGGCGGCCATCTGGAGCGGGTAGTTCCAGGGCGCGATGGAGCCGACGACCCCGATGGGCTCGCGCCGTACGTACGAGGTGTGGTCCCCCGAGTACTCCCCCGCGGACTGCCCCGCGAGGTGCCGGGCCGCGCCCGCGAAGAAGGCCGTGTTGTCGATGGTGCCCGGGACGTCGAACTCCCGGGTCAGCTTCAGCGGCTTGCCGCACTGGAGGGACTCGGCGCGGGCGAAGTCCTCCGCGCGCTCGGCGAGCACGGCGGCGAAACGGTGCAGGGCGTCGGAGCGCTCGCCCGGGGTGGCGCCCGCCCACGCGGGGAAGGCGGCGCGGGCCGCCGCGACGGCCTCGTCGACGTCCGCGGTGGAGGCCAGTTCGTAGGAGTGGACCACTTCCCCGGAGGACGGATCGACCACGGCGTGGGTCCGTCCGGACGTGCCCTTCCTGAGGCTCCCCGCGATGTACTGGGCGCCCTCCGCGAAGCGTTCCCGCGCGGGGAACCGGTCGGACCGGTCCGGGGTGGCGGTGCCCGGGTTCTGCATGTCGCTCTCCTCCGCCTTCGCCCCGCTTCTCCGCGAGGCCGGGTGGCGTAGCTCCAGCTCGATTTGAGTGCCGATCCTGACAGAGGCACCCCATGCCAACAAGTGATTCCGTTGTTGCCTTTTGGTTACGCGACGGAATCTGTCGACCAGGTGTCGAGTCGAGCCGGAAAAGGAAGGACGGACTGTCCGTGGCGCGTGCCACAGTGGCGTGCATGACGGAGATCGATTCCTGGGAGTCCCTGGTCAGCGAGGTCCGTGCGGGGGCGCCCGTCAAGTACGTCCACTTCTGGGGCCACCGGCCGCAGCCCGACGGCCGGGTCGGCGCGAGCTGCCTGAGCCAGTGGTGGCCGTCCCCCTTCACGGTGGACGGGACGGCCTACGCGACGGCCGAGCACTGGATGATGGCGGGCAAGGCCCGTCTGTTCGGGGACCCGGAGGCGGAGCGGCGCGCGCTGGCCGCCGAGCACCCCGCCGAGGCCAAGAAGGCCGGGCGTCTGGTCCGCGGCTTCGACGAGGCGACCTGGGAGCGCGAGCGGTTCCGGATCGTCGTCGAGGGCAGCGTCCACAAGTTCTCGGCCCACCCCGAGCTGCGCGCGTACCTGCTGCGTACGGGCGGTCGGGTCCTGGTGGAGGCGAGCCCCGTCGACCGGGTGTGGGGCATCGGCCTCGCCGCGGACGACGAGGCCGCCGCCGATCCGCGGCGGTGGAGAGGCCCCAACCTGCTGGGATTCGCGCTGATGGAGGCGCGCCGGCGCCTGCGGGGCGCGTGAGGCGTCCGGCTCAGGGAGCCACGAACAGCAGGACCAGCATCCCGATCCCGAGGGCGGCTCCGGCCGCGCCGCAGATGATGCCGGCCAGGGCCTGACCGCCGTTCGAGGCCTGGCCGCGGTTCGCCTTGCCGCGCCCGATCGCACCGAAGACGACCGCGAGGATCCCCATCACGATGGCGGCCGGCCACATGCAGAAGCCGCCGGCCGCCACGATGCCCAGCACCATGGCGGCCACGCCCATCCCGTTCTCCATCGGGCGCATCGCGGACCAGCCGTAGTAGCCCGGCACCCCGCCGTGACCGCCCGGCACGCCGTACCCGGCCGGCACACCGCCGTACCCCGCGGCCGGCCCGCCGCCGTAACCGGCCGGAGAGCCGCCGTAGCCGCCCGGTGCGCCGCCGTACGCGGCGGGGCCGGGGTGTCCGAGGTGACCGGGATAGCCGTACGGGACCTGCCCGGGACCGTCCGGCGCGATCGGCGGCGGGGGCACGGCCCCGTCCTGGGGGACGGCGAAGGGATGGGGCGGCGGAGGCACGGCGGGCGCGTCCTGGGGAACGGCGAAGGGGCTCGGCGGCGACGGAGGCACGACGGCCGCGTCCTGGGCGTCCCGGGGGACGGCGAAGGGGTTCGGCGGCGGGCCGGAGGGCTGGGGTTCCGCGGGCAGCGAGGCGACCGTGAGCTGATCGTGCACCCACGGGGGCGGCGTCCGGTCGTCGCCCTTGCCCAACGACACCTCGGCCCGCGCACCCGGCGACGCCTCGGCCGGCGCATCCTGCGGCACCTCGGTCGGTGCGTCCTGCGGCACCTCGGCCCGCGCGTCCTGCGGACCGGCGTCCACGGGGCCCGCGTACTGCGGCCCCTCCACCCCTTCGGGGACGGAACCGGGCGCGGCCCACGGATCCCGTCCCGCGTCCCGGTCCGTACCGTCTCCCCCCGTACCCTCTCCGTCCGTTCCCCATCCGCCCGTACCCTCCGGCACGTGCGGCCTCGACGCGTCGTCGGACATGGCGCGGCCCCCTCTGTCGTACGTGCCGCCATGCTAAGGCCCCGGAGCGGGGGGCCGGGGCGGTCCGCGCGGCCGGTCCGGGCGGCCGGATCGCACGCGCCCCGCGCTTCCGCGTTCCGTCCGCCCGCGCCGAGTCCGCCTACGATGGCCCCGACCCACCGATCAGCCGATCACGGGAAGGCCCCGTTGACCACCCACCTGCACTCCTTCATCGCCGGTCTGCCCAAGGCCGAACTGCACGTCCACCACGTCGGCTCCGCGTCCCCGCGGATCGTCTCCGAACTGGCCGCCCGGCACCCGGACTCCAAGGTCCCCACCGACCCCGAGGCCCTGGTCGACTACTTCACCTTCACGGACTTCGCGCACTTCATCGAGGTGTACCTGTCCGTGGTGGACCTCGTCCGCACCCCGGAGGACGTCCGGCTCCTCACCTACGAGGTGGCCCGCGACCTGGCCCGCCAGCAGGTCAGGTACGCCGAGCTGACGATCACCCCCTTCTCCTCCACCCGGCGGGGCATCGACGAACGCGCCTTCATGGACGCGATCGAGGACGCCCGCAAGGCGGCGGAGGCCGAGTTCGGCACCGTCCTGCGCTGGTGCTTCGACATCCCCGGCGAGGCCGGCGGCCAGGCCGCCGAGGAGACCGCCCGCCTCGCCACCGACGACCGCGTCCGCCCCGAGGGGCTGGTCTCCTTCGGCCTCGGCGGGCCGGAGATCGGCGTGGCGCGCCCCCAGTTCAAGCCGTACTTCGACCGGGCGATCGCCGCGGGCCTGCACTCGGTGCCGCACGCCGGGGAGACGACCGGCCCGCAGACCGTCTGGGACGCCCTCACCCACCTGCGCGCCGAGCGCATCGGGCACGGCACCAGCTCCGCCCAGGACGACAAGCTCCTCGCCCACCTCGCCGAGCACCGCATCGCGCTGGAGGTGTGCCCGACCTCCAACATCGCCACGCGCGCGGTCCGCACCCTCGACGAGCACCCCGTCAGGGAGTTCGTGAAGGCGGGCGTCCTGGTCACCATCAACTCCGACGACCCGCCCATGTTCGGCACGGACCTCAACAACGAGTACGCGGTCGCGGCCGGCCTGCTCGACCTGGACGAGCGGGGTGTGGCCGAGCTGGCGAAGAACGCGGTGGAGGCGTCGTTCCTGGACGAGCCGGGCAAGGCGCGGCTCAGGACGGAGATCGACACCTACACCACCGGGTGGCTCGCCCGCTGACGACAATGGCCCCCATGCGCTCCGATTCCGTGACGGCCGTGGCTCACCGCGGCGCCCCCTACCGCTTCCGCGAGAACACCCTCGACTCGCTGCGTTCCGCCCTCTCGCTGGGCGCGGACGCGGTCGAGATCGACGTACGCCTCACCCGGGACGGCGTGCCCGTGCTGCTGCACGACGAGACGCTGAAGCGGTTGTGGGAGCGGGAGCGGCCGTTGCTGTCGCTGACGGCGGCGGAGGTGCGCGAGCTGACGGGGGGCGGGGTGCCGACCCTGGTGGAGGCGCTGGCCGCGACCGGGGACCGCAGGGTGATGCTCGATCTGCCGGGCACGCGGGACGTGCGGACGGCGCGCCGGGTCGTGGACGTCGTGCGGGAGGCGGGGGCGGCGGACCGCGTGTACTACTGCGCGGACGCCGCCGCGATGCTGGCCGTGCGCGCCGTCGACCCGGCGGCCGAGATCGCCCTGACCCGCACGACCCTGGCGCCCGCGCGCCCGGCGCTGCTGGAGGCGGTGCGGCCGCGCTGGCTCAACTACCGCTTCTCCCTGGTCGGCCGCGACCTGGTCGCCCGGGTGCACGACGACGGCTACCTGCTGTCGGTCTGGACCCCCGACACCCGCCGTTCCCTGCGGCGCCTGCTGGACCTGGGCGTCGACTCCATCACGACGAACCGGGTCGACCTGCTCTGCGGACTGCGCGGGACCTGACCGGCGGACACCGGCCCCAGCGGACACGGCATCAGCACGGCATCCGGCACCGGCACCGGCACCGGATCCCGCACCGCACGGCACCCCACGCCACGGCACGGCACGGCACGGCACCGGGAAGTCAGGGTCCGACCCTGACGACTCCCCCACCGGGAAGGGCGTTCGGCCCAGGGTTGCTCCAGGGTCGGCCGCCCTCCTCGGTGACGATCCGGCCGGGCGGCGACCGACCGAGGATGATCACGTCCGCGTCCTCCGCATCCCTCGGGAGCCCCCGTATGCGTGCTCGTCGCCGCACCGCCGTCCGCGCCACGGCCCTGGCCGCCGCCCTCGTCCTCGCCCTCGGCGCGGGCCCGCTCGCCGCCCCCGCGGTCGCCGCGGCCGCCTCGTCCGCGCCCGCCGCCGTCGCGTCCGGGGCGTACGGCCCGGACGCGACGGCCCTGCGGGCCGCGCTCGACGGCCTTCCCGACCAGGACGCGACGGCCGCCCTGGTGCGGGTGGGCGGGACCGACGGCCGCTGGCGGGGCAGCGCGGGCGTGCACGACCTGGCGAGCGGCCGCCCGGCGGACCCGGACGCCCGGTTCCGGGCCGGTTCGACGACGAAGGTGGTCACCGCGGCGGCGGTCCTGAGACTGGCGGCGCGGGGCGAGATCGACCTGGACCGGCCGGTCCAGCGGTATCTGCCCGGCCTCCTCGGCGAGGACTTCCGGCCGGTCACCGTACGGCAGTTGCTGAACCACACCAGCGGCATCCCGGCGGGCGACGGCCTCGGGTCCACGTTCGAGGAGCTGTACGCGCACCGCTACGAGACGCTCTCCCCGCGGGAGGTGGTGGCGTCGGCGGCGGCGAAGGGGCCGGAGTTCCGCCCCGGCAGCGCGCAGCACTACCTGAACATCAACTACACGGTCCTCGGCCTGCTGATCGAGAAGGTGACCGGGCGGCCGTACGCCACGGCGGCCGGCGAGCTGGTCCTGGCGCCCGCCGGCATGCGGGACACGTACTTCCCGGGCGCCGATCCCCGCATCCTCGGCCCGCACCACCACGGCTACCAGGCGGTGGAGAAGGCGGACGGGACGACCGGACTGGTCGACGTCACCGACTGGGTGCCGGCCGACGAGGCGGCGGGCGGCATGATCTCGACGACGGCCGACCTGGAGCGGCTGCTGACACGGCTGTTCCGCGGGGACCTGGTGCCCGCCCCGCAGTTGGAGGAGATGTTCACCGTGCCGGCGGGGATCGCCGGGGCGACCTACAGCGCGGGCCTCCAGCGCTACGTGTACGAGGGCACGGTGTACTGGCTCAAGACGGGTGCCCGGTACGGCTACAGCACGGTGATCGCCGGGACCCGGGACCTGAGCCGCACCCTCGTGCTGTCCGTCAACTCGACGGACGCGAAGGGCGAGGGCATGAATCCGGTGGTCCAGCGGATCGCGATGGCCGCCCTCAAGTAGCTGCCACGGCAGGGGTGTTGGGGGCGGCGAGCGCCTCCAGCGCCTCCAGCCGCTTGATCCGGCGGCGGACGGCGTACAGCGGGATCACCCCGAACACCCCGAAGGACAGGTCGATGACGGTCCACCAGAAGGGGATGCCCCTGACCGGTCCGCAGATCAGGGCGAGCGGGACGACACCGGCGCAGGCGATCATGCCGAACTCGACGACCCAGACGTTGCGGACGGGGTCGCGGTACGGGCCGTAGAACGCGACGGCGATGACGAGGTGGGCGAAGGCCAGCCAGTCGGTGCCGTAGAGGACGAAGGGGTACTCGGCGTCGGCGGTGTCGAGTCCCCGCCGTACGCGCTCGATCCACTCCATGAGGGCGGGCAGGTGGTCGGGGACGGACAGGGCGCGCAACGCGTCCTCGGTCCAGCGCAGTTCGTGCACCAGGGGGAAGGCCGTGGCGCCGCTGAGCGCCAGGCACACGACGAAGAAGACCAGCCAGGCGCGGATGCCCCTCAGAAGGGCGGCTCTGTCGCTCATGGCGGCAGCGTACGCCTGCATTTGAACATGTTCAAAACATGTTTCCGGCTCCGGCGGGCGGCCGCCGGGGAGACGGGGCGGACGGGGCGCGCCCCTCAGCCCAAGGGCTCCTCCAGCGGCACGTGCCGTACCCCGGGCAGGTGTCCGTCCAGTTCGCCGGGCTCGAACCGGCACATGCCCACCGCGTGCCAGAACTCGCCCGTGACGTCGCCCTCGAACTTGTAGCCGCCGGACGGCGACAGCGCCGCCCAGCCGCCGGGCAGTCCGACGAGGGTGGCGCGCAGGGAGGCCGGGGCGCCGCCGGGGACGTTCCACAGCCGTACCGTGCCGTCCTCGCCGCCGCTGGCGAGCAGGGAGCCGTCGGGGCTGAACGCGACCGCCAGCACGCGGCCGGTGTGGCCGGTCAGGACGGCGGTGGCGCGTCCGGTGCTCGGGTCCCACAGGCGGACCGTCCGGTCGTCGCCGGCGGTCGCCAGCAGGGGGCGCAGCGGGTGCGCGGCGGCCGTCCACACCTTGCCGGTGTGCCCGGTCAGCCGGTGGGCGACCGTCCCGTCCCGCCAGATCACCGCCTGCCCGTCCCAGGAGGCGCTGGCCAGCCAGGAGCCGTCGGGCGCGAACGCGACCGCGTACACCCGGTCGGCGTGCCCGTCGAGGACGGCGGTGACGCGGCGGGCGGCCAGGTCCCAGATCCGCACCTTGCGGTCGTCGCAGCCGGTGGCGAGGACCGCCCCGTCGGGCCGGAAGGCGATGGAGCGGACCCGGCCGTAGTGCTCGGTGACGGTGACGACGTGGGCGCCGGTGGCCCGGTACCAGAGCCGTACGGTGTCGTCGTCGTTGGCGGTGGCCACCAGCCTGCCGTCCGCGCTGAACGCCTCGGCCCACACATGGTCCGTCTCGACGTCCATCTCGCGCTGGTACTCGCCGGTCCCGGCGTTCCACAGGTACAGGTCGCCGTCGCTGCTCGCGGTGGCCAGCAGGGCGGGATCGGCCGGGCTGAACGCGGCGGAGACCAGGCGGTCGCTGTGCCCGGTCAGTTCCCGCAGCCGCCGCCCGGTGCCGGCGTGCCAGATCCGGACGTGGCCGTCGTTGCCGCCGGCCGCCAGCAGGGAGCCGTCGGCGTTGAAGGACAGGCTGCCGATCCGCCGCCCGTGGCCGCGCAGGATGCGCCGGCCCTGGCCGGTGGCCGGGTCCCACAGGCGTACGACGCCGTCGTTGGCGCCGGTCACCAGCAGGGAGGCGGCCTCCGGGGCGGGCGCGTCGCCGTGCGGGCGGAACTTGCACACCCAGACCGAGCCCCGGTGCTCCGCGGGCTGCCGGCCGAGGGGCACGGCGACCGGGTCGGCGTCCGGCGCGACGCGCCACAGCCGGACGACGCCCTGGCTGTCCCCGGCGGCGAGCAGTGTCCCGTCGGGGTCGAACAGCACCTGGTACACCGCGCCCCGGCAGCCGCCGAGCAGCCCCGCGCCGGCCCCGGCGGCCAGGTCCCACAGCCGCACCTCGCCCTCGGTGTCGCCGCTCACCAGGAACCGGCCGCCGGGATGGAAGTCCAGCGTGTAGACGCGCCCCGCGTGTCCGGTGAACGTGTGCAGCACCCGCCGCCCGGCCACGTCCCACACCCGCACCGTGCCGGCCCGCCCGGTGCCCATGTCGCCGGTGGCGAGCAGGGTGCCGTCCGGGCTGAACCGGGCCCGGAACACCGCGCCCCGGTGGCCGGGCAGTTCCCCGGCCGGCCGGCCGTCGGCGAGGTTCCACAGCCGTACGGTGGCGGAGGCGTCGCCGGTGACCAGGGTGGCGCCGTCCGGCCCGAAGGCGACCGTGTAGACGGGCGCGGCGTGCCCGGGCAGCCGGTGCAGCGGTTCGCCCGTGGCCGTGTCCCACAGGGTGACCACGCCGTCGGCGTCGCCGGTCGCCAGCAGCGCCCCCTCGGCGTCGAGGACGACCGGCCAGACGCCCGCCGGGTGGATCTCCAGCCGGTGCCGGCACACGCCGGACACCGGGTCCCAGAGCCGTACGGTCCCGTCGGCGCTGCCGGTGGCCAGCACCCGCTCGCGGAACTTGACGGCGTAGACGCGGTCGGTGTGGCCCTTCAGGGTGCGCAGGGCGGTGCCGGTGACGGCGTCGCAGACCAGCACTCCGCCGTCCTCGCTGCCGACGGCGAGGAGTTCGCCGTCGGGGCTGTAGGAGATGGGTTCCGGCAGCCGGCTGGTGCGCATGTCGAAGCCGTACGGCACGCCGACCGCGGAGGGCCGGAAGCCGGAGTCGACGGCCATGCCGGGGGCGAGGGCGGCGGCCGCCAGTTCGGGGGTGCCGGGCAGGCCGGGGCCGCAGGTCGCCGCGACGAGCGCCGCCCGCCGCCACCGGCCGCCCTCGACCCGGGCGCCGGTCAGGTCGGTGCGGATCAGCCGGGCCCGCCGCAGGTCGGCGCCGCGCAGGTCGGCGCCGGTGAGGTCGGCGCCGTCGAGGCGGGCGCCGGTCAGCCGGGCGTCGCGCAGCACGGCGCCGGAGAGGTTGGCGCCGACCAGGCGGGCGTCGGTGAGGTCGGCGCGGGTGAGGTCGACGCCGGAGAAGTCGCGGTAGGACAGGTCCTCGCCGGCGAGGGCGGCGCCGCGCAGGTCGGTGTGGGCGGGGACGCGCAGCCGGGCGAGGATCTTCACCGCGTTGGCGCGGGCGGTCTCCTCGCCCTCGTCGCCGCCCAGGGCCCGTTCGGCCCACTCCTGGCAGGCGCGGTGGTCGGCGAGGTCGCACAGGAACTCCACGGCCAGCCGGCTCAGCGGCCGCCTCGCCAGCAGCGCGGGGTCCCCGGCGGCCAGCCGCAGCGCGCAGGCGCGGGCGACGAGCCACTCCGTCACCGAGCCGTGGATGAACCGGAACACCCCCTCGTCGCTGCGCACCAGCAGGCTGCCGGAGCCGACCGCGTGGGCGGCCTGCGGCACGGACAGCCGGCTGTCGGTGAGCCCGCCGAGGGTCTCGGCGACATCGGTGAGCTCGTCCAGGCGCAGCGAGTCCTGGCCGCTCTCCCACAGGCGCAGGGCGAGCGCGGTGACCGCGCTCCACAGCTGGTCCAGGCCGAGTCCGGGGGCCCGGCCGGGGCCGCCGGCGCGCTGGGCCTCGAAGCCGAGCCAGGCGGTGAGGACCTCCTCGTACAGGCCGGCGGGGCTGAGCGCCCGGCCGGCTCCGGCGACCGCGCGGAGCTGGTCGTCGTCGAGGTCGGCGACGAAGCCGAGCAGCCGGGGGTTGCGGCACAGGGCGAGCAGGTCGGGGATGGCGTCGAGGAGCCGCACCCGGCGGTCGGCGGCGCGTTCGTCGCCGTCGTAGCGGTTGACCAGGTAGGCGTGGATCTGGCGCGGGGTGAACTCCTGGACGGCCAGCACCCTGCGGTGCGGCAGGAGGCCGACGCGTTCGCCGAGGGCGGTCAGCACCTGGCCCTGGGAGCGGAAGTGCTGGGTGCGGCTGCTGACGACGATCTTCGCGCTGTCGACGGCGGAGTCCAGCAGGACCTGGAGCCGTTCGGCGGCGCGGTCGTAGGTGACCTGGGTGACCAGTTCGTCGAAGCCGTCGAAGAGCAGCACGATCCGGCCCTGCTGGAGCATGTAGCGGAAGGCGCGCAGGTCGATGGTGTCGACGCCGTGGGCGGCGAGGTGCGCGGCGACCAGGCCCTCGAAGGAGTAGGCCCGGTCCAGCGCGTTCAGCTCCACCAGCAGCGGGACCAGGTGGGGCAGTTCGGCCGGGACGCGGCGGGCCAGCTCGCGCAGCGCGAAGGTCTTGCCGTGTCCGAAGTCGCCGAGGAGCAGCAGGAAGCGGCCCTGGTCGGAGTCGAGGAGGCGGAGCATGGCGTCGACCAGGCCGTCGTGCTCCTCGGAGCCGAGGCGCTCCACCTCCCGGTACCGCTGCGGCAGGTACATGCCCGGGGGGTAGCGGGGGTCGGTGCGCAGCCGCTCGCTCTGGGCGGCGACGTAGCCGCGCAGGTCGAGCAGGCCCTGGAACTCGGTGAAGCTGCGGACCCGGACGCCTCTGCGGCGGGCCTGGTCGCGCAGTTCGCGGGCGGGCGGCGGGCCGTCGTGGACGAGTTCGGCCTCGGTCTCGGAGTCCGCCGCGTGGACCAGGGCGACGACCCGGTCGACGTCCTCGGCGGTCGGGGTGCCGGTGTGCACGGCGACCCGCTGCTGGCGGACGAAGCCCGACTGCTCCCAGGTGACGAGGAGTTGGGGCACGGCTCCGGCCACCGGGCGGATCTGGGCGCCCTCGTGCCGGGTGCGGCAGACCTCGGCGACGCGGTCGAGCAGCAGCTCGGCCGGGGACTGGAGGGCGCGCGGCTCGGGGTCGGCGGGGAGGTCCGGGTCCGCCGGGAGGTCCGGTCCCGGTACCTGGCCGTCGGGGCTCGGCCGGTCCGGTCCGGCGCCGAACACGCCGTGGGCCCGCCGCCACCGCGTCTCGCGCCGTTCCGGCTCGCGGGGTCCGTCCCAGAGGACCAGCGCGTCGCCGCCGATGTGCAGCAGCCGGTGCCGGCCGGGTCCGGCGGCGCCGAGGAGCGGCGGTTCGCCGGAGGAGGTGGTGAGGCCGGGGCGGGTGCCGGGGTCCGCCGGGCCGTGCAGGAGCAGGTGCAGCCGGGGCGCGGTGAGCCGGGCGAGGACGTCGGTGTCGCGCAGCGGGCCGTCCCCGTCGGCGGCGCCGCCCCGCGCCGTTCCGGGCGGGTGCCGCAGCGCCCCGATGCGCAGCCACCCCTCCTCCTCGTACGGGCGCAGCGCCTGGGCGAACCAGGCGGCCTGCTCGGGTCCGACCAGGCCGTACCGGTCGTCGAGGCGGTGGCTGTGGGCCATGGACGAGTTGAGCCCGGCGACGACGGTGCGCAGTTCGGGCACGGGGAACAGGGTCCAGGGCTGGTCGCTGTCGAAGACGGTGTCGAGGCCCTGGTACAGCTCCTGGAAGAGCCGGGCGAAGTGCCGCCACTTGGGCCAGTACGGCGGCCGGGGCGGCATCTCGTCGGCCTCGCAGGTGCTGAAGTAGGCCTGGCAGGCGGCCTGGTTGACGTCCCGGCCGCCGGGGACGACGGCGACCCGGTGCGGTTCGAGGCCGAGGAGCGCGCGCAGACCGGTGAGGAAGGCGAGCGCCTGGTCGACCTCGCGGGGGCTGCCGGAGGCGGTCAGGTCGCCGGTCACCACCAGCAGGTCGGGGGCGGGGGCGCCGGCGTCGGTCAGCTCGACGAGGTCGCCCCAGATCGCCGCCTGGAGTTCGGCCGGGTCCTGGCCGCGTCCGAAGGCGGGGCCGGCCAGGTGGAGCACGGTGACCGCCTCGCGCCCCCGGGCGCCCTCGGCCGCCGGCGGGTACGCCGGTGGCGCCGCCGGTCTGCGCCGGCCGGCCCAGCCGGGCCGCCCGAGGGGCCGGCCCGGCGGCGGGGCGGACGGCGCCGGGGCGGCCGGGGACGACGGACCGTTCCCGCCCGGGTAGTCCGGCCGCAGGCTGGGCCGGGCGCGGCCGTCGAGGGCCTGGCGGACCCGGGTGAGGAGCAGCTCGCGGGCGGCCGCCGGATCGGTGACGGGCACCAGGTCGACGTAGGTGATGGTGGCGAGCAGGCCCTCCACCGGGATGTCCTCGACCCGTACGGTGAGCAGCCGGCGCTCGGGGACGTCGGGGTCGGCGCGCAGGGCCGCCTGCCACTCCATCCGGCCGTAGCGGGACCGCTCGTAGTTGCGCGAGAGGACGGCGATGACGGCGGCCGACTCGCTCACGCCCCGGTCCATGAAGTCCACGAAGTTGGTGCCGGGGACGAAGTCCCACGCCTGGAGGACCGTGCGGTAGCCGGCCTCCTCCAGGGTCCAGGCGATCCAGGACGCCCAGCGTTCGTCGGCGGGCGAATAGCTGACGAAGAAGTCCAACGGCGCTGTCGGTGCGGTGCTCTGACGCTCCCCCATGTATTCATAGTGCAGTGAGTGAGCGTCGATATGCACCGGTTTCCCGGTCAGAGTACCGGCCGGAGTACCGGCCGGAATCCCGGCCGGGGGACTCCGGTGGCGGAACCGCCGGGAAGGGGGCCCCGGTCACAGGGGGGCACGAGTGTGCGAACCTGTCCCCCGTGCGTGGTCTTCGACGTCTGCATGTGCTGGACCGGCTGGCGATCGGCCTGCTCGCGACCGGACTGGTGTGCCTGGCCACAGGGCTGCTGCCCACCGCTTCGGCGGCCGACGCGACGGCCCGTGTCGCCCCGCTGCTGGCGTTCCTCGGCACGGTGATCGTGCTGGCCGAACTGACCAGCAGGGCCGAGGTGTTCGACGTGGTGGCGGCCCGGGTCGCGCGCGCCGGCCGGGGCAGCTACCCGCTGCTCTTCCTCCTCTGCGTGGCCTTCGCCTCGCTCACCACGATCGCCCTGAACCTGGACACCACGGCGGTCCTGCTGACCCCGGTGATGCTGGCCCTCGCCTCCCGCGTCGGCATCGCGGCCGTCCCCCTGGCGATGACGACGGTCTGGCTGGCCAACACGGCGAGCCTGCTGCTGCCGGTCTCCAACCTGACGAACCTGCTCGCCGCCGACCGGGTGGCGCTGTCCCCGCTGGGCCTGGCGGGCCGCATGTGGGCGCCGCAGCTGGCGGCGATCGCGGTGACCATGGCCTGTCTGTGGGTCTTCTACTGGCGCCGGGGCCGGCGGGGCGCCGGCCCGTCCGCCCCGGCGGGCCCGCACGGCGTGGGCGGCGGCCCGGGGGCGGCGCGCGAGGGGGACCTGCGGGGGCCGGCGGACGTACGGGAACGGGACGCCGTACGGGAACGCGCGGACGTGCGGGGGCCGGAGAGCGCCCCGGCGGGGAGCACCGCGGGGGCACCGGCGCACGGCCTGTCAGGGGACGCCGTAAGGGGGCCGCAGGACGGCCCGGCGGGGAAGGACGTCCGGGCGGTGGACGCCGACCGCTACGTGCCGCCCGGTCCGCACCGGCCCGCCGACCCGGTGCTGTTCCGGGCCTGTGCCCTGGCCTGCGGCGGCTTCCTGCTGGCGATCCTGGTCGCGGACGTCGAGCTGTGGATCGCGTCCGCGACGGCCACGGCGGTGGTGGTCGCCGCGTACGCGGTCCGCGACCGCTCCGCGCTGCGGCTCTCGCTCGTGCCGTGGCGGCTGCTGGTCATGGTCCCCGGCATGTTCCTGGTGGTCGAGACGGTCAACGCCAACGGCCTGCACGACCTGCTGGCCGCCGCGGTCGGCGACGACGACGGCCTCGTGGGCATGCTCCGCGCGGCGGGGGTGGGCGCCGGCCTGTCGAACGCCCTGAACAACCTCCCCGTCTACCTGGCCGGCGAGTCCGCCGTCCCGCTCGGCCACCACGACCAGCTGCTCGCGCTCCTCGTGGGCACCAACGTCGGCCCGGTGGTCACCCCGTGGGCCTCGCTGGCCACGCTGCTGTGGTACGAGCGGTGCCACGCGTACGGGGTACGGGTGCCGGTGGCCCGGCTCATGGGGACGGGCGCCGTCCTCGCGGTGGCGGCGGTCACGGCGTCGGTGGCGGCGCTGGCGGTGACGGGCTGAGGCCGGTCGCGGTCACCGCCCGGCCCTCCCCGGCGCCCGCGCCCGCCGCCAGCTCCAGCAGGTACGGCAGGGTCTCCGGCCGTCCCGCGACGAAGGAGCGCTCCGTGTCCGGCGCCCGGAAGTCCCCGCCGAACTCGCGCCCGTCGAGGTGCCGTACGGCGACCCCGGCCTCGCGGGCCAGGAGCGCCCCCGCCGGCAGGTCGATCGCCTCGGCGCGGTAGCCGACGAAGCCGTCGATGTCCCCGCGGGCCAGCAGGGTCCAGGCCAGCAGCGGCGCCCAGAGCTGGAGCAGCCGCCGGGAGCCGAGTTCCAGGGTGTGCCGCAGGGTGCGGGCGGCGCGGTCGTCGCGGCGGACCGCGTGTCCCTGGGTCCAGGCCAGCACCGGCCCGGCGGCGGACGGCGGCCGGCCGCGGCCGGCCGGCGCGAGCCGTCCGCGCGGCCCGTACGCGCCGCACCCCAGCCGCGCCGACCAGGTCCGCCCGCTCACCGGTTCGTGCACCACCCCCACCACCGGCGCCCCGTCGACGCACAGGGCGACGCCGACCACGTAGACGGGCAGCCCGATCACCACGTTGTTGCTGCCGTCGAGCGGGTCCACCAGCCAGGTGCGGCCGCCGCCGTCGCCGCCCGGCTCCCCGGCGGCGGCCTCCCCCGACTCCTCGGCGAGGATCCGGTCGTGCGGGAACCGCTCCCGGATGCGGCCCACCACGATCCGCTCGGCCAGCAGGTCCAGGTCGGTGACGACGTCGCCGAGTCCGCCCTTGGGACGGGCGGCGAAACCGTCCGGGAAGCGGGACCGCAGCAGCGTCCCGGCCTCCTCGGCGGCCGCCACCGCCGTACGGCACTCGCGGGCGTAGGGGGCCGCGGGGTCAGTCGGGCGGGTCGGGTTCTGGCTCATGGATCCTCCTGAGGGCGGCCCGGGCGATCCGGGCGGTCTGGGCCGCGTCGCAGGTCCTGCGGACCATGCGGCGGCCCGGGGCCCGCAGCGGGCCCAGGGAGAGGTCCGCCCGGCCGGGCAGTGTCCGCCCCAGCACCAGGGTGGCGGCCGGACGTCCGTCCGGCACCACGGTGGTGTGGAACTCGCCCGCCGGAAGGTCGTACGTCTGGCCGCGCGCGCTGGTCTGCTCGACGCCCGGCAGACAGCGCACCAGCCGGTCGGTGGGCCGCAGTTCGTCCACGCCCGAGGGGTCGCTGCGCACCTCGAACACCCGGTGGGTGGGGTGCGCGGTCTCGTCGTGGACGCGTATCCGCCGGTTGCCCAGCCGCCCGTACAGCACGGTGCTCGTCAGGTTCCAGCTGTGCGAGTGCACCTGATGGTCCGTCGGGCCCGGGTCGGCCGGGCCGAAGACGTGCACGCACACGCCGTCCGCGCCGTCCCGCAGGACGGGCAGGCAGACGAAGCCCAGCGGATGGCACACCGCGCGCAGCGCCCGCCGGCCGGTGACGACCTCTTCCAGCTCCGCCGCGGCCTGCCGCATCACCTCGCCGGCGGCGCCCCGCCGGGCGGCCCGTTCCAGGGCCGGGTAGTCCATCGTTCCCCCCTCGCCCACAACAGCGGCGCTACCGTCGGTACGGGTCCTCCGCCCGCAGCGCCTTGTCGATGATGTCGCCGACGTCACGGTCGGTGAAACTCGCCGGCAGCGGCAGTCCGAGCCGGTCGAGCAGGCGTCTGACCTCGTCGACGGTCGGCTCGTCGCTCAGCGCGGTGGCCTCCCGCAGATCCAGCTTGACCGCCTGTTCCCGGCTCTGGTGCAGCTCGGTGACGTAGTAGTCGTACAGCGGCCGTCCCCGCTCCACGCAGAGGCTGACGCGGCGCGGGTCGTCCTGGGTGATGATCAGGCAGGTGTCGGACAGGTCGAAGCGCAGGGTCGGCGCCACCGACGACAGGTGGACGTCGATCTCCAGCGTGTCCAGCCGCTGCCGGTGCCAGGCGGCGGCGACCACGGTGGCGTAGGACTCCTTCCGGGTGCGCTCGGGGGTCCACGCCGTGTACGCGCCGCCCTCCTGCCGGTGGCCGAAGGTGCGCCGGAAGCGGGCGTAGGCCGCGCAGACCCGGTCGTCGGCCGGGTTCACGATGTCGATCTTCACACTGAGGGAGCGCCGCTGCCGCCGCGCCTCCAGCACGCACTCCGGCAGGGTGACGGCGCGCAGATAGGTGCCCGTGCCGCCCTTGAACACCCAGCGGGCGGTGGAGCGCCGGGCCTGCTCGTGCGCGAGCCCCACCTCGGGACCGGCCAGGGTGCGCACCATGGAGAGGTCCTCGATCGCCCGGCTCGTGCCCGCGGTCGCGTCCCTGATGTCGGCCAGCCGCCGCCGTCGCTCCGCCAGCGAGCCGTAGACCAGCGCCGCGAGAACCAGCAGGATGGAGCCGGTGACGATGTTGTTCTCGAAGTCCTTGTCCAGGATGTCCATCAGGCCGACGACCAGGGCGACCCCGATGGCCACCACACCGTCGGCGTTCCTGACCGCCCAGGCGATCGATTCCTCCAGGCGGCGCCCGGACGGCTGTTGCGGTGCGGTGCGGCTCACGTCCACCCTCCCCCGACGGCGGCTTCCAGAGTAGGAGCAACGGGCCTTCCGCAGCTACGGGGCGAGATCCGGCCTCATGGCCGCCGGCCGGTCGGCGCCGCCGGCAGGCCGGCCGCGGGCGGGGCGAATGGGGCCGGCGGCCGCGGGCGGGGCGAGCGGGGTTGTCGGCCGCGGACTACAGTCGGCGCCGCCGCACACGCCGCCGGCCCGCGGCGCCGCACGAGGGGAGCCGTCATGCCGCCGTACAGCCTCGAGAACCGCCTGGTCATCGGGATCGCCTCCAGCGCGCTGTTCGACCTGGCGGAGTCCGACGCCGTGTTCCGGCGGGAGGGCGAGGAGAGTTACCGCACCTACCAGCGCGACAACGTGGACAACACACTGCGTCCCGGCGTCGCGTTCCCCTTCATCCGCCGCATCCTGTCCCTGAACGACCTGGCCCCCGAGGACGACCCGCTGGTCGAGGTGATCATCCTCTCCCGCAACGACCCCGACACGGGCCTGCGGGTCATGCGGTCCATCAAGGCGCACGGACTGCCCATCAGCCGGGCCGTCTTCATGCAGGGGCGGGCGCCGTACCGGTTCATGCGGGCGCTGCACATGTCGCTGTTCCTGTCGGCGGACGAGAACGACGTCCGGGAGGCCGTGGCGTCGGGGCTGCCGGCGGGCCGGGTCCTCGGCTCCGCCGTGGCCGACGACCCCGAGGACCAGGACCTGCGGATCGCGTTCGACTTCGACGGCGTCCTCGCGAGCGACGAGTCGGAGCGCGTCTTCCAGCAGGACGGCCTGGAGGGCTTCCGCGCCCACGAGTCCCTGAACGTCGCCACCCCGCACGACGCGGGCCCCCTACGGGACTTCCTGCGCGAGATCAACACGCTCCAGCGCCGGGAGGAGGAACGGCGCCGGGAGGACCCGGACTACGCGATCCGCGTGCACGTCTCCATCGTCACCGCCCGCAACGCCCCCGCGCACGAACGCGCCGTCCTGAGCCTGAACAACTGGGGGGTGACCGTCAACGACGCCTTCTTCCTCGGCGGCGTCGACAAGAGCTCGGTCATGGACGTGCTGCGCCCGCACATCTTCTTCGACGACCAGGTGAGCCACCTGGAGGGCACCTCCCGGACCACCCCGAGCGTCCACATCCCGTTCGGGGTCGTCAACCAGGGGGAGCTGCCGGGCGTTCCGTAGGGGCGAGGTCGGTGCTCGCCGCCGGGTATCTCCCGGGTCGGCCCGCAAGCGGTCCGGCACCGAATTCGTTACCGAAGCAGAACGCGGAAGCCGTTCCGACGGACGTGCCGTGGTCGCCATAGCACGCGAAGTGGTGGCCGCTACCGGGTGGCTGCCGAGCGCCTCCGGCTAGGTTCTCCGCCGCTCAGTGTCGGGTGCGGATGAGGACGGCAGCGAGGTGGGGTGCCGCCCGGTAGGCGATGGCGAGCTTGTCTGTTCGCAAGGCCGGCCCGCGCCACTGCTTGAGCCGGACGCTCTGTCCGGTGCGGCCGGTTCTTCCCGGAGAGGCCGAGGGGCATGCCGACGACCGCCGGCCTACGCACCATCGCGCGGCACCGCCGGCCCACGGGGACGACGGCACCCCACCGTCACAACCCCACGATCCCGTTCCACCGCCTGGCGAACTCCAGCCGCTCCGTCGACGTGATGTCCCGTGCGACCGCGAGCCGTTGCCGCATGCCGGCGTCGGGGAAGATCAGCGGGTTCTCGGCGAGCGCGGCGGTCTCCTCGTCGTCGGAGTCGGCGAGGACGGCCTGCGCCGCGGGCACCGGGCAGACGTAGTTGACCCAGGCGGCGAGTTCGGCGGCGGCCTCGGGCTCGTAGTAGTAGTCGATCAGCCGCTCGGCGTTGGCCTTGTGCCCGGCGAGGTCGGGGACCATCAGGGAGTCCGACCACAGCTCCGCGCCCTCCTCGGGCACGACGAAGCGGATGTCGGGGTTGTCCGCCTGGAGCTGGATGACGTCGCCGGAGTACGCCTGGCACGCCAGGACGTCGCCGCTGACCAGGTCCTTGGTGTAGTCGTTGCCGGTGAAGCGGCGGATGTGGCCGGAGTGGACCTGCCGTTCCACCTGATCGCACACGGTGTGGAAGTCGTCCGCCGTCCAGCGGGTGATGTCGACGCCGTTGCCCTGCATCAGCAGCGCGAACGCCTCGTCCAGGCCTGACAGGAGGGTGACCCGCCCCTTCAGGTCGTCGGCCCACAGCTCGGAGACGTGCCGTATCTCGCGGCCCAGCCGGCGCCGGTCGTAGGCGATGCCGGTGATGCCGGACTGCCAGGGCACGGTGTACCGGCGGCCCGGGTCGAAGGCGGGCGAACGCAGCAGCGGGTCCAGGTACTTCGCCACGTGGGGCTGGCGGGCCCGGTCCATCTCCTGCACCCAGCCGAGCCGCACGAACCGCGCGCACATCCAGTCGCTGATGACGATCAGGTCGCGGCCGGTCGGCTGGTGGTTCATCAGCGCGGGGCTGATCTTGCCGAAGAACTCGTCGTTGTCGTTGATCTCCTCGGTGTAGCCGACGGAGATGCCGGTGCTCTCGGCGAAGGCGTCCAGCGTCGGCCGCCGTGTCGGGTCGTCGTCGTCCGTGTCGATGTAGAGCGGCCAGTTCGCCCAGGTCAGCCGCTTGTCGGAGGCGGAGAGGTCGGTGGCGGCGCGGTCGCCGGGCTGGACGTAGGCGGGTTGCACCCCGCACCCGGCGAGCACGCCGAGCGCGGCGCCGAGACCGGACGCGCGCAGCACGGAGCGACGGGACGGCGAGGGGGGCTTCGCGGGAAGCGGGACGGGGAGGGGCATGGGCGCAGCCTGCCCCGCCCCGCCGTGCGCGGGCAATCGACGTCACGTCGAGCGTGGCGGGCCGGCCACGACACCCTGTCGACCTCCGCGCGGACGCCGGCACCCGATCAGCCTCCACGCGGACGGCGACACACCCGGCCGGCCTCCGCACGGACGCCGGCACCCGGCCGGCCTCCGCACGGACGACGACACACCCGAACGGCCTCCGCACGGACGGCGACACCCGATCGACCTCCGCGCGGACGGCAGGCCCTTTCGGCGTCGACTGCCCGCGCCCACCGCGTGGTTACGCGTCCAGCGACGTCATCACGTGCTTGATCCGCGTGTAGTCGTCGAAGCCGTACGCCGAGAGGTCCTTGCCGTAGCCGGACTTCTTGAAGCCGCCGTGGGGCATCTCGGCGACCAGCGGGATGTGGGTGTTGATCCACACGCAGCCGAAGTCGAGCTTCTTGGACATGCGCATCGCGCGGCCGTGGTCCTTGGTCCACACCGAGGAGGCGAGGGCGTACTCGACGCCGTTGGCCCACTCGACCGCCTGGTCCTCGTCGGTGAAGGACTGCACGGTGATGACCGGGCCGAAGACCTCCTTCTGGATGATCTCGTCGTCCTGCTTCAGGCCGGAGACGACGGTCGGGGCGTAGAAGTAGCCCTTGTCGCCGACCCGGTGGCCGCCCGCCTCGACCTTGGCGTGGGCGGGGAGGCGCTCGATGAATCCGGAGACCTGCTGGAGCTGGTTGGGGTTGTTCAGCGGGCCGAACAGCACGTCCTCGTCGTCCGGCTGGCCCGTCTTCGTCTCGGACGCGGCCTTGGCGAGCGCCGCCACGAACTCGTCGTGGACGGCCTCCTGGACGAGGACGCGGGTGGCGGCCGTACAGTCCTGGCCGGCGTTGAAGAAGCCCGCGACGGAGATGTCCTCGACGGCCTTGGCGATGTCGGTGTCGTCGAACACGACGACCGGGGCCTTGCCGCCGAGCTCCAGGTGGACCCGCTTGAGGTCCTTGGACGCCGACTCGGCGACCGACATGCCGGCGCGTACCGAACCGGTGATGGAGGCCATCGCGGGGACGGGGTGCTCGACCATCAGGCGGCCGGTGTCGCGGTCGCCGGTGATGACGTTGAAGACGCCCTTGGGCAGGATCGAGCCGATGATCTCGGCGATCAGGACGGTGGAGGCGGGGGTGGTGTCCGACGGCTTGAGGACCACCGTGTTGCCCGCCGCGATCGCCGGGGCGAACTTCCACACGGCCATCATCATCGGGTAGTTCCACGGCGCGACCTGCGCGCAGACGCCGACCGGCTCACGGCGCACGATCGAGGTCAGCCCCTCCATGTACTCGCCGGCGCTGCGCCCCTCCAGCATCCGGGCCGCGCCCGCGAAGAAGCGGATCTGGTCGACCATCGGAGGGATCTCCTCGGTGCGGGTCAGCCCGACCGGCTTGCCCGTGTTCTCCACCTCCGCGGCGATCAGGTCCTCGGCGCGCTCCTCGAACGCGTCCGCGATCTTCAGCAGGGCCTTCTGACGCTCGGCCGGGGTGGTGTCCCGCCAGCCCGGGAAGGCCGCGGCGGCGGCCCGCATGGCGGCGTCGACGTCCGCCTGCCCGGACAGCGGCGCGGTCGCGTACGCCTCGCCGGTCGCGGGGTTGACCACCTCGGTGGTCCGTCCGTCGACGGCGTCCCGGAACTCACCGTCGATGTAATTGCGCAGACGACGCAGCTCGGTGCTCACTGCCGGCCTCCTGTCAAGGTCGAACTGTCCAATCGCTGAGACACCCACCCTAATCGGCGACGCGACGTTTTCAACACCCCCGGTCGCACAGTTACTGCGAAATCCGCAGGATGCGATCACGTAAACAACGGATTTCATCGCACCGGCCTTGCGGAACCATCGATCCGTCGTGCACAGTGAGGCCGTGGCCAGTCGAAGCGCAGAGCACCGGGACTCCCGCGAGTCCAAGAACGGCACCCCGCACCTGGATGCCGTCAGCCTCGCCATCATCGAGCAGCTCCAGGAGGACGGCCGCCGGCCGTACGCCGCGATCGGCAAGGCCGTCGGCCTGTCCGAGGCGGCCGTGCGCCAGCGCGTCCAGAAGCTGCTCGACCAGGGCGTGATGCAGATCGTCGCCGTCACGGACCCGCTCACCGTGGGCTTCCGCCGGCAGGCGATGGTCGGGATCAACGTCGAGGGCGACGTGGAGTCCATAGCGGACGCGCTCACCGACATGCCGGAGGTCGAGTACGTGGTGATGACCGCGGGCTCGTTCGACGTCCTCGCCGAGATCGTCTGCGAGGACGACGACCACCTGCTGGACGTCATCAACAAACGCATCCGTGCCCTGCCCGGCGTGCGCTCCACCGAGAGCTTCGTCTACCTGAAGCTGAAGAAGCAGACCTACATGTGGGGAACCCGATAACCGTGAGGACCCGATAACCGTGAGCACCAAGGACCTCAGCCGCAGCGCGTACGACCACCTGTGGATGCACTTCACCCGCATGTCGTCGTACGAGAACTCCCCGGTCCCCACCATCGTCCGGGGCGAGGGCACCTACATATACGACGACAAGGGCAAGCGCTACCTCGACGGTCTCGCCGGCCTGTTCGTGGTCCAGGCCGGCCACGGCCGCACGGAACTGGCGGAGACGGCCTTCAAGCAGGCCCAGGA
Source organism: Streptomyces sp. NPDC003248 (assembly GCF_055563235.1). Classification (NCBI taxonomy): domain Bacteria; kingdom Bacillati; phylum Actinomycetota; class Actinomycetes; order Kitasatosporales; family Streptomycetaceae; genus Streptomyces; species Streptomyces sp. NPDC003248. The sequence continues at coordinate 98,532 of NZ_JBVHDT010000016.1, read as the reverse complement.
GCTGGCGTTCTTCCCGGTCTGGTCCTACGCCCACCCCAAGGCCGTGGAGCTGGCGGAGCGCCTCGCGCACCACGCCCCGGGCGACCTGAACAAGGTCTTCTTCACCACCGGCGGCGGTGAGGCGGTCGAGACCGCCTGGAAGCTCGCCAAGCAGTACTTCAAGCTGGTCGGCAAGCCCACCAAGTACAAGGTCATCTCCCGCGCGGTCGCCTACCACGGCACCCCGCAGGGCGCCCTGTCCATCACCGGCCTGCCGGGGCTGAAGGCCCCCTTCGAGCCGCTGGTCCCGGGCGCGCACAAGGTCCCGAACACCAACATCTACCGCGCCCCGATCCACGGCGACGACCCCGAGGCCTTCGGCCGCTGGGCCGCCGACCAGATCGAGCAGCAGATCCTCTTCGAGGGCCCGGACACGGTCGCCGCGGTCTTCCTGGAGCCGGTGCAGAACGCCGGCGGCTGCTTCCCGCCCCCGCCCGGCTACTTCCAGCGGGTCCGCGAGATCTGCGACCAGTACGACGTGCTGCTCGTGTCGGACGAGGTCATCTGCGCCTTCGGCCGCCTCGGCACGATGTTCGCCTGCGACAAGTTCGACTACGTGCCGGACATGATCACCTGCGCCAAGGGCATGACCTCGGGCTACTCCCCGATCGGCGCCTGCATCGTCTCCGACCGCCTGGCCGAGCCGTTCTACAAGGGCGACAACACCTTCCTGCACGGCTACACCTTCGGCGGCCACCCGGTCTCCGCGGCCGTGGGCCTCGCCAACCTCGACCTGTTCGAGCGCGAGAACCTCACCCAGCACGTCCTGGACAACGAGGGCGCCTTCCTGTCCACGCTCCAGAAGCTGCACGACCTGCCGATCGTCGGCGACGTCCGCGGCAACGGCTTCTTCTACGGCATCGAGCTGGTCAAGGACAAGGCGACGAAGGAGTCCTTCAACGACGAGGAGACCGAGCGCGTCCTGTACGGCTTCCTGTCCAAGGCCCTCTTCGACAACGGCCTGTACTGCCGTGCGGACGACAGGGGTGACCCGGTCGTCCAGCTCGCCCCGCCGCTGATCTCCGACCAGAAGACGTTCGACGAGATCGAGCAGATCCTGCGCGCGACCCTGACGGAGGCGTGGACGAAGCTGTGACCTCCGGGCGGACCCGCCTCCCCGCGGTCCGCCCCACGGTCCGCTTCCCGCAGTGACCGACACCGGCCCCGGCGCCGCCCGTTCGAGTGAGAAACGGGCGCCCGGGGCCGTGTGCTGTCCGGATGCCCGTCATGAGCTGCCTAGCGTGCCAGTGACCGATCGGCCCTGCCTTCGTTCCCCCGGACGGGGGAAAGCGCACGGGAACCACAGATCTGAACCGAGGTGTACGCCCATGGAGGCCCCGCCGGACAACGACGTGCTGTGGGCACGGTCCCTGCACTTCACGCACCACGACGGCTCCCCCGCCCTGGGCGGGGTCTCGCTCGGTGTGCGGGAGGGCGAGATCCTCGCCGTGACCGGCCCGCGCGGCAGCGGCAAGACGACCCTGCTGCACTGCCTGTCCGGCCTCGCGCCCGCCCAGCGCGGCGAGGTCTGGTTCAACAGCGTCCCCGTGCACACGATGGGCCCGATGGCCCGGGAACGGCTGCGCCGCGACCGCTTCTCCTGGATCGACCCGGCCCCCGTGCTCGTCCCCGAACTCACCGTCTGGGAGAACACGGCCCTCCCCCTGATGCTGCGCGGCACCAGCCGCCGCCGCGCCAAGGCCTCCGCCCTGGAGTGGCTGGACCGTCTCGACGTGGGCGAGCGGGCCGGCCGCCGGCCGCACGAGCTGACCCAGGCCGAACGCCAGCGCGTCTGCATCACCCGCGCCCTGGCCCCCGCCCCCTCGGTCCTCTTCGCCGACGAGCCGACCGCCCCCCTGCACCGCGCGGACCGCTCCCACGTCCTGCGCACCCTGACGACGGCGGCCCGCTCGCACGGCATCACCGTCGTCCTGGCCACCCACGACGCGGAGACGGCGGCCCTCGCCGACCGCACGGTGTCCCTCCTGGACGGCCGGCGGGTGAACACGGTCCACCTGCCGCCCGTCACCGCCGAGACGGAAGGCCGGGCGGCGTGCTCGCTCTCCGCCTGACCCGCAGCGCCCACCCCGCCGTCCAACTGCGCCGCCTGCTGGTGGCGACGGCCTCGGCGGGCACGGGCTTCCTCCTGCTGTGCACCCTCGGCAACGCCCTCGTCCACCCCGGTACCCCGGCCGCCTCCACCCTCCGGCTGGCCTGGTGCGTGGTCCCCGTCGCGGCGACGGTCCAGCTCGCCCTGGCGGTGGCCCGCACGGACCCCGGCACCCGCCCCCGCCCCGGGCTGGCGGCCGCCGGCCTCGGTCCCGCCCGGCTGATGGCCGTCTCCGCGACGACGACCGCCCTGTCCACCACCGTCGGCTCCCTGCTGGCCCTGCTGGTCTTCCTCCACCTCCGCGGCGACCTCACCGGCATGCCCTTCGACCGGGCGGCCGCGGGCTTCCTGGCCGCGGGGGTCCCCCTCCCGCTCCCGGCGGCCCTGACCCTGCTGGCCCTGGTCCCGGCGACGGCCTCCTCGGCGGTGGCGTGGTCCCTGCGCCCCCGGGACGCCCGGCCGGCGAACCCCCGGGGCGCGGTGCGGGCGCTGCGGCGGTTCGCGACGGGCGCGCGCACGCCCGGCGAGACGTTCGGAGCCTACGGACGGTTCCGGGCGCGGGCGACGGTCCGCCCCGCCGCCGACGGCCGGCCGTCCCGCCCGGCCACCCCCGCCGCCACGGTCACCACGGGCGGCCGCGCCACCGCCGTGACGGCGATCCCCCCGCTCCGGCTGAACCGGACACCGGCGAGGACGGACGGCACGACGGGCGGCCCGCACGACGGTCCCCCGGCGCCGGACGGCACGGCCGCCGCCCCGCCGGCTCCGGACGGGGCCACCCCCGCCCCGGCCGCAGCCGACGCCCCGGCCGACGCGCCCGGTCAGGTCCCCGAGCCCCCGGCTCCGCACCCCACCGCCCTGCCCTGGGGCGCGGCCCTCCTCGCCACCGGCCTCGCCGTGGAGGCCTACGCCACCCAGACCACGGACGGCACCCGCCTCGCCCTCCCCGGCGGCCCCACCGGTCCCGCCGCGGTCCTCGTGGGCTGGGCCCTCACCGCCGTCGGCCTCGCCCTCGCGGGCCCCGGCCTCACCCACCTCTGCGGCCGGCTGCTGCAAGCCGTCCGCCCCGGCGCCCTGCGCCTGCTGGCCGGCCGCGGCCTGATGCAGGAGGCCTCCCGCATCGGCCGCCCGCTGGGCATCGTCAGCGCGGTGGCCTCGGGCGCGTACGCCCTGGCCGCCCTGGACCACCCGGCCGACCCGGCCGCCGGACCGCTCACCACCCTCGGCGCGCTCCTGGTCGCCGGCTGCGCCCTCGCCACCCTGCTCACCGCGGCCGTGGAGGCACGTCAGGCGCGCGCCGAGACCACCGCGGCCCTGCTCCGCCTCGGCGCCCCGACGACGGTGCTGCGCAGCGCGGCCGCCCTGCGCGCCGGCGCGCTCGCCGTGCTCTTCGTCCCGCTCACCCTGCTCGTGGCCGCGCTCGCGTCCCTCCCCCTGGACCGCTGAGCCCTCCCGCCGGGAACGCGCGAAAAAAGAGCTCCGGACTCCGATGAGTTCCGCGCGGCCCGCCGGTCAACTTCCACGAACAGCACGCACACCCCGCACGAGCCGCACGCGGGCCCCGCACGGGCCGCGCTCGGACCGCACGCACCGATGGGAGAGACCGATGACCGCCTCCGCCTACCAGCAGATGATCTTCGTCAACCTGCCCGTGGACGACCTCGAGGCCTCGAAGAAGTTCTTCACCGGGCTCGGCTACTCGATCAACCCCCAGTTCAGCGACGAGAACGCGGCCTCCGTGGTGATCAGCGACACGATCGTCGCGATGCTGCTCACCAAGCCGTTCTACGCGACGTTCACCAAGAAGGAGATCGCGGACGCCACGAGGACCAGCGAGGTCCTGGTCGCGCTGAGCGCCGAGAGCCGCGAGAAGGTCGACGAACTGGTCGACCGCGCGCTGGCGTCGGGCGGCACGCCCAGCGGCGACACCCAGGACCACGGCTTCATGTACGGCCGTTCCTTCGACGACCTGGACGGCCACACCTGGGAGGTCGTCTGGATGGACCCGGCGTCGATCGAGGGCTGACCGGCCGCCGGGACGGCGGGCACGGGACCGTAGGCGAGGGGAACGAGGGGGAAGGGAACCGGAGGCGCTGAAACGTATCGCCGGTTAATAAGCGGGCAAAGCCGGGAGTGCCGAACCATCAGCACGTTGACAGTGCTTATGGAACGCTTATAGACCTGTGAGCCTCCCGGGGATGTCGTCGCCCGCCCTGTCAGGGGCGTCAACTCCCCGGCCACCCCCCTCAGTTGCGCATCACGTAAGGACAAACGTGTCCCCATCCCGCCGTACCGCCGCCCGTCCGGTGCGCATGCTCGGTGTCGCCGCCGCGGCGGCCGCCCTCGTCCTCGGGGCGTCCGCCTCCGCGTCGGCCTGCGACATCGCGGACTTCTCCGCCGCGGCCTCCTGCGACGGCGCCGAGGGCGTCATCACGGTCATCGACAAGGACCCGACGGCGACCCCCGCCGTCGTCACCGTCTACCTCCAGAACAACAACGCCGACCTGAGGCAGGTCGGCGAGCAGGAGGTCACCGGCTCGGCCGCGGGCGTCACCGTCACCTTCCCCGAGGACTGGCAGCCGAACGCCGAGTACCGGATCCACGTGACGGCCGGCGACGACGTCAACGCGGACATCACGCCGAACCTGAAGACCCCGGCCAAGGCCTGCACGGCCGACGACACCGCCACCACCCCGACGCCCTCGCCGTCGCCGTCGGACTCCTCCCCCGCCCCGGACGAGTCCGCGTCCGGGGCCGCCACGCCGGCCCCGTCGTCCCCGGCGGCCTCGGCCTCGGCCTCCGGGAGCGAGAGCACCGCGGCCGCGGACTCCGGCGCGAGCAACGCCCCCTCGCCCGCCGTCGGCGAGTCCCACCTCGCCGAGACCGGCGCCGACTCCCACACCGGGCTGATCGTCGGCCTCGCCGTCGTCCTGGTCGCCGTGGGCGGCGGCGCGGTCTTCCTCGGCATGCGCCGCCGGGGCACGAGCCGCTGACCCCGCACGGCCCGCCTCCTCCGGAAACCCCGGCGGAGGCGGGCCGTCGGCGTCCGCGGCCTTCGGAGACCGGCCCGGGTCAGTCGAGCACGACGACGTCGGCCGGGTCGAACACCACGCCCACCACGTCCCCGACCTCCGGCGCCAGCCGCAGCGCGCACGCGGCCTCCAGGCGCGGCGCGTCCTCCGGCTGGAGGTGGACGGCGACATGCGTGCCCTTGAAGGTGCGGGCGGCGACCGTGCAGCGCAGGCCCTCGCCCGCGTCGGCCAGCCGCACCCCGGCCGGCCGGACGAGCAGGGTGCGCGTCCCCTGCGGGGAGCCGGCCGGCACCGGCACCTTGCCCCACGGGGTGACCGCGGCCTCCCCGGCGACGCCCGCCTCCACCACGTTGTCGAAGCCGAGGAAGCGGGCGACGAACGCGTCCGCCGGCCGCTGCCACACCTCCAGCGGCGTACCGGACTGGGCGATGTGTCCTTCCCGCATCACCACGACCCGGTCGGCCAGCGCGAACGCCTCGCCCTGGTCGTGGGTGACCGCCAGCACGGTGGTGCCCAACCGGCCGAACAGCTCCCGCAGTTCGACGACCAGCCGCTCCCGCAGCGACCGGTCGAGCTGCCCGAGCGGCTCGTCCAGCATCAGCAGCCGGGGCCGGGGCGCGAGCGCCCGGGCCAGCGCGACCCGCTGCTGCTCACCGCCGGAGAGCGCGGCGACGGCCCGGCGGGCGTCCCCCGGCAGCCCCACGAGATCGAGCAGCTCCGCCACCCGCTCCCGCTGCTGCCGCCCGGGGACGCCGTGCATCCGCAGCCCGAAGGCCACGTTGCCGCCCACGTCCCGCTGCGGGAAGAGCTGGTGGTCCTGGAACATCAGCCCGAGCTCCCGCCGGTGCGCGGGCACGCCCGCCTGGTCGCGCCCGTCGAGCAGCACCCGCCCGGCGTCCAGGGGCTGGAGCCCGGCCACCGCCCGCAGCAGGGTCGACTTGCCGCTGCCGCTCGGCCCCAGCACACACACCACCTCGTGCTCGGCGACGGCGAGGTCGACGGCGTCCAGCACCGGCCGCCCGCCGCCGAACCGCACGGTCGCACCCTCGAGCCGCAGCAGCATCTAGAACTCCCCCGTCCGGTCGGTCCGCAGCCGCTCCAGCACCAGCAGGGCCACCGCGCACACCAGCATCAGAATCGTCGAAAGGGCCATCGCCTGGCCGTAGTTGAGCTCGCCGGCCCGGCCCAGCAGCCGCGCCACGGCGACCGGCAGCGTCGGGGCGTCGGGCCGCGCGATGAACACCGTCGCCCCGAACTCCCCGAGCGACACCGCGAAGGCGAACCCGGCCGCGACGAGCAGCGCCCGCCGCACCATCGGCAGGTCCACCTCCCGCCACACCCGCCACGGCGACGCCCCCAGCACCGCCGCCGCCTCCCGCAGCCGTCCGTCCACCGCGCGCAGCACCGGCAGCATGGTCCGTACGACGAAGGGGACGCCGACCAGCGCCTGGGCCAGCGGCACCAGGATCCAGGTGCCGCGCAGGTCCAGCGGGGGCTCGTCCAGCGCGATCAGGAACCCGAAGCCGACGGTCACCGCGGAGACGCCGAGCGGCAGCATCAGCAGCGCGTCGAACCCGCGGACGAGGCGTCCGGCGTCCCGGCGGGTCAGCGCGGCGGCCGCCAGAGCACCGATCACCACGGCGATCGCGGTGGCGGCGAGCGCGTACTGGAGGGAGTTGCCGATCGCGTCGATCGGCGGGACGAGGAAGACATGGCCGTCGTCGCCGGTCAGCGCCCGGTAGTAGGCGAAGTCCGGCGCGTCCAGCGAGCGCTGGACCAGGACCGCCAGCGGCAGCAGGATCAGCACGGCGACGGTGGCCAGGACGCCGGCCAGCAGCGTCCACTGCCCGGCCCCGCGGGGCCGCCGCGCCGTCAGGGAGGCGTCCACCAGCCGCAGCGCGCTCTCCCGCCGCCGTACCGTCCAGGCGTGCACGGCGAGGACCGCGCCGACGGCGGTGAACTGGACGATCGTGAGGACGGCCGCCGTGGACAGGTCGAACAGCTCCGACGTCTGCCGGTAGATCTCGACCTCCAGGGTCGAGAAGGCGGGCCCGCCGAGGATCTGCACCACGCCGAAGGAGGTGAAGGTGAACAGGAACACCATGAGCGCGGCCGCGGCCACGGCGGGCGCGAGGGCCGGCAGGGTCACCCGGCGCCACGCCCGCCACGGCGACGCACCCAGCATCCGCGCCGCCTCCTCCTGCCGCGGGTCGAGCTGCGCCCACAGCCCGCCCACCGTCCGCACCACGACCGCGTAGTTGAAGAAGACGTGCGCGGCCAGGATCGCCCACACCGTGGTGTCCAGCCGTACGCCCCACAGCTCGTCGAGGAGTCCGCCGCGCCCGACGAGCGCCAGGAAGGCCGTCCCGACGACGACCGTCGGCAGCACGAACGGGACGGTGACGACGGCCCGCAGGACCTGCTTGCCGGGGAAGGAGAGGCGGGCGAAGACGTAGGCGGCGGGCAGGGCGACCAGCAGGGTGAGCGCGGTGGAGGCGAGCGCCTGCCAGGTGGTGAACCACAGCACGTGCCGGATGCCGGGGTCCCCGAGCACGTCGAGCAGGCGCCCGGCGTGCCACGTCCCGTCGGAGCCGAGCCCGCGCGCGACGATGGCGGCGACGGGGTAGGCGAAGAAGACCCCGAAGAACGCGACGGGCAGGGCCATCAGCCCGAGCCGCGCCGCGCTCCCGGAACGGCCCGTGCGGGCCGCCGCGCCACCCGCCTTCGTCACTTCAGTACGAGTGAGGTCCACGACGTGACCCACTGGTCGCGGTGGGCGGCGATGTCCGCCGGGGCCATGGTCTCGGGGTCCTCGGCGGCGGGCCCGTACGCGGTGAACTCGGCGGGCACGGCCGCGCCCTTCAGCACCGGGTAGACGAACATGTTGAGCGGCATGTCCTCCTGGAAGCGCTTCGAGATCAGGAAGTCGATCAGCGCCTTGCCGCCCGCGCTGTTCTTCGCGTTGCTCAGCAGCCCCGCGAACTCGACCTGCCGGAAGCAGGTGCCGGTCGCGACACCGGTCGGGGCGGTGGTCGGCTTGGGGTCCGCGTAGATCACCTCGGCGGGCGGCGAGGAGGCGTAGGAGACGACGAGCGGCCGGTCGCCGCCGGCCTTCTTCCCGCCGGCCGAGCCGGAGAACTCCTCGTTGTAGGCCTGCTCCCAGCCGTCGACCACCTTCACGCCGTTGGCCTTCAGCTTCTTCCAGTAGGCCTGCCAGTCGTCGCCCCCGTACCTGGCCGCTGTGCCGAGGAGGAAGCCGAGGCCGGGCGAGGAGGTGGAGGCGTTCTCGGTGACGAGGAGGTTCTTGTAGGCGGGCTTCGTCAGGTCGTCGAAGGAGGTGGGCGGGGCCAGCTTGTGGTCGGCGAAGTACTCCTTGTCGTAGTTGACGCAGATGTCGCCGTAGTCGACGGGCGTGACCCGGTGCTTGTCGCCGTCGAGCCGGTAGGCGGCGTCGACCTGGTCGAGCCCCTTCGCCTCGTACGACTGGAAGAGGCCGTTGTCGAGGGCGCGGGACAGGAGCGTGTTGTCGACGCCGAAGAAGACGTCGCCCTGCGGGTTGTCCTTGGTGAGGACGGCCTTGTTCACGGCCTGCCCGGCGTCGCCGTCGGTGAGGACCTTCACCTGGTAGCCGGACTGCTTCTCGAACTCCGCGAGCACGTCCTTGGAGACGGCCCACGAGTCGTGGCTGATCAGGGTGACGGTGGTGGAGCCGGAGCCGGACGCGGAATCGTCCGACGATCCGCACGCCGACAGCGTGACGAGGCCGAGGCCGACGGCCGCGGCGACGAACGTCCTGGTGTGCACTGGTTTTCCTCCTGGGGTTGACCAGGAAGAGACGCGGCCCCGCCCGGCGGACCCGGGCGGGGCACAACAGCTTGAGCGGTGACCGAACTTCCTACCCAGAATGACCTGGGCGAGGTTCAGAGGGTCTGCGGCCTGGTGCCGCACTCTCAGCGCTGTGGCGCTCCCCTGTCGGAATATGAAGATGTCGTCAGATCTACAGATGTCGGATGATGTGAAGATGTCGTACGGCGCTCAGACTACCGCTCGGTGGCCGCGAGCTGACCGCAGGCCCCGTCAATCTCCTGGCCCCGGGTGTCCCGGACGGTCACCGGCACCCCGTGCGCGGCGATGGCCTCGACGAACGCCTTCTCGTCCTCGGGCCGGGACGCGGTCCACTTCGAGCCCGGGGTCGGGTTGAGGGGGATCAGGTTGACGTGCACCGGTCGGCCCTTGAGGAGGCGTCCGAGGCGGTCGCCGCGCCAGGCCTGGTCGTTGATGTCACGGATCAGGGCGTACTCGATGGACAGCCGCCGGCCGGACTTCTCGGCGTACTCGAACCCGGCGTCGAGCACCTCGCGCACCTTCCACCGGGTGTTCACCGGGACGAGGGTGTCGCGCAGCTCGTCGTCCGGGGCGTGCAGCGAGATGGCGAGCCGGCACTTGAAGCCCTCGTCGGCGAACCGGTGGATGGCCGGCACCAGCCCGACGGTCGACACGGTGATCCCGCGCTGCGACAGCCCGAGCCCGTCCGGGGTGGGGTCGGTCAGGGCGCGGACGGCGCCGACGACCCGCTTGTAGTTGGCGAGGGGCTCGCCCATGCCCATGAAGACGATGTTGGACAGCCGGGCCGGCCCGCCGGGGACCTCCCCGTCCCGCAGGGCCCGCATCCCGTCGACGATCTGGTGCACGATCTCGGCGGTCGACAGGTTCCGGTCGAGCCCGGCCTGCCCGGTCGCGCAGAACGGGCAGTTCATCCCGCACCCCGCCTGCGAGCTGATGCACATGGTCACCCGGTCCGGGTAGCGCATCAGCACCGACTCCACGAGCGTGCCGTCGAAGAGCCGCCACAGCGTCTTGCGGGTGGTGCCCTGGTCGGTCGACAGATGCCGCACGACCGTCATCAGCTCCGGCAGCAGCGCCTCGCGCAGCTTCTCGCGGGCCCCCGCGGGGATGTCGGTCCACTCCGCCGGGTCGTGCGCGTACCGCGCGAAGTAGTGCTGCGACAACTGCTTCGCCCGGAACGGCTTCTCCCCGATCCCCGCCACCGCCTCCTTCCGCTCGGCGGGTGAGAGGTCGGCGAGGTGCCGCGGCGGCTTCTTGGCTCCGCGGGGGGCGACGAAAGTGAGTTCTCCGGGCTTAGGCATGGCCTTACCAGTGTCGCAGATCGACTCGGGTGCCCCGGCTCGCCGTCATGGCGCCCCGCCAGGGGCCGTGACGGCGGCGAGCCCCCGTCCGCCGGGGACGGGGGCTCGCTCGACGCGGGTGGGGGTGAGTCCCGTCAGGACGATCCCACGAAGAGCACCAGCAGCAGCCACACCACCGGAGCCGTGGGCAGCAGGGAGTCGAGACGGTCCATGATGCCGCCGTGGCCCGGCAGCAGGGTGCCCATGTCCTTGATGCCGAGGTCCCGCTTGATCATCGACTCGCCGAGGTCGCCGAGCGTGGCGCTGGCGGCGACCGCGAGGCCGAGCAGCAGGCCCTGCCACCAGGTGCCGCCGTCGATGAGGAACTGCATGCACAGCGCGCCCGCGACCATCGCGAACGACACCGCGCCGAGCAGGCCCTCGCGGGTCTTGCCGGGGCTGATGCGCGGGGCGAGCTTGTGCCTGCCGAAGCGCCAGCCGACGGCGTACGCGCCGGTGTCGCTGACCACCGTCAGGAGCAGGAACGTCAGCACGCGCTGCGCCCCGTCCTCGGCCGTGAGCATCATGGCGACGAAGGTGGCCAGGAACGGGACGTAGAAGGCCGCGAAGAGACCGGCCGTGACGTCCTTGAGGTAGCCCTCCGGCGGTTCCGTCATCCGCCAGACGAGGACCGCCAGAGCGGTCAGGGCCATGGCAAGCCAGGCGCCCTCGGCCCCCCGGACGTACCCGGCGACGACCATCGCCGCACCGCCGAGCGCCAGCGGCACCAGGGGCGCCTTGATGCCCTTGCGCTCCTGGAGCCGGCTGGTGAGCTCCCACAGGCCCACCACGACGGCGATCGTTATGACGCCGATGAAGACGGCCTTCACCACGAACAGCGAGGCGACGATCACCGCGCCGAGTCCGACGCCCACCCCTATCGCCGCACCGAGGTCCCGGCCCGCGCTCTTCTTCTGCGGGGCGGGCGCCGGCTGCGGGGCGTCGGGCATGGGATCCGGATTCTGCGGCACCGCCGCAGGGGGCAGCGCCGACGGGGTCTCGTCGTGGAACGGCTCGTTGCGGAACGTCTCCTCGCGGAACCCCCCGCCGGGGGGCATCCCGCCGGGGAACGTCCCGCCCGGGGGCGGCGTCCCCCCGCGGTACGGCTCGCCGTGAGTCGCCTCACCGGGAGCCGGACCGCCGCGGAACGTCTCGTCCCGGAACAGGGGGCCACCCCTCCGAGCGGCCCCCCGGTCGTCATCCTGGTGTCCGTCGTCGGCGGGGACGTCGGGGACGATGGGCATGGGGCGAGTCTGCTGCGCCTCAGGCGCATCGTACGCGGGACCCGCCGGGGAAGCCCCCTGGACAGGCCCCTGGTGAGTGGGCCCCCAGTACCCGGTCGGTGAACCGGCGTGCGGCGGAGCGCCCCAGGAAGAGTCGTTCATCAGACCTCGAGCAGCTCCGATTCCTTGTGCTTGAGGAGCTCGTCCACCTGGGCGACGTACTTCGCGGTGGTGTCGTCGAGCTCCTTCTCCGCACGGCGGCCCTCGTCCTCGCCGACCTCGCCGTCCTTGACGAGCTTGTCGATCGCGTCCTTGGCCTTGCGGCGGACGGAGCGGATGGACACCTTGGCGTCCTCGCCCTTGCCCTTGGCGACCTTGATGTAGTCGCGGCGGCGCTCCTCGGTGAGCTCGGGGAACACCACTCGGATGATGTTGCCGTCGTTGCTCGGGTTGACGCCCAGGTCGGAGTCGCGGATCGCCTGCTCGATGTTGCGCAGCGCGCTCTTGTCGAACGGGGTCACGACCGCCATGCGCGGCTCCGGCACGGAGAACGAAGCCAGCTGGTTGATCGGCGTCGGCGCGCCGTAGTAGTCGGCCACGATCTTGTTGAACATCGCCGGGTGCGCACGGCCGGTGCGGATCGCGGCGAAGTCCTCCTTGGCGACCACGACGGCCTTCTCCATCTTCTCCTCGGCCTCGAGGAGGGTCTCTTCGATCACCACTTGCTCCTGCGTGTCTTGAGTAGGCCCGGCTGCGGTTCCCTGTCGGTGGCGGCGGCCGGCTGCGTCGCGTCTTCTTCCTGCACGGTTCCCGACCGGCAGGACATTGTCCATCCCCCGACCAGGCTCCGTCCCCCGGTCGGATGTTGTCGTACGAACCGGGGCCCTCGACCGTGGGACCGGGGGGTCCTGCGGTCAGGCCCGGCTGACTTCGTCACCCACCAGCGTGCCGATCTTCTCACCCTTGACGGCCCGCGCGATATTGCCCTCGGCGAGAAGCTCGAAGACGACGATGGGGAGCTTGTTGTCGCGGCACAGCGTGACCGCGGTGGCGTCGGCGACCTTCAGCTCGCGGGTGATGACCTCGCCGTAACCGAGGGCGTCGAACTTGACCGCCTCCGGGTTGGTCTTCGGGTCGGAGTCGTAGACGCCGTCCACGCCGTTCTTGCCCATCAGCAGCGCCTCGGCGTCGATCTCCAGGGCGCGCTGCGCGGCGGTGGTGTCGGTGGAGAAGTACGGCATGCCCATGCCCGCGCCGAAGATGACCACGCGGCCCTTCTCCAGGTGGCGCACGGCCCGCAGCGGGATGTACGGCTCGGCGACCTGGCCCATCGTGATGGCGGTCTGGACCCGGCTGTCGATGCCCTCCTTCTCCAGGAAGTCCTGGAGGGCGAGGCAGTTCATCACGGTGCCGAGCATGCCCATGTAGTCCGAGCGGGCCCGGTCCATGCCGCGCACCTGGAGTTCGGCGCCGCGGAAGAAGTTGCCGCCGCCGATGACGACCGCGATCTGCGCGCCGTCGCGCACGACCGCCGCGATCTCGCGGGCGATCTTGTGCACCACGTCGGGATCCACTCCCAGGCCGCCACCGCCGGAGAATGCCTCTCCGGACAGCTTCAGCAGGAACCGGCCGCGTACCTTGCCGTCGTCGCTCTTCTGGGCCTTGGTGGTCATGGGAGATCCCGCCTCTTTCACGTGGTGCACATACGAAGAAGGCCATTGCCGGTGGGGTGTCGTTCGCAACCCGTGCGCGGCAATGGCCTCCTCGTCAGATCTGCTGTCGTCCGTCACACGTCCCGTGACGACGTACGCGGACGACTGCTGCCGACCCTATAGGGGCCGGGCGTCCGTCGCGGTACGGACTCAGATGCCGACCTTGATGCGCGCGAAGCGCTTCAGGCTGACACCGGCCTCGTCCAGGACCTTCTGGACCGACTTCTTGTTGTCGAGCGCGTACGGCTGGCCGAGCAGCGTGGCGTCCTTGAAGAAACCGTTGAGGCGACCCTCGACGATCTTGGCGATCGCGGCCTCGGGCTTGCCCTCGGCGCGGGTGGTCTCCTCGGCGATGCGGCGCTCGGACTCGACGACCTCGGCCGGCACGTCCTCCTTGGAGAGGTACTTCGGCGCGAAGGCGGCGATGTGCTGGGCGACGCCCTTGGCGACCTCGGCGTTCGGCTTGTCCAGCTCGACGAGGACACCGATCTGCGGGGGCAGGTCGGGCATCGTGCGGTGCATGTACGCGATCACGTAGCCGTCGGTGAACTGCGCGAAGCGGTCCAGGACGATCTTCTCGCCGAGGTTGGCGTTGGCCTCGTCCACGAACGCCTGGACGGTCTTGCCGGCCTCGATCTCGGAGGCGAGCAGGGCCTCGATGTCGGCCGGAGAGGTCTTGGCGACGTGCTCGGCGATCGCGGTGGCGACGCTCTGGAACTTCTCGCCCTTGGCGACGAAGTCCGTCTCGCACTTCAGCTCCACCAGGACACCGGAGGAGTTGTCGTCGGCGATGATCGAGACCACGGCGCCGTTCTCGGCGGAGCGGCCCTCGCGCTTGGCGACGCCCTTCTGGCCCTTGATGCGGAGCGCCTCGACGGCCTTGTCGACCTGGCCGTCGGCCTCGTCCAGCGCCTTCTTGCAGTCCATCATGCCGGCGCCGGTGAGCTCACGGAGCTTCTTGACGTCGGCGGCGGTGTAGTTCGCCATGAGTCTGTGAATCTTTCTCGAAGTCTGGAAGATCGGAGATCTGCACGGTCTGCGATCTACATGGAGATGTAGATCTCCGACTCTGCGCTGACCTACGGGTGAACGGCGGGAGCGGATCTCATGTCACCACTCCCGCCGTCGACGCTGACGGGACGGTCAGGCCTGCTCGCCCTCGGCGGCCGGAGCCTCCGCGGCCGGGGCCTCGGCGGCCGGGGCCTCAGCGGCGGGCGCCTCGGCGGCCGGAGCCTCGTCGGCCTTCTTCTCACCCTCGAGCAGGTCGCGCTCCCACTCGGCGAGCGGCTCGCCCGCGGCCTTCTCACCCTTGTCGCCGGTGGCGACGCCGGAGCGGGCGATGAGGCCCTCGGCGACGGCGTCGGCGATCACACGGGTGAGCAGGGTGACGGAGCGGATCGCGTCGTCGTTGCCCGGGATCTTGTAGTCGACCTCGTCGGGGTCGCAGTTGGTGTCGAGGATGGCGACGACCGGGATGTTGAGCTTCCGGGCCTCACCGACCGCGATGTGCTCCTTCTTGGTGTCCACGATCCAGACGGCGCTCGGGACCTTGGACATCTCGCGGATACCGCCGAGGGTCTTCTCCAGCTTGGCCTTCTCGCGGGAGAGGACCAGGAGCTCCTTCTTCGTCAGACCGGACGCGGCGACGTCCTCGAAGTCGATGAGCTCGAGCTCCTTGAGGCGCTGCAGACGCTTGTAGACGGTCGAGAAGTTGGTGAGCATGCCGCCCAGCCAGCGCTGGTTGACGTAGGGCATGCCGACGCGGGTGGCCTGCTCGGCGATGGCCTCCTGCGCCTGCTTCTTCGTACCGACGAACATGACCGTGCCGCCGTGGGCGACGGTCTCCTTGACGAACTCGTAGGCGCGGTCGATGTACGACAGCGACTGGAGCAGGTCGATGATGTAGATGCCGTTGCGCTCGGTGAAGATGAAGCGCTTCATCTTCGGGTTCCAGCGACGGGTCTGGTGACCGAAGTGGACGCCGCTCTCCAGCAGCTCCCGCATCGTGACGACGGCCATGGCCGTTCTCCTTGGGTTTCTCGGTTGTGCCGCGAGAGCCGGACGGCTCCCGCGCCTGACGCCCGCGGTGCGCCGAGCCACGAAGGACCGAGGGGCGCGGGTACCGGCGGACCGAGCGTGTCGGCCCTGGTACCGGGGCGTGCGAAGTCGACCCGGTGACCCGGATCGCCAGAAGAAGTGTACGGGACCCGGGGGGCGCCGGGTGACGCCGCCGTCCACAAGCGGAGGGTTGTCCACAGGTTCCGGCCGTGATCGGCCGCATCACGACACCCTTTCCCCATGCACCCGAAGCGCTGTACGGCCCTGCTGCTGGGGCTCCTGATCACCGTGACGGCCCCCGTGGCGTGGGCGAATCCGCCCCCGCCGCCGCGCGCCGCCCCTCCCCCGCCGGCCCCGGCCCCGCCCATCGGCCGGTCCTGGCCGGTGGGCGCGCGCCCGACGGTGGTACGCGGCTGGGAACCCCCGGCGACGGCGTACACCCGCGGCCACCGGGGCGTGGACCTCACCACGACACCCGGCGCACCGGTGCGCGCGGCGGCGACCGGCCGCGTGTCGTACGCGGGCCGGGTCGCGGGACGGGGCGTGGTGTCCGTGGAACTGACGGGCACGGACCTGCGCACCACGTACGAGCCGGTACGGGCGTCCGTCACCAGGGGCGACGACGTGGCGGCCGGCGAGGTCATCGGCACCGTGGAACCCACCGGCTCACACTGCACGACGCCGTGCCTGCACTGGGGACTGCTGAGGGGCCGGACCTACCTCAACCCGCTCACACTGCTGCCGCCAGAGCTGCTGAGAAAGGGCCCGCCGCGGCTGCTGCCGGTGCTGGGGGTA
This sequence comes from Streptomyces sp. NPDC003248, assembly GCF_055563235.1. Classification (NCBI taxonomy): domain Bacteria; kingdom Bacillati; phylum Actinomycetota; class Actinomycetes; order Kitasatosporales; family Streptomycetaceae; genus Streptomyces; species Streptomyces sp. NPDC003248. Next base: position 82,377 of record NZ_JBVHDT010000016.1, on the reverse strand, counting down.
CCGCTTCCGTAGGGGGCGGGCATGGCTGGCGGTTCGGGTGCGGGGCTTTGGGGGGTGGGATGGGAGGAGGGGGTGGGGGGAGGGGAGGGGGGAGGGGGCCCGTGGGCGGGGACAGGGTGCGGTGGCCCCACCGCAAGGGCGTCCCCGCCACCCTGCCCGGCCGTCTCAGCCGGCGACCCCCCGCAGCACCATCGCGACCGCCGCGTCGGTGATCACCGCGGGATCTTCCGCGGCTCCCAGCTCGATCCGGCGCACGGCCGCGTCCACGATGCCCTGGAGCAGCATCGCCGCCAGCCGGGGCTCCGCGTGCCCCATGTCGCCCAGTGCCTCGACGATCATCGCGACGAGTCCGCCGTGGGCGGCGCGGATCTTCTCCCGCGCCCCCGCGTCCAGCTCGCTCGCCGAGATCGCCACGACGGCCCGGTGCCGCCGGTCGCCGACCAGGGCCAGCTGCCGCCGTACGTACGCCTCGACCTTGGCCGCCGGCGTGTCGGCCGCGGCCATCGCCGCCTCGACCTCCGCCGCCCACACGGGGAAGTCGACCTCGCACAGTTCCTCGACCACGGCGGCGCGGGACCGGAAGTACTCGTACACGGACGAACGGGCGAGCCCCGTCCGCTCGGCTAGGGCGGGGAAGGTCAGCGCCTCCGTCCCGCCCTCGGACAGCAGCGAGCGGGCCGCGTCCAGCAGGGCGGCTCGCTGCATCGACCGGTGCTCGGCCACGGAGGCCGCTCGAATCCTTGGCACGTCGACCACTTTACGGACGCCGCACCGCCGACGGGAGTGACTCCGCTCCCACTTCCGTCGTCCGGCCAGGTCAACGACCGAAGCTCGCCAGTTTCGCGCGCAGCTGGAGCACCGATTTGGTGTGGATCTGGCTGACCCGGCTCTCGGTCACCCCCAGTACGTTGCCGATCTCGGCGAGGGTCAGCCCTTCGTAGTAGTAGAGCGTGACCACCGTCTTCTCGCGGTCGGGCAGCGTGTTGATCGCCCGTGCCAGGAATCTGCGCAGCTCCCGGTCCTCGGCCACCTCCACGGGGTTGTCCGCGGCGGTGTCCTCCAGCGTGTCCATGACGCTGAGACCGTCCCCGCTCTCGCCCCCGACGTGCAGCAGCTCCTCGAGCGCCACCACGTTGGCCAGCGACAGCTGGCTGAACACCGTGTGCAGTTCATCGACCGCGATGCCCATCTCGGCGGCGACCTCGCACTCCGTCGGCGTCCGCCGCAGCCGCGCCTCCAGCGTCGCGTACGCCCGCTCCACGTTGCGGGCCTTCTGCCGTACGGACCTCGGGATCCAGTCCAGCGCGCGCAGCTCGTCGATCATCGCGCCCCGGATCCGGGTGATCGCGTACGTCTCGAACTTGATCTCCCGGTCGATGTCGAACTTCTCGATCGCGTCGATCAGCCCGAACACCCCGGACGACACGAAGTCCGCCTGCTCCACGTTGGGCGGCAGGCCCACGCTGACCCGGCCGGCGACGTACTTCACCAGGGGCGAGTAGTGCAGGATCAGCTGCTCCCGCAGCCGGTCGTCCCCCGTCGCCTTGTACGAGCGCCACAGCTCCTCGAGCGTCGAGGGAGCGGGCGGCCGCGCGCTGCCACCGTCGCGGGCGGCTGGGGGGATCGCCGCCCGGTCGGACCCGGAGGTGTGCTGGGGCATTCGTCGCCTTGTGCCGTTCTGCCGTGACGTACGGGGGGTCGGAGGGGTACGGGGTGAGCTGTCGTCGTTGCTCCGTCTGCTGCCGTCTGGTGCCGGGTGGTGCCGAGTGGTGCCGTCCTGCGGGAAGTGGGCGGTGGGTGCCGTTCTGTACCGGAATCCTTGTGAGCGTAGCGTGACTGGAGTGTCGCGGTGCGCGAAGAACCGGGTCGGACCTGTCCGCGGAGGCGTCCCCGGGGGCGGCGGGCCGGGGCGGGACGGTCGCCGCGGCTCACGGCCGGGACGCGTCAACTGCGGTCGTTTGCAAGGGGTTCGGCGTTCCCCCGGACGGCCGAACCCGTCGGTCAACACGGGTGTCGCCCTCCTCGGACGGAGAGCATCGCCTGGCGTGTCAACTTCCAGCCGTCGCCATGTCGTTCGACGTAGCCGAGTGCCCTGAGTTCGTACAGTTTCGCGATCGCGTCGTCCGGGGTGGTCCAGGCCTCGCGGGCGATCTCGTCGGCCGTCGCGGCCCGGTGGCCGGGGAGGGCGGCGAGGATCCGCCGGGCGCCGGCGTGCAGGAGGTCGCGCGGCAGCACCGGCCCGCGCCGCTCCGGCGCCAGTTCGCCCATGTCGCCGACCAGCTCGACGACCTCCGCGGCGTCGGTGACCAGCACCGCTTCCTGCCGCAGGAGCTCGTGCACCCCCGCGGACAGGGCGCTGGTGGCGGGTCCGGGCACTCCCATGGTGTGCCGGCCGAGCCGCAGGGCCGCCCGTGCGGTGACCAGCGAGCCGCTGCGGTGGGCGGCCTCGACCACCACCGTGCCGCGGGTGAGCGCGGCGATCACCCGGTTGCGCTGGACGAACCTGCTCGGTGTCGGGTGGTCGCCCGGTGGCAGTTCTCCCACGACCAGCCCCTGTGCCGCGATCCTGCCGATCAGTTCCGTGTGGCCGCGCGGGTAGGGCCGGTCGACCCCGCAGGCGAGGACGGCCACGGTGGCGCCGCCCGCGCCGAGGGCGCCCCGGTGGGCGGCGCCGTCGACGCCGTACGCGCCGCCGGAGACCACCACCCAGCCGCGTTCGGCGAGACCGGCGGCGAGGGTGACCGCCATGTGGGCGCCGTATGCGGTGCAGGCGCGGGCGCCGACGACCGCGACCGAGCGCAGCGCCCACATCCGCAGGCTGGGCCCGCCGCGGACCCACAGGCCCAGGGGACGGGCGTCGCCGAGGTCGTCCAGGGGGCTGGGCCACTCGACGTCCCCCGGGCACACGAACCGGACGCCGGCGTCCCGGGCGACGGCCAGGTCGCGCTCCGGTTCGGCCCGCGCGGCCCGCGCGAGGAGTCCGGCCCACTTGCGCGCCGTGACGCCGGGCAGGGGTTCTCCGCCGTCCCGGAGCCGCCGGGCCACCTCGGCGGGTCCGCGCTCGCGCACCCACCGCCCGCCGGCCTCGTCACCGGGCTCGACGACCCGGGCCAGGTAGACCCGGGCGAGCCGCTCCTCGTCCGGGTCGCCGGCACCGGTCACGTCGGGGCCCCCAGCGCCATCGGCACCCCGCGCGGCACGCCCGTGCGCAGTTGCAGCGCCAGGGCGACGTCCGAGGCGTCGGGGCGGTCATGGCCGACGAGGTCGGCGACGGTCCAGGCGACGCGCAGGACCCGGTCCAGGCCGCGGGCGGTGAGCACGCCGCGTTCCAGGTTCCGTTCCGCCTCGTCCATCGCCCCGGCCGCGGGGCGGAACCGGCTGCGCAGCTCCCGTCCGGGCACGTCGCCGTTGGTCCGCCAGGGGGTGTCGGCGAGCCGGGTCGTCGCACGCTGCCGGGCGGCTCGCACCCGGTCGGCGACGGTCGCCGTGGATTCGCCCCCGGGACCTCGGTGGGCGAGTTCCGCCCTGCCGACCGGGTCGACCTCGACGCGCAGGTCGACCCGGTCGAGCAGCGGCCCGGAGAGCCGGGCCTGGTAGCGGCGGACCGCTGAGGGCGGGCACTCGCACAGGGTGTCCCGCTGGGAGAAGCGACCGCACGGGCAGGGGTTGGCCGCGAGCACCATGAGGAACCGTGCGGGGAACCGCACCACGCCGGCGCTGCGCGCGATCACGACGTGTCCCGCCTCCAGGGGCTGGCGCAGGGCGTCGAGGGCCCGGCTGCTGAACTCCGGGGTCTCGTCCAGGAAGAGCACCCCTCGGTGCGCCATGGAGACGGCGCCCGGGCGGGCGATGTTCGCGCCGCCCCCGACGAGTGCCTGCATGGTGGCGGAGTGGTGCGGGGCGCAGTAGGGGGGAACGTCGATGAGGGGCTTGCCGGGTGGCAGGAGTCCTGCCACCGAGTGGACGGCCGTGACCTCCAGGGACTCCTCCCGGGTGAGCCGGGGCAGCACGGCGGGGAGGCGTTCGGCGAGCATCGTCTTGCCCGCGCCCGGGGGGCCTTCGAGGAACAGGTGGTGTCCGCCGGCCGCGGCGACCTCCACGGCCGTCCGCGCCGAGCGCTGGCCGACGACGTCGGCGAGGTCGAGGCTGTGGTCGTGCCCGCCCGCGCCGAGCATGCCGGTGGCCGCTGCCGTGCCGGGCATTCGCAGGCCGGCCAGGAGCGGGTCCGGCCGGTCCGGGTCGTCCCGTTCCTCGTCCGGTACGGGCTCGTCGGCCAGGACGGCGATCAGCTGCCGCAGACTGCGTACCCCGAGCACGGAGACCCCCGGCACCAGCGATGCCTCGGCGGCGGCGCACTCCGGCACGACCACCTGCGCGTAGCCGGCCTCGGCGGCGGCCAGTACGGCGGGCAGCACGCCCCGCACCGGCCGTACGCGTCCGTCGAGCCCCAGTTCCCCGATCATCACGATGTCGGCGAGCACGCGGGGGTCGATCCGCTCGCTCGCGCCGAGCACGGCGCTGGCGATGGCGAGGTCGAATCCGCTGCCGCCCTTCGGCACCGAGGCGGGGCTGAGGCCGACGGTGAGTTTCTTCTGCGGCCACTCGGCTCCCGAGTTCACCACCGCCGCCCGCACCCGGTCCCGGCTCTCGGTCAGGCTCTTGTCGGGCAGCCCTACCAGGGTGAAGGCCGCCACTCCGGGCTCCAGGTCCGCCTGGACCTCGACCACGACCCCCTCGACGCCCACCAGTGCGACCGAGCACGTCCGTGCGAACCCCATCTCAGGCCACCCCCCGCGCGTGCTCGACGACGGGGGCTCCGCGGGTCGGCAGGACGACGCCGACCAGGTCGATGCGGACGCCGCCCGGCGGTGCTCCCCCGTGTGCCTGGATCCAGCGTTCGGCGAGGCCGCGCAGGCGCCGGGCCTTGGTGGGTGTCAGGGCCGCCATGGGGTGCTGGAAGCCGCCGTCCCTGCGGGTCTTGACCTCGCAGACGACCAGGACGTCGCCGTCCCGGGCGACGATGTCGATCTCTCCGGTCCTGCCGCAGCGCCAGTTGCGCTCCAGGACCGTCATCCCGGCCTCGGCCAGCCGTCGGGCGGCCAGTTCCTCGCCGTACCTGCCGAGCGCTCCTCGCGCCAGATCCGTGCTCATGTGGGCACCACCTCCGGTGCCCACGTTCACGCGTCCGCGGCGAAGAGATGGATCTTGGTGCGCAACTCGGCGTCTGTGGAAAACCCTGTCACCCACATGAGTGAGCAGCTACCCGTACGGGGGAGCCCGTCACCCGCCCGGGAGCTCCAGGTCGCTCTTGTTCAGCTCCTCGATGTTCACGTCCTTGAACGTAAGGACGCGTACCTGCTTCACGAACCGGGCCGGCCGGTACATGTCCCACACCCAGGCGTCCGCCATCGATACCTCGAAGAACACCTCGCCCTGGACCGAGTGCACCTGCATCTCGTAGTCGTTGGTCAGGTAGAAACGCCGCTCGGTCTCGATCACGTATTTGAACAGACCGACGACGTCGCGGTACTCCCGGTAGAGCTTCAGCTCCATCTCGGTCTCGTACTTCTCGAGGTCCTCGGCGCTCATGGCATGTTCCCCTTCAGCCGTGCGATCTCCCCATTGTGCGCCCGTCCCGTGAGCCGCTAGACGATTTCCGTGTCGAGGGTTTCGGGGCGGGCCGGGGGACCTTCGTCGAGCAGCCGTTGCAGCAGCTCGGCGAGTCTGGTCGGATACACCGTCTCATGTGTCCGGGCGAGTTCCCGACACGTCCACCAGCGCGCTCCGGCGACGCTGCGCCGCTCCAGCTCGGTCAGGGCGGTGGCCCCGGTCACCGTCACGGCCGTACGGGCCAGGTAGTACCACTCGTCCTGGTCCCAGCGGCGGCCCGCGAACGGGAAGGAGCACCTGCGCCGCCACACCACCGGGCCGAGGTCGACGTCGGTGATGCCCGTCTCCTCGGCGAGTTCCCTCAGCGCGGCCTCTTCACGGGTCTCGTCGCCCTCCACTCCACCGCCGGGCGTGAACCACCAGTCGTCGGCCGGATCGTCCGGCTCGTGGCCGTGCAGCAGCAGGATGCGGTCCTCGGGGTCGAGCAGGACCACCCGGGCGACCCTGCGCAGCCCGCCCTGGTACGAGTCGGTGCTCGCGCGGCTCGTCTCAGCGGTCACCGGCGGACTCCGGAGGACTCCGGCCGGGAACGACGGCTGACGCGCTGGGCGATCGGGCCGTACGCGCCGCCGCCGAGGACGAGGGCCGCGCCGACGACGATCAGCCAGCCGATCGTGCTCAGCGGGCCCGGCCGGGAGAGCGCGCCGAGCGGCTCGAAGCCGGTTGGGCGTTCGAGCATGCCCTCCATGGGCCAGACGACGGCGTCGACGCGGGCCTTGACGGCACCGCGCGCGACCGTGCCGGCGGCCGCGTCCGTGAGGTGGGCGGTGGAGTCCAGTGAGCCCTGGCGCTCGTCGCCGAGCAGGAACAGCCGGCCCTCGGGGACCTCCACGGTGGCGAAGTTCTTGATCTCGGCGGGGCTCCCCTCGGGCAGGTAGGACTCCTCGATCTGCCGGCCGTTGACGGTGAGCTTGCCGTCGGTGCAGCAGGAGACCGTGTCACCGCCGACCGCGACGACGCGCTTGACCACGGGCGCGTCGTCCGCCCAGGTCTTGTCGGTGAAGACCACGACGTCCCCGCGCCGTACCTCGTCGCCGTCCACCACCTGGGCCAGCACCCGGTCCCCGGCGTCGATCGTGGGGGCCATGGAACCGGTGGGCACGGTGTACGGCCGGTAGGTCAGCACGGCCCACCCGAAGCCGGCGAGGAACAGCACGAGGCCCAGCGCGACCGCCGCACCGGACAGACGCTGTCCGGTCCGGCTGCCCACCGGGCCACTGCTGGTGCCGCCGCCGCTGTGCGGGGCCGTACGTGTCGTGCTCTCACCGCCCATGGATCCGCACCCTACCCGGCGGTACCGAGCCGGGTCAGCCGTTCGCCCCCGGCCGTGGTCGCAAGCTTGGGAAAGGGTTTGCCGAGCGGGTACGGCGGGGGCGGGCGACGGGTCAGCGGATACGACGGGCCGGGCGGCGGGTCAGCGGGTCCCGGACACCTGTGCGCGCCGGCGCCGCCACAGCGCCAGTGGGACGACGCCGGCGAGGGCGAGGCCCTCCGGGGCGACCGTCAGGGCGGTGGAGGCGGCCGACCGGGCGTCGAGGCCGCTCTGGTCGAAGGTGTCCGGCACGGGCAGCGTGCCCCAGCGGTTGATGGGCCAGGCCTTGACGACGGCGCGGCCGACGACCTCGTCGACGGGGACCATGCCGTGGTGCTTGTCGGACTGGTTGTAGCGGGAGTCCCGCGAGTTCTGGCGGTGGTCGCCCATGACCCAGATGTAGCCCTCGGGGACCTTCACCGTGAACTGGCCGCCCTGGTCGTCCATGCTGCACGGCGTGTTGCCGGGGTACACGTACGGCTCGTCGAGCGCCTTGCCGTTGACCTTCAGCGGGCCGGTCTTGCTACAGGAGACGGTGTCGCCGCCGACGCCGATCACCCGCTTGATGAGGTCCTTCTCCTCCGCGGACGGCATCAGGCCGATCCAGCTGAGGACGGTCTGCACGGCGTTCGGTTCGAGGGTGGGCTCGCCCGCCAGCCAGTTGTCCGGGTCGTGGAAGACCACGACCTCGCCGCGCTCGGGCTCGGAGCCGAACCACGGCGTCAGCTTGTCGACCAGGACGCGGTCACCCTCCTGGAGGGTGTTCTGCATCGAGTCGGAGGGGATCGAGAACGCCTGGACCAGGAACGTCTTGATCAGCAGGGCGAGGACGAGGGCGATGCCGATGAGGATCGGCAGTTCCTTCCAGAAGGAGCGCGGCTTCTTCGCCTGGGGCGCCCCGTCGTCCGGCCCCGGCCCGGTCGTGCGGGGCGGCCCGTCGCCGGGTCCGTCTCCTCCGGCCGCCGGGCCGTCATTGTCCGAGGTCACGATGTCGTCGGACACCGGGTCGGCCGCGTCCACGGGACGTCCGCGGTGCTCCTCGCCGTCGTGCCCGGACCGTGCGCCAACCGCCACATCCCCCACGCCAACTCCTCACTCTGTGCCGCTGCCTGCCCCAGGTACGACGCAGGCCCACCACTCCCATAACGAGCGGGAGTTCCGCAGGGCTCGGGAGTCGGATCGTTCCGTTCGGATCGTCGGGATCAACCCTATGCGACGTCTGGGAGGACGCCGCCGTCCCGGCGACCGCGTCGGTCACCGAAGAGAAGGTTTGCGGTTCCTTGAGGGTGTTCCAGTGGCCCAGCGGCCAGGCGATGACCATGGCCCGCCCGACCACCTCGTCCTCGGAGACGGTGCCGCCGTAGTCGGTGTTCTGGTGGGCTCGGGAGTCCGCGGAGTTGTCCCGGTGGTCGCCCATCACCCACAGCCGTCCCTGGGGGACGGTGATGTCGAACGAGGTGCCGGAGGGGGCGTTGCCGGGGTAGAGGTAGTCCCCCTCGTTCAGGGGAACGCCGTTGACGGTGACCCGCCCTTGCGTGTCGCAGCACTTGACGCGGTCGCCGCCGACGCCGACGACCCGCTTGATGAGGTCCTTCTCGTCGTCGGACGGCAGCAGGCCGATGAAGGTGAGGGCCTCCTTGACCTGTTTGACGCCGACGGGGTCGTCCTTCTTGGCGGTGGTCTGCTCGTCGTTGAGCCAGCCACCGGGGTCCTTGAAGACGACGACGTCGCCGCGCTCCGGCTTGGAGCCGAACCACGGCGTGAACTTGTCGACCAGGACGCGGTCGCCGATCCGGATGGTCTGCTCCATCGAGCCGGACGGGATCACGAAGGCCTGCACGAGGAACGTCTTCAGCACCAGGGCTATCAGGACGGCGACCCCGACGAGGAGCGGGATCTCCCGGACGGCGCCGCGCCTGCGCTTGCGCTTGACCTTGCGCTGGAGCTTGCGCCGCTCCGCGCGGGTGCGGCCGGCCGAGGGGCCGGAGGCGCGCCGGGCTCCGGTGGGCAGGAGGGTGTCCGCGGGGCTGCTGGGGACGCCGCGGGGCTTGCCGCGGTTACCCATGGGCGTCCGCCCTGTCCGCCGGGGTGCCCGCCACGACGGGACGGGCACCTGCTGCGACGGTACGGGTGCCCGCTGCGACGGTACGGGTGCCCGCCGCGTCCGTCCGGCTGATCACCGCGCCCTGGGCGGTGACCACCGCTCCCGCAGGGGTGATCACCACACCCACAGGGGTGATCACCGCACCCTTACGGGTGACCACCGCGCCCGCAGAGGTGACCGCTACGCCCGCAGGGGTGACCGCTCCACCCGCAGAGGTGACCACCGCACCCTCAGAGGTGCCCGCCGCGTCCGTCGGCGCACCCGCCGCCGCGGGCACGCGCGCGTAGGCGTCCGGGCGGTGCAGGCGGGTGACGTCGACGACAGACCGCACGATCCAGTCGGCGCGGCCGATCACGTCGTCGACGGGGATCATGCCGCCGCCCGGCGAGCCCAGGTGGTCGCGGGAGTCGCTGGAGGCACTGCGGTGGTCGCCGAGGACGAACAGGGTGCCGTCGGGCACCTCCACGTCGAAGGGCACCGTGGACGGGCTGTCGCCCGGATACAGGTACGTCGACTCGTCGACCGGCCGGCCGTTCACCTGGATCCTCCCCTCGTCGTCGCAGCAGACCACGTGGTCTCCCCCCACACCCACAACGCGTTTGACGTAGTCGGCGTCCCCGAAATATCCGGTGCCGTCGAACACCACCACGTCACCGCGGCGCGGCTCCGCACCGAAACGGTACGCCAACCTATTTACGAGAACGCGGTCGCCGATCCTCAATCCGTTCTCCATGGATCCGCTGGGTATCTGGAACGGCTTGACCACGAAAGCGTTCAGGAGCAGCAGGAAGAGCAGGCAGATCAGCAGGGTGAGGCTGATCCGGCCGCCCGGGAGCAGGTCGGTGATCCGCGCCGCCAACGCGAAACGCGACCGTCCCTCCGGCCCGTCCGGTCCCACGGCCTGCTGCGAGGCGTCCGTGGTGTCGGAAGGGCGGGAGGAGCGGTCGCGCTCCGTCGACTGTGCTTCGGTGTCCATCGGGGCCAGATGTTATCCGGCCCCGCTCTGAACTCCCGAGCGCGCTCAGTTGTCGCGCTTCTCCTTGATCTTCGCGGCCTTGCCGCGCAGCTCGCGCAGGTAGTACAGCTTGGCGCGACGCACGTCACCGCGGGTCACGAGCTCGATCTTCTCGACGATCGGGGTGTGCACGGGGAAGGTGCGCTCGACGCCGACGGAGAAGGAGACCTTGCGGACCGTGAAGGTCTCGCGGACACCGGCGCCCTGGCGGCGGATGACGACGCCCTTGAACTGCTGCACACGGGAGCGGTTGCCCTCGATGACGCGGACGTGGACGTTGACGGTGTCGCCCGGGCGGAAGGCCGGGACGTCGCTGCGCAGCGACGCGGCGTCGAGGGAGTCGAGCAGGTGGGACATGTCGTCTGCTTTCTTCGCTGATGCCACAGGTCATCAACGGGAACTAGATGTACGGGGAAAGGGGCGTGCGCGTCGGGGCGGGCGTCGTGTCCCCCTGTGGCAGGGGCGCATACCGGACGGCGCACAACAGCGGCCTATTCTTCCACGCTCTCGGTCCTGCGCCAAAATCGGCCGTACGCCTCGCCCTCGGGGTCCGGCGCCCAGCCCAGGATGGAGAGCATCTCGCGGTCCTTCTTGTCGAAGGCCCTGGGGTCGCAGCGCTCGATCAGGTCGGGCCGGTGGGCCGTGGTCCGGCGCAGGGCCTCGTCACGGCGCCAGCGGGCGATCTTCCCGTGGTGGCCGCTGAGCAGCACCTCGGGGATGTCCCGGCCGCGCCAGGCGGGCGGTTTGGTGTAGACGGGGCCTTCGAGGAGGTTGGCCATGGTGCCGGGCGCGAAGGAGTCGTCGCGGTGGGACTCGGCGTTGCCGAGCACGCCGGGCAGCAGCCGGGCCACGGCCTCGGTGACGACCAGGACGGCCGCCTCGCCGCCGGCGAGGACGTAGTCGCCGATGGAGACCTCGTAGACGGGGATCCGGGTGGCGTACTCGTCGACGACGCGACGGTCGATGCCCTCGTAGCGGGCGGGCGTGAAGATCAGCCAGGGGCGCTCGGAGAGTTCGACGGCGAGTTCCTGGGTGAACGGGCGGCCGCTGGGGGTGGGCACGACGAGCGCGGGGGCGTGCGCGCCGGTCTCGTAGCCGTCGGCCAGGACCGAGTCGAGGGCGTCGCCCCACGGCTCGGTCTTCATCACCATGCCGGGGCCGCCGCCGTACGGGGTGTCGTCGACGGTGTTGTGCCGGTCGTAGGTCCAGTGCCGCAGGTCGTGCACGTGGACGTCGAGCTGTCCGCGCGCGCGTGCCTTGCCGACCAGGGAGAGGTGCAGGGGGTCGAGGTACTCGGGGAAGATCGTGACGACGTCGAGGCGCATCAGGCCTCGTCCCCGGACGCGTCGCGCGCGGAGGCGATCTCCGCGCGGTCGTCGATGAGGCCGGGCGGCGGGTCGATGACCGCGCGCTGCTCCTTCAGGTCGATCTCGGTGACGATCTCCTCGACGAAGGGGATCATCACCTCGCTGCCGTCGGCCCGCTCGACGATGAGGAGGTCCTGGGAGGGCAGGTGGGAGATCTCGGTGATCCGGCCGACCTCCACGCCGTCCTCGGTCACCACGTCGAGGTCGATGAGCTGGTGGTCGTAGTACTCGTCCTCGTCCTCGGGGAGTTCCTCGGGATCCACCTCGGCGATCAGGAGGGTGTTGCGCAGGGCCTCGGCCGCGGTGCGGTCGGTGACGCCCGCGAAGCGCAGGAGGAGACGGCCGCTGTGCACCCGGCCGGTCTCGATCGTGAGCGGCCCCGCCGTGGCGGGGTCCGTGGACAGTACGGCGCCGGGGGCGAGCCGCAGTTCCGGCTCGTCGGTGCGGACCTCCACGGTGACCTCGCCCTTGATGCCGTGGGCGCGGCCGATCCGTGCGACTACGAGCTGCACTGTTCGAAGATCTCCTGTCGTCACGACGTCGGGCCGGGGACGGCCCAGTGGCCCTCCCCGGCCCGAGCCGGTGCTGCGAATTGCGTCAGCGGACGTGGTCGACGTCGACGAGGTCGACACGGACTCCACGGCCGCCGATGGCGCCCACGACGGTGCGCAGGGCACGTGCGGTGCGGCCGTTGCGGCCGATCACCTTGCCGAGGTCGTCGGGGTGGACCCGGACCTCGAGCACCCGCCCGCGGCGCAGGTTGCGCGAGGCGACCTGCACATCGTCGGGGTTGTCGACGATGCCCTTCACGAGGTGCTCAAGCGCCTCTTCGAGCATGCTGCTCAGGCCTCGGTCGACTCGGACTCGGCAGCGGCCTCGTCCTTCTTCTCAGCCTTCTTCTTCTGGGTGATGGCCTCACCCTTGCCCTCGTCGTCGCCACCGAGCGCCTCGAACGACACACGTGCCTTCTTCGGCTCGGCCACGAGCAGCGGGGCCGGGGCGGGCTCGCCCTTGAACTTCTGCCAGTCGCCGGTCTTCTTCAGGATGGCGAGCACGGGCTCGGTCGGCTGGGCGCCGACGCCGAGCCAGTAGGCCACGCGGTCGGCGTCGACCTCGATGATCGACGGGTTGTACGTCGGCTGGTACTTGCCGATCTCCTCGATCGCACGACCGTCACGACGGGTACGGGAGTCGGCGACGACGATGCGGTAGTGAGGCGAACGGATCTTGCCCAGACGCTTCAGCTTGATCTTGACTGCCACGGGAGTGGGTTCTCCTGGATTGACGTGGTGGGGCACGGCGGGACGCCGCGTGGGGTTGCGGTACCCGAGTGCCCGATGGACGCGTCAGCCGGAGGAGAGAGGGGTCCTGTGCGGCTGTCGAGTACAGCCAGCCATTCTGCCACACGCTCCGGTCCGCTTCCGGACGAGGGTGCGGGGGGGAGCCGCCCGGGCACGCCTGTGAGGCACCCGGCGGTTCGGGTGCCTCACAGGCGTGCCCGGGAGCGGGGCGCGGGGAAGTGCGCGATCAGTCCCCACGCGCCCGCGGCCGGTGCCGGCCCCCTGCCCCGCGGACCCGGCAGCCACGAGATGCCGGTACACGACGGGCGGGCCGCGACGGCCCTCGGGTCATGCCGCGCCGGCCACCTCGGGGATGCGGAACGGCTTGCCGCACCCTCCGCACACGATGGGGGCCTGGGCGAGGACCGACGGCACCACCCGGACGTTGCGGCCGCAGTCGCAGACCGCCTTGACGCGGACGCCGCCGCCGGAGGAGCCGTGGCGGGCGGCCGGGCCGCGGAAGGCGCGGGTGGTGTCGGCGGAGGTGGCCGCGGTGTGGGCCTTGAGGGCCCGCTGGAGGCGCTCGATCGTCGGACGGTAGCGGCGCTTGGCCTCGGGATTGAGCGTGACCAGCGAGAAGCCGCTGCTGGGATGCGGTTCCTCGGGGTGGTCCAGACCCAGTTCCTCGGCGATCGCGAGGAATCTGCGGTTGTGGTATCGGCCGGCGCGGGAGGTGTCGCGGACGCCGCGCGCGGCGGCGATCCCGTGGACTGCCTCATGGAGCAGTCGCTCGAAGGAGAGCTCGTGACCGCAGGCGGACGACGACTCCCCGATCAGGGACTCTGGCGCGGCAAGGTCCGGCAGCTCGGGGTGGTACCGCTGAATGTCGGCCCACGCCTGCGCCAGCTCTGCGGCGAGAACAGGTGGTGTCTGTGTCGTGCTCACGTAATGACAACGAGCGGGGGTGCCCCTGTGTTCCTATTCCGGGGCATCCCAAATAATTTGCACGTACCCGTCAGTTGCCGCTGATGCGTCCTGACGAGGGCGGGTGCGCTGATCTGCGGAGAAGCCCGCACAGCTCGTGCCAAGGTGGTGCGTAGTCCGCCATACGCCTTGGGGCCGCCCCTTCTGCCCCGGCGCGTAGACGATGCCCGCGCGCCGGGGTGCAGATGTGCGGCGGGGGCGCAAGAGGTGTTTCGGCCGCCGCCTCGCCGGAGGGTGTCGTCTCAGTAAGCGCGCGCGACGATCGCGACGTTACCGGGCGCGTCGCCGTCCTCGGGCACCGACCCGTCCTCGGCGACCAGACACCGTACGGTCACCGCGTGGTCGGCGAGCCTGGCCTCGCCCTCCTCGCCGAGCGTCGCCCACGGGATGCGCGCCCAGCCGCCGGCGGTGGCCGCCTCGACGGCCTCCTCGACCGTGGTCACGTCCGCCGTACGGGACTCGCGGCGCTCGCGGGACTGCCGCAGCAGCAGGGCCTGGTCGTCCTCGAGGACCTTGGGCAGCACGTCGGCCAGCGCGTCCAGGGCCACCGGCTCCTTGCCTCCCGGGATGCGGCGCGCCAGCATCGCGGTGCCGTTCCCCAGGTCACGGGGGCCGATCTCGATACGGACGGGCACGCCCTTGAGCTCCCAGTCGACCGCGCGCCGCCCGAAGGGCACGTCGGTGCGGTCGTCGACCCGGACGCGGATCCCGGCCGCCTCCAGCCGGTCGCCCAGCTCGTGGGCCTTGGCCAGTACCGCCTCGTCGCCCTTGACCGCCAGGACGACGGCCTGGACCTGCGCCAGCCGCGGCGGCACCCGCAGGCCGTCGTCGTCGCCGTGCATCATCACCAGGGCGCCGATCATGCGTGTGGTCGAGCCCCAGGAGGTCTGCCAGACCAGCTCCTGCGTGCCGTCCTTCGACAGGTACGAGGTGTTGAAGGCCCGGGCGAAGTTCTGCCCCAGCTCATGGCTGGTGGCCATCTGGAGGGCCTTGCCGTCGCCCATCATCCCTTCGAGGGTGAGGGTGTTGACCGCTCCGGCGAACCGCTCTCTGGCGGTCTTGCGGCCGGCGACGACGTCCATGGCGAGGACGTCCACCATGAAGTCCTCGTAGACGCGGCGGTGGATGCGGGAGGCGAAGTCGCGCGCGTCCTCGCGGGTGGCGTGCGCGGTGTGGCCCTCCTGCCAGAGGAACTCGGTCGTGCGCAGGAAGAGCCGGGGCCGCAGCTCCCAGCGCACCACGTTCGCCCACTGGTTGATGAGCAGCGGAAGGTCGCGGTAGCTCTGCACCCACTTCGCGAAGGACGCGTTGATGATCATCTCGGAGGTGGGGCGGACCACCGCCGGCTCCTCCAGCTCCTTGCCGCCGCCGTGCGTGACCACCGCCAGCTCGGGCGCGAACCCCTCGACGTGGTCGGCCTCGCGCGTGAGGTACGACTGCGGGATCAGCAGGGGGAAGTACGCGTTCTGGGCGCCCGTCTCCTTGATGCGGGCGTCCATCTCCGCCTGCATCCGCTCCCACAGTCCGTACCCGTACGGTCGGATCACCATGGTGCCGCGCACCGGTCCGTTGTCGGCCAGCTCGGCCTTGGCGATCAGATCCTGGTACCAGCGGGGGAAGTCGTCCGCCCGCGGGGTGAGAACGGGTGCCGTTGCCATGGCGCGATGGTACGGCCCCAGGTTGCCGCCATGTGAAATCTCGCCACTCGCACGGGTGGACCGCACTCCGGGCGCCGCAACCCCTGGACGCGGGGTCGGGTGGGGAGTTACCTGACATACGGGGGGAGTGCGGACGACTGACGGGGGCCATATGCAGAACCGGCACAGCGGCAACTCTCGGCGGATTGGGGCGCTTTTCCATGACACCTACGCTCGTGCGGCAGCACCTTCCTCACACGGGGCCGGTGCCCCGCGCGGATCCGGGTGCCCGCGCGCGTGACTGGTCCGAGATCCAGGAGCGGATGCTGGTCCCGCTCTACGAGGCCGTCCACGAGCGACTGGAAGTGGGCCCCGGCACACGGCTGTTGGGTCTCGGCTGCGGATCCGGGCTGGCCCTGCTGATGGCGTCCTCCAGAGGCGCCGCCCTGACCGGCGTCGAGACCCGGCACCCCGAGCGGCTGGCCCTCGCCCGCCGGCGGCTGCTGCCGGAGACGCCGGGCGGACCCGCACCCGCCGGCATCCGGCTCCTGGACGGCACGCCCGAGGACGCGGCCGGCACCGCCGACGCCGGGGAACCCGCGTACAACCTGGTGACCGCCTTCGAACCCATCGGCTGCCTCGCGGGCGACTCCGAGGGCCTCGGCGACCTGCTCGCGGCCGCCACACCGCTGGCCGAGCGGGGCGCGCCCGTGGTGCTCGTCGGCTGGGGTCCGCCGGAGCGCTGCGCCACCTCCGCCGTGCTGCGGGTCGCCGCCAAGCTGGCCGATCCCCTGCACGCCGGCGGCAGTTGGCGCCCCGCCCGGCGCGACGACCTGGAGGACGTCGCGCAGCGGGCCGGGCTGAAGCCGGACGGTTCCGGACGGGTGGCCTGCCCCTTCGGGTACGCGGGGGTCGACAGCGCCCTGAGGGGTCTGCTGTCCACCGGCCTGTTCGACGCGGCGATCGCCGCGACCGACCAGGTGCAGGTGGAGAAGGAGGTGACCGAGGCGCTGCACCCGCACCGGCGCGAGGACGGCACGGTCTGGATGCCGAACGTGTTCCGGTACCTGATCGCCCGGACTCCCTGAGCGGGAAGCCTGAAGGGGGCCTCTGAGCGGGACCGCTGAGCGGGACCGCTGAGCGGGACCGCTGAGCGGGACCGCTGAGCGAGAGCTCCGAGCGAGAAGCCTGATCGGGACTCATGAGTGAGAGCTCTGAGCGAGACCCCTGCGCGAGACCCCTGACCGGGACCTCCGGCGGGGCTACGCCTCCCTCTCCCCCTCGCCCTTGGTCAGCCGGGTGATCCCCGCGACGCGGTACGCGTGCGCCTCCTCCAGCGTCTCGTGCTCCAGCAGCGCTTCGGCGAGGGCGTCCAACTGGCCGCGGTGGTCGCGGAGTTTGCGGCACGCCTCCTCGTAGCACGCCTCGACGACGCGGCGCATCTCATCGTCGATGACGTCGAGGGTCCGCGGGGCGGCGGCGAGGCCGTACGCCTGCTGGGCGTCGCCGGGCAGCGCGGAGAGGCGGCCCACGCGCTCGCTCATGCCCCACCGCGCGACCATGCCGCGCGCGATGTTGGTGACCTGTTCGAGGTCGTTCTCGGCGCCGGTCGTGACGACCCCGTAGATCACCTGCTCGGCCGCCATCCCGCCGAGGGCGCCGATGATGCGGCCGCGCAGGTACTCCTCGGAGAGCGCGTACCGCTCCACCTCGGGCGTCGACATGGTCACCCCGAGCGCCCGGCCGCGCGGCACGATGGTGACCTTGCGGACCGGGTCGGCGCCGGGCTGCAACATGCCGAGGAGGGCGTGCCCGCTCTCGTGGTAGGCGGTGCGACGGCGGTCCTCCTCGGGCATCACGAGCGTGCGCTCCGCCCCCAGCTGCACCTTCTCCAGCGCCTCCGACAGGTCGGCCGACGTCACCCGCTCCTGCTTGCGCTTGACGGCGAGCAGGGCGGCCTCGTTGGCGAGGTTGGCCAGGTCCGCGCCCGTCATCCCCGGGGTCGTGCGGGCCACCCGGGCCAGGTCGACGTCCGGGGCGAGGGGGATGTCACGCGTGTGGATGCGCAGGATCGCCTCCCGGCCGGCGCGGTCCGGCGGGGACACGTTGACCACCCGGTCGAAGCGGCCGGGCCGGGTCAGTGCCGGGTCGAGGATGTCGGCGCGGTTCGTCGCCGCGATGACGACGACGCCCTCCGAGCCGGTGAAGCCGTCCATCTCGGTGAGGATCTGGTTCAGGGTCTGCTCGCGCTCGTCGTGTCCGCTCACCGACGCGCCGGCGCCGCGGGCCCGCCCGATGGTGTCGATCTCGTCGATGAAGATGATCGACGGCGCGACCTTGCGGGCCTCGGCGAACAACTCACGGACCCGGGACGCGCCGACGCCGACGATCATCTCGATGAACTCGGAGGCGGAGGCCGAGAAGAACGGCACGCCCGCCTCGCCCGCCACCGCGCGCGCCAGCAGCGTCTTGCCGGTGCCGGGCGAGCCCGCCAGCAGCACGCCGCGGGGCATCTTCGCGCCCATCCTGCGGTAGACGTCCGGGTGCTCCAGGAAGTCGACCACGTCGTCGAGCTCCCCCTTGACCTCGTCGATCCCGGCCACGTCGGCGAACGTGGTGCGCCCGGTGCCCGACCGCAGCTCGACCGGCCGGGGCGGCGCCTTGCGGCCGAGCATGCCGCCCGCGCCACCCAGGCCGCCGCGCAGCCGCCGGGCGAAGAACACCCACACCGCGACCAGGACGACGATCGGGACCAGCGAGATCAGCAGGTTGGCCAGCAGACCGCGCTCCTGGACGACCGGCCGCGCGGTCACCGTGACGTCGTGCCTGCTCAGGTTCTGCCAGAGGGCGTCGTCCGCGAAGGCCGGGCGCTGCGTCCGGAACCGGGTGTACTCGCCGCCGCCCTCGGGATTGTCCCGTGCCTGTTTGAGCCGGCCCTGGATCGCGTCGCCCTTGGAGTAGATGGTGTCGACGTTGCCCCGGTCGACCTGCCGGCTGAACTCCGTGTAGGAGATCGTCGGCTCGTTGCCCCGGCCGTAGAAGTGCAGCCCGCCGTAGACCAGCAGGAAGACGATCACGGCGGTGACGGCGAGCGCCCACCAGCGGGCGCGCGGTCTTCTGCCGCCGGACGGCCGTGGTGCCTCGTCCGGGGTGCCCTCGGTGCGCCATGGCTGGTCGGGAGCCCTGCGCCGGGGAGCGGAATCGCTCATATCTGGACGTTACGGCACACCACGGGCCTCGGCACGCGCTGAGGGCGCCCACCCGTGCGGGTGGACGCCCTCGGTGCCGTACGGCTCGGAGCGGGTCAGCCCATGAACTTCTTGAACTCGTCCGGGAGCTCGAAGTCCTGGCCGGCCTGCTGGCCCGGCAGGCCGAAGGCGCCGCCGGGAGCGCCGCCCTGGGCACCGGCCGCGCGGCGGGCGGCCTCCTCCTGCTCCTGCTGCTTGCGCTTCATCGGGTTGCCGGAGCGCTGCTTGCCCTTGGCCTTCTTCGGCTGCTTCTTGGTGCGGCCGGGGCCGCCGCCCATGCCCGGCATGCCCGGCATCCCCGGCATGCCGCCGCCCTGGGCCATGCGGGACATCATCTTGCGGGCCTCGAAGAACCGCTCGACCAGGCCCTTGACCGCGCTGACCTCGACACCGGAGCCCTTGGCGATACGGGCGCGGCGCGAGCCGTTGATGATCGTGGGGTCCTGGCGCTCGCCCGGGGTCATCGACTTGATGATCGCGGCGGTGCGGTCGACGTCCCGCTCGTCGAGGTTGTTGATCTGGTCCTTGATCTGCCCCATGCCCGGCAGCATGCCGAGCAGCTTGGAGATCGACCCCATCTTCCTGACCTGCTCCATCTGGGACAGGAAGTCGTCCAGGGTGAAGTCCTGGCCCTTCTTGGACGCCAGCTTGGAGGCCATTTTCTCGGCCTCTTCCTGGCTGAACGTCTTCTCCGCCTGCTCGATCAGGGTGAGCAGGTCACCCATGTCGAGGATGCGGGAGGCCATCCGGTCGGGATGGAAGGCGTCGAAGTCGTCGAGCTTCTCGCCGTTCGACGCGAACATGATCGGCTTGCCGGTGATCTGGCGGATCGACAGGGCCGCGCCGCCGCGGGCGTCGCCGTCGAGCTTGGAGAGCACCACGCCGTCGAAGCCGACGCCGTCGCGGAAGGCCTCGGCGGTGTTGACCGCGTCCTGGCCGATCATCGCGTCGACGACGAAGAGGATCTCGTCGGGCCGGGTCGCGTCCCTGATGTCCGCGGCCTGCTGCATCATCTCCTGGTCGATGCCGAGGCGGCCGGCGGTGTCGACGACGACGATGTCGTGGACGCGGGACTTCGCGTACTCGATGGAGTCCTTGGCGACCTGCACCGGGTCACCGACGCCGTTGCCCGGCTGCGGGGCGTACACGGCAACGCCGGCACGCTCGGCGACGACGCTGAGCTGGTTGACGGCGTTGGGGCGCTGGAGGTCACAGGCGACGAGCAGCGGCGAGTGGCCCTGCTCCTTCAGCCAGCGGCCCAGCTTGCCCGCGAGGGTGGTCTTACCGGCGCCCTGGAGACCGGCCAGCATGATCACGGTCGGCGGCTGCTTGGCGAAGCGCAGGCGCCGGGTCTCGCCGCCGAGGATCGTGACGAGCTCGTCGTTGACGATCTTCAGGACCTGCTGGGCGGGGTTCAGCGCCCGGGAGACCTCCGCGCCGAGGGCGCGTTCCTTGACGTTCTTGATGAACGTCCGCACGACGGGCAGGGCGACGTCCGCCTCGAGGAGGGCGATGCGGATCTCGCGCGCGGTGGCGTCGATGTCCGCCTCGGAGAGCCGTCCCTTGCCGCGCAGGTTCTTGAAAGTCGCTGAGAGGCGATCGGAGAGAGTATCGAACACGGCGGCGTCGGTCCTCGGGGGTCGGGAGCAGTCTGAGCGTCTTCCAGGGTATCCGGCCGCGCAAGGCATTCGTCCCCGCCTGCTGATTTCGGCGGGCGGGGGCGGCGGAACCCCGGCGTCGGCCGGGGAGCGGCCGGGCCGCCGCGTCGGCGGGGACGGCCGGGCTCGCCGCCACGTCAGCGCGGACAGCCGGACTCGTCGCCACGTCGGCGCGGACGGCCAGGCTCGTCGCCACGTCAGCGCGGACGACCGGGCTCGCCGCCACGTCAGCGCGGACGGCCGGGCTCGCCGCCACGTCGGCGCGCACAGCCGGACTCGCCGCCACGTCAGCGCGCACAGCCGGACTCGCCGCCACGTCGGCGCGCACAGCCGGACTCGTCGCCACGTCGGCGCGGACGGCCGGGCCAGGTGGCACGGCACACGTCCGCCAGGACCGGCCGGGGGGCCACCGGGACCGCCCGGGACCGCCCGGGCCCGGCGGCACCGGACTCGTCGGTGGCCGGATCGCTCCCGCCAGCCGGATCGCTCCCGCCGGGGCGGGGCCGCGAGCCCCGGTCGGCGGGGAGCACGCGGCCTCGCAGAGCCGCCCGTTGCCGCCCGGCGGACCACCCCCGCCACGGCGGGGGAGGACACCGGGTCTACACATGACATGACCGCCAGGTCACGCCCGCAGCATCTCCTCCAGCTTCCGGGCCACCGCCGTGGCCTCGTCCCCCGGCAGTGGCGCGCCCTCCGGCCCGGTGACGTAGAAGGCGTCCACGGCGTTGGCGCCGAGTGTGCTGACGTGCATGCTGCGCACCCGGACCGTCGCGTCCTCCAGCGCGGTCCCGATCCGGAACAGCAGCCCCGGCGCGTCCTGGGCGCGGACCTCGATCACGGTGGCCAGACGGGAGGCCGCCGGGGCCACCGTCACGCGCGGCGGGGGCGCGACCACGCCGCGGCGCCGCGGATAGGCCGCGTCGCGCTCCGCCAGCCGGTTCGCGATGTCCAGGGTGCCGTCCAGGGCGCGGACGAGGTCGGCGCGGAGCCTGGCGGCCTGGGGCAGTGAGCCGTACTCGGCGGCGACCCGCCAGTTCAGCAGCAGGACGGAGCCCTCCACACCGGCCGGCAGGTCCAGGGCCCGCAGTCCGGCGGTGCGCACGGTCAGCCGGTGCATGGCGAGGACGCCGGCCACCGCGGGCAGCACGCCCGCCTGGTCGGGTACGGCGATGAGGAGTTCCACGCCGAGCGGCTCGGGGCCGCCGGCCGGCGCTTCCGCCTCGGGCCCGGGCTGCGGCTCGGTCTGCGCGCGCAGTGCCAGCACCGGGCTGCCGGTCGCGACCGCCTCGATCGCCAGCCGCTCCTGTTCGGCGGTGGCCGCGGCGGCCACCGGCTCCTCGGGGGTCTCCCCGGCGAGCACCGCCGAGACCCGTCGGACCAGGTCGGCGACGAGCGAGCCGCGCCAGGAGGACCAGGCGGCCGGACCGGTGGCCTGGGCGTCCGCCTCGGTGAGCGCGTGCAGCAGCTCCAGCGTCCCCTGCGCGCCGACCGCCTCGGCGACCGACCGCACGGTGGCCGGGTCCTCCAGGTCGCGCCGGGTGGCCGTCTCGACGAGCAGCAGGTGGTGGCGGACGAGGGTGGCGAGGACGGCGACGTCCGCGCGGTCGAAGCCGATGCGGGCGGCCACGTCCCGGGCGATGATCTCGCCGGCCACGGAGTGGTCGCCGGGCCAGCCCTTGCCGATGTCGTGCAGCAGTGCGGCGACCAGGAGGAGGTCGGGCCGGCTGACGCGGCGGGTGAACTCGGAGGCGCGCACGGCGGTCTCGATGAGGTGCCGGTCGACGGTCCAGACGTGCACGGCGTTGCGCTGCGGCCGGCAGCGGACCCGCTCCCAGTCGGGCAGCAGGCGGGTGATCAGGCCCTCGGCCTCCAGTGCCTCCCAGACCTCGATCGTGGGCCGGCCGGAGCCGAGCAGGGTGACGAGTTGTTCGCGGGCCTCGGCGGGCCAGGGGGTGGGCAGGGGGCGCACGGTGGCCGCGAGGCGCCGTACGGCGTACAGGGAGAGCGGGAGGCCGGCCTGGGCGGCGGCGGCCGCGGCGCGCAGGGGGAGCACGGGGTCGCGTTCGGGGCGTGCGGCGCGGGCGAGCACCACCTCGCCGTCCTGCTCCACCACGCCTTCGGCCAGCGGGGAGCGCTCGGCGACCGGCTTTCCGCCGCCCAGCATGGCGCGCAGCCGTGGCCGCACGGCGCGCGACCGGAGCACCCGCCCCACCTCGCGCCAGGTGACGTCACTGGCGTAGGAGACGACGCGGGCGGCCTCGTAGACCTGGCGCAGGAGGGTGTCGGCGTCCAGGAGGCCCAGCTCGGCCGCGACCTGGTCCTGCTCCTGGAGGGCCAGGCGGTCGGTGGCGCGGCCGGTCGCCAGGTGGAGGGCGTCCCGGACGTCGAGCAGCCGGCGGCGGGCGTCGTCGAGGCCCTCGCGCGGGGCGTCGGCGAGCCAGGAGGCGGCGACGGCGCGCAGGGCGGTGGCGTCGCGCAGGCCGCCGCGGGCCTCCTTGAGGTCGGGTTCCAGCAGGTACTGGAGTTCGCCCTGGCGTTCGGCGCGCTCGGCGCAGAGTTCCTGGAGTTCGGGCAGGCGCTTGGGCGCCTGGTTGCGCCAGTCGGCCAGGACGGCCGTACGCAGTCCGGCGGTCAGTGCGAGGTCGCCGGCGAGGTGGCGGGCGTCCAGCAGGCCGAGCTGGACCTTCAGGTCCTCGCCGGCCGTTCTGCGGGCCTCCGCCGGGGTGCGCACGGAGTGGTCGAGCGCGAGGCCGAGGTCCCACACCGGGTACCAGAGGCGGTCGGCGAGGGCGGCGACCGCCTTGGGGTCGGTGCCGTCGTGCAGCAGGAGGAGGTCGAGGTCGCTGCGCGGGGAGAGCTCTCCGCGGCCGTAGCCGCCGACGGCGACCAGGGAGACGCCCTGCGGGACCTCCCGTCGTCCGCCCGCTTCCTGGCGGGGGAGCCGGCCGGCGCCCTCCTCGTCCCGGGCGCCCGCGGTGAACAGGCCGGCGAGCCAGTCGTCGGTCAGTTCGGCGAGGGCCGCACGGCGCGGCGGCCCGGACCGCGCCCCCTCGGTGAGGAGGCGCAGCCGGGCCGCCGCGTAGCCGCTGGGTCCCGAGTCCTCTGCTTCGTTGCGCACGTCCGTACTCGTCACCCAGCGACTCCTGTTCTCTTCTTCGCTCAGAGCGCGTCCGGGCCGCGCTCGCCGGTGCGGACCCGTACGGCGGTCTCGACCGGCAGGGACCAGACCTTGCCGTCACCGATCTTGCCGGTGCGGGCCGCCTTGACGATGACGTCGATCAGCTGCTCGGCGTCGTCGTCCTCGGCCAGCACCTCGATGCGGATCTTGGGGACCAGGTCGACCGTGTACTCGGCACCGCGGTAGACCTCGGTGTGTCCCCGCTGACGACCGTAACCGCTGGCCTCCGTGACCGTCAGGCCGTGGACGCCGAAGGCCTGGAGTGCCTCCTTGATCTCGTCGAGCCGGTGGGGCTTGACGACGGCGGTGATGAGCTTCATGCGTCCACCTTCTTGCTCGCAGTGTCGGCGACCGGGGCCGGGACGGCCGTGGTGCGGGCGGCTCCGCCACCGGCACCACTGAAGTCGTATGCGGTCTCGGCGTGCTCGGCCTGGTCGATGCCGGCCACTTCCTCGTCCTCGGAGACGCGCATCCCGATCGTCTTGTGGAGGACGAAGGCGAGGATCGCGGAGACCACCAGCGAGTAGGCGAGGACCGCGAAGACACCGGCGCACTGCTTCCAGAACTGGTCCAGGCCGCCGCCGTAGAAGAGGCCCGCGACGTCGGACTGGCCCTTGCCGGTGGCGAAGAAGCCGATCAGCAGGGAGCCGACGACACCGCCGACCAGGTGGACGCCGATGACGTCGAGCGAGTCGTCGTAGTTGAACTTGTACTTGAGGCCGACGGCCATGGCGCACAGCAGGCCGGCGATGGCGCCGACGGCGATCGCGCCGAGCGGGGAGACCGCGCCGCCCGCGGGGGTGATGGCGACCAGGCCGGCGACCGCGCCGGAGGCGGCGCCCAGCGTGGTGAACGCGCCGTGGCGGATCTTCTCGTAGACGAGCCAGGCGAGCATGGCGGCGGCGGTGGCGACCTGCGTGTTGACGAACATCAGCGCGCCGACGCCGTCGTCGTTGCCGAGCCACGAGCCGGCGTTGAAGCCGAACCAGCCGAACCACAGCAGGCCCGCGCCGAGCATGACCAGCGGGAGGCTGTGCGGGCGCATCGGGTCCTTCTTGAAGCCGACGCGCTTGCCGATGACCAGGATGACGCCGAGGGCGGCGGCACCGGCGTTGATGTGGACGGCCGTACCACCGGCGAAGTCGATGACGCCGAGCTCGAAGGCCCAGCCGCCGGCACCCCAGACCCAGTGGGCGACGGGGAAGTAGACGACGGTGACCCACAGGGCGATGAACAGCGCCCAGGCGCTGAACTTCACCCGGTCCGCGAGGGCGCCGCTGATCAGGGCGGGCGTGACGATCGCGAACATCAGCTGGAAGACCAGGAAGACGAAGACGGGGATGGTGTAGCCGTCCCACAGCTCCGTCAGGCCGATGTCGCTGAGGCCGACCCAGTCGGAGTTCCATCCGATGATGCTGCCGGAGTCCGTACCGAAGGCCAGGGAGAAGCCGTACAGCACCCACAGGATGGTGACGATGCCCAGGCTGATGAAGCTCATCATCAGCATGTTGAGGGTGCTCTTGACGCGGACCATGCCTCCGTAGAAGAAGGCCAGCGCCGGTGTCATGAGCATCACCAGGGCGGAACAGATGAGCATGAAGCCTGTGTTGGCGGACGACAGCGTGGGTGCGTCCGCCGCAAGCGTGATGGCAGCTGCCATCGGCGTCTCCTCGTCGTAGGTACGGCCCCGTGCGGGCGAAGCCTGAGCGGATTGAGGGGTGGGCCGGTTATGCGCCATGAGATTGGCGCAGCGCGGTTTCCGTCGAAGCCCCTCGTTGTTTCGCGGCCGTGACGAAGGCACCGTGCGTGTTACGCGTCGATGAACTGGCGGATATCGCCCGCGCCGATCGTTATCGTGGCGCAACCTTCACCGGGGGAAGGGAACCGGCCGCGGTCGGCCTTCCGATGACCTGGCTGGGGGAGCCGAGTCGGGCAGTTCGGGAGGGCCGGCCGCGGCCGGGGCTCTGGGGACGCTCGCCGGGTCACACCGCTTCCGCGGTCTCCGGCAGTTCGACGGCGAGCCGGTCGGTGAGATCGACGACCTCGCTGAGGTCCCCGAAGTCGCGTACGGCGGTGTCGACGGTCTTTCGGATACGAGTGTTGACGCGTTCGGAGCGGACCTTCTTGGCTTCTTTCATCGCCTGCGCGGCGAGGACCGCGCTCTGCTCGGGCTCGCGCCGCAGCAGGTGGACGGTGGCCATGCCGATCAGGTTCAGCACGTACGACCGCTGGTGGTCGGGGTCCTCGGCGAACAGGTCGACGGCCCGCTGCATCAGGGGCTGGGCCAGCGAGGCGTAGGTGGGGCTGCGTCCGGCGACGTAGGCGAGGTCGCGGTAGGAGTGGGAGTTCTCGCCGTGGAGTTCGGCCTCGGAGAAGAAGCGGATCCAGTCGGGGTCGGGCTCGTCCCACTCCTCCGCGTCGGCGAAGGTGTCCTCGGCCATCCGTACCGCCCGCTTGCACCGGCCGGGCTGTCCCATGTTGGCGTAGGCGCGGGCCTCCATCGCATACAGCATGGCCTGGGTGCGCGGGCTCGCGCAGTCACGGCTGCCGTACTGGGCGAGGTGGATCAGCTCCAGGGCGTCCTCGGGCCGCCCGAGGTGGATCATCTGGCGGCTCATGCTGGAGAGGACGTACGACCCGAGCGGCTTGTCGCCGGCCTCCTTGGCGGCGTGCAGGGCGAGCACGAAGTACTTCTGCGCGGTCGGCTGGAGCCCCACGTCGTACGACATCCAGCCGGCCAGCTCGGCCAGCTCGGCGGCGACCTTGAAGAGCTTGCGCGCGGTCTCCTCCGGCTGGGGCTCCTGGAGGAGGTCGGTCACCTCGTGCAGCTGTCCGACGACCGCCTTGCGGCGCAGTCCGCCGCCGCACTGGGCGTCCCACTGCCGGAACATCACGGTGGTGGACTCCAGCAGTTCCAGCTCGGGCCGGGAGAGCCGGCCGCGGGCGCGGCTGGTCGGGACGGACGCCGCGTCCTCCTGCGGGGTGGGCGGGGAGGGGACGAGCCAGCGCTGCATGGGCTCGATGAGGGACGGGCCCGCGGACAGGGCCAGCGAGGTTCCGAGGAAGCCGCGCCGCGCCAGCATCAGGTCGCTGCGCGAGAACTCGCTGAGTTGGGCCACCGTCTGCGGGCCCGTCCAGGGCAGGTCCACGCCGGTCGCGGCGGGTGTCTGCCGCATGGTGCGCAGACCGAGGTCCTCGACGGAGACGACACAGCCGAACCGCTCGGAGAACAGCTCGGACAGGATCTTCGGGATCGGTTCGCGGGGGTTCTCGCCGTCCAGCCAGCGGCGGACGCGGGAGGTGTCCGTGGAGATGTGGTTGGCGCCCAACTGACGGGCGCGGCGGTTCACTTGGCGGGCGAGCTCGCCCTTGGACCAGCCGCTGCGCACGAACCAGGAGGTGAGCAGCTCGTTGGGGCGCTTGTCAGCGTGCGCAGCGCTCCCAGCGCCCGTCCCGCTTCCGCCGTTGCCGCTCACTGGAACGCCCCCATCCCTGAGACCACTTGTCGCCCGAGTGCGCCAAGCCTTATCAGAATGCCGGTGATCGCCGCTCGCCGTCCGCCGGTCGCCACCCTTCGAACGGAGGGACGCCTTGCCCCCGGCATACCCACAGGGGCATGTGCCCCCGGGTCTCGCACACTCAACGTAGTCCCACGATCACGCGTCCAGCCATGGCGGTCCCGGAATCGCCACCATTCGCCACCCCTTCGAATGAACTCACGATGGCAGGTACGCGATTCACTTGACAGAGGACGGCCGGAAGCGGGCGGAGCGATGCGCCCAAGGGCGCGCACGGCCGACCACACCACCCGCGACGCTTCAAGGCGCTGCCTGTTTTCGGCGGCACGGGGAAGGGCGTCAGTACACAGAGTTACGGAGAGCGTCCGTTACGTAACCATCGGTGCGTCGGACCCGT
The DNA here is from genome assembly GCF_055563235.1 of Streptomyces sp. NPDC003248. NCBI lineage: Bacteria > Bacillati > Actinomycetota > Actinomycetes > Kitasatosporales > Streptomycetaceae > Streptomyces > Streptomyces sp. NPDC003248. The sequence goes on along the minus strand of NZ_JBVHDT010000016.1, from coordinate 55,009 downwards.
TGGAGGGGGCATGGGCTTCACGATCGGCGGCATTCGCGACATCCGCTCCGGCGCGCGCAGGCGCGGTCGCTCGTCCGAGTGCACCGCCGTCGCCGAGTTCACCGGCCTGTGGGGCTGGGACGTGGTGCCGGGCGCGCGCGCCACGGCGGGCACCTGCTCGTGCGGACGCGGCGACTGCCGCGCGCCGGGTGCGCACCCCCTGCCGTTCGCCCCGCGGGTCCCGGCGGGCGCCACGCTCGACGACGTGACGCGGACGTGGGCGGAGTTCCCGGGTGCCGCGGTGATGCTGCCGGTCGGGCGCGCGTTCGACGTGATCGAGGTGGCCGAGCCGGCCGGGCACCGCGCCCTGGTCCGGCTGGAGCGGATGGGGCTGCCGGTCGGTCCGGTGACCGCGACCCCCGAGGGCCGCGCCCAGTTCCTCGTCGCCCCCGGAGCCGCCCACGACCTCACCGGTCTGCTCTACCGCATGGGCTGGGACGACCCGGACTCCCTGGACCTGCGCGGCCTCGGCCCGGGCACGCACGTCACGGCTCCGCCCTCCGACCGGGGCGGGCTCGGTCCGGTGCGCTGGCTGCGTCCCCCCGCCCTGGACGGGACGAGCCGCCCGCCGGAGGCCCGGCTGCTGCTGGGGACGCTGGCGTACGTGGCCCACCGCTCCCGCGCCCCGCACTGAGTCCGCCGCGCGGTACAGGGCACCGGGTCTCCCGTCCGGTACACGGCACGAAGTCCGCAGCCTGGTACACCGCGCCTAGCCCGCCGCCCGGTACGCGCCGTGCCGCGCTCGCTGCCCGGTGTGCCGCGCCGCGCCCGCCGTCCGTCGATCCGCGCCGGACCGGCCGCCCGGTGCGCCGAGCCGAGCCCGCCGCCCGTCGCACCGCGCCGGACCGGCCGTCCGAGACGCCGTGCCGGGCTCGCCGCCCGGTGCGCCGCGTCGAGTCCACCGCCGCCGCGTAGGCCGCGCCGGATGTCCGTCCCGTACGCCGAAGCGCCCGCCCCCACTGCACTCGGGGGCGGGCGCTTCTCGGCGGCGGGCGCGTTCAGCGGCCGGTCACGCTCCGACAAGGGCGTCAACGAACGCCTCCGGCTCGAACGGCGCCAGGTCGTCGGCGCCCTCGCCGAGCCCGACCAGCTTGACGGGCACGCCCAGCTCGCGCTGGACGGCGACGACGATGCCGCCCTTGGCCGTGCCGTCGAGCTTGGTCAGCACGATCCCGGTGATGTCGACGACCTCGGCGAAGACCCGGGCCTGGACGAGGCCGTTCTGCCCGGTGGTGGCGTCGAGGACGAGCAGCACCTCGTCGAGCGGGGCGTGCTTCTCCACGACGCGCTTGACCTTGCCGAGCTCGTCCATGAGCCCGGTCTTGGTGTGCAGCCGGCCCGCGGTGTCGATGAGGACCACGTCGACCCCCATCTCCTTGCCCTCCTTCACCGCGTCGAAGGCGACGGAGGCGGGGTCGCCGGCCTCCGGCCCGCGCACGGTGTGGGCGCCGACGCGCTCGCCCCAGGTCTGCAACTGGTCGGCGGCGGCGGCCCGGAAGGTGTCGGCGGCGCCCAGCACGACCGTGCGGCCGTCGGCGACCAGGACGCGGGCGAGCTTGCCGGTGGTGGTGGTCTTGCCGGTGCCGTTGACGCCGACGACCATCACGATGCCCGGCTTGCGGTTCTCGGGCTCGGTCTTCACGGTGCGGTCGACGTCGGTGCCGACCAGCTTGAGGAGCTCCTCGCGCAGCAGGCCGCGCAGTTCCTCGGGCGTGCGGGTGCCGAGCACCTTGACCCGCTCGCGCAGCCGCTCCACCAGCTCCTGGGTGGGCAGGACGCCGACGTCGGCGGTGAGGAGGGTGTCCTCGACCTCCTCCCAGGTGTCCTCGTCGAGGTGCTCGCGCGAGAGCAGCGTGAGCAGGCCCTTGCCGAGGGCGTTCTGGGAACGGGAGAGGCGGGCGCGCAGGCGGACCAGGCGTCCCTCGGTGGGCTCCGGGATCTCGATCGCGGGAGCCTCGACGACGGGAGGCTCCTCCACGGCGGTGGGAGCGCCGCCGCCCGGGAGGTCCACCTCCTCGATCGTGCGGCGCGGTTCGTCGCGCGGCGTCTCGGCCTCGTCGCCGACGTGCGGCTCGGCCGGAGGCGCGGTGATGTCGGGGGCGGAGGGCGGCGGCGGGGGCAGCGGCTTTCTGCGCCGGCTGCCGACGATGAGCCCGCCGATCGCGCCGAGCACGACCACGGCGATGACTACAGCAAGGATGACGGTTTCCATAACCCGTCCAGTATCCATCCCTGCCCGCGGCGGGGGCCTGCTCCACGGGGGGTGTCTTGGGCCTGGGAAGCGTGCAAGGCGTACCGCCCCGGCTCGGGGGACGAGCCGGGGCGGTACGCCTTACGGGGGCGAGGAGAGGGGCAGCGGGGATGAGGCCCCGTCTCCTCGGGTTCGGGGGGGCGGTCAGCCCATCTCCTCCAGCGCCTTGCCCTTCGTCTCCTTGACGTACTTGAGGACGAACGGGATGGAGAGCGCGGCGAAGACCGTGTAGATCACGTAGGTGCCGGAGAGGTTCCAGTCGGCCAGGGACGGGAAGCTCGCGGTGATGGCCCAGTTGGCGATCCACTGCGCGGCGGCGGCCACGCCCAGGGCGGCGGCGCGGATCTTGTTCGGGAACATCTCGCCGAGGAAGACCCAGACGACCACACCCCAGGACAGGGCGAAGAAGAGGACGAACACGTGGGCGGCGATCAGGGCGATCCAGCCCTGCGTGGCCGGCAGCTTGCCGTCGACCAGGTCGAAGGAGAACGCCCAGGCCTCCAGCGCGAGGCCGATCACCATGCCGACGGAGCCGATGAGGGCGAGCGGCTTGCGGCCGACGCGGTCCACGAAGATCATCGCGATCACGGTGCCGACGATGTTGATGATCGACGTGGTGAACGAGTAGAAGAACGAGTCCGTCGGGTCGACGCCGACCGACTGCCACAGCGTCGAGGAGTAGTAGAACGCGACGTTGATGCCGACGAACTGCTGGAAGACCGACAGGCCGATTCCGATCCAGACGATCGGCTTGAAGAAGAAGGAGCCGCCGAGCAGGTCCTTGAAGCTCGACTTGTGCTCGCTCCTCATACCGTGCTCGATCTCGGCGACGCGCGCGTCGAGGTCGATGTTCCGGCCCTCGACCTCGGTGAGGATCTCGCGGGCCCGCTCGTGCTTGCCGACGGAGATCAGGAAGCGCGGCGACTCGGGGATGGCGAAGGAGAGCAGGCCGTAGAGGACGGCCGGGACGACCATGACGCCGAGCATGACCTGCCAGGCCTCCAGGCCCATCAGCTCACCGCGCTGGTCACCGCCGGCGGCGTTCAGCAGGCCCCAGTTGACCAGCTGCGAGATCGCGATGCCGACGACGATCGCGGCCTGCTGGAAGGAGCCGAGGCGGCCGCGGTAGGCGGGCGGGGCGACCTCGGCGATGTAGGCCGGGCCGATGACCGAGGCCATGCCGATGGCGAAGCCGCCGACCACGCGCCAGAACGCGAGGTCCCACAGGGCGAAGGGGAGGGCCGAGCCGACCGCGCTGATGGTGAAGAGGACGGCGGCGATCTGCATGCACCGGATGCGGCCGATGCGGTCGGCTATGCGGCCGGCGGTCGCGGCGCCGACGGCGCAGCCGATCAGGGCGATGGCGATGACCTGGGCCAGGGCCGCGGAGCCGACGTCGTAGCGGTCGCGGATGGCCTCGACCGCGCCGTTGATCACGGAGCTGTCGTAGCCGAAGAGGAAGCCGCCCATCGCGGCCGCCGCGGCGATGAAGATGACGTGCCCGAGATGATCGGGGTGAGCCGTCCCGGCTCCTGACTTGGGTGCCTGCGCTGTGCTGGTCACGTGTACTCCTCGGGCCACCGGCAACGCCGCCGGTGTGGATCTGCCCTTCGAGGTAGGTCATACCTGAAGGTGAAAGCAACGTTTCCGAGAGTATGCCTTCAAGTTTCGAAGTCAATAGGTGAGCGGGTGTGAGAAAAGCGGCATGCGTGAGGGAGGCGTGTTCAAGTCTTGAAGAGTTGATCTCGTGCGAGCCCGGCCGCCCCGTGCGGAGCCCCTCCGCCCCGGGACCTAGCGGAGCCGCTGGGAGATCACCTTCGACACCCCGTCGCCCTGCATGGAGACGCCGTAGAGCGCGTCGGCGACCTCCATCGTGCGCTTCTGGTGCGTGATCACGATCAGCTGCGACGACTCCTGGAGCTCCTGCATGATGCGGATGAGCCGCTGCAGGTTGGTGTCGTCGAGGGCGGCCTCGACCTCGTCCATCACGTAGAACGGACTGGGCCGCGCCTTGAAGATCGACACCAGCATCGCGACGGCGGTGAGCGACCGCTCGCCACCCGAGAGCAGGCTGAGCCGCTTGACCTTCTTGCCCGGCGGCCGGGCCTCGACGTCGACGCCCGTGGTCAGCATGTGGTCCGGGTCGGTCAGGACCAGCCGTCCCTCTCCCCCGGGGAAGAGCCGGCCGAACACGCCCTCGAACTCCCGGGCGGTGTCCTGGAACGCCTCCGTGAAGACCCGTTCGACACGCTCGTCGACCTCCTTCACCACCTGGAGGAGATCGGCGCGCGTCTTCTTGAGGTCCTCCAGCTGCTCGCTGAGGAACTGGTGGCGCTCCTCCAGCGCGGCGAACTCCTCCAGGGCGAGCGGGTTCACCTTGCCGAGCTGCTGGTAGGCGCGTTCCGCCGCCTTCAGCCGCTTCTCCTGCGCGGCCCGCACGAAGGGGGTGGGCCGGTTGCGCCGGTGCTCGGGGTCGTCCGGCAGCTCCTCGCCCTCGGCGGGGGGCGAGGGCGGCACCGGTTGGTGCGGTCCGTACTCGGACACCAGCCCGGCCGGTTCGACACCGAGTTCCTCCAGCGCCTTGGTCTCCAGCTGCTCGATCCGCAGCCGTTTCTCGGCGCCGAGTACCTCGCCCCGGTGAACTGAATCCGTCAACTTGTCGAGCTCGGCCTTGAGGTCGCGCCCGGCACCGCGGGCGGCGGCCAGCTCCTGCTCCCGTCGGGCCTTGGCGGCCTCGGCGGCGACGCGTTCGGCGTCGGCCCGGCGGACCGAGACCTCGACGTGCGCGAGCAGCTGCCGGGCGCCGGAGGCGACGGCCTCCGCCACCGCGGCCTCGTGCCGCAGCCGCGCCCGCCGCCGCTCGGCACGCGCGCGTGCCTCGCGTTCCGCCCGCGCACCCCGGTCCAGCGCGTCGGCCCGCCCGGCCAGCCCCTTGACCCGCTCCTCGTGCGTACGGACCTGGAGCCGGGCCTCCATCTCGGTCTGCCGCGCGTTGGCCCCGTCGGCGGCGAGCCGGTCGCGCACCGAGGTGTCCGGCTCCTCCTCGACGGGCAGCTCCTCGGCGACCGCCAGCCGCTCGGCCAACTCCTCGGCCTCCTCGACGGCCCTGTCGAGCGCGTCCTGCGCGCGGGCGGCGGCGGCGGTGGACCGCTCCGCCTCCCCGGCGGCGCCGCGGGCCTGCCCGGCGAGCCGCCCGAGCTGCTGGGCGACGGCCGACTTCTCCCGCTCGGCCGCCCGCCCGCGCTGCCCGAGCTCCTCGACGCGCCCGGCGCACTCCCCGCGCCGCTCCCCCGCCGCCCGCTGTGCCTCGGCGAGTTCCTCGCACCGCACCGCCAGCTCCTCCAGCTCGGCGGCGGCCTCGTCCACCGACGCCTGCACCTCCAGCAGGCTCGGCGCCCCGGCGGACCCGCCCTGCGCGAAGTGCGCCCCCAGCAGGTCGCCCTCCGCGGTCACGGCGGTCAGCTCGGGCCGGGCGTACACGAGGTTCTCGGCGTCCTCCAGCGTCCCGACGACGACGATTCCGCGCAGCAGACGTCGTACGGCGGGCATGAGGTCGGCCGGGGCCCGGACGAGATCGGCAGCGAAGGGGGGTGCGGCGGGTCGGCGGGGGTCGGCGCCGGGGTAGGCGGTGGCGCTGGGGCCGGCGGCGGCGCTGGGGCCGGCGGCGGCGTCGGAGCCGGCGGTGGTGTCGGAGCCGGGGGTGGCGTCGGAGCCGGGGGTGCTCACCGGAGGGGCGATGGTGTCGGTGGCTGCGGCGCCCGTCGGGGTGGTGGTGCTGTCCGGTGTGTCCGTGGCCAGCAGCAGGGCCGCCCGTCCCGCGTCCTGCTTGCGCAGCAGGCGGAGGGCGTCCGCGGCCGCCGACGGGGTGGTCACGGCGAGGGCGTCGGCGGCGGCGCCGAGGGCGGCGGCGAGGGGGACCTCGTAGCCGGGGGTGACGGTGAGGAGTTCCGCGGCGGGGCCGAGCAGGCCGGTGAGACGGTCCCGCGCGCCGAGCAGGGCGCCCGTGCCGTCCTTGCGGCGCAGGCCCAGGGCGAGAGCCTCGTGCCGGGCCTGGGTCGCGGCACGCCTGCGTTCGGCGGCGGTGGCCGCCTCGCGGGCGGTGCTCAGCGCGGCCTCCGCCTCGGCGAGCTGCCGCTTCGCCGCCTCGTGCTCTGCGGTGAGCTCGGCGCCGTCGGCGTCGAGGCCGTCGACCTCCGCCTTCAGGGCCTCGTACTCCTCCTGCGCGACGGCGGCCCGTTCCCGGGCCTCGTCCCGGGCGGCGGCCAGGCGGCCGATCTCGGCCCGGGCGGACGCGGCGCGGGAGCGGGCCGCGTTGACCTGGCCGTGCAGCCGGGCGAGCCCTTCGCGGCGGTCGGCGATGGCCCGGGCGACGTCCTTCAGGCGCCGTTCCTCGACGGCCAGCTCACGCTCCAGGTCGGCGCGGTGGGCGACGGTGTCCTCCAGGGCCCGCCGCGCCGCCTCCAGCGCCGCCTCCAGCTCGGCCTCCTGCTCACGGATGCGGGCGGCCTCGCGCTCCATGTCCTCGGGGTCGCGGCCGCGCCGCTCCTCCGGGGGCGCGGAGGTGGCGCTCTTCACGCGCGCGTCGGCCAGCGAGATGGTCCCGCGGACCCGTTCGGCGAGCTGGGACAGCTCGTACCAGGTCTGCTGGGCGCGCTGGAGCCGGGGCGTCAGCCGCCGGACCTCGTCCTCCAGGTGCGCCTCCCGCCGGAGGGCCTGTCCCAGGTCCCGCTCGGCGGCCTCCTTGCGCTCCTTCAGCGCGGCCTCGTCGGCCACCTCCGCCCGCAGTGCCTCCCGCAGCCGTACGAGATCGTCGGCGAGCAGTCTCAGGCGGGCGTCGCGCAGGTCGGCCTGGATGACGGCGGCGCGGCGGGCGACGGCGGCCTGCCGACCGAGGGGCTTCAGCTGGCGCCGCAGCTCGTCCGTCAGATCCTGCACGCGCGCGAGGTTGGCCTGCATCGCGTCCAGTTTCCTGAGCGCCTTCTCCTTGCGCCTGCGGTGTTTGAGGACGCCCGCGGCCTCCTCGATGAAGGCGCGGCGGCCCATGGGGTCGGCGTGCAGGACGGAGTCGAGCTGGCCCTGGCCGACGATGACGTGCATCTCGCGGCCGATGCCGGAGTCGCTCAGCAGTTCCTGGATGTCCAGCAGACGGCAGGTGTCGCCGTTGATCTGGTACTCGCTGCCGCCGTTGCGGAACATGATCCGCGTGATGGTGACCTCGGCGTACTCGATGGGCAGGGCGCCGTCGGAGTTGTCGATGGTCAGGGACACCTCGGCGCGGCCCAGCGGGGGGCGCCCGGTGGTGCCGGCGAAGATGACGTCCTCCATCTTGCCGCCGCGCAGGGATTTCGCGCCCTGTTCGCCCATGACCCAGCTGAGCGCGTCCACCACGTTGGACTTGCCCGAGCCGTTCGGTCCGACGACGCACGTGATCCCCGGCTCGAACCGGAGTGTGGTGGCCGAGGCGAACGACTTGAACCCGCGGAGGGTCAGGGCCTTGAGGTGCACGGCGGTGGACTCTACCGCCCGGGAATGTCCCACTCCATGAACCCGCGGTTTCACCCATGAACGCGCAGGGCACACCACTCGTTAAAGAGACTGAAAGGATGCGCGGGGGAAAGAAAGAAGGGACGCCGAAGCGTCCCTTGCAACTTCTGTCAACTAAGCGGTCCGACGCGGCTGAGAAAGTCGCCCGACCACTGCGTGTGCTGTTGTGGAGCGTGCAGCGATCAGGTGAGCGCAGGCTCCGCCTGGTGTGCGTCGATGCTCTCCATGATCCTGTCGTGAGAAGCGGCAGCCGTCAGGGCGTCGTTCTCGGCCTGAATCCGTACGAGCTCGGATTCGAGGTCCTGGACGCGCTGCTGGAGCCGTCGCATCTCGGCGAGGAGTCGCGGGTCGGAGCCGCCGACGTAACCGAGAAGCGCCTTTGCCATGATGGATGGTCCTCCACACTGAGTGACCGACCGAAGCGGTGTGGGTCGTGAGGGATTCGCACCCGCGATGCTTGGCAGGAATCTTGTTCGTGCTGCCGTTCATCCATGCCAAACTGCTAGGTGCGCGGGGTGCTTTCAGCGTCTCACCAAAAAGTTTGACGGTCAACACGATCACGCCCCGTATCGGCGGGTAACCCCGGGCACGCGGCCGGAAACGGCGGCGCTGCGACTCGTGCGGGGCCCCGGGGGGCGTGGCGATCATCCTTACCTGCGGAGCCTGCCACCACAAGCGATTCTTGGCAATAACCTGCTCGTTTCCGCTTCGGGCAGATGCCGGTGGCATGTCCCTCCGCTTTTCCGGGGCGTCCCCGCGTCGAGTCGTCAGCGGATGGCGAAGCCGTCGTAACCGCCGCGCGGTGTGTCCCATATCTCGGTGACTCCGTCCACGCGCCCGGGCGTGTCGTCACCCTGGAGCCAGTCGAGCAGCGCCTCGACGTTCTTGTGCGGCCCCTCGGCCACCACCTGGACGCGCCCGTCGGCCAGATTGAGAGCAAAACCACTCACGCCGCCGATCTCCAGCGCCTTGGCCCGCGTGAACCAGCGGAAACCCACGCCCTGGACATGTCCGCGCACCCAGGCGACCAGCCTTACATCCTCGCTCATGGGTGCAACCTAACCAGGCAATGTCTCCGGGGACACTTCCTCCCCCAGCGCCATGCGGTACCGTCCCCACCCGATGAATCTCATATGAAACTCACTCGATCGAGTGAGTCGGGTTGACCATGTGGAGTCATGCGCCCCAGGGCGTCCGGTCGACCGCGGGGGAACCGCTCAGACCAGTTGGACGAGGAAGGCCAGGACATGGGACGCCACCGACGCTCCGCCGCCGGCCGCGCCGCCACGGGCCGCGCCACGGGGGTCACCCGCACCGACGGCTCGCACCCGGAGGGGCACGCCCGGCAGGGCGGGTACACCGGCGGTCGCCCGGCGACGGGGATCGCTCCGTACCTGAACCCGGAGGCGTACGCCGAGTCGGTGGCCAGGAGCCAGGAGTACCTCTTCGCGACGGACGACGCGTACGCGCGGGTGCCGGCCGGCTCGGCCGGCACCGCGGTGCCCTCCTCGGACGGGTTCACGCCGGGCGACGCGCCGGGCCGGTCCGGACCGGGACAGGACGGCGGGGAGCGTGCCGGATCTGCGCGCCGCCGCAGGAAGAGGGCGGTGACGCCGGTCCGTACGGGCCTGCTCGGGGTGTCCGCGGCCGTGGCCCTCGGCACGGTCGCGGTGGCCACGGGCGCCGTGCCGGGCCTCGACAACTACCGGTTCGGCGGCGGCTCGGCCGACAACGTGCAGGCCGCCGACTCGCCGACCAGCTCCGCCTCCGGACAGGGCGGCACCTCCGATCCCCTGGCGACCGGCCGCGACGGCGCGTCGGCCGGCAGCGGCGCCGCAGGGTCCGCGTCGCCCTCGGCCTCCGCTTCGGCGTCACCCGCCCCCTCGGCCTCCAAGGCGTCCCCGAGCGCCTCGCCGACGGCCGGGAAGTCGAAGGCGGCCCCGGCGGAGGAGCCGCGGAAGACCCCGCAGGAGACGGCACGGGAGACCCCCTCGAAGACGGCCTCGAAAGCGCCCGCGGAGACCAGCGCCCCGGTGACGGTCTCGGCGGAGGCGCAGGCGGCGGCGGAGGTGCTGAAGCTCGTCAACGAGGAGCGGTCCAAGGTCGGGTGCAGCGCCCTCGCCGCCAACAGCGCGCTGGCCGGCCTCGCCCAGAGCTTCAGCGAGGACATGGCCGCGCGCGGCTTCTTCGACCACACCGACCCGGACGGGGCGACCCCGTGGGACAGGGCGGCCAAGGCCGGCATATCCGACCTCGGCGGCGAGAACATAGCGCGGGGCCAGGCCGACGCCGCGGCGGTGATGGAGGCCTGGATGAACAGCCCCGGCCACCGCGCCAACATACTGAACTGCGACTTCACCACCTTGGGCGTGGGCGTCCACTTCGGGTCCGGCGGCCCCTGGTGGACCCAGGACTTCGGCTACTGAGCCGGCCGTGCCCGCCCTGGCGCGACCCCGCGCAGGCCTCGCAGAAGGCCGCTGACTCCCGGTTAGCGCAATCTACTGGCCAGCGCTGTCCTCACGTACGCTGGTGCCATGACCCGCACCCAGGAGCGCACGGCGGAGCAGGACCTCCCGTACAACGTGTTCGCCAGGGCCTGCCCCTCGCGCGGCACGCTGGAGCACGTCACCGGGCGCTGGGGCGCGCTCACCCTGGGAGCGCTGCACGAGGGCTCCCTGCGCTTCAACGAGTTGCGCCGCCGGGTCGACGGCGTGAGCGAGAAGATGCTCTCCCAGACGCTGCACGCGCTGGAGCGCGACGGCCTGGTGCACCGCGAGGCCCAGCCGACCAACCCGCCCCGCGTGGACTACGAACTCACCCCGCTGGGCCACGAGGTGACCGAGCGGCTGCTCGGGCTGATCCACCTGGTGGAGGGCCGCATGGACGACGTCCTCGCGGCCCGCTCGCGCTACGACGAGACGCGCGGCGGCCGCTGACACTTCGGGCAGAAGTAGCTGGACCGGTTCATCCACGGCCGCCGGCGCATCGGTGTGCCGCAGCGCTTGCAGGGCAGATCCTCACGCCCGTAGGCGTCCAGCGACCGGTCGAAGTAGCCGGACTCTCCGTTGACGTTGACGTACAGGCTGTCGAAGCTGGTGCCGCCGACGGCGAGGGCGGCGTTCATCACGTCCCGGACGTGTCCGAGGAGTTCGGTCGTGCGGGGACGGGTGAGGGTCGCGGTCGGGCGGTCGTAGTGGAGGCGGGAGCGCCACAGGGCCTCGTCCGCGTAGATGTTGCCGACGCCGCTGATCAGGGACTGGTCGAGCAGCGCCCGCTTGATCGTCGTCCGCTTCCGGCGCAGCGCCCGGTGGAAGGCCTCGTCGTCGAACAGCGGGTCGAGGGGGTCGCGGGCGATGTGCGCGATGACGTCGGGCAGGCCGTCCGGTGCGGTGTCGTGCAGCGACAGCCCGCCGAAGGTGCGCTGGTCGACGAAGCGGAGCTCGGTGGCGAGGGCGTCGGCGAAGCGGACGCGGATGCGCAGGTGCTTCTCGTCGGGCGACCCCTGCGGCTGCACCAGGAGCTGACCGCTCATGCCCAGGTGGGCGAGGATCGCCCGGTCGGTGTCCTCCAGCGGCAGCCAGAGGTACTTGCCGCGACGGCTGGGCACGCCGACGCGGTGGCCCTTGAGGCGGTGCGTGAAGTCGTCGGCGCCGGCGAGGTGACGGCGTACGGCGCGCGGGTGCAGCACCTCCGCCTCGGCGACCGTGCGGTGGGCGACCCACCGCTCCAGGCCGCGCCGGACGACCTCGACCTCGGGCAGCTCGGGCATGGTCTCCCTGTCATTCCCTCTGTACGAGTGTGGCTCCGCACGAGCCGAGCGCCCGCCCCGGAGCGGGGCGGGCGCTCGGTCGCGCTGTACGTCGGTGCGCCGCGGGCGGACCCGCGGCTCAGGCGGAGGCGGACTCGGGGTCCGCGCTGCCGTCGACGGCCTGGAGGGTGGTGGCCTCCTCGGCCCGCTCGTCCGCCGCGGCCCGGATGGACCGCCACGCGGACTCGGCGGCCTGCTGCTCCGCCTCCTTCTTGCTGCGGCCGGTGCCGGTGCCGTACGAGACGCCTCCGACGCGGGCAGCAGCAGTGAAGGTCTTCTCGTGGTCGGGACCGGTCTCCGTGACCAGGTACTCGGGCACGCCGAGCCCCTCGGTCGCGGTGAGCTCCTGGAGGCTGGTCTTCCAGTCCAGGCCGGCACCGAGGTTGGAGGACTTCTCGATCAGCGGGTCGAACAGGCGGTGCACCAGTTCGGAGGCCGCGTCGAGGCCCTGGTCGAGATAGACCGCGCCGATCACCGCTTCCAGGGTGTCGGCGAGGATGGACGCCTTGTCCCGGCCGCCCGTGCCCTCTTCACCGCGGCCCAGCCGGATGAAGGAGCCCAGGTCGAGGCCGCGACCGACCTCCGCCAGCGCACGCGAGTTGACCACCGCGGCCCGCAGCTTGGCCAGTTGGCCCTCGGGCAGGTCGGGGTGGGTGCGGTACAGCGTGTCCGTGACGACGAGGCCGAGCACGGAGTCCCCGAGGAACTCCAGCCGCTCGTTCGTCGGCAGACCGCCGTTCTCGTACGCGTAGGAGCGGTGGGTCAGCGCACGCACCAGAAGGGCGGACTCGACGTGGTAGCCGAGCCGCCCTTCCAGAAGCGTGTGGGACGAGGCCGTGGTGTCCGCCTTCTTCCTGGCGGTCGAGTCCGCCTTGGCGTCAGACATGAAGCCTCTCACCAGCCGCTCAGACCTCGAGGACCTGGCGCTTGTTGTAGGTGCCGCACGACGGGCACGCGATGTGCTGCTGCTTGGGCTCGTGGCAGCGCTCGCACGCAACCAGGGTGGGGACCGCAGCCTTCCACTGCGACCGGCGGTGGCGCGTGTTGCTGCGCGACATCTTCCGCTTCGGAACAGCCACGGCTACTTCTCCTGCTTCTCGTCGGCGTGCGCTGAAGGAAGCGCGCCGCCGCTCATCTCGTCCTTCTCGCCGTCTCCGAGTGAACCGGCGAGTCCCTGCAATGCCGCCCAACGGATGTCGACGGCGTCATGGTGGTGGTCCGGGTCGTCCGCGAGCCGTGCTCCGCACTCGGAGCACAGGCCGGGGCAGTCGTCCTGGCACACCGGCTGCATCGGCAGTGCGAGCACCACCGCATCACGCAGCACGGGTTCGAGGTCGAACAGGCCGTCCTCGAGAAAGAGCCTGTCCTCGTCGTCCTCGGCGTCGTCGGCCGGTTCCGCCTTCACGCGGCCCCGGTCGTCGGCGTCAGGGTACGAGAACATCTCCTGGAAGTCCGCTTCGAGCGTGAGCTCCAGCGGCTCCAGACACCTTACGCACTCCCCCTCGGCCCGTGCACGGGCGGTGCCTGTGACGAGCACCCCTTCCATGACCGACTCGAGGCGGAGCTCCAGCTCCACCGGGGCGCCTTCCGGCACTCCGATGACTCCCTGGACACCGAAGTCCCGGGGGGCGTCGATCGTACGGGTCAGGCGCTGCAGCGCACCTGGCCGCCGACCCAGCTCGTGTGTGTCGAACACGAGGGGGTTGCGGTGGTCGAGGCGGGCGTTGGGTGCCATTCCTGCTTTCGATCTTCCGAGCTGACGAGGGTGCTGCCCTCCGGTGTTCCGGGCAGCGACGATCGCGGACGTCTGCGGAGTCAGCGAAGCGCACACGCGACCGAAGAGCCAGGATACTGGAGCTTTCGCTCTCAGCCCAATCCGGTGTCCGCCGCCTTCGCCGTCACGGACCGATCCGGTGCCGCGGGCCCGTCCGTCACAGTCCGCGGCCCTGTTCGTAGGCGCGCAGCTGCTCGGCGCTGATCATGCTCGTGTCGAAGAGGCTGGTCTCGTCGAGCGCGTACGCGTCCTGCTGCGGGACGTGCCCGTCCTGCTGCTGCGGGATGTGCGGGGACTGCTGGGCCGCCTGGTTCGGGTCGTACGGCGCCTGGTGGGCGTCGTAGCCCTGGAAGGGGGCGCCGCCGGCCGCGGCGTAGCCGGGCGCGTACGGGTCGGCCTGCGGGTAGCCGTAGGGGTCCTGCTGGCCGCCGTAGGTCTGCTGCTGGTAGCCGCCGTAGGGGTCCTGCTGCTGGTAGCCGTACGCGGGCTGGGGCTGGGCGGCCTGCTGGTCGTACTGCTGCTGGGGCTGCGCCGGCTGCTCGGCCGGGGTGTCCCGCTCGGCGAGGGCGGCCAGGTCGGCGAGGTAGTCGGCGTCGGAGGAGTGCTGGTAGGTCGTGGTGTCGTCGGCCAGGGCGCCGAGGTCGTCGGTGGCGATCCGGCCGTGCAGCTTCTGGCGGCCCCGGCCGACGGCCTCCAGCGTCTTGGCCAGGACCGCCTCGAAGGCGCCCAGCTTGGCGTCGACGTAGGCGTCGGCGTCGCGGCGCAGGGTCTCGGGGTCGTGGCTGCGCTCGGGGGCGTCCTCGTCCTCGTAGCCGTTCTCGTCGACGCCGGACCCCGTGCCGAGGAGCTTCTCGCGGCCGCGGCCGACGGAGCCCAGCGTCTTGGTGAGGACGACCTCGAAGTTGGCGAGCTTGGAGTCGACGTAGTCGTCGGCCTCGGCGCGGACCTCCTCGGCCTCGGCGCGGGCCTCGGCGAGGATGCGGTCGGCCTCGGCCTGGGAGCGGCGGGCGATCTCGGTGTCGGAGATGAGGGAGCCGCGTTCGGCGTGCGCGGTCTCGATGATCCGCTCGGCCTCCTGGCGGGCCTGCTCGACCATCTGCTCGCGACCGCCGATCAGTTCCCGGGCCTCGGCGAGGGAGTCGGGCAGGGCCGCGCGCACCTCCTCCAGCAGGGCGAGCAGATCCGCGCGGTTGACCACGCACGAGGCCGACATCGGCATGGATCGGGCGCTGGAGACCGCCGTGACGATCTCGTCGAGCTTCTTCTGCACGTCCACCGGTTGCTCGCCACTCTCTACAGCTGTGTTGGAGACGGACGGGACGACTGTAGCCCCATCAGGTGGCGCGCAGGCGCTTGCCGAGGGCCTCCAGGACCACCGGGGGCACCAGGTGCGAGACGTCGCCGCCCCAGGTGGCGACCTCCTTGACCAGAGAGGAGGAGAGGAAGCTGTAGGTGGGGTTGGTGGGCACGAAGAGCGTCTCGACGCCCGAGAGGCCGTTGTTCATCTGGGCCATCTGGAGCTCGTAGTCGAAGTCGCTGACCGCGCGCAGGCCCTTGACGATGGCCGGGATCTCGCGCTCCTTGCAGAAGTCGACGAGGAGGCCGTGGAAGGCCTCGACGCGGACGTTCCCGTACTCGGAGGTCACCTCGCGGATCAGGTCGATCCGTTCGTCGATCTCGAACAGGCCCTTCTTGGCCTTGTTGATCATCACCGCGACGTAGACCTCGTCGTAGAGGCGGGAGGCGCGGGAGATGATGTCGAGGTGTCCGTTGGTGATCGGGTCGAACGACCCGGGACAGACGGCGCGGCGCACTTGTGATCCCTCGCTCTCCGGTCCGGTCATCGTGCGTCTTCGCACGTAGAGGCGGCGCGACCGTACCAAAACGTTCCCTCGCCGTAGCGACGGGACCGGATCTCCTCAAAGCCGTCGGGCCAGCCGAAAGCACCGCCTCTGGTGCTGCGCTCCACGGTGACGAGGGCTTCCGGCGCGAGCCACCCCTCGGAGCGGAGTGTGAGCAGAATCTCCCGAAGATCGTCGTCGGAGACGGCGTACGGGGGGTCGAGGAAGACCAGGTCGTACGGGGCGGGCGGGGGCGTCTGGATGATCTGGCGGGCCTTGCCCGCGCGGACCTCGGCTCCGGGCAGGCCGAGGCTGCGGACGTTCTCCCGGACGGTGCGGGCGGCGCGGGCGTCGGCCTCCACGAGCAGGACGTGCCCGGCGCCGCGGGAGAGCGCCTCCAGGCCGACGGCGCCCGAGCCGGCGTAGAGGTCGAGGACGCGTTCGCCGTCCAGGGGGCCGCCGAGGAGGGACTGCCAGGTGGAGAGGAGACCCTCTCGTGCGCGGTCGGAGGTGGGGCGGGTGCCGCTCCCTGGCGGGACGGCCAGGCGGCGTCCGCCGGCTGCGCCGGCGATCACGCGGGTCATCTCGGGTCCTTCTCGGTGTGCTCGAACGGCTCGGACGGGTGCCCGAGCGGTGACCTGTCCCAGTCTGTCAGCCCTTCTCCAGGTACTGCTCCCTCTCCTCGTCCAACAGCGCGGCCAGGGCGGTGCGCAGGCCCGGGAGGCCGGTGAGTTCCGGGTCGGCCGCGACGATCGCCGTGGCCTCCTGGCGGGCCTCGGCGATGACCTCCTCGTCCTCGATGACGGCGAGGACGCGCAGGCTGGAGCGGGCGCCGGACTGGGCCTGGCCGAGGACGTCGCCCTCGCGGCGCTGTTCGAGGTCGATGCGGGAGAGCTCGAAGCCGTCGAGGGTGGAGGCGACCGCGCCGAGCCGGCGCCGGGCGTCGGCGGCCTCCGGGGCCTCGGTGACCAGCAGGCACAGGCCGGGTGCCGAGCCGCGTCCGACGCGGCCGCGCAGCTGGTGGAGCTGGGAGACGCCGAAGCGGTCGGCGTCCATGATCACCATCGCGGTGGCGTTCGGGACGTTGACGCCGACCTCGATGACGGTGGTGGCGACGAGGACGTCGGTGTCGCCGGCGGCGAAGCGGCGCATGACGGCGTCCTTGTCGTCGGGGGGCATCCTGCCGTGCAGGACCTCGATCCGCAGGCCGTGGAGGGGTCCCTTGGCGAGCTCGTCGGCCACGTCGAGGACGGCGAGCGGCGGGCGCTTGCCGTCCTCGTCCTCGGCGGACTTCTTCCTGGACTTGCGCGGGTCGTCCTCCTCGTCGCCGATGCGCGGGCAGACGACGTAGGCCTGGTGGCCGCCCGCCACCTCCTCGCGGACCCTCTCCCACGCGCGGGAGAGGAAGTGGGGCTTGTCGGCGGCGGGGACGACATGGCTGGCGATGGGTGAACGGCCGGCCGGGAGCTGGTCGAGGACCGAGGTCTCCAGGTCGCCGAAGACGGTCATGGCGACCGTGCGCGGGATGGGCGTGGCGGTCATGACGAGCAGGTGCGGGGGCTGTTTGCCCTTGCCGCGCAGGGCGTCGCGCTGCTCGACGCCGAAGCGGTGCTGTTCGTCGACGACGACCAGGCCCAGGTCGTGGAAGGCGACCTTGTCCTCGATCAGCGCGTGGGTGCCGATGACGATGCCGGCCTCCCCGGTGACGAGGTCGAGCAGCGCCTGCCGGCGCGCGGCCGCGCCCATCGACCCGGTGAGCAGCACCACCTTGGTGGCGTGCTCGGTGCCGCCCAGCATGCCGCCCTCGGCCAGGTCGCCCATCATCTCCACGACGGAGCGGTGGTGTTGCTGGGCGAGGACCTCGGTGGGGGCCAGCATGGCGGCCTGTCCGCCGGCGTCGACGACGGCGAGCATGGCGCGGAGGGCGACCATGGTCTTCCCCGATCCGACCTCCCCCTGGAGCAGCCGGTGCATCGGATGCTCCGTGGCCAGGTCGTCGAAGATCTCCTTGGACACCTTCCGCTGGCCCTCGGTGAGGGTGAAGGGGAGGCGGTCGTCGAAGGCGGTGAGGAGGCCGTCGGGGCGGGGTTGGCGCGGGACCGCGGGGAGTTGGCCGTCGGCGTGGCGGCGGCGGGCGAGGGCGACCTGGAGGACGAAGGCCTCGTCCCACTTCAGCCGGGCGCGGGCGTCGGCGATGTCGGCCTTGGTGTGCGGGCGGTGGATCTTGAGCAGTGCCTCGGGGAGGGAGACCAGGCCGCGGCCCTCGCGGAGGGTGCCGGGGAGGGGGTCGAGGGCCTCCTGGGCGCTGGGCAGGACCGTCTGGACCGCCTTGCCGATCTTCCAGGACTCCAGTTTGGCGGTGGCGGGGTAGATCGGGATGAGGGCGCCCGCCCAGGTCTCGACGGCGTCGCCGGTGTCTTCCGGGTCGCGCAGCAGTTCGTAGGCCGGGTGGGCCAGCTGGAGGCGGCGGTTGAAGACGGAGACCTTGCCCGCGAACAGCGCGCGGGTGCCCGGCAGGAGCTCCTTGTGGGGCTTGTGGACGCCGTTGCCGAAGAAGACCAGCTGGAGGCGGCCGCTGCCGTCCGTGATGGTGACCTCGAGGCGCTGGCCCTTGCCGCGGGGGGCCTTGGCGGAGGCGAAGGTGTGCAGGCGGGCGTCGGCGACCTGGGCGACCACCGTGACGTGCTCGTCCATGGGGAGGTCGGCGAGGTGGGTGAGCTGGCCCCGCTCCTCGTATCTGCGCGGGTAGTGGTGCAGGAGGTCGCCGACGGTGTGCAGGCCGAGGTGCTCGGCCATCACCTTCGCGGTGGGTGGGCCGAGCACGCTTTTCAGTGGTTCTTCGAGTGCGGGCACGAGATCCATTGCACACCACACCACTGACATTGCCGTATACGTGGCTTGAAACCCCTGGTCAGACGGCTCGTTGGGGCTCTAGGATGGCGCGCTCCGGCCATCCCCCGCGGTCACCGCCCCACAGGGACCGCCCGACCCCGCGCCGTCGACCCTCCCCCACCCCGCGGCGCTGACGCGATGGACTCCCAGACCTCACAGTCATCCCAGGCATCACCGTCTCCTCATACGTTCCAGGTCGACCTGCGTGGTCTGGTGGACCTGCTCTCCCATCACCTCTACTCCAGTCCCAGGGTCTACCTGCGCGAACTGCTCCAGAACGCCGTGGACGCGATCACCGCCCGGCGGGCCGAGGAGCCCGGCGCGCCGGCGCGGGTGCGGCTGTTCGCGTCGGGTGACCGGCTGCGGGTGGAGGACTCCGGTGTCGGTCTCACGGAGGCCGACGTGCACAGCCTGCTGGCGACCATCGGGCGCAGTTCCAAGCGGGCCGAGGGGGTGCAGGAGGCCCGCTCGGACTTCCTCGGGCAGTTCGGCATCGGACTCCTGGCGTGTTTCGTGGTCGCCGAGCGGATCCGGGTGGTCAGCCGCAGCGCGCGCACGCCGGACGCGCCGCCGGTGGAGTGGACGGCCCGGGACGACGGCTCGTACACCGTGCGGACGCTGCCCGACGAGGAGCGTCCGGAGCCGGGCACCACCGTGCACCTGGTGGCGCGGGCGGGGGCCGGGGAGTGGCTCACCGAGCGGCGGGTCCGGCAACTGGCCCGGGACTTCGGCTCGCTGCTGCCCTACGACGTCCGGGTGGGCGACGAGGCGGTCACCGACCTGCCGGCGCCCTGGGACCGGCCGTACCCCTCCCCGGCCGGCCGGCGGGCGGCGCTGGCCCGGCACTGCCACGAGCTGTTCGGTTTCGCACCGCTGGACTCGATCGAGCTGAACGTGCCGCTGGCGGGGATCCGCGGGGTGGCGTACGTGCTGCCGGCGGCGGTCAGTCCGGCGCAGCGGGCGGGCCACCGCGTGCACCTGAAGGGCATGCTGCTGACCGAGCGGGCCGAACAGCTGCTGCCGGACTGGGCGTTCTTCGTGCGCTGCGTGCTGGACACCGACAGTCTGCGGCCCACGGCCTCGCGCGAGTCCCTGTACGAGGACGAGACGCTGGCGGCCGTGCGGGAGGCGCTGGGTGAGCGGATCAGGTCCTGGCTGACGGGCTTGGCCGCCGGTGATCCGGAGCGGCTCGCGGCCTTCCTGGCCGTGCACCACCTGGGGGTGAAGTCCCTGGCGCGGCACGACGGGGAGATGCTGCGCACGATGCTGCCGTGGCTGCCGTTCGAGACGACCGACGGGCGGCTGTCGCTGGAGGAGTTCGCGCAGCGGCACCCGGTGGTGCACTTCACCCGGACCGTGGAGGAGTACCGCCAGGTCGCGCCGATCGCGTCGGCGCAGGGCGTCGGGGTGGTCAACGGCGGCTACACCTACGACAGCGAGCTGGTCGAGGCGCTGCCGTCGGTGCGGCCGGGGACGGTGGTCGCCGAGCTGGACGCGGACACGGTGACCGCGCACCTGGACGCCGTGGACCCGGCGGAGGAGCTGGCGCTCTCCGGCTTCCTGGCGGCCGCGCGGGCCCGGCTCGACCCGCTGGGCTGCGATGTCGTCCTGCGTGCCTTCCACCCCCTGTCCGTGCCGGCGCTGCACCTGGACGACCGGGCGGCCCGGCACGAGCAGGCGCGGGCGGAGGCGGAGGCGGGGGCCGACGACCTGTGGGCGGGCATCCTGGGGTCGCTGCGCGGCAGCGCCCCGCGCGCGCGTCTGGTGCTCAACCACCTCAACCCGCTGATCCGCCGGATCAGTTCCCTGCGTGACACGGAGCTGATCGGCACCGCGACGGAGTCGCTGTACGGACAGGCGCTGCTGATGGCGCAGCGGCCGCTCAGGCCGGCCGACTCCGCGCTCCTGAACCGCGCGTTCATCGGCCTTCTGGAGTGGGCCACGCACGGGGGCTCCGCACCGGGGGGCTCCGCACAAGGGGAGGACGGCCACTGATGACGGGGATCACGGACTTCGACGCGCTTCGCCGGGCGATGGCGGAGAACTCCGAACAGCCCGAGGGTCCGGCCCGCAACGCGCGCGCGGAACAGCTGCTCGGGGAGGCCGAGAGGCTGAACATCCCGCTCGCCGTGATCGAGGCGCTCGGGCACCAGCTGAAGGTCTACAACTACAGCTCCGAGAAGGACAAGATGTTCGTCCCGTTCGCGCGGCTGCTGCGCATGTGGGACGAGCGGCCGGAGGACTTCGACGAGTACGAGGCGCACTCGCTGCACTGGGTCTTCAAGTGGGTGTCGGCCGGCATGCTCGACCAGCCGCACGTCCCGCTGGCGTCCGTGGAGAAGTGGCTGGGCGAGATGGAGCACCGCTACCGGCTCGCCGGGCACTCGGAGCGGGCGGTGCGCGGCGCCGAGTTCAGCGTGGCCGCGCACGTGGGGGACGTCGAGCGGGCCGAGCGGGCGTTCGCCGCCTGGCTGGCCGCGGACCGCGACACCATGGCCGACTGCCACGCGTGCGAGCTGCACGGCCAGGGCTGGTGGCGGGCGGAGCGGGGCCGGGACGCGGAGGCCCTCGAGCTGTGGGCGCCGGTCCTGGAGGGCGTCTACAGCTGTGCGCACGAGCCGCACACCGTGCTCGCGTCGTCCCTGGTGCCGCTGTTGCGGCTGGGCCGGCTGGAGGAGGCGCGCGCCCACCACCTGCGGGGCTTCCGGCTGGTGCGGACCATGGAGAGCATGCGCAGCGCGTACGCCGACCACGTGGAGTTCTGTGCACTGACCGGCAACGAGGCGCGGGGCCTGGAGCTGCTGGCGGAGCGGCCCGCGTACTTCACGGACGAGGGACATCCGCGCAGCAGGCTGGAGTTCCTGAGCGTGGTCGCGCTGCTCATGGAGCGGCTGTGCGCTCTCGGTCTCGGTGACCAGCGGGTGCCCGGGCCGGCCGGGCGGACGTGGACCGCGAGGGGTCTCGCCGCCCACGCGCGCGGGGAGGCCCTGGCGCTGGCCGCGCGTTTCGACGACCGCAACGGCACGTCGTACGTGAGTGAGCGGGCCCGCGCGCGGATGGCGCAGCGCCCGTTGGCCCAGCGGCTGCCGCTGGGGGTGCGGGCGGTGCGCCCGGCGACGGCGGCCGGGCCCGGGGCCCCGGCCGGCGCGGAGGGCGCGGCCGGGCCCGTCGAGGAAGCCGGCCCGTCCCGCCCGCCGGGTCTGCCCGGTCTGCTCGCCGAGGCGCGGCGGTTGTCGGACGGCCTGCTGCCGCACGCCGTGGAGGCGTGGGCGGCGGTGGCGCGCGCCGCCGAGGGGGCGGAGCTGGACGCACGCGACCGCGCGGAGATCGCCGACCACGAGGCGATGGGGCTCGGTCCGCAGGGCGCCGAGACGTTCGAGCGGGCGGCGGAGCTGTACGAGGAGGCGGGCGACCCCGGGGAGGCCCTGGCGGCACACGCGCGTGCCGCGTACGTCCGCGCGCTCGCCGGGGACGTCGACGGGGCGGTCGCGGCGGTCGCCGGTCCCTACGACCGGGTCCTCGCGCTGTACGCCGAGGGCGGCACGGGGATACCGCAGGCGGCGGGCGTCCTCATGGGCCGTGCCCGGATCCTGATGCGCCGCGTCCAGGCGGCCGAGGGGCCCCTGCCGGAGCGGGTGCGGACGGAGGCCGAGGCGGCCGTACGGGAGGTGCTGGCGCTCGTCGAGGGGCGGGCCGGGGACGACGTACGGCTGGCCGCGCGGGTCGCCGAGGGGCACGCGATGCTCGCGGAGCTGGCGGCGCGTTCGGGGGACGCCGAGCGGGGCGCGGAGCTGTTCGCCGGGGCCGCGGCGGAGTTCGTCGCGGCGGGGCTGCCGTGGTTCGCCGTGGAGTACGAGGCCCGGCTGGCCGGGCTGGCGCACCAGCTGGGCGACCTGGTGGAGGCGGAGCGGGCGCTGCGGGCCGCCCTGGAGCACGGCGGCACCCATCTGGAGCCGGTGGGACGGGCCCAGCTGCACCTCCAGCTCGCCGAGGTCGTCTGCGGCCGGGGGCGGGGCGGGGAGGCCGCGGAGCACGCGCTGGAGGCGGCGCACTGGGCCGACGCGGCGGGCGAGGGCCCGACGCTCGGCGCGTGGGCGCGGCACCAGTTGGGCGGGCTGCTGGTGCGGCAGGGCCGCTGGGCGGAGGCGGCCGAGGTACTGGAGTCGGCGCTGGCCGATCTGCGGGCCGACACGCACGGCGACGGGGTCGTCGTCCAGACGCAGTGGTGGCTCGGTGACTGTCTGAGCGAGCTCGGCGAGCACCGGGCCGCCGCCGAACGCCGGCTCCAGGCCGCCGAGACGGCCCGGCACTGGCCCGAGCAGCACGACCACGCCACCCTGGCGCACCTGGCCGCCGAGTCCCTCGGCCAGGCCGGCCTGCCCGCCGACGCGGACCGGGCCTACGCGCGCGCGGGCGAACTGTGGCGTGGCCTCGGCAACGTCCACGGCCTGGTCCGCTCGCTGCGCGCCCGCGCGTGGCTGGCGCTGCGCACGGAGGACGGTCCGGACGCGGCGCGGGCGCTGATGACGGCCGCCGTCGAGGAGTGCGCGGACGCGCTGGGCGGGACAGAGGACGAGGAGACCCGCCTGCGGCTCGTCGACGAACTCGGCCACACCCACCGCCAGTTCGGAGACCTGCTCGCCCGCTCGGCGGCGGAGGACGCCGACGACGACTCCATCCGGGCCACGCTGGAGGAGGCCCTGGGGCAGATGACGCGGGCGGTCGCGGTGTTCGTCTCCCTGGACGACGGCACCCCGCCGCACGCCCGCACCGGCGCCGAGCTGGCCGCGGGCTGGCTGGAGACCGACCTGGGCCGTCCGGCGCAGGCGGCGGCACGCGCGCGTGCGGTGCTCCGGGCGTACGCGGACGCCGCGGACGCCGACGGCGGGGCCGACGAGACCGTACGGGCGCGGCGGGCGGAGGCGGAGCAGTTGTTGCAGGTGGTGGAGGAGCAGGCGACGGACTGAGCAGACCGGTGGAGCGGGGGCGTCCGAGCCGGGCCGCCGGGGCGGGGCCTTCGCTACTCGACGCCGATCAGCAGGAGCGCGCCCTGCCGTCCGCCGCGGTACACCACCGTGTCGACGGCGAGGTACCTCTCCCGCACCCGGGTGCGCAGGTGCTCGGCGATGCCCTCGGGGGCCTCGTCGCCGAGCACCAGGGTGACGAGCTCCCCGCCCGCGGCGAGCATGCGGTCCAGGACGGTCTCGGCGGTGGCGGTGACGTCGGCGCCGATGACGGCCACGTCACCGTCGACGAGCCCGAGGACGTCACCGGCCTGGCAGATGCCGGCCATGGTCCACGACTGGCGCTCGGCGACGGCGACCTCGGCGTGGCGGGTGGCGCCGGCCGCCGAGGTCATCGACACGACGTCCTCGTCGAACCGGCGGTCCGGCTCGTGCACGGCGAGCGCGGCGATCCCCTGGACCGCGGACCGGGTCGGGATGAGGGCCACCCGGACGCCCTCCGAGCGGACCTGCTCGGCCGCGGCGGCCGCGGTGTGGCGCAGGTCGGGGTCGTTGGGCAGCAGGACGACCTCGCGCGCGTGGGCGCGCCGTACGGCCTCGACGAGTTCACCGCTCGCGGGGGGCTCCCCGGGCCGGGCGAGGACCGTGGTCGCGCCGGCCTCGGCGTACAGCCCGGCCAGGCCCTCGCCGGGGACGACGGCGACGACCGCCCGCTCGGCGCGGTCGCGGGCCGGGCGGTCGGCTCCGCGGGTGTGCGCGTCGCCGGCGCCGAAGTGCGTGATGCGGATGCGGTGGGGCCGGCCGGCCTCGACACCCGCCTCCACGGCGGCGCCGGCGTCGTCGACGTGCACGTGGACGTTCCACAGTCCGTCGCCGCCGACCACGACGAGCGAGTCGCCGAGCGCGTCGAGCCGTTCCCGCAACCGGTCCACGGCCGTGTCGGACGCCTCCAGGAGGTAGATGACCTCGAAGGCGGGGCCGTCGCCCGCTGCGGTCTCCGCGCAGCCGCCGCCCCCGGTGGGGCCCACGGTGGCGGTTGCGGTGGAGGGAGAAGTGGTTGCGGTGGACGGGGCTGTGGCGAAGGTGCCCGGCCGCTCCCCCGTCAGCGTCTCCACCAGCGCCGAGAGCACCGTCACCAGCCCCCGCCCGCCCGCGTCGACGACCCCGGCACGCTCTAGGACGGCCAGCTGGCCCGGGGTCGCGGCGAGCGCCGCGCACGCCCCCCGGTGGGCCGCCCGGGCCACCGTCCCGCAGTCGCCCCCGGTCCCGCCCGCCGCGTCGGCGGCGGCCGAGGCCACCGACAGGACGGTGCCCTCGACCGGGTGGGCCACGGCCTGCCGGGCGGAGTCGGAGGCGTGCCGCAGGGCCAGCCGAAGTCCCGCGGCGTCCGTATGAGGGGGATCCCCCTCGGCGAGCACCTGGGCCATGCCGCGCAGCAGCTGCGCGAGGATCGTCCCGGAGTTCCCGCGCGCGCCTATGAGCGCGCCGTGCGCCATCGCGCGGACGGCGTCGGCGAGGGAGGGCTTCCCGGCGGCCGCCGAGCCGGCCTCGTACCCGGCGAACACGGCCTCGACGGCGGTCGCCGCCGACTCGACGGTCAGGTACAGGTTGGTGCCGGTGTCCCCGTCCGCGACGGGATAGACGTTGATCGCGTCGATCTCCTCGCGGTCCCGTCCCAGCGCGCGCAGCGCCAGACCGCACCAGGTGCGCACCGCGAGAGCATCGAGGAATGTCTGCGGCACCTGCGGCACCTGCGCCTCCTTGAGCTGCTGGACTGGGACGCAGCGTAGACCGTGGGCGGGTGTCCACCGGAAGAGGGCCGGGCACCGGCCCAGGGTCGGCCATGGTAGTTTCGTTGCACTGGCGCAGTCGTTGTATGCTGCTCCGGTTGCCCGATCCTGATCGGGCCATCCCCCCTGGCACCGCCACTCAGATCTCTGATCCCATCGATCTCGATCCCGGCATGCCGGGATCAACCGTAAGTGCATCTGAAGTCTTTGGAGTGACCCGTGGCTGCCAACTGCGACGTCTGCGGCAAGGGGCCGGGCTTCGGCAACAACATCTCGCACTCGCACCGCCGTACGTCCCGTCGCTGGAACCCGAACATCCAGCGTGTGCGTACCGTGGTGGGCGGGACGCCGAAGCGCGTGAACGCTTGCACCTCGTGCATCAAGGCCGGCAAGGTCTCGCGCTGACGCTCAGCTGAGCGCGCGGCCACTGCCGGTTCGCTGCACAAAGCCGGTCCACCTCGTGTGGGCCGGCTTTCTGCTGTACCTGACGGTGTTCTGTACCTGACGACATGCTGTGACGACAGGCCGTCCGGAACGACACGTTCCCCCGACGGACCTCAGCCCCCGGGCGTCCCCGCCCGCCGGGTGAGCTCCCAGCCGTGGTCCACCGGCCCGATGCCCCCGCCCAGGGCGAACCCCGCCGCGATCGCCCCGGTGACGTACCGCTTGGCCGCCGTCACCGCCTCCGGCACGGCCTGCCCCCGCGCCAACTGCGACGCGATCGCCGACGCCAGGGTGCAGCCGGTGCCGTGGGTGTGCCGGTTGTCGTGCCGGGGAGCGCGCAGCCAGTGCTCCTCGGAGCCGTCGGTGAGCAGGTCGACGGCGTCGCCGGAGAGATGACCGCCCTTGATCAGCACCCACCGCGGCCCGTACGCCAGCACGGCGGCCGCGGCCTCGGGCAGCTCCCGCTCCGAGGTGACCCGCACGCCCGTGAGCTGCGCCACCTCGTCGAGGTTCGGGGTGGCGACGGTCGCGACCGGCAGCAGCCTGGTGCGGACGGAGTCCAGCGCGGAGGCCGCCAGCAGCGGGTCGCCGTGCTTGGAGACGCCCACCGGGTCGACGACGGCCGGCGCGTCCGTGCCGGCGAGCAATCCGGCCACCGTCTCGACGAGTTCGGCGGAGGCGAGCATCCCGGTCTTCACGGCCTGGACGCCGATGTCGTCGACGACGCTGCGGTACTGGGCCCGCACCGCCTCGGCGGGCAGCTCCCAGGCGCCCTGCACCCCGAGGGAGTTCTGGGCGGTGACGGCGGTGACCACGCTCATGCCGTGCACGCCGAGCGCGAGCATGGTCTTCAGGTCCGCCTGGATGCCCGCGCCTCCACCGGAGTCGGAGCCGGCGACGGTCAGCACACGGGGAAGGGCGCTCATGACTCTATGCTCCCGAAGTGGTCCCAGCCGCCCTTGCTGGTCCAGGGGGCCCCGTCGACCGTCACCTGGGGCAGCGCGGAGGGGTTGAGGACCTCGCCGATCACCTTCCAGCGGGCCGGCAGCTTCACGTCCGGCGGGAAGGTCGCCACGATCGCGTGGTCCTCTCCCCCGGTCAGCACCCACTGGATGGGGTCGACGCCGACGGCCTGGCCGATGTCGTTCATCTGCGTGGGGATGTCGATCGCGCCGGACCGGATGTCGATGCGGACCTTGCTCGCCTCGGCGATGTGCCCGAGGTCGGCGATCAGCCCGTCGCTCACGTCGCACATGGCCGTCGCGCCGAGCGCGGCGGCCGCCGGGCCCGCGTGGTACGGGGGTTCGGGACGGCGGTGGGCCTCGACGAAGGCGCGCGGGGAGCGGAAACCGCGGGAGAGGACCGCGTACCCGGCGGCGGACCAGCCCAGCCAGCCGGTGACCGCCACCAGGTCGCCGGGCTGGGCGCCGGCCCGGGTGATCGGCTCCTGGTTGCGCAGGTCGCCGAGCGCGGTGATCGACACCATGATGGTGTCGCCGCGGACGACGTCACCGCCGACGACCGCGGCCCCGGCGACCTGGCACTCGTCCCGCAGGCCGTCCATCAGTTCGGTCGGCCAGGTCACCGGCAGTTCGGCGGGCACGACGAGGCCGAGCAGCACGGCGGTCGGCACGGCGCCCATCGCGGCGATGTCGGCGAGGTTCTGTGCGGCGGCCTTGCGGCCGACGTCGTAGGCGGTGGACCAGTCGCGGCGGAAGTGCCGGCCCTCCACCAGGATGTCGGTAGTGGCCACGACCCGTCGGTCGGGTGCGGCGACCACCGCGGCGTCGTCGCCGGGGCCGACCCGGACCGCCGGGGTGGTGGTGAGACGGGAGGTGAGCTCCCTGATGAGCCCGAACTCCCCGAGCTCACCGACCGTGCCCTTCATCGTCCTGGCTCCCCTTCTGTCCCTGTCCGTGCCCGGTCGCGCGCCACCAGTGTCCTCGATACGGTCGAGGAGGCCGTCAACTTCTGTCCTGCCCGCACCCCGGCGCGCGATCCGTGGTCCCCGCAGGTCTCCCCGCGGCGAGCGGCGACGCGATACCGTGGCGTTCCTTTTCCCCACATGATCCTCGTGGCCGCCCTGGAGGTTCCGTGGTACAGGCGTACATCCTGATCCAGACGGAGGTCGGCAAGGCGTCGACCGTCGCCGAGACGATC
Source organism: Streptomyces sp. NPDC003248 (assembly GCF_055563235.1). Lineage (NCBI taxonomy): Bacteria > Bacillati > Actinomycetota > Actinomycetes > Kitasatosporales > Streptomycetaceae > Streptomyces > Streptomyces sp. NPDC003248. The sequence goes on along the minus strand of NZ_JBVHDT010000016.1, from coordinate 27,502 downwards.
AGCAAGATCCCCGGGGTCGTCCAGGCCGAGGACGTGACGGGGCCCTACGACGTGATCGTGCGGGCCCAGGCCGACACGGTCGATGACCTCGGCCGCATGGTGGTCGCCAAGGTCCAGCAGGTGGACGGGATCACCCGTACCCTGACCTGCCCGGTCGTGCATCTGTAGCCCCCGTCTACCCTGGGCCGGTGAACTTTCTCCGCCACCGGCCGGTCGTTGCGCCGTCGCTCGCCCTCCTGCTCGCTGCGGTGGGCTGCTCCTCAGCAGACGGTGACGCGTCGGCGGCGGTTCCCAGCCCCTCGGCCCCGGTCACCGAACTGTGCCGGAACCTGGACAAGGCGCTGCCGTCCGAGGTGGACGACCTCGGCCGACGGGATCCCTCACCCACGTCCCCGCTGACCGCGGGCTGGGGGAACCCGGCGATCATACTGCGCTGCGGTGTCGAACGGCCCGCCGAGATGAGCGACGATCAGGCCGACGGGGTCGAGGTGAACGGGGTCAGCTGGCTGCTGGAGAAGCAGGGGAACGGCTCGTTCCGCTTCACCACGACGCTGCGCAGGGCCTACGTCGAGGTCACGATCCCCGAGGACCGCACGGGGAACGGCATGGCACCACTCGTCGACCTGGCCGCCGCCATCAAGAAGGCGATCCCCGGAGGGATCGCCGACTAGGTCATACCGGCGGGAGCCGGATCAGCGCAGGCCCGTCGGCCTGCGCAGGGCCGACTGCAGCAGCCGGTCCACCAGCTCCGGGTAGTCGACGCCGGTCGCCCGCCACATCTGCGGGTACATGGAGATCGGCGTGAAGCCCGGCATGGTGTTGATCTCGTTGATCACGAACTCCCCGTCCTCGGTGAGGAAGAAGTCCGCCCGGACCAGCCCCTCGCAGGAGGCCGCCTCGAAGGCGTCCACCGCGAGCCGGCGCACCTCCGCGGTCTCCTCGGGCGTCAGCGGCGCCGGGACGATGCCGGGGGTGGAGTCGATGTACTTGGCCTCGAAGTCGTAGTAGGCGTGCGCCTCCGGCGGCGGGATCTCGGCCGGGACGGAGGCCCGCGGCCCGTCCTCGAACTCCAGCACGCCGCACTCGATCTCGCGGCCCCGCAGGGCCGCCTCGACGAGGATCTTCGGGTCGTGGCGCTGCGCCTCGGCGATCGCCTCGTCGAGACCCGACAGGTCGTCGACCTTGGTGATGCCGATGGAGGAGCCCGCGCGCGCGGGCTTCACGAAGAGCGGCCAGCCGTGCTCGCCGGCGAAGTCGATGATCTTCTTGCGGGCGGCGGACTCGTGCCGCTGCCACTCGCGCGGCCGGATCACCAGGTACGGGCCCACCTTCAGCCCGAAGGAGGTGAACACCCGCTTCATGTACTCCTTGTCCTGGCCGACGGCCGAGGCGAGCACGCCCGAACCCACGTACGGGATCCCGGACAGCTCCAGCAGTCCCTGGAGGGTGCCGTCCTCGCCGTAGGGGCCGTGGAGCACGGGGAAGACGACGTCGACCTCGCCGAGCGCCTTCGGTACCGATCCCGGCTCGCTGTAGACGACTTCGCGGTTCGCGGGGTCGACGGGGAGCACCACGCCGCCCTCCTGCGACTCGGCCAGGTCCTCGACGCTCGGCGTGCGGCGGTCGCTGATCGCCATGCGCTCGGGCGCGTCGGCGGTGAGCGCCCAGCGGCCGTCCTGGGTGATGCCGATCGGCAGGACCTCGTACTTGGTCCGGTCCACGGCCGCGAGGACGGCGCCGGCGGTGACCACGGAGATCCCGTGTTCGGAGCTGCGCCCGCCGAACACGACGGCCACGCGCGGCTTGCGAGACGGCTGCTCAGGGCTCTGGGGGAGGTTCTCGGTGCTCATATCGCGATGAGAGTACCCGGTGGTAGAGCCCGGAGACAGCGTCGACTCAGGGGGATCGCTCAGCGTCGTTCCGGCTTCGCGCTGCGCGACATCAGTTCCTCCAGCGCCACCACCGGCGGCTTGCCCTCGTGGACGATGCCGACGACCGTCTCGGTGATGGGCATGTCGACTCCGTGCCGGCGGGCCAGATCCAGCACCGACTCGCAGGACTTGACGCCCTCGGCGGTCTGGCGGGTGACCGCGATGGTCTCCTGGAGGGTCATGCCCTTGCCCAGGTTGGTGCCGAAGGTGTGGTTGCGGGACAGCGGCGAGGAGCAGGTCGCCACCAGGTCGCCGAGGCCGGCGAGGCCGGAGAAGGTGAGCGGGTCGGCTCCCATGGCGAGGCCGAGGCGGGTGGTCTCGGCGAGGCCCCGGGTGATCAGCGAGCCCTTGGCGTTGTCGCCGAGGCCCATGCCGTCGGCGATCCCGACGGCCAGTCCGATGACGTTCTTCACGGCGCCGCCCAGCTCGCAGCCGACCACGTCGGTGTTGGTGTAGGGGCGGAAGTACGGGGTGTGGCAGGCGGCCTGGAGACGCCGGGCGACGGTCTCGTCGGTGCAGGCGACGACGGACGCGGCCGGCATCCGCGAGGCGATCTCGCGCGCGAGGTTGGGACCGGTGACGACGGCGACGCGGTCCCGGCCCACCTTGGCGACGTCCTCGACGACCTCGCTCATCCGCATGGTCGTGCCGAGTTCGACGCCCTTCATCAGCGAGACGAGGACGGTGTCCGGGGCGAGCAGCGGGCGCCACTCGGCGAGGTTGGCGCGCAGGGTCTGGGAGGGGACGGCGAGGACGGTGAAGTCGGCGTCGCGCGCGGCCTCGGCGGGGTCGGAGGTGGCCCGCAGGTTCTCGGGCAGCTCGACGCCCGGGAGGTAGTCGGGGTTGGTCCGGGTGGAGTTGACCGCGTCGACGAGGCCGGCGCGGCGCGCCCAGAGCGTCACCTCGCAGCCCGCGTCGGCGAGGACCATGCCGAAGGCGGTGCCCCAGGATCCGGTGCCGAAGACGGCCGCCTTGACGGGCTTGCTCACGTGCCGTTCTCCCCTTCTCGGCCGGCCGTCCAGCCTGCCTGCGTCTCTGTCTGGCTCTGGGTCTGGCTCTGGGTCTGGGTCTGTGCCTGCGTACGGCGCCGCTGCTCGATCCGCTCCCGACGGGGGTCGTAGGGCGTGGCGGGCGCCTTCTCGCCGCGGATCTCCTCCAGCAGCACGGTGATGGCGGCCATGATGACCTCCGTCGCCTCCTTCAGCAGCTCGGGAGTCATCTCCTTGTCGTAGAAGCGGTCCAGGTCCACGGGCGGGCCCGCCAGGACGTGGTGCGTCTTGCGCGGCAGGAGGTGCGGCTTCTTGGCATAGGGCGGGAGCAGTTCGTTGGCCCCCCACTGCGCGATCGGGATCACCGGGCACTTGGTCTGCAGGGCGACCCGTGCGGCCCCCGTCTTGGCGGTCATCGGCCAGCCGTCGGGGTCGCGGGTGAGGGTGCCCTCGGGGTAGAAGGCGACGCACTCGCCGCGCTCCACGGCGTCGATCGCGGCCCGGAAGGCGCTGAGCGCGTCCGTGCTCTCGCGGTAGACCGGGATCTGCCCGGTGCCCCGCATCGCGGCGCCGACGAACCCCTGCCGGAAAAGCCCGCTCTTCGCCAGGAATCGCGGCACTCGCCCGGTGTTGTACTGATAGTGCGCGTAGGCGAAGGGGTCGATGTGTGAATTGTGGTTCACCGCGGTGATAAATCCGCCCTCGGCCGGAATGTGCTCCATTCCTTGCCAGTCCCGCTTGATCAGAACCACCAGCGGCGGTTTGCAGAGGACCGCAGCGAAGCGGTACCAGAAGCCGATTCTGCGGCGGGGCACGCGGACACCTTCCTCTAGAACTTCCTCCGGCCCCTGGGGGCCGCACAAGTGTCGCCCCGGGCCGCCGGTCTGTCGAGAACACCGTACGCCCCGATCGGGGGACCTCCTGAAGAGCCGGGTGACAATGGCGGCGACGAGAGAGGGACGGTACACCGGTGCTGTGGAGCATGGTCATACCCCTGAAGCCGTTGGCGCTGGCCAAGAGCAGGCTCGCGGACACCGCGGGCGACGGGCTGCGCCCGGGGCTCGCCCTCGCCTTCGCCCAGGACACGGTCGCGGCCGCCCTGGCCTGCCCGGTGGTACGGGATGTGGTGGTCGTCACGGACGACGTCCTGGCCGGCCGGGAACTCGCCGCGCTGGGCGCCCGCACCGTCCCCGACGAGCCGCGCTCCGGTCTCAACGCCGCCCTGGCGCACGCCGCGGCCGTCGTACGCGGTGAGCGCCCGGACGGCGCGCTCGCCGCCCTGAACGCCGATCTCCCGGCTCTGCGCCCCCGGGAATTGACCCGTGTCCTGGAGGCGGCCGCGCAATTCCCGCGCTCTTTTCTCCCCGACGCGGCCGCGATCGGCACGACGCTTCTCGCGGTGGCCCGAGGACGCGAATTGCTCCCGGCATTCGGCACGGATTCCCGCGCCCGTCACCGCTCTTCCGGAGCCGTGGAACTCCGCCTCGACGCGGTGGATTCCGTACGCCAGGACGTGGACACCGGCGAGGACCTGCGGGCGGCGCTGGCCCTGGGCGTGGGGCCCCGGACGGCCATGGCGGCCGCGCGCCTGCTGATCCCCGGGCAGTAGGCTGCCGACCATGCAGGCCACCGCGTACACCTACGACCCCGGCACCCGCAGCGGACAGGTGCTGCTGGACGACGGCACCCCGGTGCCCTTCGACGCCCCGGCGTTCGACGCGGGCGGGCTCAGGCTGCTGCGGCCGGGACAGCGGGTGCGGATCGAGACCGAGGGCGAGGGCGACGCCCGGCGCATCACCCTGGTGACCTTGCAGACATTCTGAAGCGCGACCGACGGCCGGAACGGCGGTGCAGGAGTGCCTGCGGTGCAGGAGCCTGCGGTGCAGTAACCGGCGGCCAAGGACGGCGGCCGGACCGGTGATCGGGACCGGTGACGGAACTCGGTGACGGAACTCGATGACAGAGACCGGCGGCAGGGACCGGCGACTGGGACCGACGGCAGGGAGCGGCAGCAGGAACCGGCAGTGCCGGAACCGGAGATCAGCGCCGGCGACCAGGACGTCGGTGCCGGAACCGGCGGGTCAGGGCCGGTGACCAGGGACGTCGATGCCGGAACCGGTGGTCAGGGCCGGTGACCGGGCCGGAGAGACGACCCCCGGACACGCCGCGGGCCGGACTCCGAGAGGGAGTCCGGCCCGGCGCGTGGGTGCCCCTGACTTCCGGCGCCTAGCGCGCGGTGGTCTTCTTGGCGGTGGTCTTGCGGGCGGTCGACTTCTTGGCGGGGGCCTTCGTGGCCGTCGCCTTCTTCGCCGGGGCCTTCTTGGCCGTGGTCTTCTTGGCGGCGGCCGCGGTCTTCGCGGTGGAGGCCTTCTTCGCCGCGGGCGTCGTCGTCTTGGTGGCCGCCTTCTTGGCGGTCGTCTTCTTGGCGGCGGCCGTGGTCTTCTTCGCCGTCGCCGCCTTCTTCGCCGGAGCCGCCTTCTTGGCGGCGGCCGCCTTGGTGGTGGCCTTCTTCGCGGCGGCCTTCTTGACCGTCGCGGTCACGCCGCCGGACAGGCTGCCCTTGGGAGCCTTCTTGACGGAGACCTCGCCGCCACGCGGCAGCTTCTTCGAGCCGCTCACCAGGTCCTTGAAGCCCTGGCCTGCGCGGAAGCGCGGTACGGACGTCTTCTTGACACGGACACGCTCGCCCGTCTGGGGGTTGCGTGCGTAACGCGCCGGGCGGTCGACCTTCTCGAACGAACCGAAACCGGTGACCGAGACCCTCTCCCCCGCGACGGTCGCGCGGACGATCGCGTCCAGGACCGCGTCGACGGCGTCGGCGGCCTGCTGTCGGCCGCCCAGCTTGTCGGCAATCGCTTCTACGAGCTGCGCCTTGTTCACGTCTTCCCCTTCGGAGACATCGCCAGAACGAAAGTGTTCAAGCTTTTTCGCACGTTAGGCAGATATATACCGCAAATCAAACACGAAACGGGCTAATCACCCTTGTGCCGCAACGAACTCGGCTGCTCCGGAGGCGATCAGCTCTCCTCTTCGGGCATTCGCCCTTCGTCGAGGTCCGCCATGAACCGCTCCAGCCGCCTTGTCGCATCGGCGAGATCGTGCTTGGCCGCGGCCGTAATGACCAGCAGCTTCCGGGTCAGCGCCATCCGTACGCCCTCCGGGACTTGCAGTGCGCGCACCCTCGAGTGCGCTTCCTTGAGCTGGTTCGCGACTGCCGTATAGAGCTCGAGTTGGCCGTCGTGTTCCATGCACAGATTGTGCCATCTGGGGCGAGTTGTCGCCCCCCCAGGGGGCAACTGCCGCCTCGAGCCGCCGCCCGGGCACCGTCGCCGGGCATGTCGCCAGAGGGCGCTTACCCGGCCAACCACCCCGATAACGTGGGGCGTTGGGAGGAATGGTGAGGATGCGGGGGCCGGAAGGACGCAGACACAGCCGTACCCCCGATCGGACCGATCGGGGGTACGGAGGGGGTGTCGCGGTGGCCGAAAGTCGACCTGTCCCAGGGGTCAGACCTGGAGCGTGCGCGGCTTGAACGACGGGCGCCCGGCCTCGTAGGCGGCGATGTCGTCCTCGTTCTGGAGGGTGATGGAGATGTCGTCCAGACCGTTCAGCAGCCGCCAGCGGGAGTTCTCGTCCAGCTCGAAGGAGGCGGTGATGCCCTCGGCGCGCACCTCACGCGCCTCAAGGTCCACAGTGACCTCAGCCGTGGGGTCCTTCTCCGTGAGCTCCCAGAGGGCGTCCACGATCTTCTGCTCGATGACCACGGTGAGCAGGCCGTTCTTCAGCGAGTTGCCGCGGAAGATGTCGGCGAAGCGGGAGGAGATGACGGTCTTGAAACCGTAGTTCTGCAGCGCCCAGACGGCGTGCTCACGGGAGGAGCCGGTGCCGAAGTCGGGGCCGGCGACCAGGACGGTCGCACCCTGCCGCTCGGGGCGGTTGAGGACGAACTCCGGGTCCTTGCGCCAGGCCTCGAACAGCCCGTCCTCGAAACCGTCCCGGGTCACCTTCTTGAGCCAGTGAGCAGGGATGATCTGGTCGGTGTCGACGTTGGAACGGCGCAGCGGGACGGCCCGGCCGGTGTGCGTGGTGAATGCTTCCATGGCTGATCAGACTCCAGCGGGCGTACGGGTCTCGGCGTCGGACAGGTCGGCCGGGGAGGCCAGGTGGCCCAGGACCGCGGTGGCCGCCGCGACCTGCGGCGACACCAGGTGGGTGCGACCTCCCTTGCCCTGCCGGCCCTCGAAGTTGCGGTTGGAGGTGGACGCGGAGCGCTCACCCGGCGCGAGCTGGTCGGGGTTCATGCCCAGGCACATCGAGCAGCCCGCGTGCCGCCACTCGGCGCCGGCCTCCTTGAAGACGACGTCCAGGCCCTCGGAGACGGCCTGGAGGCCCACCCGGGCGGAGCCGGGGACGACCAGCATCCGTACGCCGTCGGCGACTTTGCGGCCCTTCAGCAGGTCGGCGGCGGCGCGCAGGTCCTCGATGCGGCCATTGGTGCAGGAGCCTACGAAGACGGTGTCCACCTTGATGGAGCTCAGCGGCTGGCCGGCCTCCAACCCCATGTACTCCAGGGCCTTTTCGGCGGCGAGGCGCTCCGAAGCGTCCTCGTACGAAGCGGGGTCGGGGACGGACGCGGAAAGCGGCGCGCCCTGGCCGGGGTTGGTGCCCCAGGTGACGAACGGCGACAGTTCGGCCGCCTCGATGACGACCTCGGCGTCGAACTCGGCGTCGTCGTCCGTCTTCAGCGTCTTCCAGTACGCGACGGCCGCGTCCCAGTCCTCGCCCTTGGGGGCGTGCGGGCGTCCCTCGAGGTAGTCGAAGGTGGTCTGGTCGGGGGCGATCATGCCCGCGCGGGCGCCGGCCTCGATCGACATGTTGCAGATGGTCATCCGGGCCTCCATCGAGAGCTTCTCGATGGCGGAGCCGCGGTACTCCAGGACGTAGCCCTGGCCGCCGCCGGTGCCGATCTTCGCGATGATCGCCAGGATCAGGTCCTTGGCGGTGACGCCGTCGGGCAGCTCGCCGTTGACCGTGATCGCCATGGTCTTCGGGCGGGCCATCGGCAGCGTCTGCGTGGCCAGCACGTGCTCGACCTGCGAGGTGCCGATACCGAAGGCCAGACCGCCGAAGGCACCGTGCGTGGAGGTGTGCGAGTCGCCGCAGACGACGGTCATGCCGGGCTGGGTCAGACCCAGCTGCGGGCCGACGACGTGCACGACGCCCTGCTCGACGTCGCCCAGCGGGTGCAGACGCACACCGAACTCGGCCGCGTTCTTGCGCAGCGTCTCCAGCTGGACGCGGGAGACCGGGTCCGCGATGGGCTTGTCGATGTCGAGGGTCGGGGTGTTGTGGTCCTCGGTGGCGATGGTGAGGTCGAGGCGGCGCACCGTGCGGCCGCTCTTGCGCAGGCCGTCGAAGGCCTGCGGGCTGGTCACCTCGTGCAGCAGGTGCAGATCGATGAAGAGGAGGTCGGGCTCGCCCTCGGCGCGCCGGACGACATGGTCGTCCCAGACCTTCTCCGCGAGTGTCCTACCCATCGCTTTCCCTCCGGCCGGCAGACGATCACCGGCCCAACTAGAGATCTTGTGGAGGCGGCGCCCACGCCCCTGTTCACGGGCACCCGCCGCCAGGCCCGTCGGTCTTCGGGCGCTGTGCATCCAAGGGTTGCGCGTCTCACGGAAAATTGAACTTGCGTTTCACAGAGTGAGACGGGAATATCGTTTCATGGACAACAGTAGCGGCGTCGGCGTCCTGGACAAGGCAGCACTTGTCCTGAGCGCCCTGGAGTCCGGTCCGGCCACCCTCGCGGGCTTGGTCGCGGCGACCGGACTGGCACGACCCACGGCCCACCGGCTGGCCGTGGCTCTGGAACACCACCGTATGGTGGCGCGGGACATGCAGGGCCGTTTCATTCTCGGTCCTCGCCTGGCGGAACTGGCCGCGGCCGCCGGTGAGGATCGTCTCCTCGCCACCGCCGGCCCGGTGCTCACCCACCTCCGTGACATCACGGGCGAGAGCGCGCAGCTCTACCGTCGCCAGGGCGACATGCGCATCTGCGTCGCCGCGGCGGAACGCCTGTCCGGCCTTCGGGACACGGTCCCGGTCGGTTCGACGCTCACCATGAAGGCCGGTTCCTCGGCCCAGATCCTCATGGCCTGGGAGGAACCCGAGCGCCTCCACCGCGGCCTCCAGGGGGCCCGCTTCACGGCGACGGCCCTGTCGGGCGTACGGCGCCGGGGCTGGGCCCAGTCCATCGGCGAGCGCGAACCGGGCGTCGCCTCCGTCTCGGCGCCCGTACGCGGCCCGTCCAACCGCGTGGTGGCCGCCGTCTCGGTCTCCGGTCCGATCGAGCGCCTGTCGCGCCACCCGGGCCGGATGCACGCCCAGGCCGTCATCGACGCGGCCGCCCGTCTGTCGGAAGCCCTGCGCCGCACCGGCTGAGCGGCCGCCCGGTCGAACGGGACACCCCGGGACGTCACCGGGGAGAGCCGGCCTCAACGCCGCGGCAGGCTCTCCCCGGTCCCCCGGATCCCCCCGTCACCCGGTCTTCTCGCCCGCCTCCGCCGTGCGGTGGGCGTAGCGGTCCTTCGCGTACCGGCCGCGCCGCTCCAGCGGGACCTGCCCGTGCGCGGCGGCCAGGCCGAACGCCGGCATGTCGCCGTAGATCGCCTCGTAGGACCCCTCCGGCACGACGTACGTCTCGTGCCAGATCCCCACATGGCCGCCCAGCTTGCCGTCCCGTTCCATGCGGTTGACCTTGGTCCACACCGCGTGGTGGAAGGCGTCGGGCGCGCTCGCGTACGCGTACAGCTTCTCCTTGGACTCCCAGTACTGGACGACGTAGTACGTCCGCGGGGAGGCCGTGAGCAGCACCCGGGAGAGCAGTCCGCGGCCGGGCTCCTTCTTCAGCTCGGCCAGCATGCGGAACATGGCCAGCATGACCGGCAGCCACTGGTGCACGGCCCGGAAGTGGTTGATCCGCATGCCGATCAGCAGGACGACCACCTCTCCGCGGGCGTCCGCGGTGGTCCGGTGTGCGGTCGAGGTCCGTTTCCCGTTCCCGTCCATGCTTGGATAGTGCCGCTGACCAACAAGGAGCACAAGAGATGCGGCTGGCCGAATTGAGCGAGCGCAGTGGCGTGGCCACCGCGACGATCAAGTACTACCTGCGCGAGGGCCTGTTGCCGCCCGGCCGCCAGATCAACACCACGACGGCCGAGTACGACGAGGAGCACCTGCGCCGGCTGCGGCTGGTGCGCGCGATGATCCAGGTGGGCAGGGTCCCGGTGGCCACGGTCCGGGAGATCCTCGGCCACGTCGACGACGACTCCCTGGGCCGTACGGTCCGTCTGGGCGCGGCCCTGTGGGCGCTCCCGCAGGTGCCGGAGCCGGACACCGAGGACGAGCACGTACGGTCCGCGCAGCGGGAGGCGGACGCGTTGCTGCACACGCTGGGCTGGGCGAACGCCCGGCTGCTGACGAGCCTCTCGCCCGCCTACCGCTCGCTCGTGGTGTCGGTGGCCGCGCTGCGCCGGCTGGGCTACGACTGGGACGCCGAACTCCTCGTGTCGTACGCCCGGTTGATGCACCGGGCGGCCGTGCTGGACCTGGACTTCGTGGAGACGCGCGAGTCGGAGGCGGAGCGGGTCGAGACGGCGGTGCTGGGGGCGATCCTGGTCGAGCCGATGCTGCAGGCGCTGCACCGGCTGGCACAGGAGGAGGAGTCGGCACGGCGGTACGGCTTCGAGTGAGCGCGTGCCGGGACACGCCGAAGGCCCCCCGCCGAAGCGAGGGGCCTTGCCATGGTGTACCCCCGACCGGATTCGAACCGGCGCTACCGCCTTGAGAGGGCGGCGTGCTAGGCCGCTACACAACGGGGGCGTGGACGCTGCGTTTCCGCAGGTCCGAGCTGGTCTACCTGGACTCGAACCAAGACTAACTGAACCAGAATCAGTCGTGCTGCCAATTACACCATAGACCAATGTGGTTTAGACCAGTCAGTACCCCCGACCGGATTCGAACCGGCGCTACCGCCTTGAGAGGGCGGCGTGCTAGGCCGCTACACAACGGGGGCCCTAGCGATTCCGAGTGATCGGAACCAGTACCCCCGACCGGATTCGAACCGGCGCTACTGCCTTGAGAGGGCAGCGTGCTAGGCCGCTACACAACGGGGGCTTGCGGATGTGATCCGCGGGCGCAGATGAGCTCTGCGAGCTGGCCTACCTGGACTCGAACCAAGACTAACTGAACCAGAATCAGTCGTGCTGCCAATTACACCATAGGCCACTGGAACGCAAGCCCCGGAGGGGATCTTGTTCTAGCTTGCGCCTCGGGGTTCCGGCCTTTCGGCCCGCTCCCCGGCGGCGCAGAAAGAACATTACCCGAAGGTGGACCGGGCTCCAAAACGGGTATCGGCGCCGAGGATCGCGGGCAGTTCGGCGAGGCTGGCGATCCGGTGCCGTCCGGACGGGAGCTCCACGGTGGCCGTACCGCCGAAGCGGTCGATCCACACCGAGAGCAGTCCGGCGTCCGCGGCGCCCTGGCCGTCGATCTCCGGGTGGTCGCCCACGTAGGCCACCTCGTGCGGGGGGAGGGACAGGGCCTCGCAGGCCGCGAGGAAGGCGGCCGGCTCGGGCTTGGACACGCCCAGCTCGGCGGCGCACAGGATCGCCTCGAAGCGGTCGTGGACGCCGAGGACGCGCAGCTTGCGGTCCTGGACGTGGATGCTGGAGTTGGAGAGCACCGCGTGCCGGTGGCTGGCGGCGAGGGCGTCGAGGACGGGCAGGACGTCCGGGAAGAGGGCCCAGGCGGCCTCGTAGTGGCCGACGTAGCGCCGGAACCAGTCGTCGGCCTCGTCGTCGGTCATCTCCCGCCCCAGGAAGACCCGCACCCGGTCGCGGCGCTGTTCCTCGAAGGTGGCCTCGCCGGCCGCGTAGCGCGCCCACTGCCGGTCGGTGATCTCCCGCCACAGGTCCAGGGCCTGTTCCGGGGTGCCGTACCCGTCCAGCAGTCCCTCCGCCGTGAGATGGCCGCGCATGCCCTCCCGGTCCGCGGTCGTGTAGTCGAAAAGGGTGTCGTCCACGTCCCAGACCACGGCGCGAATGTTCATGCTCCGACGGTAACGCGGAGTACGGCGGTCTGTCCGCCGATCGCCGCCGGTCCGCCGTCGGCTCAGGCGGGGCCGCTCGTGCCCTCGTCCGGGCCGGGCGCCACGAAGAAGTCGGTGACGAAGCAGGTGACCTCGCCCTCGGCGGAGCGGCCCGTCCAGGTCGGGTACGCGCCGTCGCCCCAGCCGGAGGTGAAGGCCGCCAGGGTGTGGCCGGTGGCGGGGGACCGCACCAGGTGGGGCCCCTCGGACCAGTCGCTGTTCTCGAAGGCGTCCCACAGCGGGCCCTCGTCCTCGTCGGCCTCGGGGAAGCCCTCCTCCGCCGCGGCGTCGTAGAAGCAGCCGGTGCCGGCGTCCACGCCGTAGCCGAAGAACTCGTCGTCGCCGAGCTCGGCGGGGTCCTGGCCGGGGAGCAGGGCCAACTCCCAGGTCACGGCGGGTTCGTCGCGGACGACGAGGCGGGCCGCGGCCACCCGCCGGTGGGGACGGGCGGCCGGCGGCTCGTCCGGCCGGGCGAGCGTCGCCACGGCCGCCTCGACGCGGTAGCGGCCGGGGGCCACCGTGACCGTGAACGGCTCGACGTCCCCGCTGCCGAGGTACACGAACGGATCGCAGGCGACGACCCGGCCGGTGGGCAGGTCCAGTACGCCGCCGTCGGCCACCTGGATCACTCCGGTGGTCCCGGACTCGTAGCGGAACGTGCTGCCCGGTGTGAACAGCCAGGTGTAGTCACGGGGGGACATCGGCATGGCGGGGCCTTTCGGGACGGGCTGGGCCGGGCCGCCCACGCGCCGGAGCCCGCGCGCACGCGCCGGGACCTCCCCCGGTGCGACGGCGGCGTGGCAAGTCCCCGGAACCCTAGCCGTCGGCACTGACATCGATCTCCGCTCCCCGGACGTCGATGCCCACGGCTCCCGCCCCTGCCCCGGCCCCCTCGCGGCCTCCGCCCCGCCGCCCGTCCGCCCGGCCGCCTTCCTCGGCGTGGGCCGCCGGGACCGGCCCGAGCCCTACCGCCCCCGCGGGGGCGGTTCGGTCCGCAACGGGAGCCGGACGGCGGTCCGTCTCTCGTGCCGTAGCCGGGCGGCATACGACGAGGGCGGCAGCTTCCACGGCTGCCGCCGTCGTCGTGTGCGTCAGGCGGTGCCTACGCCGCCGCCAGCTTCGCCAGGGCCGCGTCGATGCGGGCCAGCGTCTTCTCCTTGCCCAGGATCTCCAGGGACTCGAAGAGGGGCAGGCCGACCGTGCGGCCGGTGACCGCCACCCGGACCGGGGCCTGGGCCTTGCCGAGCTTGAGGCCGTGGGCCTCACCGGCGGCCAGGACGGCCTCCTTGAGGGACTCGGCCGAGGTCCAGTCCGCGGCCTGGAGCTTCTCCCGCGCCGTGGTGAGCAGCGCGTCGCTGCCCTCCTTCATCGCCTTCGTCCAGCTCGGCTCGTCGAAGACCGGCTCGGGCAGGAAGAGGAAGTCGACGTTGTCGGTGATCTCCGACAGGACCTTCAGGCGGGTCTGCGCGTGCGGGGCGATCGCCTGCCACCGGGCCTCGTCGAAGTCCTCCGGCGCCCAGGGGGCGAAGGGGGCCTTCAGCCACGGGCGGCAGCGCTCCGTGAAGTCCTTCACCTCGAGCAGGCGGATGTGGTCGGCGTTGATGGCCTCGCACTTCTTCAGGTCGAAGCGCGCCGGGTTGGGGTTGACGTCCTTGATGTCGAACGCCGCGACCAGCTCGGCGGTGCTGAAGATGTCCTGGTCGGCGGAGAGCGACCAGCCCAGGAGGGAGAGGTAGTTGAGCAGGCCCTCGGGGAGGAAGCCCCGCTCCCGGTAGAGGTTGAGGGACGCCTGGGGGTCGCGCTTGGAGAGCTTCTTGTTGCCCTCGCCCATGACGTACGGCAGATGGCCGAAGGCGGGGATCTCCTTCGCGACGCCCAGCTCGATCAGCGCCTTGTACAGGGCGATCTGGCGGGGGGTGGAGGAGAGCAGGTCCTCGCCGCGCAGGACGTGGGTGATCTCCATCAGGGCGTCGTCGACCGGGTTGACCAGCGTGTACAGCGGGGCGCCGTTGGCGCGGACGATGCCGTAGTCCGGGACGTTCTCCGGGGTGAAGGTGAGCTCGCCGCGGACCAGGTCCGTGAAGGTGATCGTCTCGTCGGGCATGCGGAACCGGACGATCGGGGTGCGGTCCTGGGCCCGGTACTCCTCGACCTGCGCCTCGGTCAGGTCGCGGCAGTGGCCGTCGTAGCCGGAGGGCTTCCCGGCGGCGCGGGCGGCCTCGCGGCGGGTGTCCAGCTCCTCCTGGGAGCAGTAGCAGTGGTAGGCGTGGCCGGCGTCCAGCAGCTTGCGCGCGACGTCCTTGTAGAGGTCCATGCGCTGCGACTGGCGGTACGGCGCGTGCGGGCCGCCGATCTCGGGGCCCTCGTCCCAGTCGAAGCCCAGCCAGCGCATCGAGTCCAGGAGCTGCTCGTAGGACTCCTCGGAGTCGCGGGCCGCGTCGGTGTCCTCGATGCGGAAGACCAGGGTGCCCTGGTGGTGCCGGGCGAACGCCCAGTTGAACAGGGCGGTGCGGACCAGGCCCACGTGGGGGTTACCGGTGGGCGAGGGACAGAAACGGACGCGTACGGGAGAGCCGGGTGCGCTAGCCACGCTTGACAACCTTGTTGGTGAGAGTGCCGATGCCTTCGATGCTGACGGCGACCTCGTCGCCGACAGCCAGGGGGCCGACCCCTGCCGGGGTGCCCGTGAGGATCACGTCGCCGGGGAGCAGCGTCATGGCCTCGGTGATGTTGACGATCAGGTCCTCGATCGAGTGGATCATCTCGCTGGTGCGGCCGAGCTGCCGCTGCTGCCCGTTGACCGTCAGCTGGATGGTGAGGTCGCTCGGGTCGAGGTCGGTCTCCACCCACGGGCCGAGCGGGCAGGAGGAGTCGAAACCCTTGGCCCTGGCCCACTGCTTCTCGCGCTTCTGGACGTCCCGTGCGGTGATGTCGTTGGCGCAGGTGTAGCCGAGGATCACGTCCTTGACGCGCTCGCGCGGGACCTCTCGGCACATGCGGCCGATGACCACGGCGAGCTCGGCCTCGTGGTGGAGGTCCTCGGAGAAGGACGGGTACTGGATGTCGTCGCCCGGTCCGATCACGGAGGTCGACGGCTTGAAGAAGGCGAACGGGGCGTCGGGCACCTCGTTGCCGAGTTCGCGCGCGTGCTCGGCGTAGTTGCGGCCGAAGGCCACGACCTTGTTGGGGAGCACGGGCGGGAGCAGCCGGACCTTGCTCAGCGGCACCTTGGTGCCGGAGAGCTCGTGTTCCGCGAACGGGATGCCCTTGATGATGTCGAGGACGAGCTCGTCCGGTCTGTCGCCCTCGACCGCGCCGAAGGCGACGTTCCCGTCGATGGAGAACCTGGCGATGCGCACGGGTTGGTTGGCCCCTTGCTGAGCTGGCTGGAGTCTGACGCTCCAGGCTAACGCGGAAGGGCGCCCCCGGCCGGGGACGCCCTTGACATCCGTGGCCGGCCGCACCTGGTGCGGCGGCCGGAACGTGTGACTACTGCGCCGGGGAGGTGACGGGCACCTCCATGAGGATGGTGCGCCGCGGGTTGGCGGTCTGGGCGGGGAGGTCGACGGAGTGCTCCGGCTGCTCCGGAAGCTGCAGTGCGTCGGCGCCCTCGAGGTGCGCCAGCGTCGTGCGCCGCGGGTTGGCGATCTTGTGGAACATCGTCGTCGTCTTCACTGTTGTACTGAGCCCTGTCCTGTCCGGGCGCCCGGCGGGCCGTGGCCGGCCCGCCGCTTCAGGCGCGGCTTGTCGGTTTTGCCATTTCTGTAAAGCGTCAGGCTAAACACGTGATTCCCGGTGAATCCGTGAAGGTCTCATGATGCGAGTGTGAGTTTGCTCACTGATCCATGGGCAAACCGGTCATATCGACCCGTCAACCGAACGACAGGAAACGGACATTGCACCCCTGAAGCCCGCATTCCGCTCCTGATCATGGCGACTGGGACACCGCTCGAACCCACCCGGTTGGCCCACCCATGTCCGGTTTCTTCATGATCACTTTCTACGACCGGTGACCCACCCCTCACGTGCTGTCACGGATGTCACAGCCCGGCCAACACACCTTGTTGGAGATCCTGCACTGTGCTGGAATTCCACGGAACCGCCGCGGGATCGAGCCGGCGCGCAGGGGGCGCACAGCAGCGCCGAGTGGCGGCGAGAAGGGGGAGCCAGCGCCGGTCACTCACGACTCGGAGGGCGTACTCATCACGCCCTTCAAGACGCCGACACCGTCCTTCCGTTTATCCGGAGGGGCGCCTGGTCCAGAGGTTGCGACGCTAGTGCAGGGACGTTTCAAGAGGGATGGCAGTGCTTCGGCCGAGCCGGAGCCGCATGGCGGGACTGCCCCCAGCAATGGCAGCTCCTCGCCCCAGCACGCCCAGAACCCGGGTGCGGCGCCGTCCGGCGAGGGCGGTGAGCGCCCCGGGCGCCCCGCCGCGTCCGCGTCGCCGAGCGCCCTGCCGCCCACTGCCCCCGTCAAGCCGGCGCCCGACCCGGCCGGTTCCGCCGGTCACGGTTCGCGGGTGGCCCTGCGCAACTGGCGCATCTCCACGCGTCTGGTCGCGCTGCTGACGCTCCCCGTGGTCGCGGCGACCACCCTGGGCACGATGCGCATCAGCCAGTCCCTGGACGACATCCAGCAGCTCGACAACATGCAGCTGCTGACCGAGATGACCAACCAGGCGACCGACCTGGCCTCCGCGCTCCAGGAGGAGCGCGACAAGTCCGCCGGTCCGCTGGCGCACGGCGCGAAGGCCTCCACCGCCACGGTGAAGGGGGCCCGCGCCAAGACGGACACGACGCTGGCCGCGTTCAGCGACGCCTCGGAGGAGATCGACGCCTCCAGCAAGGACGGCAACCTCCAGGGCGTCCGCGACAGCCTCGTCGGTCTCCTCAGCGACCTCGGCAACCTCGCCAAGATCCGCAAGTCGGCCTACGCGGAGGAGGGCAACTCCACCCAGACGGTGGAGGCCTACCACCGCCTCATCACCAGCCTGCTCGACCTCTCGCAGGACATGGCCCAGGCCACCAGCAACCCGGAGATGATCCAGCGCACCCGCGCGCTGGCCGCCTTCTCCTCGGCCAAGGAGTACGCCTCCGTCCAGCGCGCCACCCTCGCGGCCGCGCTCCCGGTCAGCAACGACGTCTACGGCAAGCTCTCCGAGAACGACCGGCAGTACGCCGAGGCGGCGCTGGAGAACCAGGACTCCGAGCTCGCCAGTTTCCGCAGCATCTACGGCGACGACGGCGCCGAGGAGTTGCTCGCGCCCGTCGAGCAGGGCAGCCCGACCATCGAGGACGCCGACACCTACGCCACCCGTGCGCTGAGCTCCTCCACCGGTCTGGAGTCGCTGGACAAGCGGTCGTACCAGGACTGGTTCGACGCCAGTTCGACCAAGATCAAGCAGATGGCCAACATCGAGACCACGCTGCTCGAGGACATGGAGCAGAAGGCGCGTGAGCTGCGCACCGAGTCGGAGAGCGAGGCGCTCATCACGAGTGCGCTCATCCTGCTCGTGCTCGGTGTGTCGCTGGTCGGCGCGTTCGTCGTCGCCCGGTCCATGATCCGCTCCCTGCGCCGCCTCCAGGAGACCGCCACCAAGGTCGCCCAGGACCGTCTGCCCGAGCTGGTCAAGCAGCTGTCCGAGTCCGACCCGCAGGACGTCGACACGTCCGTGGAGTCGGTCGGTGTGCACTCCCGCGACGAGATCGGCCAGGTGGCCGCGGCCTTCGACGACGTGCACCGCGAGGCGGTCCGCCTCGCCGCCGAGCAGGCCCTGCTGCGGGGCAACGTCAACGCGATGTTCACCAACCTCTCGCGCCGCTCCCAGGGTCTGATCCAGCGCCAGCTGTCGCTCATCTCCGAGCTGGAGTCCCGCGAGGCCGACCCCGACCAGCTGTCCTCGCTGTTCAAGCTCGACCACCTCGCGACGCGTATGCGCCGTAACGGTGAGAACCTCCTCGTCCTCGCGGGTGAGGAGCCCGGCCGCCGCTGGACCCGCCCGGTCCCGCTGGTCGACGTGCTCCGCGCCGCCGCGTCCGAGGTGGAGCAGTACGAGCGCATCGAGCTGGCCTCCGTGCCGACCACCGAGGTGGCCGGCCGGGTCGTCAACGACCTCGTGCACCTGCTCGCCGAGCTGCTGGAGAACGCCACCTCGTTCTCCTCCCCGCAGACCAAGGTCAAGGTCACCGGTCACGCGCTGCCCGACGGCCGCGTCCTGATCGAGATCCACGACACCGGCATCGGCCTCTCCCCCGAGGACCTCGCCGCGATCAACGAGCGGCTCGCCGCGCCGCCCACCGTCGACGTCTCCGTCTCCCGCCGCATGGGCCTCTTCGTGGTCGGCCGGCTGTCGCAGCGGCACGGCATCCGCATCCAGCTGCGCCCGTCCGACTCCGGTGGTACGACCGCGCTGGTCATGCTGCCGGTGGACGTCGCCCAGGGCGGCAAGAAGCCGCAGCCCAAGCCCGGTCAGGGCGGCGCGTCCGGCGGCCCCGCGGCCGCGCAGGCCGCCGCCGGTGCCGCCGCGGCCCGTCGCCAGAACGGCCAGCAGGGCGGTGCCCTCGGTGCCGGTGCGCCCGGGGGCGGTGCCCTCGGTGCAGGTCCCGGCGGAGGCGGTGCCGGCCGGCTGGCCGCCGGTCAGGGCCCCCGGGCCGCGCTGCCCGGACGGGACGGCGCCGACCGTCCCGGCGCGCCGCGCGGACCGCAGGCTCCGGGCTCCCCGCAGCAGGGCCGCCCGGCTCCGGCCGGCGCCGGCTTCGGCGGGCAGGCCCCGGGTGCGCCGCAGGGGTTCCAGGCGACAGGTCAGGGTGCGCCCGGCCAGGGCCAGGACCTGTTCGGCGGCGGACGCCCGGCGCCGCAGCGCCAGAACGACGCCGAACAGGGCGGCGGTCGCGGCCGTCGGCCGCAGCTGCCGCCGCGCGGCGGAGCGCGTGCCGAACTGCCCGGCGCGGCCCCGCAGCAGCGTGCCGCGAGCTGGGGCGACGACAACGCCCAGCCGCACACCCCGCTGGACGCCCCGCGCGGCCACGAGGAGCCGGACGTCACCCAGACGTCCCCGATGCCGCGCATCGACGACCGCCAGGGCCCCGGCTCCACCGCGGAGATACCCCGCATCGAGGAGCACCAGGCCCCGGGCGGCCCCGGCGACTTCACGCGCCCCGGCCTCAACGGCGTGCAGAACACCGGGCAGTTCCCGGGCGTCACCGGCGGCCAGGACACGGGCCAGTTCCCCGCGCCCGGCGTCAACGGGCAGCAGGACGGCTTCGTCCGCTCCGACGTCTTCGGCACCCCGGGCGGCCAGAACACCCCGGCGGGCACGGGCGGCTTCGCCGCTCCGCAGGCGTACGACAACGGTTCCACCGGTCAGTTCGCCGCGCCCGGCTACGAGAACTCCTCCACCGGACAGCACGCGCTGCCCGGCCGGCAGGACCCCCAGACCACGGGCCAGTTCCCGCGTCCGCAGCCGGGCGACGGCTACGGCTCCCCGCAGCAGCAGCCGGTCCCGCCCCGCCCCGCCGCGCACCGCCCCGAGCAGGACAACGGGGGCTTCGCGCAGCGGCCCGACCAGGGCCGTGGAGCGGGCAGCGACGGATGGGCGCTGCCGCCGGCCCCGGGCCCGGGCGACGGCCGTACCCCGCTGTACGACAACCTGGAGACCAACTGGTTCCACGGTGGAGGACAGCAGGGCGCCGCGCACGCCAACGGCTCGGCTCCGGCACCTCAGCAACAGCAGCCGCAGACTCCGGCTGCTCCCCAGCGTTCCGCGGGCGGTGCCTGGCGCACCTCGCCGAACGACGAGCTCGTCCGACAGGCCGAGCGCGTCCGGCAGCCGGCCGCGGGCGGCGTCACCACATCCGGTCTGCCGCGCCGGGTACCGCGGGCGAACCTCGTCCCGGGCACGGCACAGCAGCAACAGCACCAAAGCGGTCCGCAGGTCTCGCGCGCGCCTGACGACGTGCGCGGACGGCTGACCAATCTCCGTCGGGGCATCGCGCAGGGTCGCCAGGCCGGCAACGGTCAGACCGGCAGTTTCCCGAGCCCCACTCACCAGCAGGAGCGTTAGTTGAGCCAGATGAGCCAGGCGGCACAGAACCTGAACTGGTTGATCACCAACTTCGTGGACAACACCCCCGGGGTGTCCCACACCGTCGTCGTGTCCGCCGACGGGCTCCTGCTCGCGATGTCCGAGGGCTTCCCGCGCGACCGTGCCGACCAGTTGGCGGCCGTCGCGTCGGGGCTCACCTCGCTGACGGCAGGCGCCTCCCGGATCTTCGAGGGCGGCCAGGTGGCCCAGACCGTCGTCGAGATGGAGCGGGGTTTCCTCTTCCTCATGTCCGTCTCGGACGGTTCGTCCCTGGCCGTGCTGGCGCACCCCGAGTGCGACATCGGCCTGGTCGGTTACGAGATGGCGCTGCTGGTCGACCGGGCGGGAGCGGTGCTCACGCCCGACCTGCGCGCCGAACTGCAAGGCAGTCTGCTCCACTGATCGTCCCCGGTACCACCCCCCTCACGAAATCACCGTCCGGCCGACACAATCCCCCCACCGGCCGACGGACGGCACGACTGACCGAGACATGCTGTCCCGCCCGGAGGATCAATGACCCCGCCCACCGCCTCTCATGATCCGTACGCGGAGCCGTACGGGGACGAGGGCGACCAGCCGCTGGTGCGTCCGTACGCGATGACCGGCGGCCGGACCCGGCCGCGCTACCAGCTCGCCATCGAGGCGCTGATCAGCACCACGGCCGACCCGGCAGCGCTCATGGGGCTGCTCCCCGAGCACCAGCGCATCTGCCACCTGTGCCGCGAGGTCAAGTCGGTGGCAGAGGTGTCGGCGCTGCTGGCCATGCCGCTGGGTGTGGCACGGATCCTGGTCGCGGACCTGGCCGAGGCCGGCCTGGTGGCCATCCACCAGCCGGGCGGCGACGAGAACAACGGCGGCGCACCGGACGTGACGCTGCTCGAAAGGGTGCTCAGTGGACTTCGCAAGCTCTGACGGCGGCCGGGCGACCACCTCCGCGAAAATCGTGGTGGCGGGTGGCTTCGGCGTGGGCAAGACCACGTTCGTGGGTGCCGTCTCGGAGATCAACCCGCTGCGCACGGAGGCCGTGATGACGTCCGCTTCGGCGGGCATCGACGACCTCACCCACACCGGGGACAAGACGACCACCACGGTCGCCATGGACTTCGGCCGCATCACGCTGGACCAGGACCTGATCCTGTACCTCTTCGGTACGCCCGGCCAGGACCGCTTCTGGTTCATGTGGGACGACCTGGTGCGCGGCGCCATCGGCGCGGTGGTCCTGGTGGACACCCGCCGGCTGGCCGACTGCTTCCCGGCGGTCGACTACTTCGAGAACAGCGGCCTGCCGTTCGTCGTCGCCCTCAACGGCTTCGACGGGCAGCAGCCGTACCAGCCCGAAGAGGTGCGCGAGGCGCTCCAGATCGGGCCCGACACCCCGATCATCACCACCGACGCCCGCCACCGCGCGGACGCCAAGAGCGCGCTGATCACGCTGGTCGAGCACGCGCTGATGGCCCGGCTGCGCTAGCGAAAAAAGCGGTGCCCCGCGGCAGTTGCCGTGGGTCTGAGAGCCGGCTGTGGCTTTGGACACGGCCGGCTCCGGTGTTCATAACGTTTCGGCAGAGGAATCGCCACGGGGCCGCCACGCGTCGCGGTCGCTCGGTCTCGCTGTGCGCACGAAGGCCCCGTCTTTTGACGGGGCTCGCTCTTTATGACCGTTTTATCTGGGGCTTACATCACACCGAATCCCTGCTCCCCACTGTTTTGAAGAGCGCAGGTCGTCATGCTGGAATGCCTGAACTGCCCAATAGTCAATGACGTACTCATGGTCGATGGCTGACCGGGCTCTGAGACACTGCGGCACGACGTAGGTGCCGACCGCCGAGAGGTTGTTGGTCGAGTGAGGCGAAGCAAGAAAAGTCCCGAGCCGGCGGCGCGGGGCAACTTCACCCCGCCGCCGCGCGGAGCGGCGACCACCCCTGTGCCGGGCCCGGAGTCGCCGGCCGCGCCCGCCGAGAGCGCCGGCCGCCTGTCTCCGCGCAACTGGCGGGTGCGCACCCGGCTCAACGCGATCCTGCTGATACCCGTGCTGGTCGGCCTGGTCATGGGCGGCTTCCAGGTGAAGAGCTCGATCGACACCTGGCAGGAGGCGGAGGACGCGGAGAACACCGCGCGCCTGGTCCAGGCCTCCCTCACCTACGCGGACGCCCTCTACAAGGAGCGGGACACCACCGCCGTTCCCCTCCTCACCGGTGAGAAGGACGACTCGGCCGTCACCGACGCCCGCAAGGCGACCGACGCCGCAGCCGACGCCTTCGACGCGGCCGCCCAGAACATGCCGCAGAAGTCCGGCCTCCAGCGCCGCCTCCAGCTGTTCCGCACCGCCGAGACCAAGCTGACGGCGCTGCGCGCGGCCGCCTACACCTCGCAGCTCACCGGTGTGCAGACCGAGGAGGGGTACACCGCGGTCGCGCACCCCCTGATGGAGTTCTCCAACGAACTCGGCCTGGGCACCGGAAACATCACCTCCTACGGCCGTACCGTCTACGCGATCTCGCTGACCAAGGCCGCCCTCTCCCTCGAGCGCTCGATCGGCATGCACCTGCTGGTCAGCCCCGGCCCCAAGAACGCCGACCTGGCCAAGCAGCGCGTCGCCCTCTCCTCCTACGCCTACCTCGAGGGCATCGCCGTCGAGGAGTACACCGGCGGTGGCACCGAGGCCGACGCGCAGAAGCTGGAGGACGCCGAGGCGAAGATCAAGACGGACGCGGCGGCGCAGGCGGCCGCGGCCAAGCAGAAGGACCCGGACTACGTCCCGCCGCCCTCCGACCCCACCGAGATGGTCTCCGCGCTGGCGTCGCTGCAGAGCACCGACGAGTCCGAGCGGGCCGCGCTCGCCGAGGAGGGCATCACCGCGGAGAACTGGTGGGCGGTCACCACGCTGAAGTACGACGCGTACCTCGAGATCGAGTCGGACATGGCCGACAAGGCGGTGACCGAGGCCTCGGACATCGCCGCCGACGCCCGGACCGACGCGCTCGTCACCGGTGCCGCGGTCGTGATCGCCCTGCTCCTCGCCTTCATCCTGGCCGCCAGCGTGGCCCGCCAGATGAGCCGCTCGATGCGCCAGCTGCGCAACGCCGCCTTCGGCATCGCCGAGCAGCGGCTGCCGATGCTGGTCGACCAGCTCTCGCGCACCGACCCCGGCCGCGTCGACACCCGGGTCACCCCGATCCCGATCACCACCACCGACGAGATCGGCGAGGTCGCCCGCGCCTTCGACCAGGTCCACCGCGAGGCCGTCCGGCTCGCCGCCGAGCAGGCCCTGCTGCGGGGCAACATCAACGCGATCTTCACCAACCTCTCGCGCCGCAACCAGTCGCTGATCGAGGGCCAGTTGACCCTCATCACCGACCTGGAGAACAACGAGGCCGACCCGGACCAGCTGGAGAACCTCTTCCGCCTGGACCACCTCGCGACCCGTATGCGCCGCAACGGCGAGAACCTCCTCGTCCTCGCCGGCGAGGAGCCCGGCCGCCGCTGGGACCAGCCGGTGCCGCTGGTGGACGTGTTGCGCGCCGCCTCCTCCGAGGTGGAGCAGTACGAGCGCATCGAGCTCTCGGGTGTGCCGGAGGCCGAGATCCACGGCCGTGCCGTGACCGACCTCGTGCACCTGCTGGCCGAGCTGCTGGAGAACGCCACCACGTTCTCCTCGCCGCAGACCAAGGTCCGGGTCACCGCGACCCGTCTGCCCGACGGCCGCATCATGATCGAGATCCACGACAAGGGCATCGGTCTGACGGCCGAGGACTTCGCGGACATCAACCACAAGCTGGCCAACCCGCCGACCGTGGACGCCGCGATCTCGCAGCGCATGGGTCTGTTCGTGGTCGGCCGGCTGTCCGACCGGCACGGCATCCGGGTCCAGCTGCGCCCCTCGGGCGAGCAGGCCGGCACCACCTCGCTGGTCATGCTGCCGGACGCGATCACGCACGGCGGTGGCGGCGAACAGCCCGCCGGCCGCGACGAGTTCACCGTCTCGCAGATCATCCCCGAGCAGCAGTTCCAGGGTGAGAACTTCAACCAGCCGCAGCAGCTGACGGCGGCCGAACTCGGCTTCGACGACAGCCGCTACGTCGAGGTCCCCGACGACATCCGCGACCTGGACCCGGTGGGCCGGACCCGGATGCGCGAGGAGCGCCGGGCGGCCCTGGAGTCCCAGGAGCACGGCCGGCAGCAGGACTCCCCCGAGCCGTCCGCGTACGGCGAGGGTTTCGAGAGCCCCCAGCAGCAACAGCAGCAGCAGGCGTACGACGGTTCCCAGAGCGGCTTCGCCGGTGCGCAGAACGCCTACGGCGACGGTACGGCCGGCGCGACCGGGTACACCGAGCAGCCGACGGGGTCGTACGACCGGCAGACGGCGTACGAGGAGCAGCAGCGTCCGGCGTACGAGGACCCGTACCTCGCGTCCAACGGCACCGCCGCACCGAACGGTGCCTTCCCGTCGAACGGCGGCTACCCGGACCCCGCGTATGCGGAACCGTCCCAGGAGGACCGCGCGCCGGCCCAGGCGTCCGCGCCGGAGGGCTTCCCGCCCTACGGGGAGCAGTCCTACCAGGACGACTGGCCGCAGCAGACCGGTTACCGCAACGGCTACCCGGACCAGTACGCTCCGCAAGCGGAATCGGCGCAGGCCGCTGACGCGCGGGAGCAGGACCGCGTAGGCTTCGACCGTCCGGGACCGGCCCCCTCCGCCGCCCACGCGCTGACCGACGCCGGACTGCCCCGCCGCGGCTCCACCGCGGCGAGCGGTTCGAACGGCGCCGCGCAGCCCGTGAACCGCGAGGCGCCGGCCCCCGCTGCGGACAACGGCGGCGACGGCGACTGGCGTTCGGCGAACGACGAGCGCTGGCAGCAGGCCGCGCAGCTCCGCAAGCCGAAGGCGGGCGGGGTCACCTCCTCCGGCCTTCCGCGGCGGGTGCCCAAGGCCAATCTGGTCGAGGGCGCCGCCGAGAGCACCCCCCAGGGAGGCCCGCAGGTCTCCCGCGCCCCGGAGGACGTCCGAGGCAGGCTGAGCAACCTGCGTCGAGGCGTCCAGCGCGGACGCAACGCAGGCAGTGAAACGAACGGCCAGGGCTTCGGTCCTGACAGCACCTACGACCAGGAGCGTTAGTGTGAGCCCGATGAGCCAGGCGGCACAGAACCTGAACTGGTTGATCACCAACTTCGTGGACAACACCCCGGGGGTGTCCCACACGGTGGTGGTCTCCGCCGACGGACTCCTTCTGGCGATGTCCGAAGGCTTCCCCCGCGACCGCGCCGACCAGCTCGCGGCCGTCGCCTCCGGTCTGACGTCACTGACGGCAGGCGCCTCCCGGATCTTCGAGGGGGGCAGCGTGAACCAGACAGTTGTGGAGATGGAGCGAGGATTCCTCTTCATCATGTCCATCTCCGACGGTTCTTCTCTCGCAGTCCTCGCACACCCCGAGGCGGACATCGGCCTCATTGGGTACGAGATGGCCCTTCTGGTGGACCGGGCCGGCACGGTCCTGACGCCCGACCTTCGTGCGGAGCTCCAAGGGAGCCTTCTCAACTAACAGACGGACGGTGCGTTTTGGCGTCCCGAGGCCGTAGGGTTTCGGGACGCGGCGTCCACGTGATGGGTGCCAGGCACAGTCGGAGGAGGAGAAAAGTGGTAACACCCCCAAACGGTGAGCATGCGGGCAACTGGTCGTACGGCCCTGTCCAGGGCCAGGGCGACGGTTCCCAGAACGCGAACCGTTACAACTTCCCCTCCGCCCCCAGCCAGCAGCGACAGCCGTACGCGCCCCAGAACCCGCAGGGTCCCGGACCGTCGCCGTACGACCAGCCGCACGCACCGCGCGTCCAGCCCGTGCAGCCGCAGCGCCGCACCCCTGAGCCGACGCCCGCCGGGGCGGCCGGCAACCCCTTGGTGCGTCCGTACGCCATGACCGGCGGCCGGACCCGCCCGCGGTACCAGCTCGCCATCGAGGCGCTGGTGCACACCACCGCGCAGCCGCACCAGATGCAGGGCCAGCTGCCCGAGCATCAGCGGATCTGCAACCTCTGCCGAGAGATCAAGTCGGTCGCCGAGATCTCGGCGCTCCTGACCATCCCCCTCGGCGTGGCCAGGATCCTCGTCGCCGACTTGGCGGAGGCGGGACTGGTCGCCATCCATCAGCCCGGCGGCGACGAGAGCGCCGGCGGCCAGCCAGACGTGACACTGCTCGAAAGGGTGCTCAGTGGACTTCGCAAGCTCTAGCGGCGGTCCTTCCCGCTCCACCACCTCCGCGAAGATCGTGGTGGCGGGCGGCTTCGGCGTGGGCAAGACCACGTTCGTCGGCGCTGTCTCGGAGATCAACCCGCTGCGCACAGAGGCCGTGATGACTTCCGCTTCGGCGGGCATCGACGACCTCACCCACACCGGGGACAAGACGACCACCACGGTCGCCATGGACTTCGGCCGTATCACCCTGGACCAGGACCTGATCCTGTACCTCTTCGGTACGCCCGGCCAGGACCGCTTCTGGTTCATGTGGGACGACCTGGTGCGCGGCGCCATCGGCGCGATCGTCCTGGTGGACACCCGCCGGCTCGCCGACTGCTTCCCGGCGGTCGACTACTTCGAGAACTCGGGTCTTCCCTTCGTGATCGCCCTCAACGGCTTCGACGGCAACCAGCCGTACCAGCCGGACGAGGTCCGCGAGGCCCTCCAGATCGGGCCCGACACCCCGATCATCACCACCGACGCCCGCCACCGCGCGGACGCCAAGAGCGCGCTGATCACGCTGGTCGAGCACGCGCTGATGGCGCGGCTGCGGTAGCGGCGGCGCGCGGCACGGCAACGACGGGGCGCCCTCTCCTTCGGGAGAGGGCGCCCCGTCGTTGTGTGCGGGGTCCTGGACCCGCCCCCGGCGGCGGGCGCGGGCGGGGCGGGGCGGGGCGGACGGTGTGACCCGTTGCCCGTGGACGGGCGAAGGCCCCGGCCGCCCGGGGGGGCGACGGGGCCTTCGTGGGTCCGGCGTGGGGTGGTCAGCGCCAGCTGTGCGGGGCGCGGAAGCCGCTCTCGCGTTCCAGGCGGCGCCAGCCGGCCCTCGGGCGGCCGCGGTGGGCCGGGGCGGGCTCGGGGGTGCGGGCGGCGGCGCGGGCCAGGAGGATCGCCGTGATGGCGGCGACTTCCTCGGGCTCGGCGTGGCCCTTCTCGACGCGGATGTCAGGGGCGTTCATGGCTGTCAGTCTCCGTGAGAGAGGTTTCCGCGAGGGTGTCGCGGAAAGTCCGCTGGGTTACTGCGGGGGGTTGCCGTGCTTGCGGGAGGGCAGGTCGGCGTGTTTCGACTGGAGCATCGCCAGGGACCTGATGAGGATCTCGCGGGTCTCGGCGGGGTCGAT
>NZ_JBVHDT010000015.1:0-184782 GCF_055563235.1 Streptomyces sp. NPDC003248 | reverse complement strand
GGCCGTCCGGTGGAGTGGCAGACGGGCCCGGTGGTGTGGGGCACGCCGGGCACCAACGGGCAGCACGCCTACTACCAGCTGATCCACCAGGGCACCAAGCTGATCCCGGCCGACTTCATCGGCTTCGCCCGTCCGGTGGACGAGCTGAGCGACGGGCTCAAGGCGCAGCACGACCTGCTGATGGCGAACTTCTTCGCCCAGACCCAGGCCCTCGCCTTCGGCAAGACCCCCGAGGAGGTGCGCGCCGAGGGCGTGCCCGAGGAGCTGGTCGCCCACAAGACCTTCCGCGGCGGCCACCCCACCACCACCGTCCTCGCCACCGAGCTGACCCCCTCGGTCCTCGGCCAGCTCGTCGCCCTCTACGAGCACAAGGTGTTCGTGCAGGGCGCCGTCTGGAACATCAACTCCTTCGACCAGTGGGGCGTCGAACTCGGCAAGGTCCTCGCCAAGCGCCTCGAACCCGCCCTCACCGAGGGCGCGGACGTCCCCGGTCTCGACCCCTCCACCGCCGCCCTCGTGGCCGCCTACCGCGAACTGAAGGAAGTGCACTGACATGCAGCTGGGTCTGATCGGTCTGGGCAAGATGGGCGGCAACATGCGCCAGCGTCTGCGCAACGCCGGCCACACCGTCGTCGGCTACGACCGCAACCCCGACGTGTCCGACGTGAGCAGCCTCGCCGAACTGGTCGAGCGGCTCGAAGCGCCCCGCGCGGTCTGGGTGATGGTCCCGGCCGGCCCCGCCACCCAGTCCGTCGTCGACGAGCTCGGCGGCCTGCTCGCGGCCGGCGACATCGTCGTCGACGGCGGCAACTCCCGCTGGACCGACGACGAGCAGCACGCCGCCGAACTCGGCGCCAAGGGCATCGGCTTCGTCGACGCGGGCGTCTCCGGCGGCGTCTGGGGCCTGGAGAACGGCTACGCCCTGATGGTCGGCGGCGACAAGGAGCACGTCGACCGCCTCCAGCCGGTCTTCGAGGCGCTCAAGCCGGAGGGCCCCTACGGCTACGTCCACGCCGGCAAGGTCGGCGCCGGGCACTTCTCGAAGATGGTCCACAACGGCATCGAGTACGCCATGATGCAGGCCTACGCCGAGGGCTGGGAGCTGCTGGAGAAGGTCGACTCGGTCACCGACGTGCGCGAGGTGTTCCGCTCCTGGCAGGAGGGCACGGTCATCCGTTCCTGGCTGCTGGACCTGGCGGTCAACGCCCTCGACGAGGACGAGCACCTGGACAAGCTCCGCGGCTTCGCCCAGGACTCCGGCGAGGGCCGCTGGACCGTCGAGGCCGCCATCGACAACGCCGTGCCGCTCCCGGCGATCACGGCGTCGCTGTTCGCGCGGTTCGCCTCCCGCCAGGAGGACTCGCCGCAGATGAAGATGATCGCCGCGCTGCGCAACCAGTTCGGCGGCCACGCCGTCGAGTCGGCGAAGGGCGAGTAGCGCCACCGGGGACTCCCTTCCTGGGGGCACCCCGCAGGTCCCTGCGGCAACAGCCGGTTGACACCGGCGAAGAGGGCCCGCCAGAGTCGCGGCTGATGGAGATCAACGATCTGACACCGGCCGAACGGCGCGTCTGGCGGGCCTTCGCCACGGGGGCGACCGTCGACTTCCGCGACGACGGCGACGGCGAACAGGCGCTGCGCGCGGTGGTGTTGCGCGCCCTCCTGCTCAACGGGCCGACGGAACCGGGCGAGGTGGCCGCCCTCAAGGTCAGGGGCGCGTTCGTCACCGGCCCGCTGGACCTGCGGTACGCCACGGTCGCCAGCGTCGTCCACCTCACCCACAGCCGCTTCGACCACGCCCCGGACTTCGTCGGCGCCCAGCTGCGCTACGTCAGCCTGCGCGACTCCGAGATGCCCGGACTGTCGATGACGCGGGCCCGGATCGACGGCAGCGTGCGGCTGACGCGCTGCCGGTTCGGCGGCCATGTGCGTCTGGACGGGGCGCAGATCTCCGGGGCCCTCTTCCTGGAGCGGGCCGAACTCACCGCCGTCGACCCCGGCCTGCCCGTGCTCCACCTCCACCGGATCGGCGTCGACGACGACCTCTGCGCCCGCGGCCTGCGCACGCAGGGGCTGGTCCGGCTCGACGGCGCCACCGTCGCCGGCTCGCTCG
Organism: Streptomyces sp. NPDC003248; assembly: GCF_055563235.1. Lineage (NCBI taxonomy): Bacteria > Bacillati > Actinomycetota > Actinomycetes > Kitasatosporales > Streptomycetaceae > Streptomyces > Streptomyces sp. NPDC003248. The sequence continues at coordinate 182,669 of NZ_JBVHDT010000015.1, read as the reverse complement.
ACCTGGAGGACGCCGAGCTGAGCAACCCCGGCGCGCACGCGCTGGACGCCGAGTCCCTCGAAGTGGGGGCCAACCTGCTGGGCCGGCGGCTGCGCGCGCGGGGCAGGATCGAACTGCGCGGTGCCCGCATACCCGGCCGGGTGGACCTGCTCCAGGCGTCCCTCTCCCACCCCGGGAACACCGCCCTGCGCGCCAGCAGCTGCTTGATCGGCGAGTTCTGGCTGCGCGGCGGCCCCCAGGTCGAAGGCCGGCTCAACCTGCGGCGCGCCGAGATCAACCAGCTCGACCTGGATCCGGAGATGCTCCCCGAGGAGGTGCGGCTGCTCGACCTCACCTACACCTTCCTCACCCCGCACGAGCCCGCCGAGCGGCGGCTGCCGATGCTGGAGCGCGACGCGGGCGGGTTCGACCCGCACGGCTACGAGCAGCTCACCGCCGCCTACCGCAGGACCGGCGACGACCGGGCGGCCCGGCTGGTGCAGCTCGCCAAGCAGCGCCGCCACCGTTCGACGCTCCCCTGGTACGGGCGGCTGTGGGGCCGGCTCCAGGACGCGGCCGTCGGCTACGGCTTCCGTCCGCTGCGGGCCGCCGGCTGGCTGCTGTCCCTGCTCGCGGTCGGCTCGGTCGCCTTCGCGCTGGAGCCGCCCCGGCCGCTCAAGGCGTCCGAGGCACCCCACTTCCACCCGGTCTTCTACACCCTCGACCTGCTGCTGCCCGTCATCTCCTTCGGCCAGGAGTCCGCGTTCGCCCCGTCCGGCCTCCACCAGACACTGGCGTACGTCCTCGTCGTCACCGGCTGGATCCTGGCGACGACGGTCGTCGCGGGCGTGACGAGGACGGTCAGCCGGCAGTGACCGTCAGCCTTCTCGGGCGGGCGGGCGGCCGTCCGTCGGCGGACCGGCTCACCTGCGGGCCGGGACCGCGCCGGCCAGCTCGGCGATGTCCGCGAGCATCCGGGCGCTGTCGGGCTCCCGGCCGGTGAAGAGGCGGAAGGCGTCCACCGCCTGGAAGACGGCCATGCCGCCGCCGTCGAGGGTGGCGCAGCCCAGGTCCCGCGCGGTGCGCAGCAGCTCGGTCTCCAGGGGCCGGTAGACGACCTCGGCCACCCACAGGCCGGGGCCCAGCAGGTCGGCGGAGAGGGGCAGGCCGGGGTGGGCGGCCATGCCGGTGGGCGTGGCGTGCACCAGGCCGCCGACGCCGTCGGCGTCCGCGAGGAGCCCGGGGAGGCGGTCCGGCGTGGCGGCGGCGGCCCGGTCCGGCCCGAAGTGCCCGTTCAGCGCGTCGGCGAGGGCTGCGGCCCGCTCGGGCAGGGCGTCCACCACGGTCACCCGGCCGGCGCCGAGGGTGAGCGTGGCGTGCGCGACGGCCGCGCCCGCGCCGCCCGCGCCGAGCTGCACCACCCGCTCCAGCGGGGCGTCGGGCAGTCCGCGGGCGAAGGAGGCGGCGAAGCCGGTGACGTCCGTGTTGTGGCCGACGGCCCGGCCGTCGGCCTCGAAGACCACGGTGTTGACCGCGCCCAGCGCCTCCGCCTGCGGCGCGAGGCCGTCGAGGTGCGGGATGACGAGCTGCTTGCACGGGTGGGTGATGTTCAGCCCGTCGAAGCCGAGGTCGCGCGCGGCCCGCACCAGGTCGCCGACCGCCTCCGGCTCCACGCCGACCACGTCGATGTCGATCAGCCGGTACAGGTAGCGCAGCCCCTGCCGCTCGGCCTCCCGCTCGTGCAGCGCCGGGCTGAGCGAGGGACCGATGCCGGAACCGATGAGTCCGACGAGATACGAGTCCTTGGTCACGCGGACCTCCTGAACCGAAAACCGAACCGAGCTCTCCTGAGCGAACCGAGCTCTAATGTACGAACTAGTACGTTAGCTATATCAGCCGAACGGGTCCACGGGAAGACCCCGGCGCCCCGTCCCCCGGCTGCTTCTAGAATCACCGGCACTGGCCCTACGCCCGGAGGAACCCGATGACCAGCGTCGACGAACCGGTACGACCGGGCGGACGGATCCGCGACGCCGCCCGCACCCAGGCGGAGATCCTCGACGTGGCCACCCAGGAGTTCGCCCGGGCCGGGTACGCCGGCGCCCGTGTCGACGACATCGCCGCCCGCACCCGCACCACGAAGCGGATGATCTACTACTACTTCGGCGGCAAGGAGCAGCTCTTCACCGCCGTCCTGGAACGGGCCTACGGCGTGATCCGCGAGGCCGAGCAGGAGCTCGACGTCGAGCACCTCGACCCGGTCGCGGCCATCCGCCGGCTGGCGGAGGTCACCTTCGACCACCATGAGCAGCACCCCGACTTCATCCGCCTGGTCAGCATCGAGAACATCCACGAGGCCGAGCACATCGCCGCCTCCGAGAAGCTGGGCAGGCTCAGTTCCCCCGCGCTCGACGTGATCCGCCGCATCCTGACCGCCGGGCAGGAGTCCGGCCTGTTCACGGCCGACGTCGACGCCGTCGACCTGCACGCGATGATCAGCTCGTTCTGCTTCTTCCGGGTGGCCAACCGGCACACCTTCGGCGCCCTGTTCGGACGGGACCTGGTCGACCCGGCACAGCGCGAGCACTACCGGACCATGCTCGGCGACATGGTGATCGCCTATCTGACGGCGGAGCGGTCCGCGGACTGAACGCGGCGGGCCCCACCTCTTGACACCGGGGAAACACGGGCGCAACATCCCTAGCCAACCGCTATTAACTATCCAGTGCGTTAACAAGCCGGGTCGCACCCGGCCGAGCCGTCCCGACACCCCAGGGATCCGGTCGCCCCCGCCTTCCTCGTTGTCGCCCACTCCGCCTACGGTGGAGTCCCCAGAAGGAGCACGCCGTGTCCGTCCCCGCCGCACCCCACGACGCCGCCCCGCCCGGTCAGCCGAAGAAAGCCGCCACCGCCGCCTGGATCGGCAGCGCCCTGGAGTACTACGACTTCTTCATCTACGGCAGCGCGGCGGCGCTGATCTTCCCGGCGATCTTCTTCGACGAGTCGGACCCGGCCACCGCGACCCTGCTGTCGCTGGCCACCTTCGGCGTCGCCTACGCGGCCCGCCCGGTCGGAGCGCTCTTCCTCGGCCACTTCGGTGACCGCGTGGGCCGCAAGAAGATCATGGTCTTCACGCTCATCCTGATGGGCGTCTCCACGTTCCTCATCGGCTGTCTGCCCACCCGCGACCAGGTCGGCACCCTCGCCCCGGTGCTGCTGGTGCTGTGCCGGGTCCTCCAGGGCATCTCCGCCGCCGGCGAGCAGGCCAGCGCCAACTCCATGACGCTGGAACACGCCCCACCGAACCGGCGCGGGTTCTTCACCAGCTTCACCCTCAGCGGCACGCAGGGCGGCCAGCTCCTGGCCACGCTGGTCTTCCTCCCCGTCGCCGCGCTCCCCGAGGAGCAGCTGATGTCGTGGGGCTGGCGGGTGCCGTTCTGGATGAGCATCGCGGTCGCCGTCGTCGGCTACGTCATCCGCCGCAAGCTGGAGGAGACCCCGGCCTTCGCCCAGCAGGCGGACAGCGAGGGCGTCGCCAAGCTGCCGCTGGCCGTGCTGATGCGCGAGCACTGGGCGGACGTGCTGCGGGTGATCGCGGGCGCGCTCGTCGCGTCGGTCTCCACGATCTTCACCGTGTGGGCGCTGGCGTACGCCACCGGCGACGCGGTCGGGATGAGCCGCTCCTCCATGCTCTGGGTGGGCGCGCTGGCCAACGTGGCCGCGCTCGCCGCGATCCCGCTGTGGGCGTCCCTGTCCGACCGTATCGGCCGGCGCCCGGTCTTCCTGATCGGCGCCGCGGGCAGCGCCGTGGCGATGTTCCTCTACCTGTGGGCGATCTCCACGGGCTCCTACCCGCTGACCCTGGTGCTCGGCATCGTCGCCTTCGGCATCGTCTACAGCGCGGCGAACGGTGTGTGGCCCGCGTTCTACGGCGAGATGTTCGCGACCCGCGTCCGGCTGTCCGGCATGGCGGTCGGCACCCAGATCGGCTTCGCGGTGGCCGGTTTCGCGGTCACGTTCGCCGCGCAGATCGCCGGCCCCGACGGTGACGACTGGACGGCGGTGGCGCTGTTCACGGCGGCCCTGTGCGTGCCGCCGGTGATCGCGGCCCTGTCGGCGCGGGAGACCGCGAAGGTGCCGACCGAGGAGCTGGGCGAGCGCGCCCGCCGGGATGCGGCCGAGCGGGAGACCGTGACGGCCTGAGCCAGGAACCCGCGACCGAGACGGCCCGCGCCGCGAGCGGGCCCGCCCGGACCACCCGAGCCCACCGGGCCGGGTGGTCCGGGCGTTCCGGTGCGGTGACGGGCCGGCGGGGCACGGAATGCCCTGCCGGCCCGGCGGCATGGGACTCCGGGCCGGATCCGGTCCTGGGGACTCCGGGCCGGGTCCGGCTCTGGGGACTCCGGGCCGGGTCCGGAGCATTCGGCGGGGGCGGAGCATCGGACGCCGTGGCGGTCCGGGCCGGGGTGTCCGGGCCCGGCACCCGGCGCCCGGTAGCCGGCGCCGGGCGCCCGGTGGCACGGTCCGGCGCGTCAGGCTCCGTCCGCTCCCTTCGGGATGCCGTACGCCCGCTCCGCGCGCAGCCGGACGACCAGGCGGCGGTCGCGGACCATGGCCGCGCGGTAGTCCTCCCAGTCGGGGTGCTCGCCCAGGACGTCCCGGTAGAGGCGGACGAGTTCCTCGACGGTCTCGTCGTAGGGGTGCTCGGCGACGGGCGAGAGCTCGGCGGTGGCCTCGACGACGGTGTAGGCGCGGCGGTCGGCGGCGGACACGTGGTACGACGCCCGCGGGTCCCGGCGGAGGTTGCGGGTCTTGGCGCGGTCGTCCGTGACGGAGATCCGCACCACGCCCTCGTCCGGGTCGTAGTGGTGGGTGACGTTCGACAGCTGGGGGCGGCCGTCGCGCTTGAGGGTGACCAGTACGCCGTCGCGGCCCTCGGAGAGCAGCGCCAGCAGGGCGTGCTGCCTGGTGTCCTGAGTCATGTCCGGAACAACCGGCGGACGCCCCGCCGGCATTCCCTCCGCCCCTCCGCCCCTGCGCGCCTCAGGCCGCGAGGCCCGGTCCTCCGCATCCCCGTCAGATCAGTAGACAGTGTCTACGAAATCTTGGTAGACACTGTCCATGAGCGATGACGTGGGGAAGCCCGGCCCGGATCTGCGGGTCCGGCTCGTGGACGTGGGGGTGGAGCTGGTCGCCCGCGAGGGTGCCGGGGCGCTGACGCTGCGGGAGATCGCGCGGCGGGCCGGTGTCTCGCACGGGGCGCCGCGCCGCTACTTCCCCACGCACCTGGAGCTGTTGTCGGCCATCGCCCGCCGGGGCTTCACCGAGCTGGCCGGACGGGTGACGACCACCCTCGGCGACGGGACCGCCCCGGCGCGTCAGCAGGTCGGCGACCTGGGGATCGCCTACCTGCGGTTCGCCCTGGACAACCCCGGCATGTACGAGCTGATGTTCCGGCACGACCTGTTGCGCAGCGGCCATCTGCGGCTGCGGGACACCAGCCTGCCGCTGTTCGGCGTGCTGGTGGACCTGGTCGGGCGGGTCCGCCCCGCCGCCGACGCCCGCGCCGTCGCGGGCGCGCTCTGGGCCAACCTGCACGGCATCGCCCAGTTGTGGCGCTGGGGCAGTCTCCAGCTCGCCACCGGAACCGACGACTTCGCACCGCTGCTGCGGACCGCTCTCGACGCTCACCTGGGGCCGGAGGCCGGCCGGTGAACCGTCGTGCGGTCCTGGCGGGCAGTGTGGCGGGGGCCGTGGTGGTCGCCCTGGACGGCACCGTCCTCACGGTCGCCCAGCCCACCCTCCGGCGCGACCTCGGCGCCTCCGTCGCCCAGGTCCAGTGGACCGGCACCGGCTATCTCGTGGCCGTGGCGAGCCTGCTGGTGTTCGCCGGGCGGCTCGGCGACCGGTGCGGACACCGGCGCACGTTCGCGGTCGGTATGCTCGGCTTCGGCGCGGCCTCCGCGGGCATCGCGGTGGCGCCCGGCGTGAACTGGGTGATCGCCCTGCGCGTCGTACAGGGTCTGTTCGGGGCCCTGTTGCAGCCGGCGACCCTCGCCATGCTGCGGACGGCGTACCCGGCGGACGGGCTGCGGCGGCCGATCGCGGTGCGGACGGCCGCGATCGGCCTGGCGGCCGCCGCCGGGCCGGTGGTGGGCGGGGCGCTGACGACCGGGTTCGGCTGGCGGGCCGTGTTCCTGCTGAACGTCGTGCCCTGTCTGGTGTTCGGGGGTCTCGCCCTCGCCCCGGGGAGCCGGCCGCGGCGGCCGCTGGCGGACACGCGGCCCGCCGTGGCCCTGGACGTGCCCGGGGCGCTGCTGCTCGCGGTGGCGCTGGCGTGTCTGGTGCACACCCTGGTCGCGCCGCTCGCCGTGACCGCCGCACCCGGCGCCGCGGTGGCCGCGGTGGCCGTCCTGGCCGGCGCGGCCTTCGTGACGCACGAGCGCCGCACCGCCTCCCCGCTGGTGCCCCCGGACGTCATCGGCGTCCCCGCGGTGGGCGGGGCGCTCGCCCTGCTGGTCACCGCGTCGGCGGCCCTCAACGGCGCGCTCTTCGCCTGTGTCTACGTCCTCCAGGACGGCCTGGGGCTCACCCCGCTGCGCACCGCCCTGCTCAGCCTGCCGCTGGCCGCGCTGCTGATCGCCGCGGCGCCGGCCTCCGCGGTCCTGCTGCGCCGGGCCGGCGCGGCCCTCACGGTCGCCGGGGCGGTGGCCGTCCTCGGCTCCGGTCTCCTCGTCCTCGCGGCAGCGTCCGGGCCGGGCGGCTTCTGTCTCGGGTTCGCGCTGGTGGGGGCGGGTTTCGGCACGGTGATGACGGCGGCCGGCCATGTCGTCGTACGGCAGGCGCCCGCCCGGTCGGCCGGGGTGGCGGGCGGGTTGCAGCAGACGGCGATGAACGTCGGACCGGTGCTCGGTGTGGCGTCCGCGACCGTGCTCATGGGCCAGGCCGGGCCCCGGACCCCGCTCGTCGCGCTGGCCGTGGCCGCCGTGGCGGCGGTCCCCGTCTGCCGGCTGCTCCCGGGCCGGTCGCGTCCCGGCCCCGACGCCCTTCCGGCGGTCCTCCCGGCGGTCCAACCGGCGATCCGTCCGGCGGACCTCCCGGCGGTCCGTCCGGCACGCCGACCGGCAGGCCCTCCCCCGGAACCTGCCGGTCGGAGCGACACGGAGCACACCTCTCACGGCGTCGGAAAAGACCTTTTCCCGCCGTCCCTGCGCGACCATGAGGTCTGAGGTCGTTCCGGCGGGGTATGCCGGACCGCACCTCGAACGAACGTACCGGAGGAGAGCGATGGCACAGCTGCGACAAGAGGTCGACCCGAGCGAGGTCGGGCTGGACGCGAAGGCCCTGGACCGCCTCGACCAGCACGTCGCCCACCTGGTCGACGAGGGGCGGCTGCCCGGCTTCCTCGTGGCCGTCGCCCGCGGTGGCCGTGTCGCGCACCTGACCACCCACGGCCACCGCGACATCGCCGCCGGGCTGCCCGTCACCCCGGACACGATGTGGCGGATCTACTCGATGACCAAGCCGTTCACCTCCGTCGCCGCGCTGATGCTGGTGGAGGAGGGCCGGCTCTCCCTCGACGACCCCGTCGCCGCCCACCTCCCGGCCTTCGCCGACCAGCGCGTCCATGTCTCCGGCTCCGGCGCCGACATGACGACCCGCCCGGTGGAACAGCCGGTCCTCGTGCGACATCTGATGACCCACACGGCGGGTCTGACCTTCGCCTTCTACCACTGCCACCCCGTGGACGCCCTCTACCGCGAGGCGGGCCTGGAGTCGGCGGTGCTGCCGGGCTCGGACCTGGCCGAGACCGTCGAGGCGTACGCGCGTCTGCCGCTCCAGTTCGAGCCGGGCACGCAGTGGAACTACTCGGTCGCCACCAACGTCCTCGGCCGGATCATCGAGGTCGTCTCCGGACAGCCCCTCGACGCGTTCCTCACCGAGCGGATCTTCCGCCCGCTCGGCCTGCCGGACGCGGGCTTCCAGGTCGACGGCGAACAGGCGGGCCGGCTGGCCGAGCTGTACGGGGACACCGACGACGGCGGCCTGGAGCCGATCCCCGGGCTGCCGCTGTCCGGACGGCCCCGGTTCCTGTCCGGCAGCGGCGGGATGGTCGCGACCGCGTACGACATCCACCGGTTCGCGGAACTGCTGCGCCGCCGCGGCGAACTCGACGGCACCCGTCTGCTCAGGCCGGACACGGTGGACCTGATGACCCGCAACCACCTGCCGGGCGGCGCCGACCTGCGTACCGTCGGCAGCCGCCCGGCGCACGACGAGCCCGGCAACGACGGCGTCGGCTTCGGCCTCGGCGTCTCCGTGGTGATCGACCCGGAGCGCACCCAGGCGCCGTCCGGGCTCGGCACCTACGGCTGGAGCGGGGTGGCCACGACGACGTTCTGGGTCGACCCGAGCCGCGACCTGACCGTGCAGTTCCTGACACAGGTGAGGCCGAGGAGGTCGCTGAAGCTGTACCCCGACCTCAAGCGCCTGGTCCACGAGGCGGTCACGGACTGACGGAGGCCGGGGTCGTCCCGGCCGGCCCGCGGCGGCACCGAGGCACCGAGGACGCCGGGTTGCGGCCGCGGCGCCGGGCGATGGCCGGGGGCGGCGGCCCGGCGGGGCCTCAGGACCAGTGGGCCACCGCGTCCAGGTGGGGCAGGTGGTGGTCCAGCCGCTCCCGCTTGGTGCGCAGGTACGTGATGTTGTTCTCGCACGGCGGGATCAGCAGCGGCACCTGCTCGGCGACCTCGACGCCGTTGTCCACCAGCGCCTCGCGCTTGCGCGGGTTGTTCGACATCAGACGGACGGAGCGCACCCCCAGGTCCTTCAGGATCCCGGCGGCCACTCCGTAGTCGCGGGCGTCCACGGGCAGTCCGAGGGCGAGGTTCGCCTCGACGGTGTCCAGGCCCTCCGCCTGAAGGGCCATCGCCCGCAGCTTGCCGAGCAGTCCGATACCGCGCCCTTCGTGCCCGCGCAGGTAGACCACGATGCCGCGCCCCTCGGCGACGACGGCCCGGAGCGCCGCGTCCAGTTGGTCGCCGCACTCGCAGTGCTGGGAGCCGAACGCGTCGCCGGTGAGGCACTCCGAGTGCAGCCTCGTCAGCACGTCCTCGGTGCCGATCTGGCCGTACACCAGGGCCACCTGCTCGTCACCGCGGTCGTGGTCGAGGTAGCCGACCGCCTGGAAATTCCCGTACACCGTGGGCAGCGGCGCATTCACCACACGCTCCACACCGCTGCGCTGCGGGGACTTCTTGCCGAGGACGCCGATTTTTTCTGTCATGATCTGGTTCCTGGTTTCTGAGCGGAGACGAAAGGCCGGGAAATGATGAGTGGTTCGGGAATACGGACGGACGTATACGGGCCGCTGCCGGCGGACACCACGGAGGACGTGCGCGCCCGCGGCGCGGGCCGCACGACGCAGGTGGCGGTCCTGCCCGTCGGCAGCTTCGAACAGCACGGCCCGTACCTGCCGTTGGCCACGGACACGCTCGTCGCGTGCGCCATCGCCCGGGAGATCGCCGCCGCGTACCCGGTGCACCTGCTGCCGCCGGTGACCATCGCCTGCTCGCACGAGCACGCGGCCTGGCCGGGAACCGTCAGCATCTCCTCCGTGACCCTTCACTCGGTGGTACGGGACATCGCGGCGTCGCTGCGCCGCTCGGGCGTCGAGGCCCTGGTACTGGTCAACGGGCACGGCGGGAACTACGTCCTGGGCAACGCGGTCCAGGAGTCGTCCGCCCGCGGCGAGCGGATGGCGCTCTTCCCGGCCCCGGAGGACTGGGAGGCAGCGCGGGAGCGGTCCGGGGTGTCGACCTCGTTGCTCACCGACATGCACGCCGGGGAGATCGAGACCTCGATCCTGCTGCACGCTCATCCGGAACTCGTCCGGCCCGGTTACGAGTCCGCCGATCTCACCGCGGACGACCGTCGCCATCTGCTCACGCTGGGAATGTCCGCCTATACCGATTCAGGCGTCATCGGCCGTCCTTCCCTGGGGTCCGCGGAAAAGGGGAAGGAACTCCTGGCGAGCTTGGCGGATTCCTTCGGCGCGTATTTCTCGATAGTGACGGAACCGGCCGGGACCGCCGATCCGGACGCAATCGAAACCGAAGCCGGAGCCGGTGCCAGTGCCGGTGCCAGTGCCGGAGCCGGTGCGGGTGCCGGTGCGGGTGCCGGAGCCGGCAGCGTGGCCGAAGCGGGAATCGGAGCCGCCGGGACCGGAGCCGCGGGGGGCGAGCGCGGGTAGTGCCCGTCGGGCGCGTGGCCGGGTCCGGCGTCCGCCACGGCGCTCCCGGCCGCGCACGCGCCCGTGCCCGCCGTCGAACCGGCCGCCGCCGTCCCGCTCCGCAGGCCCTCGTACCAGCGCACGACGAGGACGACGGCGCCCGGCAGCGCGGCCGCGAAGCTCAGCACCCCGTACACGACGGCGACCGCCAGTCCGGTCTGCGCGGCGAGTCCGGCCGCGCCGAACGCCCAGGCGGTGACGCCCTCCCGGGGGCCGAAGCCGCCGACGTTCAACGGCAGGCTCATCGCGAGCAGGGCGAGGACCGCGAGCGGCAGCACCGTCAGGACGGGCGCGGTGCTGCCGGCGACCCGGGCGGCCACGACGAACGTCGCGACGTGCCCGGTGAGGACGACCACGGACGACAGGGCGACACCGGGCCCGTTGCGCCGGGACAGCAGCCCCTCGCGCGCCTCCGCCAGCGCCGCCCGCGCCCGCCCGCCGCGCCGCCCCGCCGGGGAGTTCATCCGCACGGCGAGGACGACGGCGAGCGCGCCCACCGCGCCGAGCGCGGCGAGCGGCGCGACGTGCCGTACGTCGGCCCTGACCGGGGACGGCAGCACCAGCAGGACCGTCACTCCCCCGGCGGCCAGCACGAGCTGCCCCGCCGTGCGCTCCAGCGCCACGGCCCGCACCCCGCGGCCCAGGTCACCGGCGCTCCGCCCGTGCCGTACCGCGCGGTGCACGTCACCGAGGATGCCGCCGGGCAGGGCCGCGTTCAGGAAGAGCGAACGGTAGTAGTCGGCGACGGCCGGCCCGAGCGGCAGCCGGATGCGCAGACCGCGCGCCACCAGCGCCCACCGCCACGCGCTGAACACGGTGGTGACCGCCCCGATGCCCAGGGCCGCCAGCAGCGTGGCCAGGTCGATCCGGCGCACCCCCTCCAGGAAGACGCCGGTACCCATCCGCCACACCAGCACGGCGAGGACGGCGACTCCGGCGAGCGTCCCGAAGTGCGCGCGCAGAGCCCGGACGACCCGTCCGCCCCGCGAGCGCCCCGCGGCGCCCGGGGTGCCCGGGGCGCCGGTACCGGTCCGGGTAGCCGTGGCACAGGGTCCGGTGGCGCAGGGCTCGGTGGCCGCGGCACGGACTCCGGTGGCTGTGCCACGGACTCCGGTGGCCGCGGCACGGGGTCCCGCGTCGGTTCCGGTGCCGGCGCCTCCACCGGGACCGGTCCCAGGTCCGGCGTACGGTCCGGCGGGCGGTCCCGTCGGGACCGCGTCCACCGCCTCCTCGGCCCGGGCCGGGCACGTGGTGGTGCCGGTGCCGGCCGGGCTCGTGCCGTGCCGGCGGCGGGCGGGCGGCGGCGCGCCCTCGGGGCGTGCCACGGACGGCGCCGTGCACGTCAGGGCGCCCACGGTGTCCGCGGTGTGCACGGTGTCCGCGGTGTGCACGGTGTCCGCGCCCATCACGCGCCGCCCGTCGGCCGCGCGAGGGCGAGCAGGTCGCTGTGGTGGACGGTGACGCGCAGTTCGCCGGCCGCGCAGGCGGCGAGCCGGGCGGTGAGGTAGGCCCGGGCGCGGTCGGCGAGGCCGGGACGCTGTTCGACGGCCGCGCCGACCCAGCCGCGCAGCCACTGCTCGGTGAGGGCGGCCTCGTCGGGGCCGAGCCGCCAGGCGCTGGGGTGCACCTTGACGGTGGCACCGTGCTCGGCGAACGCCTCGCAGGCGACGGTGACCGCGTCGGGGCCGAGGAGTCCGCCGCGCCGCTGGTGCTCGTTGAAGGCGGCGGCGATCTCGTCGTCCAGGGGGTCGTGCGGGGTCAGTTCGACGCGGCCGGCGACCGACAGGGTCAGCAGGGCGGGGCAGCCGGCACCCGCGCAGGCCGCGGCGAGGGTCTCGACCTCGTCGCGGGTGAGGACGTCGAGCAGTGCCGAGGCGGTGACCAGCGAGGCGCCGACCAGGGCGTCCGGGGTGAGCCGGGCGACGTCGCCGCGGCGCGTCTCGACGGTGACGCGGCTGCCGTCGGCGGCGGCGCGCGGGGAGGCGACGGCCGCGAAGTGCAGCAGGTAGGGGTCGCGGTCGTGGAGGATCCAGTGCTGGGCGCCGTCGAGGCGGGGCGCCAGCCAGCGTCCCATGGAGCCGGTGCCGCAGCCCAGGTCGTGGACGGCGAGTCCGCCGCAGCGGCCGGGCAGGTTGGCGAGCCGGATCCGCAGCGGGTCCAGCAGGTCCACCGACCGCGCGGCGGCGTCGGCGGGCTCGCGCAACTGGAGCCATTCGGGGGCGTAGCGGGGCGGCTCGTCGGCGTCGTCGTCCCCGCGCAGCCGTACGGTGGGCCGCTCGCCGGGGCGGGCCACGGGCCCGGCGCCCTCGATGACGGCAGACGGGCCGGCGCCCTCGCCCACAGCCGACGAGCCGGCATCCTCGACGACAGCCGACGGCCCAGAGCCCTTCCCCACGGCCGGGGGCCCGGCGTCCCGGGTGTCGTTCCTCGGGCCGGTGTCGTTCCTCGGGCCGGTGTCGTTCCTCGGGCCGGGCTGGGCCGGGATGTGTCCCACCACGCGCGCCACGTCCGCCGGGGTCGCCGTCGTCTTCCTCATGCCGCCCTCCGGGGTTCGCCGGGAAGCCGGCCGAGGACGCCGGCCAGGCTCTGGGCGGTGGACGCCCAGCCGTTGAGGGCCGCCCGGCGGCCGCGTGCGGCGGCCTTCAGCCGGCGCCGTACGTCGGCCTCGCCGAACCAGCCGCGCAGTTCGGCCGCGAGGGCGGCCGGGTCCTCCGGCGGGACGAGGATGCCGGGGACACCGCCGTCGGGGGCGCGGCCGACCGCCTCGGGCAGCCCGCCGACGTCCGTCGCGAGGACGGGGATGCCGCGCGCGAGGGCCTCGGTGACCGCCATGCCGTAGGTCTCGGCGTAGGAGGTGAGGACCATCAGGTCGGCGTCGGCGTAGGCGGCGTCGAGTGCGGCGCCGGTCTTGGGGCCCGCCAGCTCCAGCCGGTCCTGGAGGCCGTAGCGCTCGATGAGCGCGCGCAGACGGGCGACGTACGCGGGGTCCTGCCCGAGACCGCCGACGCACACGCAGCTCCACGGCAGGTCGGTCACCGCGGCCAGGGCCTCCACCAGCCGGTGCTGGCCCTTGCGCGGGGTGACGGAGGCCACGCACAGCAGACGGGAGACGCCGTCGGTGCCGGAGGCGAGCGGGGCGATGTCGGCGCCGGGGGCGGCGACGTGGACCGTCTGCGGGGCGAGGCCGTGGTGGGAGACGAGGCGGCGGACCGCCCAGTCGCTGGTGGCGATCACGGCGGGGACGGCGCGCAGCACTTCGCGTTCCCTGGCGTCGAGTTCGGCCGCCACCTCGGGGGCGAGGCCCCGCTCGTCGCCCAGCGGGAGGTGGACGAGGACGGCGAGCCGCAGGCGCTGCGCCTCGGGCACGACGACCTCGGGGACGCCGCAGGCGACGAGCCCGTCCATGAGGACCACGGTGCCGTCGGGCAACGCGGCCAGGGTGCGGGCGAGTTCGGTGCGGGCGGCGGCCCGGGGGCGGGGCCACTCACCGGTCACGAGGTGCTTGTGGACCTGCCAGCCGAAGCCGGGCAGGTCCAGGCAGACACGCCGGTCGTAGGCGTTGCCGCCGCTGGGGTTCGCCGGGTCGTCGACGCCGCCCGGCATGACGAAGTGCACGGAACGCAGGGACATGGGGATGATCCCGCCGATCTGGGGGACCGCCGCCCGTGCGGGCGCGGTCTGCGCGGGCACGTACGCGAGCGGGGTCTGAGTCTGCGGCACGGTCTGCACGGTCTGCACGGCTTTCTCCAGGGTCACGTCGGTCACAGGGCACGCTCGTAACTCGCCCAGGCGACGTGCGACTCGTGCAGGGTGACGGAGAGGGAGGCGATGCCCCGGGCGCCCTCGCCGAGCGCGCCCTGGTGGATCCGCTCGGCGAGCCGGTCGGCGATCACCCGGGCGAGGAACTCGGTGGAGGTGTTGATCCCGGCGAAGTCGGGCTCGTTGTCCAGGTTCCGGTAGTTCAGCTCGCCGGTCACGGCGCCGAGTTCCCGGGTGGCCAGTCCGATGTCGACGACGATGTTGTCGTCGTCCAGCTGCTCGCGACGGAAGGTGGCGTCCACCAGGAACGTCGCTCCGTGCAGGCGCTGCGCGGGTCCGAAGACCTCGCCGCGGAAGCTGTGGGCGACCATGATGTGATCGCGGACGGTGACACTGAACAACGGACGACCCTCCAGGTGCGGCGCGTCTGGTCCCCCGGCCGTCTGCCGCCGGAGGATGCCGTGTAGTACGGCTCTTCGCTTCCCCGTGTTCAGACGGCTCGCACTCTTTTCTCAGGTCAGGCGCTCCACCGCGGGGAGGGTGACCGGTTCGCGGGCCACGGGACGGTGGCCGGGTCAGTGGGCCGCAGGGACGGTGGCCGGTCAGTGGGCCGCGAGGACGGTGACCGGTCAGTGGGCCACGGGGACCGCGACCGGTCAGTGGGTCTCGGGCGCGTACCGGACGCGATGGCAGAGCGCGGGCAGCTCACCGGAGGTCAGCTTCGGCATCACCTCGGGGAGTTCCTCGAACGCGCTCTCCCCGGTGACGAGGGCGTCGAGCGCCGGATCGGCGAGCAGGTCGAGGGCGAGGGCGAGCCGGTCGGCGTACGTGCGGTGGGCGCGGGCCGGGGAGACGGTGCCGACCTGGCTGCCGCGGATGACCAGGCGCCGGGAGTGGAAGGCCTCGCCGAGCGGCAGGGAGACCCGCCGGTCGCCGTACCAGCTCAGTTCGACGACGGTGCCCTCGGCGGTGAGGAGTTCCAGGGAGCGGGCGAGTCCCTGCTCGGTGGCGCTGGCGTGCACGACGAGGTCGCAGCCGCCCGACGCCTCCTCGGGGCCGGCGAATCCGACGCCGAGCGCCGCGGCGACCTCCGCCCGCGCCGGGTCGGCGTCGACCAGCTGCACCCGTACGCCGGGGAAGCGGGCGAGCAGCGCGGCGACCGAGCAGCCGACCATGCCGCCGCCGACCACCGCGATCCGGTCGCCGACCAGCGGTGCCGCGTCCCACAGGGCGTTGACGGCGGTCTCCACCGTGCCGGCCAGGACGGCCCGTCCGGCGGGCACGGCGTCCGGGACGACCGTCACGGCGGAGGCCGGGACGACGAAGCGGGTCTGGTGCGGGAAGAGGGAGAACACCGTACGGCCGGCCAGCGCGTCCGGGCCCTCCTCCACGACGCCGACGTTGAGGTAGCCGTACTTCACCGGCGCCGGGAAGTCGCCCTCCTGGAACGGCGCGCGCATCGCCGTGTGCTGGCTGACGGGCACTCCGCCGCGGAAGACGAGGGTCTCCGTGCCGCGGCTGATGCCGGAGTACAGCGAGCGGACGACGACCTCGTCGCCGGCGGGGTCCGGCAGGGTGACGTCGCGGATCTCGCCGTGACCGGGCGCACCGATCCAGAACGCACGTGCGGCGCGGTTCATCGGCCTCCTCCTGAACGATCGGGGAACTGCTCACGTACCGAGGTGCACAGGCCGCGCACAGTACGCGGCACTGATCGACTCTGTCACCAGGCCGGAGGATGTGCGGTGGCCCTGAACGACTTTCACGACGCTCACGACGCGAGGCCGGTCCAGCAGGAGACCGCTGTGGGAGCGGGCGTGCAGATCCTGGTGCTGGCCCTGCTCGGCACGGCGATCGGCATGGGGCCGGCGGGCTGGGTGACCGGGCTCGTCTTCGCCGTCGCCCTGTGGGCGGTGCTCGCGCGGGCGCTGCACCGCTCCGGGCTGCGGTCCTTCGGTCCGGCCAACCGGGTCACCCTCGGCCGGGCCACCCTGGTCGGCGGGGTGACGGCGCTGGTCGCGGACTCCTTCGCGAGCGCGCCGCCGGTCTCGCTGCTGGTCGGCCTGACGGCGGTGGCGCTGCTGCTCGACGGTGTCGACGGCAAGGTCGCCCGCCGCACGGGCACGTCGACGGCGCTGGGCGCGCGCTTCGACATGGAGGTGGACGCGTTCCTGATCCTGGTGCTCAGCGTGTACGTGTCGACGGCGCTGGGCCCGTGGGTCCTGCTGATCGGCTCCATGCGGTACGCCTTCGTCGCGGCGGCCCGTGTCGCCCCCTGGCTGAACGCGCCGCTGCGGCCCAGCACCGCCCGCAAGACGGTCGCCGCGCTCCAGGGCGTCTGCCTGCTCGTCGCGGGCGCGGACCTGCTGCCGTACGCGGCGAACGCCGGCGTCGTGCTGTTCGCCCTGGCCCTGCTGGTGTGGTCCTTCGGCCGGGACGTCCTGTGGCTGTGGCGGACCTCGCGGACCGGAACGCGGCCGGCGCCGGTGGCACCGGTGCCGGCACTGGAGCTGGAGCTGGCGGGCCGCTGACCCTGACTCCGGGGCGGGACGAGCGGGTTCAGGAACGGCGGTCGGCTCGGCTGCCGACCCCGGGACAGGCGGGCTCGGGGACGGCGGTCGGCACGGCTACCGGCCCCAGGACAGGCGGGTTCAGGGACTGCGGTCGGCACGGCCACCGGCCCCGGGACGGGCAGGTTCAGGGAACGGCCCTCGGCTTGGCCGCCGGCCGGGACGGTCCGTCCGCCGGTCCGCCGGTCCGCCGCCCGCCGGACCAGCCGCCGGTCCGCCCACCGGTCCGCCCGGCATCTGAGCCGCCAGCTCAGCCGCCAGCTCAGCCGCCGGCTGGGCCGCCGGTCGGGCCGTACGCTGCCATGGCCGCCCCGGCCGCCCCGGCCACCACGGGCGTCACGGCCGCCACGGCCCCTTCCGGACCGCCGGCCGCGGGGACCCCCACCGCCCGGCGCCCGCCGCGGAGACGGCGAGGGCGCCGAGCAGGGCGAGGACGGCGGCCGGGGCCAGGACGGCCCAGGGGGCGCGTTCGGCGTAGGGCTGGTTCTCGGAGAGCAGCAGGCCCCACTCGGGGGAGGGCGGCTGGGCGCCGAGGCCGAGGAAGCCGAGGGAGGCCAGGGCGAGGGCGACGCCGGGCAGCCGCACCAGGGCGTGGCGGGTGACGGGCGGGAGGACGGCGGGCAGCAGTTCGTTCCTGAGCAGGTACCAGGGGCCGGCGCCCAGCGCGCGGGTCGCGGTGAGGTGGACGGTGGCGCGTTCCTGCCGCAGCAGCGCGGAGGTGTGCGCGGCGAGCGGCGCCCAGGCCACGACGGCGACGGCGACGACGGGCGTGGCGGTGCCGCTGCCGAGGACGGCGGTGACGAGGAGGGCGGCGAGGACGGGCGGAACGGCGTTGACGGTGTCCACGAGCGGGCCGGACAGCCGGGGCAGGCATCCGAGCAGCACCCCGGCGGCCAGGGCGGTCGCGCTGATGGCGAGGGCGAGCAGCAGGGTGTCGAGGGCGCCGTGCGCGACCCGGGCGAGCACGTCCCGGCCGAGCGCGTCGGTCCCGAAGGGGTGCGCGGTGGACGGCGGGCGCAGGCGGGCGCCGGTGTCGAGGGCGAGCGGGTCGCGGGGCAGGCCGAGGGCGATCACCGCGCACAGCAGGAAGGCGTGGACGCAGGGGGCGATGGTGCGGGCGGGCGGCGTGGGCCGGTGCAGCGTGTGCAGGGCGCCGTCGCGCAGGGCGGGGCCGATGAGGCGGCGGGCCGTGAGGCGGGCGGCGCCCGTGGCGACGGCGGCGAGCGCGACGAGGAGGAGGGTGCCGGCCTGGAGGACGGGCAGGTCCTGGGCGATCGCGGCCTGGAGGGTGGTGCGGCCCAGGCCGGGGATGTCGTAGATCTGCTCGACGGCGACGGAGCTGCCGGTGAGTCCGACGACGAACAGCCCCAGGTTGGGCAGCAGTCCGGGCACGCAGCGCCGCAGCGCCTGGCGGGCGACGCGGCGGCCGGTGAGTCCGCGGGCGGCGGCGGCCCGCGCCCAGGGTTCGGCGAACGCGCCGGGCAGCTGGTCGTCGAGGAGCCGCCCGAGGACCGCGCCCGCGGGCAGCCCGAGGGCGAGCGCGGGCAGCACGATCCACTGGGGGCCGTACCAGCCGAGCGCGGGCAACCAGCCCAGGTGCACACCGACGACGGTGGCGAGGACGGAGGCGGTGAGGAACTCGGGCAGCGCGGCGAGCACGGCCGAGCCCGAACCGCCGGCGGGCCGGTCGCCCAGGCGTCGGCGGGCGCCGAGGTACAGGGTGCGGGCGCACACGGCGGCGGCCGTGCCGGCGGCGACGACGAGCGCGACCGCCATCAGCAGCAGGGAGACGCCGAGGGCTTGGAGGACGGCGGGCGCGACCTCGGTGCCGGAGAGCCACGACCGTCCGGCGTCCCCGCGCGGCAGCCTGGCGAGCCACTGCCCGAGCAGGTGCAGGGGGCCGTCGTCCAGGCCGAGTCCGGCCCGGATGTCGGCGAGCACCTCCGGCGTCGGATCACGGTCGGCGGACCGGGACTTGAGGACGGTGAGCGCCGGGTCGGTGTGCGAGAGCCACGGCAGCAGCCCGGTCCCGCACACCAGCAGCGCGGCCAGTCCGGCACGCCACAGCAGCGCGCCCACCCTGCGACCCATGGATCAGCGCCGTGTCCCGGTGCCGACGAGGGTGCGCTCGTAGGGGTCGAGCGGCACGCCGTCGACGGAGGCCGCGACGCCGGTGACGACCCGCTGGTGGACCAGGGGTACGACGGCGTCGGTGCCGAGGATCGCGGCCTCGGCGGCCATGGCGGCGTCCTGCCGCCCGTCGGTGTCGGCCACCGCCTGGGCCTCGGCGACGGCCCGGTCGACTCCCTTGTCGCACAGCAGGGCGAGGTTGTAGCCGCCGTCGCAGGTGAAGTCGCTCGCGAGGAGGGAGACGGGGTCACCGGTGTCGAGGAGGCTGTTGCGGGCGCCGATGAAGGCGTCGAACCGTCCGGCCAGCGCGTCGCTCTCCAGCCGCGCGTACTCGCGCACCTCCAGTGTCACCTCGAACCCGGCCTTCTCCAGCTGCTGCTCCACCACCTGGGCGACCTCGGGGAGTTCGGGCCGGTTGTCGTAGGTGGCGAGGGTGATCGAGGCGCCGTCGGGCTTCCCGGCCCTCGCCCGCCCGGTGGGCTGGACGCGCTTGCCGTCGGCCCAGGTGACGGCCGGTCCGTAGATACCGGTGCCGGCGTCGGCGTGTCCCTCGTAGACGCCCTCGGCGAGGGCGGAGGTGTCGAGGGCGGCGCGGGCGGCGGCGCGCAGGGAGGCGTCCTTGAAGGCGCCGGACCCGGTGTTGAGGAGCAGGCTGGTGGTGCGGGTGGTGGCGGTCTCGCGGCGGATGCCGGCGTCGAGGGATGCGGCCTGGGAGACCGGGATCGCCTCGGCGATGTCGACCTCGCCGGTGCGCAGGGCGTTGGCGCGGGCGGTGCCGTCGGAGACGAAGCGGGCGTCGATGCCGGAGGCCTGGGCGCGGCCGCCCCAGTAGTCGTCGAAGCGGTCCAGGCCGGCGCTGGTGGTGCCGTCGACCTCGGTGAGTTCGAAGGGCCCGGTGGCGGTGCCGACCGGATCGACGGCGTCCTTCTTCTCGTACGCCTTCGGGGAGAGGACGGCGAGGCTCGGGCTGGACAGGCGCAGCGGCAGGACGGGGTCGGGCGCGCCGGTCGTGATCCGGACGCCGGTGCCGCCCTCCGCCGTCGCGGTGAGGGTGACGCCGGAGAGGGCGGCCGGGGCGGGCTCGGCCTCGGTGGCGTGGGTGAGGGCGGCGGCGACCGCCGCCGGGGTGACGTCCGTGCCGTCCTGGAACTCGGCCTCCCGCAGGGTGAACAGCCAGGTCCGGTCGTCCTCGCGGCGCCAGGAGGAGGCGAGCGCGGGGGTGGCGGCGCCGTTGGCGTCCAGGGCGGTCAGGCCCTCGGTGACACCGAGACGGCTGAGGAGGGTGGCGTCGGCGCCGTACGGGGAGAGGTTCTCGGCGGGCGGGAAGGCGAGGGCGACCCGCAGCCGCGAGCCGTTCTCGGCGTCGGCCGTCCCGCCGCTGTCGCCGCCGGAGGCGAAGCAGCCGGCGAGCAGCGGGGTCAGCAGGAGGGCGGGAAGGAGCCGCGGACGGCGGAGGAAGGGCATGGGGGGCTTACCGGCCTATGAGGTGGGGGGAGACGGCGGAGGGGAGGAAGGCGTCGAGCGGGACGTCGAAGTGCACGACCCCGATCCCCTGCCCGCCGCCGGGATCGTCGCGCTCGTCGTGCACGACGGTGCCGACCGACCGCCAGAACCCCTCGGCGCCCTCCACGGCGGGGTCGGTGTGCAGGTACACGGCCCGGTATCCGCCGTCCGCGACGGCGAACGCGAGCAGTTCGGCGACCAGCCGCCGGGCGATCCCGCGCCGGCGATGGGCGGGGCGGACGTAGATCCGGCGCAGTTGCGCGGTCGCACCGGAAGGGTAACGCTCGGCCACGTGTCGCGGGTTGGGCGGGTGCAGCGGACCCCGCGAGTCCAGCGCCCCGGTCCCGACCACCTCACCGTCCTCGTCGACCGCGACCAGCAGCGTGTGCCGCTCCGGCACCAGGTACGCGGCGGCCGGATCGATGATGTCCCCGTGCCAACGGGGCACGTATCCGGTGCCGAAGTCGTGGTAGACGGTGTCCAGCATGACGGCGCGGGCGGCGTCGAGGTCGTGGGGGCGGGCGGGCCTTACCCGATACTCGCGATACTCATGCACCTGCACATCATATGCATTAAGCCGACTGCCTTGATCACCTCCGTTGCGCCCGCGGATATGACGGTGACCACACCTCGTCTCACCCATGTAAGCGGCCGGCCGGCCACCCGATCGAGTGACGACGCCGTTCGCGGGCGGCCCCGGCCTGGCTAGCGTGGTCCCGTTCCGGACGCCGAGGACACGCCAGGAGGCACGCACGTGGGCTGGGATCCGCAGGAACTGGCAGAGGGGTGGCTCGCGTCGGTCACGTACCCCGAGCGCGTGCGCGGCGCGTACCGCGCGAGCACGTCCGACTGGCTGCGGACCTGCCGTCACACGCGTCTCGCATGGGACAAGGTGGCCGCCCAGCACATCGCCCTGTGGGCCCACCGCCCGGGGGCACCGCACAGCGCCACCGCGCGCCGCGTCTCCGCCGTGCGCTCCTTCTACGCGTACGCCCTGGCCCACGACGCGGTCGTCTACAACCCCGCCGCCCGCCGCCCCCGCCTCACCAACGCCGCCCAGCTCACCCCCAGCGGCCTGGACCCCTGGCAGACGGCCGTCCTCCTGGCCGCGGTGGACCGACGGACGAGCCAGGACCGCGCCTGCGGCTACCTGCAACTCGGCCTGGGACTGCGTTCCGGCATGCTCGTCACGCTCACCCTGGACGACCTCGTCTCCGACCGGGACGTCGCCCACGGCCCCGACACCCTGCGCCTGCCGGAACCGGGGGGCGGCCACCGCCTGGTCCCCCTCCCGCCCGTCGTCCGTGACGCCGTCGCCACCTACCTGACACGCCGCCACCCGCCCCGCGACAGCGCCCGAGGCGGCCCGCTCTTCACGGCCCGCGCCGGGACCAGGGTGCCGCGGCGGTATTTTTCGGATCTGCTGCGGGGGGTGGCTGAGGAGACGGGGGTGCTGCGGACGGCCATCACCACGTGGCCACACCGAGGAACCGATGTGATGTGTGATCGGTGACCGGGCGGGTTCCCGACCGCACAGCCACCGGTGGGGTGGGCAGTGGATGCCGGCGCCCGTGGCGGCCGACTCACCAACCGGGGTAGCGACTCCACCAGTGCGGGTCCCAGCCCGGGACGTACTCGCTGCCGCTGGGCGAATCGGTCAGCTCGGTCAGCAGGTCGCGGGCCAGGGTGTCCAGCACCCACGCCAGTTCGTGGCGGCTCACCAGGCCGACGGGCAGTGCGTCGGCCCCGTGGAGGGCGCCCAGCAGCGCGCCGGTCACACAGGCGACGGAGTCGCCGTCCGGGGCGGCCGCCGCGAAGTGCAGCGCGGCACCGATGTCCGCGCGGGCGGGGAAGGAAGCGGCGGTGTAGAGGCCGCCGAGCACCGCCGAGGGCGCGGTGGGGTCCGGTGCGAGCCGTGCGAGCCGGGTCAGGTCCGCGGGCCGCTCGACGGCGTCCCGGAACGCCGCCGCCAGACGGGCGAGACCGTCGCCGTCGTCCGTCCCGCCACCGGACGGCAGCCTGGCGATGCCCGCTTGCAGTACCGCCGTCGTGGACGGCTCAAGAGCACCCGGGCGGTCACCCTCCTCGGGGGTGTGGGTGAGGCAGTGGTGGAGCAGCGTCGTCGCGTGAACGGTGGCGGACCGCGCGGCCGGATCGCCGTGCGTGAGGCCGGCGATCTCGCCGGCCTGCGCGATCGCTCCCGGCCCGACCGCGGCGAGCGGCAGGGACCGGGTCAGCGCGTGGCAGCCCCTGCTCCCGGTGGCCATACGCTCCTGGCCTTCCTCGATACGGGACAGGGCCGCGACCGTCGCCGGTGCGCTGCCGCGCCGCTCGGCCAGCGCGGGCACCCCCGACAGCCAGCCGTCCGGCCACGCCTTGTCGGCGGCGCCGACGGTCCAGCGGCGGCGCATCCTCTCCGTCTCGATGCCCTGCAGTGCCGCCCAGCGGCAGTAGGCGTGCAGGAGCACCGAGGGCGGATGGCAGATTCCCTTGTGGCTTCCGCGTACGATCGCGCGGATGCTGCCCTCGACGGTGAAGCAGGCCAATTGGGTGCTGACCCCGGCCCTCAACGGGCCGTCGGCGGGCACCTTGCCCCCAGCCGTTCCCAGGGTGTCCCCGATCGCCAGACCGAGCAGCATCCCGCGCACCCGGGACTGCCGCGTGAGGAATCTCCTCTGACGATCCTTTTCGGGGGGCAAGGCAACCGCCTCTCTCGTCGGGACTTGCCAGAGACAAGCGCCAGAGAAACCGGAACACGTTCTGTGCAAGGGTATCCGGAGCCGGCCGACCGGTTCGCTCGTGAGACGTCGGCGGTCGGCAAGCCGCGGGCCTCCCTGGGGCCACCGTCAGACGCCGCGCATCAGTTCCGCGTTGACCGCGTCCACCCGTGCGTACAGGGGTCCTTCGGTGACGATGCCCTCACCCGTTCCCCGGCGCCACGCATCCACCTCGATGACGGTCACGAGCGCGTTGCCCAGCCCGACCACCACCCACCAGTGCCGCTCGTCCGCCCGCACTCGCCAGGTCGACTTCACCCACCTGCCGGTGTCGGTGCGCACCTCGGCCGACACCAGTTCCCAGCTCGCCGGGTCGAAGCGGGTCAACGCGTCCAGCGGCGCGCCCCGTTCCCGCAGCCGCTCGGTCACGTGCTTGCCGTGCGCCTTCAACTGCACCGGTTGGCGCAGGATGTAGCGGACTCTGGTGAAGAGAGCGTCCGGGCCCGACTGGACGTGGAAGCGGGCGGTCTCGAAGCGGGGTGACACGGTGAACTCCTCGAAGTGGTCCGGAGGCAGCCGGAGGGTACGTGATCAGCGGTGTCGTCGGCCTTGGGGGACCGCACCGGCGAGGCCGGCCCGCCACTCGGGGGCGTCCGGCTCCTCGTGGAACTCCAGAAGGTGCTGCCCCGCGTGACGGGCGAGGGCGTCGCGGACCTGGACCGGGGTGACGTGGAAGAACTCGCGCCGGGCGTTGATCCGGTTGACCCGCCGGTCCTCGAACTCCTGGTGCAGGGCGCGTTCCAGACCGACGGCGTCGTCACTGTAGATCAGGGCGTGCACGTCGAAGCGGAACGGCACGGAGGCGTCGCCGAGTTCGTTGACGCGGTCCATGGGGTCGAGGCGGCGGGTGAGGCCGATCTTGACCATGGACTCGCCGAAGGCGCCGATGTTGGAGATGACGTACACGTATCCCGCGCGGCGGTTGGCCTCGCGCCGGTCGATGGCCTCCTCCTCCGCGTCGATCTCCCGGAGCTTGCCCTCCAGTTCCGCGATCTGGGCCGGGTCCGCCTGCCCGGCGGCGCGGGCCCGGTCCAGGGCCAGGACGAGGCGGTTGCGCTCCTTGTCGAGGCGGGCGCGTTCGCGGGCGATCTCCCGTTCCAGGCGCTCCTCCTCGCGCTGCCGCGCCCGCTCTTCGCGGCGCCGCTCCTTCTCCTCCTCGATCTTGGCCAGGTGGTCGGCGGTCAGCTCCAGTTCGCGCACCCGCAGCCGGTGGTACTCGTCGGTGACGCGGATCTGCATGGTCTTGCCGAGCCTCGCGATGGTCTCCCGTGACTTCGCCAGCCGGTCGACGAGGGAGGCCAGGCGGTGCGGCTTCATGCCCCGTACGGCGGCGTCGGCCTCGGCGTTGTAGGCGCGCAGCATCAGCTTGGAGAAGTCGCGCACCATGCGGCGTCCCTCGGCTGCGGAGCCGTTGACCGTCCACTCGGTGACCCCGACGACCGCCCGCCCGTTCTTGGTGAGCGTCTTGGCCTGGTCCTTCAGGCGGTCGAGTTCGGCCTTGTAGGCCACGGCGTCCGCGAGCGGGTGGCGGTACTCGTAGATGCCCGCCTCCTGCAACAGTGCCAGGTCGTCGGTGACGACCAGCCCGCTCCTGGCGGCGGCCAGCCGGCGCTCGGCCTCCTGCGCCTGCACCTCCATGGCGTGCAGTCGCTGTCGGGTGCCGCTGAGCTCGGTCTCGGCGCGTTCGGCGGCCGCCTCCACCTTCGCGTCGAGGACGGTGTCGATGCGCTGCACCTCGGCCAGGTGCTCGGCGTGGGTGCGGCGCAGGCGTTCGGTCTCCTGGACCAGGCGGGCCGCGTCCGCGCCGGCGAGAGCGGTCAGTTCGGCGAGCAGGCGCTGGTTCTCCGCCCGCAGAGCCTCGGCGTCCGCGGCCCTGGCGTGCAGTTCCTCGCTCAGCCGGGCGGCTTCGGCCTCCGTCTCCCTCCGGCGGCGGCCGAAGAGTCCTCCTCCGCCGGAGGAGGACGGGGCCGAGGGCTGCGGCGCGGGGGCGGGGGCGGGCAACGGCTGCGCGGGAACGGGGGCGTGACCGGCGAACGGCTGCGTCGGGACGGGAGCATGACCGGGCAACGGCTGCGTCGGGACGGGGGTGTGGCCGGTGAACGGCTGCCCTGTGGCGGGTGCGGGTCCGGCGAGGGGCTGCCCTGATCCGGGGTGAGCGGCCTGGCCCGTCTGCTGCGCGTACCACTGGCGCCAATGCTGCAAGCGGTCGGCGAGGGCTTGGCCGTCACGTTTGTCCATGTTCTTGAACTCGGCCGCCCACCCCGCGACGGACAACGTGAGGGTTCCCTGGCCGAGCCCGCCCGTCCAGCGCAGGTCGGTGATCTCGCCGAGGGCGTGCGACACGAGCCGTTGGCCGGCCCAGCCCTGCGCGCGGAACAGTGCGCGGCGGTCGGTGAGCACGAGCACGCCCAGGACGCCGTCGTGATGGGCGACGGCGAGGGCCTGCACGGTTTCGTCGGGGCTCAGCACCTCGGGAAGGCTCTTCACCGTACCCTTGACCGGGAACCAGATGCCCTTGAGCGCAGTGGCTGCCGCGTCCACGTCGGGTCGGGCGGAGTGTACGGACAAGGAAGTTCCCTTTCTGTCGATCGTGGTCGTGCTCACGGGGACGAGCGCCTCAGGCCCCGCTCCGGACGAAGGCGTGCGGGGCTACGGGCACGCTGGGGCTGTAGCGAGGCAGCGGGGCCGTGAGGGCCGGATCCGGGTCCGAGCTCCGGAATCCGGGACGGATTTCGCGGACCAGGTCCACGATCCTCCGCACTGCGGCGGAGACCTTCTGCGTCCGGCCCATGAACACCCCCTCCCCTGCACTGCTTCCGGCAGGCCCCCCGTCACCGCACCGCTCCGGCGCTCTACCCCCAGGGAACCCCACAGCAACTGCACATACCTGTGGTAGCGGCGATGATATCCGCATCCAACGGACGAAAAACCGGCATCCTGTCGGATATGCGGGCGCCCGGCATGGGGCGGCGGCTCAGTCCACCTTCTTCCATTCCTGGCACCGGTTGGTCTTGAAGTACTCGCCCTTGCCGAGGGTCACCCGTCCCGGCCCGTTGAGGTTGTTGTTGGCGATGATCGAGTCGAACTCGCCGCTGGCGTCCGTGGCCCGCTCCCAGTAGCAGCCGAACTCGTCCTCGGGACCGGCCGTCTTGTACGTCCCGGCCTTGATGTCCTCTCCGACGAGGTACTCGCCCTCGCCCGAGAACGTGGTGGCGGGACCGGCCGGCTCGGTCTTCTTCGGCTGAGCGGTGACCGTTTCGGTGACCGTGGGAGCGGGGGCCGCCTCACTCCTCGCCGCCTCGGTGACGGTCACCGTCGGGCGGGGTCCCGCCTTGGCGGCGGTGGCACCGTCGGCCTCCGACTCGCCTCCACCGGCACCGATTCCGATGCCGACGAACAGGGCGACGGCGGCGGTGGCACCGTACTTGATCCGCTGCTTGTGGCGGACCGGCGGCTTGGGCGCGGACTGCGGGAACGGCGGTGTCGGGCCCCAGGCGTTCTGCGGGGCGTGGCCGTGCCGCGGGTCAGGGGTCGGCGTCGTCATGAGGTACTCCGTTCGGTGATGCCCGTCCGCACCCGGTGGTCCGGGCCGAGGCGGTGAGGTGTGTGGGTGGGCGCGATGCCATGGGGGGCTGTCCGTCGTCGGCGGGCGTGCTCCGCGCCCCCGTGCGCCGCCGGGGTCACGGAGCGCCCGCTCAGGCCGACAGGCCCCGGATCTTCCGTCCGGCCTCGGTGGCCGGGTAGAGGATCGCGTCGGCGACGCGGCCGCCGGAGTCCTTGACGCCGCCGCTGAAGTTGAGGCGGCCGGAGGTGCCTGCCTTGGCGGCGACGCCGTCCCAGTAGGCAACCTCGCGCTCCCAGCGGATGCCGTCGAGCAGCCGGTCCAGGTCCTCGACGCCGATGCGGGAGGCCGCTTCGCTCCACGGCGTGGCGTGGTGGGCGGCGATGCCGACGCCCGCGAGCACGGCGGGCGCGGTGAGGGCGCTGCGCGCGGCGAAGGCGGGGAACCGCTCGGAGATCAGCCGTGCCAGCAGCGGCACGACCACGGCCTCGGCCTCCTCCGCCGGCACCCCGGCGGGCAACTCGTCCTCGTGCACCGACTCGGCGGAGCGGGCGAGGCCGGCCCTGCCGTAGAGGGTGGTGACGACGAGGGCGCGCAGCGCGGAGAGGGTGACGACCTCGCGGTCGCCGGCCGAGACCTGCCGCTTGCTGGAGTTGACCAGCCTGCCGAACGGCATCCGCTGCCCGTCGACCTCGACCTTCACGGAGTCGGCGACGACGTGCGCGAGCCGGGTGCCGAAGTCCCGCTGGTCCATGGACATGGCCAGGTTCTTGGCGACGGCCACGCCCTGGACGTTGCGGTCGTAGAAGATCTGCCGGGCGTCCGCCGGGGCGAGGTCGACGTACAGCTCGAAGGGGACGCGCACGCGGGCGAGTTCGGGGTACGTCAGGCCGTAGGTCTCGGGGTCGTCGTACAGGTCGTGCCAGGCGGTGGCCTGGGTCTCGCCGTCGATGGCGACGACCATCGTGCCCGGCGCGACCGTGAGGGTGCGCAGGCCGCTGCCCGGGACGAGTTCGTCGCTGATCGCGGCGAGGGGTCCGGCGTGCCACAGGGTGATCGGCGGCGTGGACCAGGCGGCGCCCAGCTCGCCCTTGAGGCCGGCGGCGATGTACTCGGCGTACGGCCCGACGTTCCTGCCCTTCTGCGACGACTTCAGCGTCCGCTGCACGGTGGCACGCAGCTCGGCGTGGCGGCGCACCAGGCCCGAGGCGGCCTTCAGCTTCCTCGGGTCCTCCTCGGCGCGCGGTGACGGCACGAGCTGGACGAGCGCGGGCACGGACATCGTTCCGACGACGGCGTCGTCACGGAACGGCATGACGGTGAGCTGGGTTCCCTCGACGACGCCGGTCGGCATGGTGAGGCGCATGGGACTCCCCCCGGAGTGTGTTCTGAACGATCACGGACGGCGCTCGCGGCGGTTCACCGGAGGCCGGGAAGGCGCGGCGGAGCGGTACGGCACGGCTCGACGGCGCACCCCCGGCCACAGACCTATGGGACGGCCGCTTCCCGCCGGAAGCACCAACAGATAAGCACGAGACTGAAAGCATCGTCAAACGGCTCGACGGATTTGACGCCTGCTGTAAGTTGTTGACGTCCGCTGTCGAGAGGCCCAGGATTCCGCCCATGCCACCCTCATCCGCTCAGGTGACCGCCGCCGAGATCTCCCGTATCGCCGGGGTCACGCGCGCCACGGTCAGCAACTGGCGCCGTCGGCACGAGGACTTTCCCGCGCCGTCCGGTGGCACGGACAGCAGTCCGCTGTACGACCTGGAGTCCGTACGAGCCTGGCTCGCCTCGCGCGGTCACAGCTCGGCCTCGAGCCCGTCGGAAGAGCTGCGCACGACGCTGCGCCTGCACGCGCAGGGCGGCGGCACGTCGGATCTGCTGCTCCTCGTCCTCGCGGCGGCGGCCTGCGCGCCGGAGGAGTTGACGGCCGCCACCCGGCTGCCGGACGCGGACCTCGTCGCCCGCGCGCAGCGTGAGGCGTCCGCCGCGGCCGACGTCGTGCCGGGCGCGGACGCCGTCCGTTTCGGGACCGGGGACGCGGCGGTGCTGCGCGCGCTGTACACGTGTGTACGTGACGAGGGCGGGCAGGCCGCGCTTGGCGTGCTCGCGGAGCGGGAGCTGGAGGACAGTGCCGCGTCCGGCGCGTACCGGACGCCCCCGCAGCTGGCGGATCTTCTCGCGGCCCTGGTCCCCGGCTCCCCGGCCCGTGTCCTCGACCCGGCCTGCGGCAGCGGCACCCTCCTGGCGGCCGCCGCCCGCCGGGGCGCCCGCGAGCTGTACGGCCAGGACACGCTTCCGGTGCAGGCCCGGCGCAGTGCCGTGAGCCTGATGCTGACGACTCCGGAGGCCACGGTGACCGTGCGCGCCGCCGACAGCCTGCGCGCGGACGCCTTCCCCGACCTGCTCGCCGACGCGGTGCTGTGCAACCCGCCGTTCGGCGTCCGCGACTGGGGGCACGACGAGCTCGCGTACGACCCGCGCTGGGCGTACGGCGTCCCGCCCCGCGCCGAGTCGGAACTGGCGTGGGTGCAGCACGCGCTCGCCCACCTGACCTCCGGCGGCTACACGGCCCTGATCCTGCCGCCGGCCACGGCGGGCCGCGCGTCGGGGCGCCGGGTACGGGCGGAGCTCGTCCGCAGCGGGGCCCTGCGCGCGGTGATCGCGCTGCCGGTCGGCGCGTCGGTGCCGTTGCACGTCGGTCTTCAGATCTGGGTGCTGCAACGGCCCGAGCCGGGCGGTCCGGAGCGCAAGTCGGTGCTGTTCGTGGACACGGCCGAGACGCCGACGGCGACTGCCGGACGCGGCGGCGCCGCCCACACCCGGGGCGCCGGACGGTCCGCGTCCCTGGACTGGGCCGGGCTCACGGCGCGGGTCCTCGGCGCGTGGCAGGCGTTCACGGAGAACCCGGACACGTTCGAGGGCGAGCCCGGTGTCGCGCACGCGGTCGGTGTGGTGGACCTGCTGGACGACATGGTGGACCTGACCCCGGCCCGGCTGGTACGGGCGTCACGGGCCGAGGTCGATCCGGCGGAACTGGCGACGGAGGTCGACGCCGCCCGCCGCGACCTCGTCGAGGCCGCGGAGTCCCTCGCTCGGACGGCCGCCCACGAGAACTGGAGCGCCGCGGGAGCCACGGCACGCGAGTGGCGGACGGCGACGGTGGCCGACCTCTCGCGCGGCGGGGCGCTCACCCTGCTGCGAACGGTGCCGGAGGGTGCGCGGGCCCGCGCGGAGGGCGAGGCAGAGGAGACCGGGGGCCGCCCGGTCCTCACCGGCGCGGACATCGCGCGCGGGTCGGGTCCCACGGGCGACCCGGCGGAGCTGCGCAGCGTCGTGGCCCCTCTGATCGCCGCCGGGGACGTCCTCGTCCGAGCGGTCGCGAGCGGGTCCGGCCCCATGGCCCGGGTCGCGGGCGATGAGGACGCCGGCGCATTGCTCGGCCCCCACGTCCACCTCTTCCGGCCGGACCCGAAGCGCCTGGACGCCTGGTTCCTGGCCGGTTTCATGGGCGCGGAGGACAACATCGCGGGCGCGTCGACGGGCAGCACGGTCCTCACGGTGAACCCGGGCAGGCTGCGCGTTCCCCTGCTGCCACTGGAGGATCAGCGGCGCTACGGGGAGGCGTTCCGGCACGTGCACGAACTCCGGGCGGAGGCGCGACGAGCGACACGGCTGGCGGAGGAGACGGCGCGGTTGCTGGCGGGCGGGCTGACCGGGGGCCAGCTACTGCCCTCACGGGAGACAACGGAGGCGCGTGGCCGGGGTGACGATTCGCCCCATTAGGCACGCAGGCCTTCACGCATAGACCACACTTGTCGGACCGCCCCGGCCTGCCGAATCGGCTCGGGCGGTGGGGTTGGGACATTTCGGAAGGAACCTGGGGATCCAGTTGAACAGCAGTAAGCACACGGAGTTGGCGAACCACGCGTGGTCCGTCGCCGACCTCCTGCGGGGGGACTACAAGCAGTCCGACTACGGCAAGGTCATCCTGCCGTTCACGGTGCTGCGGCGCCTGGAGTGCGTGCTCGAACCGACGCGCGAGAAGGTCGCGGAGATCGCGGAGCAGCATAAGGACACCGGGATCGACCCGGACCGCTTCCTGCGGCGGGCCTCGGGCCACTCCTTCTACAACAAGTCCGGCCTGACCCTGAAGAAGATCGCGGACGACCCGCAGAACGCGGCGCAGAACCTTCAGGTGTACGTGGGGGCGTTCTCCGACAACGCGCGGGGCGTGCTGGAACGCTTCGAGTTCGCCCAGCAGATCAAGCGGCTGGACAGCGCGGGGCTCCTCTACAAGGTCATCGGTAAGTTCACGGACCTGGACCTGCGCCCCGAGGTCGTGCCCAACCACAACATGGGCTACATCTTCGAGGAACTGATCCGCCGCTTCGCGGAGCAGTCCAACGAGACGGCCGGTGAGCACTTCACGCCGCGCGAGGTCATCCAGCTGATGGTGCGGCTGCTCGTCGCCCCGGACGGTGACGCGCTCCAGCTTCCCGGTACGGTGCGCACGGTCCTCGACCCGGCCTGCGGCACGGGCGGCATGCTCTCCGCGATGGACGACCTCATCACCGAGTTCAACGAGGACGCCACGGTGGAGGTGTACGGGCAGGAACTCAACCCCGAGTCGTGGGCGATCTGCCGTTCCGACCTCATGATCAAGGGCCAGAACCCGGAGAACATCGCCTTCGGCAACTCCTTCTCCGACGACGGCCACGCACGCAAGACCTTCGACTACATGCTGGCCAACCCGCCGTTCGGCGTGGAGTGGAAGAAGGTCAAGGACGAGGTCGAGCACGAGCACAAGGCGCTGGGCGAGGCCGGCCGCTTCGGGGCGGGGCTGCCGCGCATCAACGACGGCTCGCTGCTGTTCCTCCAGCACATGATCTCGAAGATGAAGCCGGTGGACGTGAACGGCGGGGGCGGCTCGCGCATCGCGATCGTCTTCAACGGCTCGCCGCTCTTCACGGGCGCGGCCGGCTCGGGCGAGTCGGAGATCCGCCGCTGGATCCTGGAGAACGACTGGCTGGAGGGCATCGTCGCCCTGCCGGACCAGCTCTTCTACAACACCGGCATCTCGACGTACTTCTGGATTTTGACCAACCGGAAGAGCCCGGACCACAAGGGCAGGGTCGTGCTGCTGGACGCGCGTGAACAGTGGCAGAAGATGCGGAAGTCGCTGGGCGACAAGCGCAAGGAGCTGGGCAAGGACCACATCGCGACGGTGGTCAAGCTGTACGGCGAGGCGCTGGCGGTGGCGGGGGATTCGGAGCATCCGCTGCACGGCAAGGTGAAGGTCTTCCCGAACGAGGACTTCGGATACCAGCGGATCACGGTCGAGCGCCCGCTGAAGCTGCGGTTCGAGATCACGGAGGAGACGCTGGCGGCGCTGGAGGCGTCCAAGGCCATCCAGAAGCTGCCGCAGGCTTCGGCTCTGGCGGACGCGTTCAAGTCCCTGATGGGCACGGGCTGGGCCACGAAGCAGGAGGCTTGGCTGGCGTTGAAGGACGCGGTGGTGCAGGCCGGTGGGACGTGGCCGACGGGGGCGCCGTTCAACAAGGCACTGCGTGAGGTGGTCGGGGTGCGGGACCCGGAGGGCGAGGTCCAACTCGTCAAGGGGCAGCCCGAGCCGGACGCGGAGCTGCGGGACTACGAGAACGTTCCGTTGGGCGAGGACGTCG
This sequence comes from Streptomyces sp. NPDC003248, assembly GCF_055563235.1. Classification (NCBI taxonomy): domain Bacteria; kingdom Bacillati; phylum Actinomycetota; class Actinomycetes; order Kitasatosporales; family Streptomycetaceae; genus Streptomyces; species Streptomyces sp. NPDC003248. The sequence continues at coordinate 150,411 of NZ_JBVHDT010000015.1, read as the reverse complement.
AGGAGTACTTGACGCGGGAGGTCCACCCGCACGTGCCGGACGCGTGGATCGACCACAGCAAGACGAAGATCGGGTACGAGATTCCGTTCACGCGGCATTTTTACGTGTACGAGCCGCCGCGGCCGTTGGCGGAGGTCGACGCGGAGTTGAAGGCACTGGAGGCGGAGATTCAAGGATTGTTGAGGGAGGTGACCAAGTGAGGCTTCAGGCTGCAACACTTCCACTCCGATATGTTCTTCGCCCGGTAGAGAGGACAGGCTTTCTGGACTCCCAGGTACTCTCCGTTTATCGGGAGCACGGTGTAATCCCGAAGAACTCAAGGAGCGACAACTACAACAAGACCCCCGCAGACCTTTCCCGCTACCAACTGGTCCGGGCGGGAGATCTGGTTGTCAACAAGATGAAGGCGTGGCAAGGCTCCCTCGGCGTATCCAGCCACGATGGGATCGTTAGCCCTGACTACCTAGTGTGCGAGATTGGCACGCAGGCACACCCCCCTTACCTGCATCATCTATTGAGGTCTGCGCCATTTATCGGCGACTTCAAGTCCCGCTCCAAGGGAATCCGCCCAGCACAATGGCGCCTCTACTGGGAAGACTTGGCTCAAGTGCGGGTCATCCTCCCTCAGCTGGATGAGCAGCGCCGCATCGCCGAATTCCTCGACACCGAGACCGCCCGCATCGACCGCGTCGGTGAGGCACGAGAAGCCCAAGGCGCACTGCTCGGCCTTATGTTGGGCCAACTCGTGGACGGGGCTACCGCCGGCGATGCCGAAACTCTCAATAAGCTCGGGGTCGACTCCGATAGTGCGGACTGGGGGCTCGGAAAGGTGAGCCGCCTATGTCAGGTCATTCCGGGTTACGCCTTCCCCAGCGAAGGATTTCTACACCACGGCGGCACACGACTTCTTCGCGGCATCAATATCTCCGTGGATAAGACGTCATGGGACGAAACCGTTTCATGGGACGAAGACAACACGCCCACACCCCAGCGATTCCATCTGCGTGATGGAGATCTGGTCGTGGGCATGGATCGCCCCTGGATCTCTAGCGGCATGCGCATGACCTTCATCTCGGAGAGCGATCTACCTGCGCTCCTACTCCAACGCGTTGCGTGTCTTCGACCCAAGTCCGCTGAGGTGGACATGAGGTATGTCTACTGGAGTCTTCGATCTTCGAGGTTCCGCCAAACCGTGGAGGGGGAGCTGACCGGTGTCTCGGTTCCGCATCTCAGCGGTGACCAGATCGGGGGGGTTACGTTCCTTCTTCCGCCTCTTTCCACGCAGCGGGACATCTCGGACCGGCTCTCTGCTCACTCAGCGCGCATCCGTAAGCTGCGGTCAACGATGAACCGTCAGGCCGAGCTGCTAAACGAACGCCGCCAAGCCCTCATCACCGCCGCCGTAACCGGCCAGTTCGACGTATCCACCGCCAGCGGCCGCAACGTCACCGAAGGAGTAGCCGTATGAGCCCCGTGCACGACGAGTCCTCCTTCGGGTCCGCGATAGTCGCCGCCCTCTGCGAGCGAGGCTGGCGGGAGGCGAACCCGGAGGACTACAAGGCCGACCTCGGGCTCGACACCGACGAGCTGTACGAGTTCGTCCGCGAGACCCAGCCCGACGAGTGGAGCGAGCTCCTCACCGTCTACGGCGGCAACTCCGACGAGGCCGAGCGCGGCTTTGCCCAGCGGCTCGACCGGGCCATCTCCGACGACGGACTGCTCCACGTCCTCCGCAACGGCGTCAAGGACCGCGGCGTCCGTCTCCGTGTCGCCTACTTCAAGCCCAACCTCATCTCCGCCGACTCCGTCCTCGACGGCTACAGGGCCAACCGCCTGACCGTCGTCCGGGAACTGCGGTACGCCACCAAGCAGGCCGACTGGGGCCACGAGCTCGACCTCACCCTGTTTCTCAACGGCATCCCGGTCGCCACGGCCGAGTTGAAGAACCCGCTCACCGGTCAGGGCGTCGAGCAGGCCAAGGAGCAGTACCGGACGGACCGCGACCCGACCGAGCTGATCTTCACGCGACGCGTCCTCGCGAACTTCGCCGTCGACCCGGACCTGGTCTTCGTCGCCACCCAACTGCGCGGTAAGGCAACCCGGTTCCTCCCCTTTAACACCGGCTCGAACGGCCCCGGCCAGCCCGGCGGGGCGGGAAACCCGGCGCCCACGGCCCACGGCACGTACGCCACCTCATACCTGTGGGAACAGGTCTGGCAGCGGGACAACTGGCTCGACCTCCTCCAGCGATTCGTGCATCAGCAGAAGCACAAGACGCCCGGCGGCGGCACGACGAAGTCGACGATCTTCCCCCGCTTCCACCAGTGGGACGTGGTCCGGAAGCTCACCGCACACGCGTCCGTCCACGGTGCCGGCCAGAACTACCTGGTCATGGCCTCCGCCGGCTCCGGCAAGTCGAACACCATCGGCTGGCTGGCCCACCGCCTCAGCGACCTGCACGCCCGCCACGATCCGCACGTTCTCAACCCCGATGCCCTCGCCGACGGCCGCATCAAGCCCGGCGAGCCCGTCTTCGACAAGGTCATCGTCATCACGGACCGCCGCGCGCTGGACGCACAGCTCTCGGCGACGGTCGGCAGCTTCTCGCAAACCGACGGCCTGGTCGTGAAGATCGACGAGAAGCACGGGGCGAAGAGCGAGCAGCTCGCCCGCGCCCTCTCCCGGGACACCGGGAAGATCGTCACCGTCACCCTTCACTCGTTCCCGGCGCTGCTGGACTACATCAAGCGCAACCCCACCGAGATCAAGGGCACCCGCTTCGCGATCATCGTGGACGAGGCGCACTCCTCGCAGTCCGGCGACGCCGCCACCGCCGTGAAGTCCGCCCTGCGCGACCTCGGCCTGGACGCCGACTCGGACGACGAGGGTGCGACCACGCTCACCGTGGACGACAAGCTGAAGGCGAAGGCGGTGGAACGCTCCCGCGCCGCCAACCTCTCCTACTTCGCCTTCACCGCCACGCCCAAGTCCAAGACGCTCGAACTCTTCGGCACGGAAGGCGTGGAGAACGGCAAGACTGTCTACCGCCCCTTCCACACCTACTCCATGCGCCAGGCCATCGAGGAAGGCTTCATCCTCGACCCGCTGCGCAACTACGTCACCTACAACACGTACTGGAAGCTGGCGAACCTCAACCACGACGAGAAGGAGGTCGACCCCTCCAAGGCGAACAGCCTGCTCGCCCGGTTCGCGCTCATGCACGAGCACACGGTGTCGCAGCACGCCCAGGTGATCGTCGAGCACTTCGTCGCCCACACCCGCGGCCGGCTCGGCGGGCGTGCCAAGGCCATGGTGGTCACGGCGTCCCGCCATTCCGCCGTGCAGATGGCCCGCGCCATCCGCAGCTACATTGCCGACCGCGAGTACGACACCAAGTACCCGGACCTCGGTGTCCTGGTCGCCTTCTCCGGGTCCCTCACCATCGACGGCGAGGAGACCACCGAGAGCAAGGAGAACGGCGGTCTCTCGGAGAGCGCGCTGCCGAAGGCCTTCGGCTACACCCGCGCCGACGACAAGGCCGCGAAGGCCGGCGGCAAGGGGCAGCAGGAGTACCGGATCCTGGTCGTCGCCGAGAAGTACCAGACCGGCTTCGACCAGCCGCTCCTCACGACGATGTACGTCAACAAGACGCTGACCGGCATCGCCGCCGTGCAGACGCTCTCGCGCCTCAACCGCACCGCGGAACGCAAGTCCCAGGCCGACCTCGCCGTCCTGGACTTCGTCAACGAGGCAGAGGACATCCAGGACGCCTTCCGCCCGTACTTCGAGGAGGCGCACACCCTGCCCTCCGATCCGAACCTGCTCTACACGGCCCAGAGCCGCGTCATGTCCGCCCCGGTCATCTCCGAGCAGGACATGGACGAGTTCGTCGCCGCGTACCTGGCGGCGCAGGAGAAGGCCGCCGGCTCCCAGTCCAAGTGGGAGAAGCTGCACGCCGAGCTGTACCGACTCCTCTCCCCCGCCGTCACCCGCTTCACCGCCCTCCTGGAGAGCGAGGAGGAGGACGACGTCGAGACCGCCGAGGACTTCCGCGCCAACCTCAACGACTACGTCCGCAAGTACGGCTTCCTCGCGCAGATCGTCCCATACCAGGACGCCGAGCTGGAACGCCTGTATCTCTACGGGCGCTACCTGCTCAACCGGCTCCCCCGTCTCGCCGACGGCGGAGTCGACATAGGCGAGGTGGATCTCAGTCATCTGCGGGTGGAGAAGACCGGCGAACACGACGTCTCCCTCAACCCCGAGGGCGCGGCCGAGCTCAAGGGCTTCGGCGACGGCGTCGGCGGCGCCAAGGACGCCGAGAAGTCACTGCTGTCCGAGCTGATCGAGAGGTTCAACGCCAAGTTCGGCACGGAGTTCAGCGAGGAGGACGTCCTCCCGGCCTTCAACGCCACCAAGGAGGACCCGAAGGTCCGGGCCGCCGCCCTCGTCAACGACGAGGAGAACTTCGGCATCGTCTGGGACAAGAAGTTCGAGGAGAACATGATGGATCACGTATCCACCATCGACACCCTCGGCAAGCGGTACTTCGGCGCCGACCGGGACTTCAAGTCCAACCTCGACCGCAGCGCCCGCCGGGCCGCCTGGCGGATGATCCGCCGGGAAGAAGGGCTGGAGGGCTTCTGAGGAGATCGGGCCCGGTACGACGTGCGTACCGGGCCCGATCTCCTCACGTCCGCCCGTTCAGTGCTCGGCAGCCATCCGCACGAAGCCGCCCCATGCTTCGAGGCTGAAGGACAGCCTGGCTTCTGCGGGACGCTTGGAGTCACGAACCCAGACGGCTTCGCCGGTCCCGGCGACCTCGACGCACTCGCCGCCCTCCGCGCCGCTGTAGCTGCTCTTGATCCAAGCGACTTCGACGCACTCGCCGCCATTGCCTGTGCTGTAGCTGCTCTTGCGCCACGACTCACCCGTGTTCATAGCTCTCCCAGCACCTTCTCTACGAATCCCAGGGACTCTCGCGGAGCGAGAGCCTGGCTTCGGATGATCCCATAACGCGCTGAGATGGACCGCACTTCGTTCCGGTCAGTGACCAGGATGCTGCGACCTTGTACCTCCAGGTACGCGATCTGTTCGCCCTTCTTCGGGGTGATCAGCGTGAACGGGCCGTCAACACCGGCGTTGTCCTCTTGGTCGTTCGCCATGACCTGGATCTCGACGTTGCGTCGGTGCCCGATCAAGAGGATGTTCTCAAGCACTCCGCGCAGTACGGCCCGGCCGCCGAACGGCTTGCGCAACACGGCCTCTTCGATGACGAAGCTCACCAGTGGTGCCGGCCAACGAGCGAAGGTCTCCTGCCGCGACAGTCGCGCTGAGACACGCTGTTCAATCGTGTCCTCATCCAGCAACGGTCGCCGCATGGCGAGCAGGGCCCGTGTGTATTCCTCGGTCTGGAGAAGCCCCGGGACCGCCTGGACCGCGTAGAGAAAGAGCTCGTGAGCCTCCGACTCAAGCCGCGCCGCGTCCCTGAAGAAGGCCGGGTACTGGGCCTTCGCCACCTCCTCCTTCAGCGCTGTGAGCACCCCACCGGCCCCCAACACCTCATCCGCCTGCTCGATGAACTGAGGCTGCGGAATCCGCCGCCCCTGCTCGATGGACGCCACCGTGTCCGCCGAGTACCCGAGCCTCCTGCCGAACTCGGCGCGCTCCAACCCTGCCCGCGTCCGCAGCAGCTTCAACTGCCGCCCGAACGCGGTCACGACACCCGACCCCGGATCGTCCTCCGGCCGCTGCTGCTGCCGCTGCCCCGCTTCTTCGCCCCGTACAGTCATCGTCTTGCCGCCTCTCCCCTGCGTACCGCCACGTACAGCGCCCGCACACGCGCCGTACGAAGGATCAACGTCAGCGCGTCACCACTGGTCACGCTACGCCACGAGGCGCCACCGTGAGTGCATGACCGCAACACAACCACCCTCCACCACCCACCGGTTCACGATGCGCTTCAGCTCCACTCCGCGCGGCGCCCGCCTGGCCCGTCGGCTGTGCGGGCACCGGCTCGACGCCTGGGGCGTCCGGTACGGCAGTGACGCGCACGACGCCGTCACCCTCATCGCCGCGGAGCTGTGCGCGAACGCCGTACGGCACGGGCACGTGGCCGGCCGGGACTTCCACGTCCTCCTCACCGCCGACCCGGCCACCGGCACCGTACGGATCGAAGTCGGCGACACCCGCGGTGAACGCCTCCCCCGCGTCCCCTCCGCCGCACCGGAGCACGGCGCTCCCGGAGACAGCGGCCGCGGGCTGCTGCTCGTCGAGGCGCTCGCCGACCGCTGGGGCTGCGCGGCACGCGCCGAGGACGGTCCGGGCAAGACGGTCTGGGCGGAGTACACCGCTCCCGGCCTGGTCTGACGCCACGGGCCGCCCGCGAGCTGTCTGGACGCGCCGAACTCCCACCCGCGACACTGGTCCCCGAACACATCGAAGACCACTTCGGACACTCGACGGGGGCGGGGGCCAGGTGCCGGACGTACGGCGGATCGCGGGACGGTACGAACTGCTGGAGCAGTTCGGCCACGGGGGCATGGGGGACGTGTGGCGGGGTTACGACGCCGTCCTGGACCGGCCGGTGGCCGTGAAGCTGATCCGTCCGCAGGCGGTGACGTCACCGCACCTGGCCGAGGAGTTCGCGAAGCGGTTCCGGCGCGAGGCGCGGATCACGGCGCGGATCCAGCACCCGGGCGTGCCGCAGGTGTACGACGCGGTGCTCGACGAGTCGTACGAGCATCTGTACCTGGTGATGGAGCTGGTCGACGGGGTACCGCTGAGCGCGTACGTGCACCCGGAGCGGCCGCTCCCCCTCAGCTGGGCGGTGGCCGTGGCGGCGCAGGTCGCGACCGTGCTGTCGTACGCGCACGACGTGCCCGTGGTGCACCGCGACCTGAAGCCGGGCAACATCCTCATCGCGCGCGACGGCACGGTGAAGGTGCTCGACTTCGGCATCGCGGCCATCCTCCAGACGGATGTCACGAAGCTGACCGCGACCGGCAGTCCGATCGGGACGCACCAGTACATGGCGCCGGAGCAGGTGCGCGGCGGGCGGGTGACACCGCGCACCGACCTGTACGCGCTGGGGTGCGTGCTGCACGAACTGCTGTGCGGAAGTGTTCTGTTCAGCGGGGACGGCGAGTTCCACCTGATGATGCAGCACGTCAACGCGGCACCGACGCCGCTGCGGCAGCTGCGGGCCGACGTACCGGAGGAGCTGGAGGAGCTCGTCCTGCACCTGCTCCGCAAGGCGCCCGAGGCGCGTCCGGCGGACGTGCAGGAGGTGTACGAGCGGCTGCGGCCCTTCCTGCCGGCGCCGGGCGAGGAGGCCGTGCCGGAGGGGGCGGGGCCCGCCGGGGCACCCGATCCGACCGGTGTCTTCCGCCGCCCCTACGCGCCCCGCTCGCGTGCCGGTGCCGCGGGCGCACGGCCCGCCGCACCCACCCCCGGGGCCGCGGCGCCGCCCGTCGTCCCCGAGGCCGAGCGGGAGGCGTTGCGGGAACAGATCCGCGAGGTCCACGAACACTACCGGGCGTTGATGGAGGAGGAGCGGTACGCGCAGGCGGCCGAGGTGGTGGACGAGGTGATCGAGCCGGCCGCGCGCGCCCTGGGGTCGGAGAACAAGGCGGTCCTCCGACTGCGCATGTTCCGGGCGGTCAGCCGTCAGCTGGGCGGTGACCACCGTGCCGCACTGCCCGAGTTCGAGGCGCTCGCCGACGCGTACGGACGCGTCAGCGGCCCGAGCAGCGAGGACGCCCGGGAGAGCCGCGCCCAGGCGGCCCGCTGCCGCGGTGAACTCGGCCAGGTCACCGAGGCGCTCGCCGGCCTGCACAGCGTCCTCGACGTCGTCAGCTCCGTCGACGGCGACGTGAGCGAGGAGGCCGTCGAACTGCGCCGCGACATCGGCATGCTGCTGCTCGCGCAGGGGCGGGCGGCGGACGCGCTCGACGTCCTGGACCCGCTGCACGCCGACCTGTGCGTGGTGTGGGGGCCGGACGACGAACTCACGGCCGAGGTGGCCGAGACGCTGGCGGTGATCCGTCTGGATCTCGACGGCGGCCCTGCCGGTTCGCGCACCTGACCTGGCTCTTCCTCTCCGCCGCACCCCGCCCGGCCCTTAGGATCCCTTCATGCCGCAGCTCGCCTTCGACATCGGTTTCTTCGCCGAACTCCCCAAGCTCCAGCCGCCGGTCAGGAAGGGCGTCCTGGAGGCCTGGGAGAAGTTCGACCGGCTCACCCTCGATCAGCTCTTCAAGGATCCGGGGCTGAAGCTGGAGAGTCTGACGAACGCGCAGGACAAGCAGATCCGGACGATCCGCATCGGACAGTTCTGGCGCGGTGTCGTCCTCGCCCCGGCCTCCGGGGACACGTTCCTCCTGCTGCGGGTCATGCCCCACGACAAGGCCATCGCCTGGGCGAAGAAGCAGAAGGCCAGCATCAACGAGGTGACGCGGGCCGTCGAGATCCGGGACGCGGCGACCCTGGACGAGATCACGCCGGCGTACGAGCAGGTGGCGCAGGCCTCGCCGAAGGAGCGGTTGTTCGCGAAGTTCTCCGACGGCGACCTGACCGCCCTCGGCATCGACGCCGAGACGCTGCGGCAGGCCCGGTCGCTCGTCGACAAGGAGCAGCTCGAAGTCTTCGCGCCGCTGCTTCCGCAGGACCAGCGGGAGGTGTTGCAGTACCTCGCGGAGGGCTGCACGGTCGAGGAGGTCTGGCAGGACATCGTCGCGCCGGCCCTTCAGGCGTCGTCGCAGCCCGTGGACACCCAGGACTACGACACGGCGATCCGGCACAGCCTGGCCCGCATCGCGCTGGTCACGGCATCCGAGGAGCTGCGGGAAATCCTGGAGAAGCCCTTCGCGGCCTGGCGGGTCTTCCTGCACCCCTCGCAGCGGAAAGTGGCCTACCGGGCGTCCTACTCCGGGCCCGCCCAGGTCACCGGCGGGCCGGGCACCGGCAAGACCGTCGTCGCGCTGCACCGGGTCAAACATCTGCTCGGGCACCTGCGCGACGGGGACCGCATCCTCCTCACGACGTACACGAACGCACTCGTCAACGCTCTCCGCTCCGGTCTGGAGTCCCTCGTGGAGGATCCGGAGCTGCGCGGACGCGTGGACATCTCCACGGTGGACGGCTTCGCCAGCCGTGTCGTCGCGGAGGCACCGGGCGCGGTGACGTTGCGGCCGCTGATGAACAACGAGGAGGAGAGCCGCTGGGGCAAGGCCGCGAAGGCCACGGGCTTCACCGGCAGCCCGCAGTTCCTCGCCCAGGAGTACCGGCACGTCATCCTGGCCCAGGGCATCAGGAGCCTGGCCGAGTACGAGGCGGCGGACCGGCGCGGCCGCGGAAGCCGGCTGACGGCGGCACAACGGCCCCTGGTGTGGGAGACGGTCGAGCGATTCAAAACCGCCCTGGCCGAGGACGGGGCCCGCACCTGGCTGCAGACATGCGCGGAGGCGGCCCGGCTGCTGGAGGAGAAGGGCCCGCCGTACCGGCACGTCGTGGTGGACGAGGCGCAGGACCTGCATCCGGCGCAGTGGCGTCTGCTGCGCGCGGCCGTACCCGCCCGCCCGGACGACCTGTTCATCGCGGGTGACCCGCACCAGCGCATCTACGACGCGAAGGTGTCGCTGAAGTCGCTCGGCATCAAGGTGACCGGGCGGTCGGTGAAGCTGCGCAAGAACTACCGCAGCACCCAGGAGATCCTGCGCTGGTCCACGGCCCTGCTCGTCGGCCGCCCCATCGCCCAGCTCGAGGACGAGGGCCGCGACGACACGCTGCTCGGGTACCGCTCCGCGCTCCACGGTGACGGGCCCACCGTGCACACGGCGGCGACCGAGGAAGCCGAACTCGACGCGCTCGTCGCTCGGATACGGACGTGGCTGGAGGCAGGCGTCGGCGCCGGGGAGATAGGGGTCAGCACCCGCTTCAACAAGACGTGTGCGAAGACGGTGGCGCACCTCAAGGCCGCCGGCCTCCCCGCCGTACCGCTGCGGACAGCCGATCCCGCGAAGGACGCTGAAGCCGTCCGGGTCGGAACCATGCACTCCTTCAAGGGGCTGGAGTTCCGCTGCGTCGCCGTGGTCGGCGTCAACGAGGACGCACTGCCGTTCGCGAAGGCCGTCACGCCCGCCGACGTGGATGCGCAGCAGCACGAGACGGACATGATGTCCGAACGCTGCCTGCTGTTCGTCGCCTGCACGAGGGCCCGCGACGGACTGCACGTCTCCTGGTCCGGCAAGCCCAGCCCGTTCCTCGTGGAGGCGGGTGTGTGAGGTCGGAGCACCGCGTGCACGGCCACGGGCAGACGGCCGTGGCCGTCCGCGAGTGGCAGGCAGTGGTCATCGGTGTGTGACGTCGGCAGGAGGGCAGCTCATGAGGGCTCAGGGGTCAGCGCTGCAAGGGGCAAAGATACTTGAACGCACCCCGGACCGCTTCGGCTGGACGCTGCTGCGCCTCGCCGCACCCATCTCTTTCGTCTGCGGGATCTGTCACCGGACGACGGTGGCCGCCGAGGTCGCCGTCGGGACCGTGGACATGGGCACCACCGTGGTGTACTGCTCGGGTTGCCTCAGCCGGCAGGCCGCCGGTGATACGGACGCCTCCGAAGCACGCGCCACCGCGCCAGTCGTCGTGTCCGTGTCCCAGGGCAGCCCGAGCGAGGACGAGCCTGCCGCCGGCCCAGGTCGGACAGTGGTGATCCGGCAGCCCGACCCTGGTGAGCCGCACGACGTGATCGAGACGAAGTCCCAGATCCAGTGGACGTTCGTGCTCCGCAGCCGCCATCTCGACGACGGCCTGTGTCCGATGCCTTCGCGAGCCGCGGGGCGCGTGCGAAGAGCGAAGGTGGTGCAGCTCCACGACGGCCGCGCGTTCCCGACGGTGCTGCTGGCTTCTCTGCACAAGAAGACCGCCAAGGAGCATGTCCGCGGTATTCGATGGCCACGGACGCAGATCATGCCGGGCACACGGGTCACGGCCACGTTGAGCAACGGACAACTGAGGCTCTGTCTGCACCCGTTGCCACGTCCGGTCCTGATCGCGAGGAGGAGGTTCCTTTTCGAGTACGACCCTCGGGTCGTCGTCCGTGACCTCCCCGCGAGTCAGGCGCGGTCCCGGACCGGTGACGTCACCTCGCTCGACGGGTTGGTGCAGGAGACGGTTCGCAAGCTCGGCTACCTCGACGAGCACGGCCGCGCGCTCCTGCCGTTGGACAACCTGATCAGCAACGTCCGCAGGCTTCCGGGCTCCGGACAGCACACGAGCGATGCCGTCCGGGCAACCGTGAACAGACTCATGGGCAGTAAGCGGCTCACCTGGGAAACAGGCAGCTACGGGTCGAGCGGCATCCTCAACTTCCCAGCTCGGCCGGGCGAGAAGAGAATCAGACTCGTCTGCTATAGGCCCTTCGCGCTGCCCAAGCACGAGAACGGGCCCCAGCGGGTGGTGCATCTGCCCAGCGCCTCCTCTCGGCATGGAGTGGCCGGGCACCTGATGAGGATCGACCACTTGGGCAAGCAGGCCAGTGACACGGCGCAGACCGCGTACTCGGAGGCACACCGCAGGGCCGGCCTGGCCGGGGCCCACAAACTCCCGGAAGGCCACACCTACGTCAGGCCCCACCAGCGTGGCGGCAAGTAGCCGGAGGCGCAGTACAAGGTTGTACGACCATCCGTTGCGATGCGGATCGACACATGTCCCGGTCGCGGCCTTCTCCTCGTCACTCGCCCTCGCCGACGATCGGGGCGTCACCGACCGCCGCTCCGGCCCCGCAAGTCCGTGTGGGCGGTGGTGGGCACCGCGTCGAGTGATCCGCCGGGCGCCCCTCGGTGAGCACCCGGCGGATCACCCTGCCCTCGGTCACGGTGCGGAACAGGGCGAAGAGCCACCATCGCGTCGAGGTATCGGGCAACCTGCCCCCACTCACCAGGTGAATGCGAGCGCGCCTACGCCTACGCGGGCAGCGCGGGGAACACGACCACCGAGCCGTCCTTGCCGCGGGCGATCTCGATCGCCACGTCCGTCGCGCGGCTGTCGGCCATGACGCCGTCGCCAAGCCTGTGGATCCGGTTCGCCGCGCGCATCAGGCGATCGACCTCACCGGTTGTGAAGACGGGCCGCAGACCCTGCGGGCGTGCCAGCTCCAGCGCCGACAGGCGTCCCAGGACAGTGGCGATGTCCGACTCCAGTTTGTCGAGGCGCTGCTGGTCGGCCTTGAGTGCGCGCACGAAGTTCTCGAACAGGTTGCCGGCGTCGGTCTGGGCATGCTCGACCGCCTGCAGAACGATGACCCGCCGCTTCAGCGCGATGGCCAAGGCGGCGAGTTCGAGGTGGGTGCGGAACGTGCCGCCGTCCTCGTCGACGCCGGGGAACGCCTTGGTCAGCGTGCCGATCTCGACGGCCTTGTCGTCGGGCAGCTTGTCGAGTGCGCTCTGCCATTGGGCGAGGCGGCGGTCGGCGGCGGCCAGCGCCTTGCTGATGGCATGCACTGCCGAGTCCAGCCCCAGTGAGACACCGATCTTGCCCTGGTCGAGCAGGATGGCGGTGGCTTTGTCGATGGCGTCGCGGCAGCCGTCGAGTTCACTGCGCTCGTCGTCGAGCTTCTCGTCGTGCAGTTGCTCCAGCAGTTCCGTGATGTGTTCGATGGCCTGCTGGCGCTTGTGGTCGGCGTGCGCGCTCACCCCCACCGCCACGGCCATGAGCACGAGCGGCGCGGCCACCGTGAGCGCCGCGCTGCCGGCGGCCGCGACGCCGGCTGTCGCACCGGCTCCACCGACCGCGCCCGCTGTTGCCGCTCTACCGACCGGCACGAACGCCGCGCCGGCGGCGATACGGCCTGTCGGTTGCACAAATGCACCGCGGATGCCACCGGCCACCCCCTTCGCCGCCATCGGGCGAACGACGCCCTGCCCGAACTGGGCGGCGACCTTCGCCGGAACCACCATGCGGTACAGGCCTTCGCCTGCGGCGGTCGCCGTGGCCGCAGCAGAGGAACTCCGCGCCGATTGCGTGATGAGCTGCGACAGGTGCTGAGCCAGGGGGCTCACGGCGTCGAGCGGGATACCTCGGCCGCGGTCGAGCTCGTCGGGCAACGGATGTACCTCAAGTGTGGCGATGGGCTCGTCGGCCAGGGCCGCCAGCACACTGCGCAGCTCAGCCAGGCGCTCAGCCGTCATCGGCTCGTCTCCGGCCAGTGCGGGCACCCGGACGTCGCCGGTCGCCAGCGTCCACACCGGAACGATTGCCTTGCGGTCGTCAGTCATCGTCTCCCCTTGTTCTCCGACGACAGCCTACGGCTGACGTCCGACAGGCCTCCTGTGCCGTCGAGGCAGACGTTCGACGCCTCGCCCCTCCGGATCGGCCCCCGCATGAGTCGGTGCACGGAGTGCCTGGCCCGCTGTCCCGCTACCGGATGCTCTGCAAGAGATTGCCGGTGGCGGTGACCGTCCAGAACGACCATCCGTTGCGGTTCGGATTGACGTGCGGATTGAGGGCGTGCACCACGCCTACTGCCGCCCCGCTCGGACTCTCGTACTCGCCGCGGCCGGGCCCGGAGGGAATCGTCACCGTGCGGGACGAGGGGTCGTAGTAGGCGGTGATGCGACGGCCTTCGTAGACCGCGTGAATCTCGACGCCCAGTTCCGTGCGCAGTTCTCGCACGCCGTCGCCGACCAGCGTGGGCGCGGCCGGACCCTCCGCGATCACCTCCTCGTCAGCGGGCAACTCCTCGGTGTCACGGTGGCCGGTCCGACCGTCGTAGGCCGGGAGTCCCAGCAGATCATTGAGGACGTTGGCCAGCAGGCGCCTGCGTGCGGCCAGGAAGTCGGGGAAGCGGTCCATGGACCGCAGCTCCGGGTCATCTGGAATCCACTGCTCGGCCAGGCGCTCCGGAGCGATGCCGGACATGTAGTCGTCGGGCAGCCTGGAAGAGATCATCTTGTTGGTCTGGCCGGTGACGAAGGCCAGGTTGGCGAGGCTGTTCCACTCCTCCTTCGCGTACGTTCCCTGGACCCGTGCGCGGGGGAACACGTGGTGGAATTCGATCTTGGCGCCGCTGTTCATCGGCTGGTCGCTGATGGCGATGTTGGTCGCCCAGTCCCGCGCCGTACCCCGCAGCGCAGCGATGTAGAGCAGTTTGAAGAAGGGATGTGTGGAGTACTTCTGCTCCAGGTCCCTCGGGTGGAGAGCACTGTCCAGGGATCGGGTACCGGACGCCCTGCGAATGAGTTCGGCGAACAGGTCCTCTCCCGCACGGGACTTGATCAGTCTGGCCTCCGCGTCGAGCTTGCCCTCGACCTGCAAGGAGTAGTGGCTGAAGGCCATCGCCGTGTACACCCAGCGGCGCAGTAGCTGGGTCTCTCCCGGCCGCAGCTTGCCGTCCCGGTGGTGGAGCAGCAGAGCGGGCACGATGGTGACGTTCGGCGACGAGAGGATCTCGGACCGGGGGATGGAGCACTCGCCCTTCAGGAAGTCGATGGCGAAGCGCAGAGCCCTCTCGGTGGCCTGCCAGGCCTCCTTCAGTGCGGCCTCGTCCACGTCCGCCCCGATGAGCTTGATGTGATGGGCGCCGGTTCCGGCGAGGAGGCTCATGAGGCGCAGGACGGCTTCCCTGTTCAGAGCGAAGTTACTGTCCTGCAGTTCCTGGTGGAAGGAGTCCATGGTGTCCAGGCCGTCGGACCAGCGGGCCGCGATGGCGCTGTACACGAGATCGCCCTTCGACAGCCGTCGGCCGCCCTTGTTCAGCCGGGCGAAGAGCTCGGCGACCTCCTCGTAGTCATCGGACTCGTAGGTGATCACGGCGATCTGGTGCTGCCGGATGTTGTTCACCTTCTGCAACCGCTGAATCCACGAGTCGAAGTTCGGGTCGTCGATCGACACTCCCGCCTTGCGCAGAACCTGGTAGAACTGCACGTTCTCCTGCAGCAGCGTCGACACCGGGATCAGCAGCAGGTCCTTCCGCTGCACAGCGCTCGGATTGACGAACTCCTCGGTGCGCACGTCGAAGCGCAGGTCGATGAGCCGGCCGTCGGCCTTTGACTCCGGGCGGTACACCCAGGCGAGGGAGGTCAACCGCTGCTGCCCGTCCAGCAGATAGAGGGGTTGGTGCGCCGACTTCGCGGCTTGGACGACGGCAGCCGTCTTGAAGGGGACGGTGAGACCGGTCTTCCACAGCAGGAGAGCGCCGACCGGGTAACCCCGGTAGAGGGAGTCGAAGAGATCACGGACATCGGGCCTCATCCAGACGAAATCTCGTTGGATGGAAGGAATGACGACCCTGCCCTGCAGCAGGTCCTCGACCTGAGAAATGATCTTTTCGTTTGCCAGCCCCATGCCGCCCCCAGCGTGCGAGTGATCTACCGCACACACGATAGTCATGGGGCGAACGGGGCGCGCCCACCCTTCACACATCCGCCTCCCGGGCCTCTGCCGCAACGGCGATGTCAGGACGATGGCGTTCACGGGTCAGACGCACGAGGCAACCCGCCCCCAGAAGAAAATGAAAGCATTGGTTAACTCCTTTGCGCAGGAGAGGAGTCGTATACACTCACGGGGCGCGGTCGGGCGGCGCAGCCACCCTGTCCGACCGACCAGGCGGGAGGCGCGCATGCCCCCCGACGTACGATCCACAGCAACGCGCAGCAAGGACATCCCAGATGAACGACGCGTCATCCTCCTTCCAGCTCCTCCCCGGAGCCCCCGACTCCCCCGTGATCCTCCACGTCCCGCACTCCTCGCGGGCGATACCGGCGACGGTGCGGCAGGGCATCGTGCTCGACGACGTGGCGCTGGAGCGGGAGTTGGACCACATCACCGACTCGCACACGGCGGAGATCGCGGCGGTGGCCGCGGCCCGTTGCTCCGTCGCGCCCTGGCGGTTCGTCAACCGGTTGTCCCGGCTGGTCGTGGATCCCGAGCGGTTCCCGGACGAGCGGGAGGAGATGCTGTCGGTCGGCATGGGCGCGGTGTACACGCGGACCACGCACAAGGGGGAGTTGCGTCCGGCCGGTTTCGACGGGCGGCCGCTCGTCGGGGAGTACTTCGAGCCGTACGCCGCCGCCATGACCGACGCGGTCGCCGAGCGGCTGGCGGCCGTGGGGCGGGCGGTGGTCGTCGACGTGCACTCGTATCCGACCGAGCGTCTGCCGTACGAACTGCACGGTGACGGTCCCCGTCCGCCGATCTGCCTGGGCAGCGACGGCTTCCACACCCCGGCGGAGCTGCTGGCCCGCGCCGAGCGGGCGTTCGCCGGCTTCGGCGGCACGGGGGTGGACAGCCCCTTCGCCGGGGCGTACGTACCGCTGGAGTACTACGGGAAGGATCCCCGGGTCAGCGCCCTGATGATCGAGATCCGGCGCGACGTCTACATGACCGAGCCGGGTGGCCCCGCCGACGAATCCGGGCTGGGCGCGCTCGCCGGTGCGCTCGCGGAGCTGGTGGACGCACTCGGCTCGGTGTGACGGGCCCCGGCCGGCAGGCGGTGTCGCGGCCCGCCGGCCTCGGTGCGTCACGTCTCGCGGGACGCACCGCGCGTCCCCGCACCACCCCGCGCCCTTTTGCCACGGGCCCGCTCCCGCCACACTGGTGCCGCTCGGCACCGGTTCCCGCCCGTACCCGGGTGGGAGGGGGCGACTGGGGGGAGTGAGTGCCGTCGTGGCAGCAGAGGATCCGTCCGACGAGGAGGTGCGTGCGGCGATCGGCGCGTACCTGGCGCGCTCCGGCCGGGGGAAGCGCCCCGCCCCTGACCTGGAGAACCTCCTCCTTACCCGCTCGCACCTGCTCGAGGGCACGGTCACCCATCACATCGAGTACCGCACCGAGGAGACTCGGCACCGGCCCGGCGCCGTCTCCCTCGCGGAGCGGCCGACCTACGACGTGCTGCGGGACTACAAGCTCGGTCCCCACGAGGTGCCCCGCGACCAGACGCTCCACCTGGTCAGACGCGGCTCGGTGCACCTCGGGTCGTGCGACTGCGGCAACGGCCGGCGGCAGTGCGCCGACTGCGCGGGCATGACGTACCGCCCCTGTGAGCCCGCGCAGGTGTGCGCCGTCTGCCAGGGCGTCACCGCGTGCACGCAGTACCTCAAGCACGGCGGCCTGCCCAGCACCCCGCCCCGGCCTCCGAAGCAGGGCGGCGCCGACCGCCCCGACGAACGGGTGACCTGCGAGGGGTGCCACACGCCCGACAGCGCGTGCCCCGGCTGCCGGGGCTGGGGGAAGGTCAGGTGCGCGGAGTGCGAGGCGACCGGGCGCATCCCCTGCGCGCCGTGCGGGCGCAGGGGCACCACCGAGTGCACCACCTGCAAGGGGCACGGGAGTCTGACGTCCTGGACGGCGGGGCGGATCGAGTGGACCCGGCGGTCCGACGTCGTGCCACCGCCCGTCCCACGGCCCCGGCGGATCGGGTCGGACCTGGACGCGGGCGGCTGGCGGGAGGATCTCCTCGGCCTGGACGACCCTCTTCCCGGCGACCTCTCCCCCGACCACCGCACGGCCGTCGAGCCGTACCTGCGGCGCCGCAAGGACGAGAAGGAACGGCAGGTCGTCCTCCGGCGTCTGACGGTCGTCAAGGCCAGGTCGCCCGGCTCTGCCTTCCTGGAGTTCTACGTCTTCCGGGGCACCGATGGACACCTCAGAACCGTGCCGCGGCTGTCGGACGAGGGCAGATGGAAGGTCGCGCTGATCGCGGCGGCCGTCGTCGCCCTCGTGATCCTGGTCCTGGTCCTGGTCCGGTGACCGGACGCGGGTAGGACCGGTGGGGAGGTCGGGCCTCCCCACCGGTCACTGCGCCTCGTCCACGGCGTCACAGCCGGCTACGGCGTCACAGCCGGCTACGGCGTCTCGACCGTCTACGGCGTCTCGACCCTCTACGACGTCCCGACCGCCGCCGCCTGCGGTGCCGGCGCGTACCCCGTCGGCCGGGCCGTGAAGGTGCCCCGGCCCTGGGTGCGGCTGCGCAGGCGGGTCGCGTAGCCGAACAGTTCGGCCAGTGGCACGGTGGCGGTCACCACCGCCGCGCCGCCGCGCACCGCCGAGCCGGTGACCCGTCCGCGGCGGGCCGCGAGGTCGCCGAGGACCGTGCCGACGGCGTCCTCGGGCACGGTCACCGTGACCTCGGCGACCGGCTCCAGCAGGGTCATCGCGCAGGCCCGCAGGGCCTCCCGCAGTCCCAGCCGGCCCGCCGTGCGGAAGGCCGCCTCCGAGGAGTCCTTCACATGGGTAGCCCCGTCGGTCAGGGTGACGCGCAGTCCGGTGACCGGGTGCCCGCCGAGGGGGCCCTCGGCGAGGGCGTCCCGGCAGCCGGCCTCGACGGCCCGTACGTACTCCTGCGGCACCCGCCCGCCGACCACGGCGGACCGGAACGCGAACCCGTCCTCCTCCGACGGTTCCACGTCCAGGACGACGTGGGCGAACTGACCGGCCCCGCCGTCCTGTTTGACGTGCCGGAAGACCAGCCCGGACACTCCGCGCGCCACCGTCTCGCGGTAGGTGACGCGGGGGCGGCCGACGTCGACCTCCAGCCCGAGGGTGCGGCGGATCTTCTCCACCGCGACCTCCAGGTGCAGTTCGCCCATGCCGGACAGCACCGTCTGGCCGGTCTCGGGGTCGGTCCGGACGGTCAGCGACGGGTCCTCCTCGGCCAGCCGGGCGAGTGCGGACACCAGCCGTTCGGCGTCGGCGCCGCGGCGCGGCTCGACCGCGACGGACACGACCGGCTCGGCGACACCGGGCGGTTCGAGCACGATCGGGGCGTCGGGCGCGCACAGGGTCGAACCGGCGCGGGCCGACTTCAGGCCCACCACGGCGACGATGTCCCCGGCGACGGCGCGGTCCAGCGGGGCGTGCCGGTCGGCCTGCACCCGCAGGATGCGGCCGATCCGCTCCGTGCGGCGCGCGGTCGCGTCCCACACCGTGTCTCCCTTCCCGACCGTTCCGGAGTACACCCGCAGGTAGGTGAGCCGGCCGGTGGCGGTGGCGTTGACCTTGAACGCGAGGGCGGCGAACGGGGCGGCCGGGTCGGCGGGACGCCGCTCGCCCTCCTCGCCGGGCACCGCCCGCGTGCCGCGTACGGCCGGGACGTCCAGGGGTGACGGCAGACAGTCCACCACCGCGTCGAGGAGCGGCTCGATGCCCCGGTTGCGGTAGGCGGAGCCGCACAGCACGACCACACCGTCACCGCTGAGCGTCAGGTCGCGCAGCGCGGTGGTGAGGGTCTCGGCGGACAGCGTCTCCCCGTCGCAGAACTCCTCCAGCGCCGCCGGGTGACGCTCCGCCACGGCCTCCTCCAGCAGCCGGCGCCGGCGCAGCGCCTCCTGGCGCAACTCCCCCACAACGGGCCTCTCTACGGCGGTCTCGGCATCGCCTTCCCAGGTCAGCGCCCTCATGCGGACCAGGTCGACGACGCCGGTGAAGGTGTCCTCCGCGCCGATCGGCAGCTGGACGACCAGCGGGACCGGGTGGAGCCGGTCCCGGATCGACGCCACGGCCGCGTCGAGATCGGCGCCCGCCCGGTCCATCTTGTTGACGAACGCGATCCTCGGCACGCCGTGCCGGTCGGCCTGCCGCCACACGGACTCGCTCTGCGGTTCCACACCCGCCACGGCGTCGAACACGGCGACCGCCCCGTCGAGCACCCGCAGCGCGCGCTCCACCTCGTCGGCGAAGTCGACGTGGCCGGGGGTGTCGATCAGGTTGACGCGGTGGCCGTTCCAGGCACAGCTGACGGCCGCGGCGAAGATGGTGATGCCACGGTCGCGCTCCTGGGGGTCGAAGTCGGTGACGGTGGTGCCGTCGTGGACCTCACCGCGCTTGTGCGTGGTCCCGGTGGCGTACAGGATCCGCTCGGTGACGGTGGTCTTGCCGGCGTCGACGTGGGCGAGGATGCCCAGGTTGCGCACGGCGGCGAGGTGGCGGTCGGGGGTGTGGAGGTCGTTGCGCACGGCCCTTGGCCTTTCGGGGTGTCTCTTTCGTGAACGGGCGGCGCGATGGAAGGCGAGCGGCGGTACCGGCGCGGCGGCGTCCCGCGCTCGACGACGGGTCGAGGCGGTGGGACGCCGGCCGCGGTGCCGGTCAGCTGGATGCGGTCCAGGGTGACTGTGGTGCCGGACCGCGGTTCCGGAAGCTGGTGACAGACGGCTCGTCAGATCATCCGGTGCCGGCCGCGCAGCGGACACCGGAAGGACGAGGACACGAGGATCACCTCGTAGCGGGAACGGGGAGCGGCGGCAGCGGTGTGGTCACGCATGGCGGGCTCCCCTCGTCGTTCGTCGCGGTGCCGCGCTGCCCCCGTGTCGTGGGCGGCGCAGGTCGTGTCATGAGTGTAGGGAGGCCGGGCGGGGAACGGCACGGGGTTTTTCCTCCGCGCCGTAGAAGTGCCGCCGCACCCGCCGCAGCCACGCGTCGGCGGCCGTCTCGTCGGGCCGCTCCGGCAGCACACTGCGGGTCCGCGCGAACGCCTCCTCGACCCGGCGCAGCAGCGGCAGCGCGGCCTCGGGGTCCGCGGCCACCTCCTCGCCGAACCGGTGGTAGCCGTCCGGGTCGTCGAGCCGGACGGTCAGCGTGCCCGTCGCGTACAGCTGGTAGCCCTGGTCGCACAGCCGCTTGAGGTGACGGGCGTGTTTGGCGGTGCGCCTGCGCACGTCGGCGGAGAAGGTGCCGTCGCCGCGGCTGCGCAGCTTCCTGAACTGCTGGGTGGCGTAGCCGAGATAGGCGTCGCGGACCCGATGGGCGCTCAGGAACGTGGTGCGGATGTCGAGGAGTTCCTGGCCGAGCGGGGTGCGCACCTCGTACAGGTCGTCGGGGAGCCAGACGAGTTCCGTCACGGTGGGGTTGCCGCCGAGGGCGAGCCGGCACCACTTCGCGGCCTCGTGCAGGGTGCGGTCCGGCGCCGTGCTGACGTGGGACTCCTTCGGCGGGTGGAGGCCGTGCAGCGACTCGGTGGGTGCCGCGAACAGGCCGAGGCGGTCGATGTCGGAGTGCGCGTGCGCGAGCCCGTAGGCGGTCGAGCCGACGATCCCCGACAGCAGGATGTTCTGGACGGTGACGGTCACAGGAGCCCCCGGTGGTGGTCTGCCGCCGCCGCGGGCGGGCGGCGGAACCGTCATGATGCCCCGGCCTCCGGACCGGTCACCTCGCATTTTCGGCCCCTGGGGCACCTCGGGCGCCGCCTGCGGAGCGGTCGCCCGCATCACCCGTACGGCCCCTTGCACTGGTCGCGCGAGCGGGCCGGTGGTGCGGTGGAAGGGCAGGGGGGCAGCAGCCCGGGGCACGCACGCGCCGGGGATCCGTCCCGTCCGTCCCGTCCTCAGGAGGCACTCGTGAGCACCGCCCGCCCGTCCCACTCCCAGTCATCCCACTCCCACTCCCAGTCCCAGTCCCAGTCCCACCATGGCCCCGCGACGGCCACGGCCCGTACGGCACGGACGACGCACAGGGCGCGCGCCTCGCGTACGGCGCGCACGGCGCGTTCGGCGCGTACGGCCGCCCGCGCGGCGCGCCCCGCCCGTGTCCTGGCCGCCGCCGTGGCCACCGGGACGCTGCTCGCCACCGCGGCCTGCGCCGGGGGGAACGACTCCGCGACGGTCTCGACGGACGCGGCCACGACCGTCGCCGAACGGCCCGTCGCCGAACGGCAGCCCACCGCGCCCACCCTTTCCCCCACCACCACCCCGACGGCGTCCCCGAGCCTGACCGAGGCCGGCGCGAAGACCGCGCTGATCACCGAGGCGGACCTGGAGGACGACTGGAACCAGGTGGACGACGCGGCGAGCTGGCGGGACTCGCTGCTCATCGGGCAGGTGGACACGGCCGACTTCCTCACGGGCAAGACGCAGTCGGCGGACTGCCAGCGCCTCCTCGACGCGCTCTACGACGACACGCTGCTGGGCGAGCCGTCCGGGACGTCGGCGCTCACCGGGTTCGAGGAGGGCGAGTCCCGGCTGCTCTACCAGGTCGCCGCCTACCAGAAGTCCGATCTGGACGAGTCCTGGGACTGGATGGAGTCGCTGCCCGACGCGTGCGACCAGTTCACCGTGACCGGCGGCGACAGCGGCGAGAGGACCGTCCAGGTCGTCGAGGCCTCGCTGCCCGAGTCGGGCGACGCCCGGCAGGGCGTGACGGTGACGGTGAAGGGCACCACGGGCGGCGATCCGGTGACGCTCACCCTGGACGTCGCCGCCGTACGCGTCGGCGCGGACGCGATCACGGTGACCAACGGCGGACTCGACGGCGCCGACCACGACAGCACCAAAACGGCCGTGGAGCAGGGGACTTCGCGGCTGGAGGACGTACTGGCCGGGCGGTCCCCGAAGGCCACCCCCACCGGAATGAACTGAGCCCTTCCGCACGCGTCGGCTCACCGGCTCACGGCCCCGCGCCCGCGCGCCCACCCCGCCTGTGATCTTTGTCGCTGGTTGGACGGAGTTCCGGTTGGGCAGGCACTGCGCGTGTCCGGTAAAGATGATGTCTCACCTGTGGGGGAAACCGTGAGTGTGTGTCTCATCGGTGCGGGCCTGTCGGGTTTGGCCACGGCACACGCCCTCAAGACCGCGGGCATCGACTTCGTCTGCCTGGAGCAGGCACCGGACGTCGGCGGCATCTGGCGCCGGCCGCAGGCCGGTGAGCGCGGCCCGGGATACCTCTCCCTCCACCTCAACACCACCAAGCAGCTCACCGGTTACACCGACCATCCGATGCCGGCCTCGTACCCGGTCTATCCCCGGCACAGCCAGATGGCGTCCTACCTCCGCGAGTTCGCCGAGTGGGCCGGGATCCTCGACCACGTCGAGCTGGGGACGTCCGTCGAGTCCGTGCGGCGGGAGCCCGACGGTTCCTGGACGGTCGTCAGCGTGGACGCCGGCGGGCGGCGCTCCTCCCGCGGCTTCGCCCACGTGATCGTGGCCTCGGGGCACAACACGGAGCCCTCCCTCCCGGCGCCGCCGGCCGGTTCCGAGACGTTCACCGGGACGGCCCTGCACGCCATCGACTACCGCGACGGCAGCGACCACGCCGGGCGGAACGTCGTCGTCGTCGGGCTCGGCGCCTCCGCCGTGGACATCGCCGTGGACGTCTCCCGGTACGCCGCGCGGACCTACCTGTCCGTGCGGCGAGGGCTGCACGTCCTGCCCAAGCAGCTCTTCGGCATGCCGCTCGACGAGGTCGCCGAGGCGCCGTGGTGGACGAGCATGTCCCTGGAGGAGCAGCGCCGTCTGATCGAGCAGTCCCTGCTCGTCGCCCGGGGCAGGCTCTCGGACTACGGCCTGCCCGAACCGGACCACCGGGTCTTCTCCTCGGCCGTGACCATCTCGGACGAGATCCTCAGCCGTATCCGCCACGGCGGGGTCACGCCCAAGCCCGCGATCGACTTCCTCGACGGCGGCCGGGTGGCCTTCACCGACGGCACCTCCGTGCCCGCGGACACGATCGTCTACTGCACCGGGTACCGCATGTCGTTCCCGTTCCTGCCCCCCGGCTGCCCGATCGGCCCGCGGGGTTCGGTCGAGCTGTACAAGCGGGTCGTCGCGGCGGACCACCCCGGCCTGTACTTCGTCGGTCTGGTCCGCCCGCACGGTTCCATCACCCGCCTCGTGGAGGCGCAGGCACGCTGGATCACCCGGATCGTCACGGGTGCGGCGGTCCTGCCGGAGCCCGAGGTCATGCGCAAGGAGATAGCCGGGTACCTGGGCGGCATCGCGGGCCAGTACGGGCAGGCGGAGAGCGCGTCGATCCAGGTGAACGTGGCGCCCTACCTCCAGGAACTCGACGCGGCCTGAGGCCTCGCGCGGCTGATGCCGGCTCAGGCGGTCCGGTGCGGGGGGTGCGGAGCGGGGGAGCAGTCCGGCGTCGTCGGCGTACGGCTCCCCGGGCCTGTCCTGGGCCCGCGCCCCTATCCGGCGTTCGCGGCCACGGCGGGCAGCAGGCCCGCGGGGGGACGCACCTGGTACGCCTCCGAGGAGATGTACGTGGTCACGCGGGGCGGACGGCCCCGCTGGTGGGCGAGCGCCAGGTAGGCGATGAGTCCCACGCCGTCCTCCGGCCGCCGTGAGGTCACCGCGGCCAGGGCGCGCTCGAGGGGGGCGGAGTCCAGTCCCTGGCGGTCGAGCAGGGCCACGGCGCGGGCCAGGGCCTCGCCGTCGTGCCGGACGTGGTCGCGGACCGGGACGTAGAGGGTGAAGCCGCTGGGCAGGCCGGTCGCGGTCTCGGTGAAGGCGTGGCAGGACTGGACGGGCCGGCGGACCGGCGTCGGGCCGTCCACGGCACCGGCCACGTCGTCGTGGCCGGCGCCTGGGGCGGCGTCCTGGCCGGCCGCGACGCGGAAGAACGCCTCGGTCTGCGCGGCGCCGAGGTCGTCGCCGGTCCGGGACAGCGCCCCGGCCTGCGCCGCCGTGAGGTCGTGGTGCGCCAGGTAGACCTTCACCCTGGGCTCCTCCCAGTCGCCCAGGTCCAGCGCGAAGAACAGGTGGCGGTCGCTCGGCGGCAGCGCGTCGAACGCCTGCCGGTGCCCGAGCCGGCGCAGTGCCTCCCGTACGGTGTCGGCGGCACGTCGCTGCCCGGAGGCCGCCGGGTTCAGGTACACCTTGACCCGGGGGACGCCGCCGGGGAGCAGTTCCAGCGCGCACCACAGGGCCAGCGGGCCCTCGGGCTCGGCCGGGAAGAAGAGGTCCTCCAGCTCGTCCAGCCGGTCCGTCGGGATGCCCCAGCGCCCCGCCGCCTCCCGGACGGTCCGCAGTCCGGCGCGCCCGCTCCGGGCCAGGCCGCCGGCGCCGCACCCCGGCTCCAGCAGGACCCGCAGGGTCGGTGCCGCGCCCGGGACGAAGGCGAGCGAGAACTCCACCGGGGTGTGGTCGTCGGACAGGAACGTCGGTGTCACGGGCGGCAGGTCCAGCGGCCGCGCGGCCACGCCGCCCAGCATGTCGGTCAGGGTACGCGCGTAGAGGTCGGCGTCCGCGCCGTCCAGTCCGGCGACGTCGCAGAGCCTGAGCAGCTGGCGCGCCGTGAGGCCGCCCACCGTGTCGGTGCCGAGGCCGTCCGGGGAGCCGGTCCGGCGGGCGGTCACCGGCCCTCCCGCCGCGGGGCGGAGCGGGCAAGAAGATACCCGCCGGCGAGGGCGGGTATCGGGAGGGTCAACACGGTGGGGTGTTGTATGAAGACGGCGTCGGTGGACATGAGGTCCACGGCACCTCCTTAGGCTCGTGAGCAACACGGGTTACCGCATGGCTCACTACCCCTGAGGTCGAACACTCATACAGGTGAACGAAGTTGGCTGGTGTTGTGATGATCACCTCGTCAGCCAGTTGAGGAACTGGCTCCACATACCGCGTTCGGGCTTGCGGCCCGCCTGCCGGTCGTCCTCGGGCCGCGCGGCCGTCTCGGCGGGGGCCGGGGCGGCGGGCCGGCGCGCGGTCTGCACGGGCGTGAAGCGGGCGGGCAGCGCGACGAGACCCCGGTTGAAGGGGCCGGGCCGCCAGGTCAGGCTGTCCTCGGGCACGGCGAGTTCGACGTCGGGCAGCTTGTTGAGCAGGTTCTCGACGGCGGTCACCGTGATCTGCCGGGCCGGGTCCTTGGAGGGGCACGCGTGCGGGCCGGCGCTCCACGCGAGGTGGGCGCGGTTGCTGCCCGCCTTGCGCGCGGCCGTGAGCGCCGGGCCGGTGTTGGCGGCCGCGAAGCTGACCAGCACCAGGTCGCCCGCCTGGAGCTTCTGGCCGGCGAAGTCCATGTCGGACGCCGGGTAGTGCGGGGCGAGGTTCTGCATGGGCGGGTTCTCCCACAGCGTGTCGTCGATCGCCTCGTCGATCAGACCGCCCTGGTTCGCGTACGCGTCGTGGGTGAGGAGCCGGTGCAGGGTGTTGCCGATGAGGTTGCGCAGCGGTTCGTTGCCGGCCACCAGCAGCAGAGCCAGCTGGTGCACCATCTCCTCGTCGGTCAGCGCCGCCTGGTGCTGCATCAGCCAGCTGGTGACGTCGTCGCCGGGCTTGGCCCGCTTGAGCGCCACCAGTTCGCCGACCGCCCCGAACAGCACCTCGACCGCCCGCTCGGCGTTGACGCCGTCGAACATGCCGGTGATGCCGTAGACGACCCGGTCGCCGATGTCGGCGGGGCAGCCGAAGAGTTCGTTGAACACGAACAGCGGCAGCTGCTTGGCGTAGTCGCCGAGGAGGTCGGCCGAGCCGCGCGCGCCGAACTGGGCGATGAGGTAGTCGGAGACCTGCTCGGTGCTCTGGCTCAGCTTGCGCGAGTCGACGCGGGCCATGCTGTCGGTGACCGCCTGCCGCAGGCGCAGGTGCTCGGCGCCGTCGCTGAACATGCAGTTGGGCCGGTAGGCGAGGACGGGCGCGATCGGGCTGTCGGCGGGTATCCGGCCCTCGTTGAAGTCCCGCCAGCGGCGGGCGTCCTTGCGGAACGAGGCGGAGTCCTGGAGGAGTTGCAGCGCGGTGGCGTAGTCGGTGACGAGGGTGGCCTCGACCCCGGGGGAGAGTTCGACGGGCGCGGTGGGCCCGTAGTGGCGCAGGTAGCTGTAGTAGGCCTGCGGGTCGGCCGCGAACTCCGGGCCGTACAGCGGCACGCGGCCGCCGGTGTGGTGCGCCGGGCACCCGGGCGGGGGCACGGGAGCCGTGGGTCGTTCCATGTCTAGCTCCTAGTGGGCACGGTCCTGCAAGTGGCGGACGAGGGTGATGAGCGCTGCGGCCGACGACTGCTCGTCCCGCGCGTCGCAGGTGACGACGGGGGTGTCGTCGAGCAGGTCGAGTGCCTCGCGCAGGGCCCTCTCGTCCCGCAGGGGGGTGCCGTCGAAGTGGTTGACGGCGATGGCGTAGTCGAGCCCGTACTGCTCGATCAGGTCGATCACGGCGAAGGAGTCCGCGAGCCGCTCGGGGTCGACGAGGACCAGGGCGCCGAGCGCGCCGCGGGCCATGTCCTCCCACATCTGCACGAAGCGCTGCTGGCCGGGGGTGCCGAACAGGTACAGCACGACGCGGTCGCTGATGGTGAGGCGGCCGAAGTCCATGGCGACCGTGGTGGTGGTCTTGCCCTGGACGCCCTTGAGGTCGTCGACGGACTCCGCGGCGCGGGTCATCGTCTCCTCGGTGGACAGCGGCTGGATCTCGGAGATTGCCCCGATGAACGTGGTCTTGCCCACGGCGAAGTGACCGACGACGAGGATCTTCACGGCGGTCTGCGTCGCACCGCCGCGGACGTAGTCCTGCTCATCCAAACTTGGCCCTGAGACCATTCAGCACCTCCTCCAGGATCTCCCGGTCGGCGAGGGGGGCCCGCTGTACGGGCGGGCGGGTGATGAGGTAGCCGCCCTCGGTGAGGGCGGCGAGAAGGATCTTCACCACACCGAGGGGCAGCTGGGTGTGCCCCGCGATCTCGGCGACCGACAGGTAGCCGGCCGAGCACAGGTCGAGCAGGCTCTGTTCCTCGGGGGACAGCCGGGTGGGCCGCTGCTGGGTGTCGGCGGACGCCGTGACCAGCGTGATGAGGGAGAGCTGCTGCTCGTCGGGGAGTCCGCGGCCCTTGGTGATGACGTACGGTCGCACTAACTCCGGTGTCTGCGGCTCCAGTTCGTCGTAGCCGGTCATGACCGTACGCCGAGGTTCTCGCGCGGCGGGGTGGTCAGGGCCTTGCCGAGCTGGCCGACGAGCTGCTGCATCCGGAAGGTGATGTCCTGCATGTCGACGTCGGGCGCGGCGGAGACGCCGAGGTAGGCGCCGTCACCGGCGGAGATCAGGAAGACCCAGCCGCCGTCGAACTCCACGACCGTCTGCCGCCACCGCTGGCTCGCGTCCTCGCAGAAGAAGGCGAGGGAGCGGCTGAGTGACTGCACACCGCTCATCGCGGCGGCCACGCGGTCGGCGTCGTCCTTCTCGAAGTCCTGCGTACGGGCCATCAGCAGGCCGTCCGCGGAGATCAGGACGGCGTGCAGGGCCCCGGGAATCTCCAGGGCGCTGTCCAGCATCCATGACAGATCGTCGTTCACGAGATCTCATGCCCTTCGCTGCTTGCACCACGTGTGCTGCTCGACTGTTCCGCGGGGTCCGCATGCGTGGCCCGGCCCGACCGGGTGCCCCGCTGGAAGGCGCCCATGATCGCCGCCGTCTCCGCGCCGGTGCGGGCGGGGGCGGGGGCGTTCGACGCGCTGCCGGGCACGATGGCCATCGGCCGCTTGCGGCGCCGCCTGGGCAGGCCGTCGGCGGTGGTGGTGGCCGCCACCGGCGCGGGCTCGGGGCCGCCGTGGACCGGGGTGGCGTGGGTGACCACCGGGGCGGCGGGTTCCTTCTGCTCGGGCGCGTTGGTGAGCAGGTCGTGCGGGAGCAGGAGGACCGACCGCACACCGCCGTAGGGCGAGGAGGAGTCCACGGACACCTCGAAGCCGAAACGCTCGGCCAGCACGCCGATCACCGCGAAACCGAACTGCGGCGGGTTGCCGAGTCCGGAGACGCCGGAGACGCGTTCGCTGGAGAGGAGTTTCTCGGCGCGGGCCCGCTCCTCGTCGTTCATTCCGACACCGGCGTCGTCGACGACGATGCAGATGCCCTTGGGCACGGTACGGATGTTGATCTCGACGACGGTGTCCGGGCTGGAATAGCTGGTGGCGTTGTCGAGGAGTTCGGCGAGGGCCAGCGCCACCGGTTCGACGGCGCGGCTCGTGATGCCGAAGTCCACCTGCGAAAGAATTTCCACCCGCCGGTAATGGCGGATTCGGCCCTGTGCGCTGCGGACCACGTCGTAGACGGAGGCCACATCGCGCTGGCGGCCCAGCCAGCCGTCGCAGAGCACGGCGATGGACTGGGCACGGCGACCGAACTGGGAGTTCGTGTGGTCGATCTCCAGAAGGTCCTGGAGAATGACCGACTCGCCGTACTTGTTCTGGAGCCGGGAGACAATCAACTGCTGCTCCGCGGCGAGACCCTGAAGCGTCCGCATGGCGGATTTCAGGACTGTTTTCGTTGCCTCTTCGGCTCTTTCCTGAGCTGCCTCGACGGATTTCGCGTACCCGTTCTCCAGCTCGGTGTGCCGATTCCGGAGATCTGCGAACTCCTGCCTTAACGTCCGCGTCGCCCTGCGCTGACGAACAATGAGGGCGACTGCGACGAACACGGCGACGAGGAGAGCCCAGAGTACCGGGTTCTGTATGTAATCAGTCATAAGACTCTCTTCAGGCGACTGACGGCCAGTTGCTGCATTCCCGTCAATGCGGGTGGACCGGCGGACGCCCGCACCGGGGTCACCGCCCGGACCGTCCCCGTAGTCGGGGATGTCCTGCACCCATCCGCCCGCTCTACAAGCGCGGTGATCGTATCACCACACCATGACGCCACCGATCGCCAACATAGGTGTGAAAGATGAACATTGACGGCCTGTCAGTACGCGTGTCGACAGGGGGCACGACGGTCGCCGGCGGGGCAACCGATAAACGCGCTTCCGCGACATTCGGGGGGCAACCGAGACGTACGGACTCTTCTCAGGAAATGCAGAGGACATACAGAGGGGGCGGATACGACAGAACCCGTATCCGGTAATCCCGGATACGGGTCGCGTCCACCAGTCGGCATCGCGCTCACCGAGCGGAATCCGCTGGATACGGTGAGTGATGAGTGTCCGAGGGGGGACTTGAACCCCCACGCCCGATAAAGGGCACTAGCACCTCAAGCTAGCGCGTCTGCCATTCCGCCACCCGGACCAGGTGTCTACCGCCGTTCGGGTGTTCCCCGCGGCGACATGGACAACAATACCAAGCTTTGGGAGTGCCTTTCACCTGCGTATCCGCCGCCCCGGCGGCCCGCCCCGGTACCCGCCCCGGACACGCCGCCCCCGGGGGCGGGGTGCCGGGGGCGGGGCCGCCCGGGCGGTCAGGGCATCGACCGGTACTCCGGGAAGTTGCCCGGCAGCCGCTCCCCCGCCGGCCCCCGGGTGACCGCCCGCACCAGCAGTTCGCCGCCGACGAAGGCGCCGCGCCAGGACGCGCCGAGGCCGCCGAAGAGCTCGTCGCGGTCGCCGCGGGAGCGGGGGGTGCCGTGGCCGACCTTGAAGGCGCGGATCTGCGGGGCCAGCCGGTCGTAGGTGGCGCGGTCGTCGGTGGAGAGGGTGGCGACGAGGGCGCCGTTGGACGCGTTCATGGCGGCCAGCAGTTCCGCCTCGGTGTCGACCAGGACGATGGTGTCGACCGGGCCGAAGGGTTCCGCGTGGTGCAGCGGGGAGGACGGCGGCGGATCGAGGAGCGTGACGGGCTGGACGTAGGCCGAGGTGTCCTGGCCGGGCAGGAACCGGGCTCCGTCGGGTTTCCCGCGGTAGAGCGGGACGGCGCCGCGGTCGACGGCCTCGGCGACCTGGTCGCGCAGTTCCTTCGCCTTGGCCGCGTTGATGAGCGGCCCGAAGTCCAGCCGCGGGAAGGGGTCGTCCGGCCGCTCGACCGCCAGGGGGTGTCCGACCGTCAGCGTGCGCACCGCCGGGAGGTAGGCCGCGAGGAAGGAGTCGAACAGCTCGCGCTGGACGACGAAGCGCGGGTACGCCGTGCAGCGCTGCTTGCCGTAGTCGAAGAGCTGGGGGACGACCGCGGCGAGGGCGTCGAAGTCCGAGACGTTCCAGACGCCCCAGGTGTTGAGTCCCTCCTGTTCGAGGATGTGGCGCTTGCCGAGGTCGGCCACGGCCGTGGCCACCGCGGCGCCGGTGTCGCGGCCGCCGACGAAGGACACGCAGCCGATCTCGGGCGCCCGCACCAGCGCCTCCGACAGCTCGCCCCCGCCGCCGCTGACCAGGCTGACGGGGACGCCCTCGCGGGCGGCGAGGGCACAGGCCAGGGTCAGGCAGGCGACACCGCCGTCGGTCGGGGTCTTGGCGATGGCCGCGTTGCCCGCCAGCGCCTGGACCAGTACCGCGTGCACGAGCACGCTCATCGGGTAGTTCCAGCTGGCGATGTTGGACACCGGCCCGTCCAGCGGGGCCCGTCCGGCGAGCATCTCCTCGATGCCGTCGAGGTACCAGCGCACCCCGTCGACGGCCCGGTCGACGTCGGCCCGCGCGAGCCGCCAGGGCTTGCCGATCTCCCAGACGAGCAGGAGCGCGAGGAGTTCGCGGTGGGCGGCGAGGGCGTCCAGGGTGGCCGCGATGCGGGCGCGGCGTTCGGCGAGGGGGAGGTGCCGCCAGGCGCGGTGCTGGTCCAGGGAGGCCCGGACCGCCCGGTGGGCGGTGGCCGCGTCCAGGCGGGGCGGGCCGGCCACGGGGCGTCCGTCGACCGGGCTGGTGGCCGGCAGTGCCCGGCCGTCCGCCTGCCAGGTGCCGTCCCAGAGGTTGAGGACCCGGTCGTCGCGGAATGCCTCGGGGGCCGCGGCGAGGCAGCGGCGCCAGGCGTCGGCCCAGGACGTGCCGTATTTGAGGATGGGCGTGGTGGCCATGGGGATGCTCCGCTCTCGGTGCACGGTCGAGAGGACGTCGAGAGGACGTCGAGAGGACGTCGAGAGGACAAGGGCGCCGGCCGGCCGGTGCGACGACGGACGGCCAGGGCGCCGGCGGGCGTCCGGGGGCCGGCGGTGGGCCGACCGGGTGTCACGCGCGCGGGGACGTCTCCGCCGCCAGTGCGGCGAGGACGAGCCGGGCGGTCTCCGTCGGTGTGCCGCCCACGCGCACGCCGGCCGCCTCCAGCGCCTCCTTCTTCGCCCGCGCCGTCCCCGAGGACCCGGAGACGATCGCGCCGGCGTGGCCCATCGTCCGGCCCTCGGGCGCGGTGAAGCCCGCGATGTAGCCGACGACCGGCTTGGTGACGTGGTCGCGGACGTACGCGGCGGCCCGTTCCTCGGCGTCGCCGCCGATCTCGCCGATGAGCACGATCAGCTCGGTGTCGGGGTCGTCCTGGAAGGCGGCCAGGCAGTCGATGTGGCTGGTGCCGACGACCGGGTCGCCGCCGATCCCGACGCACGTGGAGAAGCCGACGTCCCGCAGTTCGTACATGAGCTGGTAGGTGAGCGTGCCGGACTTGGAGACCAGTCCGATCCGCCCCGGCTTGGCGATGTCGGCCGGGATGATGCCGGCGCCGGACTGGCCCGGGCTGATCAGGCCGGGGCAGTTGGGGCCGATGACCCGGGTACCGCGCGCCGTGGCGTACGCCGTGAAGGCGACGGAGTCGTGGACCGGGACGCCCTCGGTGATGACGACGGCGAGCCCGATCCCGGCGTCGGCGGCCTCGGTGACGGCCGGCCGGACGAAGGCGGGCGGGACGAAGACGACGCTCACGTCCGCGCCGGTCGCCTCGATGCCCTCGGCGACCGATCCGAAGACGGGGACCGTCCGCTCGTCGAAGCCGACGGTGCGGCCCGCCTTGCGCGGGTTGACCCCGCCGACCACGTCGGTGCCGGCCGCGAGCATCCGCCGGGTGTGCTTCATGCCCTCGCCGCCGGTCATGCCCTGGACGAGGACCTTGCTCTCCTTGGTGAGGTAGATGGCCATGGTGTGCGGTCTCCTCAGGCTGCGGTGGCGAGGTGGGCGGCACGGCGGGCGGCGCCGTCCATGGTGGTGGCCTGCTCGACGAGCGGGTGCCGGTGGGCGTCGAGGATCGCCCGCCCCTCGGCCGCGTTGTTGCCGTCGAGCCGCACGACGAGCGGCCGGGTCAGCCGTACGGTGTCCAGGGCGCGCACGATGCCCTCGGCGACGGCGTCGCAGGCGGTGATGCCGCCGAAGACGTTGACGAGGACCGACTTCACGGCCGGGTCCGACAGGACGACCGAGAGTCCGTCGGCCATGATCCGGGCGGACGCCCCGCCGCCGATGTCGAGGAAGTTCGCGGGGCGGGCGCCGCAGCCGGCGACCACGTCGAGGGTCGACATCACCAGGCCGGCGCCGTTGCCGATGACGCCGACCTCGCCGTCGAGCCTGACGTAGTGGAGCCCCTTGGCGGCGGCCGCGGCCTCCAGCGGATCCGTGGGCCCGGTGCTGTCGCCGCCCCAGCGAGCGTGCCGGAAGGCCGCGTTGTCGTCGAGGGTGACCTTGCCGTCCAGGGCGACGAGCTGCCCCCGCGGGGTGCGCACGAGCGGGTTGACCTCCACGAGGAGGGCGTCCTCGCGCACCAGCACCTGCCAGAGCCGGACCAGGACGTCGACGGCCTGCGGCGGCAGGCCCCCCGCGGCGGCGATCTCGGCCGCCTTCGCCGAGGTCACGCCCTCCGCCGGATCGATCGGCACCCGGGCGACGGCCTCGGGCCGGGCCGCGGCGACCTCCTCGATCTCCGTGCCGCCCTCGGCGGAGGCGATGGCGAGGAAGCGGCCGGCCGCGCGGTCCAGGACGTAGGAGACGTAGAACTCGCCGTCGATGTCGACGGGCCGGGCCAGCATCACCGTGCCGACCGTGTGCCCTTTGATGTCCATGCCCAGGATGTGGCGGGCGGTGAGTTCGGCGGCGGCCGGGTCGGCGGCGAGC
The DNA here is from genome assembly GCF_055563235.1 of Streptomyces sp. NPDC003248. NCBI lineage: Bacteria > Bacillati > Actinomycetota > Actinomycetes > Kitasatosporales > Streptomycetaceae > Streptomyces > Streptomyces sp. NPDC003248. The sequence goes on along the minus strand of NZ_JBVHDT010000015.1, from coordinate 117,000 downwards.
TTGACTCCGCCCGCCTTGCCGCGCCCCCCGGTCCTGACCTGCGCCTTGACGACGACGCGGCCGCCGAGCCGGCGGGCGATCTCGCGCGCCCGGCGGGGCGAGTCGGTCACCTCGGCCGCCGGCACCACGATGCCGTGCCGCTCGAAGAGGTCCCTTGCCTGGTGTTCGTAGAGGTCCATCCCGGCTCCCGTCTGCGAGGTCAAAGCCGATGCCGAAGCTGATGCCGAAGCTGATGCCGAAGCGCCGATGCCGACGCCGGAACCGACAGCGAAGCCGGCAGCGAAGCCGGCAGCGAAGCCGGCAGCGAAGCCGAGCCGAAGCGCTGCCGAAGCCCGATGTCAAAGCCGGAGTCAAGCCGACCGAAAGTGCCGCGCACCCCCTGGACACCACCCATCGGATGCGGGATAACGAGATTCATACAGTATTCGTCGACTGTATGCAATGTACCAACGTACCGCGTGAGCCCTCCAACCCCTACGAAGGGACGGGACTTCGTCATGCCCGACGACACCCAGGACGTGATCTCCGGTGGTCATCTCGTTGCCAAGGCGCTCAAGGCCGAGGGGGTCGACCGCATCTACACCCTCTGCGGCGGCCACATCATCGACATCTACGACGGCTGCGTCGACGAGGGCATAGAAGTCGTCGACGTCCGCCACGAGCAGGTCGCCGCCCACGCCGCCGACGGCTACGCGCGCATCACCGGCAGGCCGGGCTGCGCGGTCGTCACGGCCGGTCCCGGCACCACCGACGCCGTCACCGGCGTCGCCAACGCCTTCCGCGCGGAGTCCCCCATGCTGCTGATCGGCGGTCAGGGGGCGCTCACCCAGCACAAGATGGGGTCGCTCCAGGACCTGCCGCACGTCGACATGATGGCGCCCATCACCAAGTTCTCGGCGACCGTGCCGGACACGGCGCGCGCGGCGGACATGGTGTCCATGGCGTTCCGCGAGTGCTACCACGGCGCGCCCGGCCCCTCCTTCCTGGAGATCCCGCGCGACGTGCTCGACGCCAAGGTGCCGGCGGCGAAGGCACGCGTGCCGCGGCCGGGCGCCTACCGCGCCTCCACCCGCTCGGCCGGCGACCCCGAGGCGGTCGAGAGGCTCGCCGACCTGCTGGTGCACGCCGAGAAACCGGCGATCCTGCTGGGCAGCCAGGTGTGGACGACCCGCGGCACCGAGGCGGCCGTCGAGCTGGTCCGCACGCTGAACATCCCCGCGTACATGAACGGCGCCGGACGCGGCACGCTGCCCCCGGGCGACCCGCACCACTTCCAGCTCTCCCGGCGGTACGCCTTCTCGAACGCCGACGTCATCGTGGTCGTCGGCACGCCCTTCGACTTCCGCATGGGTTACGGCAAACGGCTGTCGCCGGACGCGACCGTCGTCCAGATCGACCTCGACTACCGCACCGTCGGCAAGAACCGCGACATCGGCCTCGGCATCGTCGGCGACGCGGGCCTGGTGCTGAAGTCGGTGACCGAGGCGGCCTCCGGGCGGCTCGACGGGGGCGCGTCGCAGCGCAAGGAGTGGCTCGACGAGCTGCGCGCGGCCGAGCAGAGCGCGCTCGACAAGCGGCTGCCGCAGCTGCGGTCGGACGCCTCCCCCATCCACCCGTACCGCCTGGTGAGCGAGATCAACGACTTCCTCACCGAGGACTCGGTGTACATCGGCGACGGCGGCGACATCGTCACCTTCTCCGGGCAGGTCGTGCAGCCCAAGTCGCCGGGCCACTGGATGGACCCGGGCCCGCTGGGCACCCTCGGCGTCGGCGTCCCCTTCGTGCTCGCCGCCAAGCAGGCGCGGCCCGACAAGGAGGTCGTCGCCCTCTTCGGCGACGGCGCCTTCTCCCTGACCGGCTGGGACTTCGAGACCCTCGTCCGCTACGACCTGCCGTTCGTCGGCGTCGTCGGCAACAACTCCTCGATGAACCAGATCCGTTACGGCCAGGCCGCCAAGTACGGCAAGGAGCGCGAGCGGGTCGGCAACACCCTCGGCGACGTCCCCTACGACCAGTTCGCGCGGATGCTGGGCGGCCACGGCGAGGAGGTCCGCGACCCGGCCGACATCGGCCCCGCGCTGCGGCGGGCCCGCGAGTCCGGGAAGCCCTCGCTGATCAACGTCTGGGTCGACCCCGACGCGTACGCCCCCGGAACCATGAACCAGACCATGTACAAGTGAGGAGCGCCGGTCATGACCAAGGCCCTCGAAGGCATCCGCGTCCTGGACATGACGCACGTCCAGTCCGGGCCGTCGGCGACGCAGCTGCTCGCCTGGCTCGGCGCGGACGTCGTCAAGCTGGAGGCGCCCTCCGGTGACATCACGCGCAAGCAGTTGCGCGACCTCCCGGGCGTCGACTCCCTCTACTTCACGATGCTCAACTGCAACAAGCGGAGCATCACCCTCAACACCAAGACCGAGCGCGGCAAGGAGATCCTCACCGAGCTGATCCGGCGCTCGGACGTGATGGTGGAGAACTTCGGTCCGGGCGCGGTCGACCGGATGGGCTTCACCTGGGACCGCATCCGCGAGATCAACCCGCGGATCGTCTACGCCTCCATCAAGGGGTTCGGCGAGGGCCCGTACACCGACTTCAAGGCGTACGAGGTCGTCGCGCAGGCCATGGGCGGGTCGATGGCGACCACCGGCTTCGAGGACGGGCCGCCGCTGGCGACGGGGGCGCAGATCGGTGACTCGGGCACGGGTGTGCACGCCGTGGCGGGGATCCTCGCGGCGCTGTTCCAGCGCGAGCGCACCGGGCGCGGCCAGCGGGTCAACGTGGCCATGCAGCACGCCGTGCTCAACCTCTGCCGGGTGAAGCTGCGCGACCAGCAGCGCCTGGCCCACGGCCCGCTCGCCGAGTACCCCAACGACGACTTCGGCGACGAGGTCCCCCGGTCCGGGAACGCCTCCGGCGGCGGCCAGCCCGGCTGGGCGGTCAAGTGCGCGCCGGGCGGCCCGAACGACTACGTGTACGTCATCGTGCAGCCGGTCGGCTGGCGGCCGCTCAGCGAGCTCATCGGCCGGCCCGAACTGGCCGACGACCCCGAGTGGGCGACGCCGGAGGCCCGGCTGCCCCAGCTGAACAAGATGTTCCAGCTGATCGAGGAGTGGTCCTCGACGCTGCCCAAGTGGGAGGTGCTGGAGCGGCTCAACGCCCACAACATCCCGTGCGGGCCGATCCTGTCCACCAAGGAGATCATCGAGGACGCGTCGCTGGCCGCCAACGAGATGGTGGTGCGCGTCCCGCACCCCGAGCGGGGCGAGTTCGTGACGGTCGGCAGCCCGCTCAAGCTCTCCGACTCCCCCGTCGAGGTGAGCGGTTCGCCACTGCTGGGCGAGCACAACGAAGAGGTCTACGTCGGCGAACTCGGCCTCGGGGACGAGGAACTGCGCCTGCTCAAGTCGAACGGGGTGATCTGACGTGATGGCCGAGGACCGGGTGCTGCGGGTGCGCGCGCTGCTCGACGCGGTGCGCGCCGAGGGGCGGACCGCGCTGACCGCGCCCGAGGGCAAGGTGGTCGCGGACGCGTACGGGATCGCCGTACCGGGCGAGGAGCTGGCGCGGGACGTCGAGGAGGCCGTGGCGTCCGCGGCGCGCTTCGGCGGACCCGTGGTGATGAAGATCGTCTCGCCGGACATCCTGCACAAGACCGACGCGGGCGGTGTGGTCGTCGGGGTCGAGGGGGCCGCGGACGTACGGGCGGCGTTCCACCGCATCGTGGAGAACGCGCGGGCGTACGACGCGGACGCCCGGATCGACGGCGTCCAGGTGCAGGAGCTGCTGCCCCGGGGGCAGGAGGTCATCGTCGGCGCGGTGACGGACCCGACGTTCGGGAAGGTGGTGGCCTTCGGGCTCGGCGGGGTGCTGGTGGAGGTCCTCAAGGACGTCACGTTCCGGCTCGCGCCCGTGGACGCCGACGAGGCGCTGTCGATGCTGGACTCGATCCGGTCGGCGGAGATCCTGCGCGGGGTGCGCGGCGGGCCGGCCGTGGACCGGTGGGCGGTCGCCGAGCAGATCCGGCGGGTGTCCCAACTCGTCGCGGACTTCCCGGAGATCGCGGAGGTGGACCTCAACCCGGTGATCGCGACACCGGAGGGGGCGGTCGCCGCCGACATCCGGGTCATCCTCGCGCGGTCCGTGCCGAAGCCGCGGCGGACGTACACGCGCGAGGAGATCCTCGGCTCGATGCGCCGGCTGATGCAGCCGTCGTCGGTCGCCGTGATCGGCGCCTCCAACGAGCAGGGCAAGATCGGCAATTCGGTGATGCGCAATCTCGTCGACGGCGGTTTCGCCGGGGACATCCACCCGGTGAACCCGCGGGCCGATGACATCCTCGGCCGCAAGGCGTACAAGAGTGTCACCGACGTTCCCGGTGAGGTGGATGTGGCGGTCTTCGCGATCCCCGCCCGGTTCGTGGCCTCCGCCCTGGAGGAGGTGGGGCGCAAGGGGATCCCGAACGCCGTGCTGATCCCCTCCGGGTTCGCGGAGACCGGCGAGCACGAACTCCAGGCGGAGATCGTGGCGATCGCCGAACGGCACGGCGTGCGGCTGCTCGGGCCGAACATCTACGGCTACTACTCGACCTGGCAGGACCTGTGCGCCACGTTCTGCACGCCGTACGACGTCAAGGGCGGGGTGGCGCTGACCTCGCAGTCCGGCGGCATCGGGATGGCCGTCCTGGGGTTCGCGCGGACCACGAAGACGGGCGTGTCGGCGATCGTGGGCCTCGGCAACAAGGCGGACCTGGACGAGGACGACCTGCTGACCTGGTTCGGCGAGGACCCGCGCACCGAGTGCGTCGCCATGCACCTGGAGGACCTCAAGGACGGGCGCGCCTTCGTGGAGGCCGCGCGGGCGACCGTGCCGAGGAAGCCGGTCGTCGTCCTGAAGGCGGGGCGCACGGCGGCGGGGGCGAGGGCCGCCGGATCGCACACCGGGGCCCTCGCGGGCGACGACGCCGTGTACGACGACATCCTGCGGCAGGCCGGTGTCATCCGGGCGCCCGGCCTGAACGACATGCTGGAGTACGCGCGCGCGTTGCCGGTGCTGCCCACCCCCCGGGGGGACAACGTCGTGATCATCACGGGCGCGGGCGGCAGCGGGGTGCTGCTGTCCGACGCGGTGACCGACAACGGCCTCACCCTGATGGAGATCCCGCCGGACCTGGACGCGTCGTTCCGGGCGTTCATCCCCCCGTTCGGGGCGGCGGGCAACCCGGTCGACATCACCGGCGGGGAGCCGCCGTCGACGTACGAGGCGACGATCCGGCTGGGCCTTCAGGACCCGCGCGTCCACGCGCTGGTCCTCGGCTACTGGCACACCATCGTCACCCCGCCGATGGTCTTCGCGGAGCTCACCGCGCGCGTGGTGGCCGAGTTCCGCGAGCGCGGTGTCGTCAAGCCCGTGGTGGCGTCGCTCGCGGGTGACGTGGAGGTCGAGGAGGCCTGCCAGTACCTGTACGAGCGGGGCGTCGTCGCGTACCCGTACACGACCGAGAAGCCGGTGGCCGTGCTCGGCGCCAAGTACCGGTGGGCGCGCGCGGCGGGGTTGTTGGGGGGCGGTTCATGACGTGATCCCGGTGCGGGGCCGGCCGACGGTGCGCGTCGGCCGGCCCCGGGACCCAGTGCGCACACGAAAGGCATGGGACAGGGGGCGCTGGCCAGATCTTTCGACGCAAGGGGTGCGACACACACATGACAACCACCGACTTCTCGACGTCACTTCCCTACCGGGAGGTGGCGGACCGCAACGGCCGGGTGTACCGGATCGGCGAGACCGACCGGGACATCATGGGACGGCCGCGCTGGACCATGGTGCTCTTCCCGTGGATGGGCATGCTGGGCATCAGCTCCTCCGAGTACGCGTTCACCTCGGCCGAGGACACCCTGCACGAGGCCCACCTGTGGAACAGCGGGCACATCTTCTGGCTGATGGGCGTCTGGGTCTTCTTCCAGGCGGCCGTCGCCTTCCCCGCCGGGCAACTGCGGGAGAGCGGCAGGCTCCCCGCGCGGTACGCGATGATGCTGGGCGCGCTGGGCACGGTCTGCGGCTATCTGTCGCTGGCGTTCGCGCCGCACGTGATCGTCGCCTACCTGGGCTTCGGCATGTGCAGCGGCATCGGCGCCGGCCTCGTCTACGCGACCTGCGTGAACATGGTCGGCAAGTGGTACCCGGAACGCAAGGGCGGCAAGACCGGCATGGTCAACGGCGGCTTCGCCTACGGCTCGGTGCCCTTCGTGTTCCTGTTCACCTCGTACATGGACCTGGGCAACTACCAGGGCGTCCTGGTGACGGTCGGCCTGATCTGCTGCTCGGTCGTCGCCGTCGCCGGCTGGTTCTTCAAGGACCCGCCGAAGAACTGGTGGCCCGCGCACGTCGACCCGCTCCGGATGACCGACGACCCGAAGATCCGCCGGGCGCTGGAGAAGAACCCGCCTGCGGTCAAGCAGTACACCCCGAAGGAGGCTTCCCGTACCCCCGTCCTGTGGATGATGTGGTTCTGTCTGCTGTGCACGGCCGGCATCAACATCTTCGGCATCGCCTTCCAGGTGCCGTTCGGCAAGGACATGGGCTTCGCCGGCGGGATCGTGGCCACGGCGATGTCCCTGAAGGCGATTGTCAACGGCACCGGGCGCGGGGTGATCGGCTGGATCTCCGACCGGTTCGGCCGCCGCAACACGCTGATCATCGTCTGTCTGGTGCTCGGCACCGCCCAGTTCGGGGTGCTGGTCTCCGGGCAGATGGGCAGCATGCCGTTCTTCCTGTTCTGCTCCATGGTGTCCGGCTTCGGGGGCGGCGCGATCTTCCCGCTGTTCGCCGCCATGACGGCGGACTACTTCGGGGAGAACAACAACGCGTCCAACTACGGGATGGTCTACAGCTCGAAGCTCATCTCGGGTCTCGTGGGCTCCGGCATGGGCGCGGTCGTGGTCGGCGCGTGGGACTACGAGGGCGCGTTCGTGATCGCCGGCTCGATCGGGCTGGCCTCCGCGGTGCTGGCGCTCTTCCTGAAGGCCCCGGGCCGGCCGCAGGCCCGCAAGGTCGTCCCCAACCCGCAGCCGCTCGGGGAGGAGACCGCGTGACATGACGTACGGTCCCGTCGCGAACGGACCGCCGGCGGACCCCGTCGCCGCACACCGTCCCCACCACCGGTCCGGCTGAGGCCGGCACGGCCGTTGCCTCGAGGCGGCCCTCCCCCGGGCACGGGGAGGGCCGCCTCGAGGGCGTCGGCACGGGCGGGGGTCCGCCCTAGGCCTCCTGGCGGGCGTGGTACGAGCGGCGCGTGTGCTCCGTGTGCTCGCGCATGAGCCGGGTGGCGCGCTGTTCGTCGCCGTCCGCGATGGCGGCGATGAGGTCGCGGTGCTCCTCCCAGGACTGCTGTCCGCGCTGCCGGGCGACGGGCGTGTAGTACCAGCGGACCCGCCGGTCGACCTGCGCCGCCAGTTCGGCGAGGACCGCGTTGCCCGCGAGCTCCATCACCTTGGCGTGGAAACGGGCGTTGAGGGCGACGGCGGCGTCCACGTCGTCGGAGGCGACGGCCCCCATGCCCTGGGCGAGCAGTTCGTTCAGGGCGTCGACGCCGGCCGGGTCGGCGTGCGCGGCGGCGAGCCGGGCCGCCTCGGCCTCCAGCAGGGTGCGCACGGTGAGGAGCTGGTCGGCCTCCTCCTCGGTGGGCACGTGCACGAACGCGCCCTGGGCGGGCCGCAGGTCGACCCACCCCTCGGTGTTCAGCCGTTGCAGGGCCTCGCGCACGGGCTGGCGGGAGACGCCGAGGTGCCCGGCGAGTTCGCTCTCGACGAGGTGCTGGCCGGGTTGCAGCGCGCGGGTGGTGATGAGTTCGAGCAGGGCTTCGTAGACGCGCTCGCGCAGCGGGCCGGGGCGTTCGAGCCTGGGCACCGCACCCTGCGGCAGTCCTGTCGACAACATCGTCGGTCCCCCTCCTGGGCAGCGCCGGGGCCGGCGGCCGGAAAGCCAGTATCGATTGTCTTTCGTCTACAGTCTACGGCTCACTGTAGCCAGGGCCGGGAACAGTCGCCCTCGTCACACCGGGCCGTGCGCCCCCGGTCGCGGCCCCCCGGCGCTCACGGGCAGCGCACGACCTGCCCGGCGTACGACAGGTTCCCGCCGAAGCCGAACAGCAGCACGGGGTCGCCGGTGGAGATCGCGCCCTGCTCGACCAGCTTGGAGAAGGCGAGGGGGATGCTGGCGGCGGAGGTGTTGCCGGAGTCGGTGACGTCCCGCGCGACGACCGCGTTCACCGCGCCGATCTTCGCGGCGAGGGGTTCGATGATGCGCAGGTTCGCCTGGTGCAGGACCACGGCGGCGAGGTCCGCCGGGGTGAGTCCGGCGCGCTCGCACGCCTCGCGGGCGAGCGGGGGCAGCCGGGTGGTGGCCCAGCGGTAGACGCTCTGCCCCTCCTGGGCGAACCGGGCGGGCTGCCCCTCGATGCGCACCGCGTGTCCCATCTCGGGCACCGATCCCCACAGCACGGGGGCGATGCCGGGCTCGGCGCCGGCCGGACAGGCCTCGACCACGGCGGCGCCGGCCCCGTCGCCGACGAGGACGCAGGTGGTGCGGTCGGTCCAGTCGGTGACCTCGGACATCTTGTCGGCGCCGATGACCAGCGCCCGGCTCGCGGCGCCCGCCCGCACGGTGTGGTCGGCGGTGGCCAGCGCGTGGGTGAACCCGGCGCACACGACGTTGACGTCCATGGCGGCCGGGCTCGGGACGCCCAGCCGGGCGGCGACCCGGGCGGCCATGTTGGGTGAGCGGTCGACGGCGGTGGAGGTCGCGACCAGCACCAGGTCGATGTCGGCGGGCGCGAGCCCGGCGGAGGCGAGCGCCTTGGCGGCGGCGTGCGCGGCAAGCTCGTCCACGGGCTCGTCGGGGCCGGCGATGTGGCGCGTGCGGATGCCCACCCGGCTCCTGATCCACTCGTCACTGGTGTCGACCAGGCCCGCCAGGTCCTCGTTGGTGAGGATCCTCGCGGGCTGGTAGTGGCCGACGGCGGCGATGCGCGAGCCAGTCATTGGGTGATCCCCTCGGTGCCTCGGGTAGCGGGATCCACCAGTCTGATCAGTGACTCACGGGTACGAGGGCGCGTGAAGCGACAGGAAACGGGCGTCCGGGTTGTCGGCTTCCCTATAACCGTCGGACACCCGATCAGTCCATCCCCCGAACGGGCGACGGCTAGCCGCCACCCGCCGCCCGCTGCCCGCCGTCCGCCTACCCGGTGAACAGCTGCGTCGCCTTGCGTACGAGCTCGTAGAGACCGTAGGCGAGGGGCGCCCCCACCCACAGCCACACGAAGGCGACCAGCGGCAGGGACGTCCCCGCGTCCGGGCGGGGTGCGGAGCCGGGGAGGTCAGGCGGACTCGGGCTGCTGGGGCTGGGCTCGGGCGGCATCGGCGGCCTCTCTCGGGGCGGGGACGTGGTGGTGTCGGGCGTGGACGGGCCGGACGAGTTCGTTGGCGATGAAGCCGACGGCGAGCAGCCCGATCATGATGAACAGGGACAGGGTGTAGAGGGACGCGCCGTGCCGGCCGGCCTCCTCCTGCCGGTCGGCGATCCAGTTCACGATCAGCGGGCCGAGGACGCCCGCGGTGGACCAGGCGGTGAGCAGCCGCCCGTGGATCGCGCCGACCTGGTAGGTGCCGAACAGGTCCTTGAGGTAGGCGGGGACCGTGGCGAAGCCGCCGCCGTAGAAGGAGAGGATCACCAGCGCGCACAGGACGAACAGCGGCTTGGAGGAGTCCCCGAACAGGGCGATCAGGGCGTACATCAGGGCGCCGACGCCGAGGTACACGCGGTAGACGTTCTTGCGTCCGATCAGGTCGGAGCTGGACGACCAGCCGATGCGGCCCGCCATGTTGGCCGCCGACAGCAGGGCGACGAAGCCCGCCGCGGCCGTCGCGGAGACGGGGGTGGGGCTGTCGGCGAAGAAGTCCGTGATCATCGGGGCGGCCTTCTCCAGGATGCCGATGCCGGCGGTCACGTTCGTGCAGAGCACGACCCACAGGCACCAGAACTGGGGGGTGCGCACGGCGCTGCGGGCCGAGACCTGCACGCCTCGCGGGGCGCCCGTCCCGGCGCCGGCGGCCGGCTCGGCGGTCCGCGGGACGCGCACCAGCAGCACGCCCAGGGTCATGAAGACCGCGTACGACAGGCCGTGCACGAGGAAGGCGAGCGCGATCCCGGAAGGGTCGGCGCCGAACGACTCCAGCATCTGCGCCGACCAGGGCGAGGCGATGAGCGCGCCGCCGCCGAAGCCCATGATGGCGATGCCGGTGGCCATGCCGGGCCGGTCCGGGAACCACTTGATCAGGGTGGAGACGGGTGAGATGTAGCCGATGCCCAGGCCGATGCCGCCGACGAAGCCGTAGCCGAGGACGATCAGCCCGTACTGCTCGGTGGCGGCGCCGAGCGCGGAGATCAGGAAGCCGGACGAGAAGCAGACCAGGGCGACGGTCATCGCCCAGCGCGGGCCGTTGCGTTCGACGAGGGTGCCGCCGAACGCGGCGGACAGGCCGAGCATGACGATGGCGAGCTGGAAGGGCAGCGCGCTCTGGGTGCCGGTGAGGCCGAGCGCGGACTCCAGCGGTGGCTTGAAGACGGACCAGGCGTAGGCCTGCCCGATGGAGAGGTGGACCGAGAGCGCGGCCGGGGGGACGAGCCAGCGGCTCCAGCCGGGCGGTGCGACGGGGGGACTCATGAGTCCGGAACGGTAGGAAGGATTCCGGCAGTTGAGAAGGAGGCGCGTCGGGCGGGTGCGATGAGCGGTACCCCGGGTGCGCCGAACGGTCGGACCGGCCGGTTTCCAAGCTTTCCCCAGGTGCTGCGCCGACCCTTGCCGCCCCCACCACCATACTGTAGACAATATTCAGTCGACAGCGTTCGGCAGTTCCTCGGTACCCTCGACCGAACGGAGCTCCACCGTCATGAAAGTCGCAGTCCTCGGCGCCGGTGCGATCGGCGCCTACGTCGGTGCCGCGCTCCATCGCGCCGGCGCCGACGTGCACCTCGTCGCCCGTGGACCGCATCTCGCGGCCATGAGGCGGCACGGGGTGCGGGTGCTCAGCGAGCGGGGCGACTTCACCGCCCGCGCCCACGCCACCGACGACCCGGCCGAGATCGGCCCGGCCGACTTCGTCCTCCTGGGCCTCAAGGCCCACTCGTACGCGGCGTGCGGGCCGCTGATCGAGCCCCTGCTGCACGGCACCACCGCGGTGGTCGCCGCCCAGAACGGCATCCCCTGGTGGTACTTCCACCGGCACGGCGGACCCCACGACGGGCACCGCGTCGAGAGCGTGGACCCGGGCGGCGCGGTCAGTGCGGTGCTCGCGCCCGAACGGGCCGTCGGCTGCGTGGTCTACGCCGCCACCGAACTCGAAGCTCCCGGCGTCGTACGGCACCTGGAGGGCACCCGCTTCTCGGTCGGCGAGCCCGACCGCAGCGTCTCGGCGCGCTGTCTGGAGTTCAGCGGGGCCATGACGGCGGGCGGGCTGAAGTGCCCGGTGGAGCCCGACCTGCGCAACGACATCTGGCTCAAACTGCTCGGCAACATCTCCTTCAACCCGATCAGCGCGCTCGCCCGCGCGACCATGCGGCAGATGTGCCTGCACGGCGGCACCCGGCGGGTCATCGAGACGATGATGCGCGAGACGCTCGCCGTCGCCGAGGCCCTCGGCTGCGAGGTGGGCGTCTCCATCGAGCGCCGGCTCGCGGGCGCGGAGCGCGTCGGCGACCACCGCACCTCCACGCTCCAGGACCTGGAGCGCGGCAAACCGCTCGAACTGGACGTCCTCCTCGCGGCGGTCGTCGAGTTGGCGGAGATCACCGGCGTTGAGGTGCCCACCCTGCGCACCGTGCACGCCATCTCGGACCTGCTCGCGCTGAGGAGCGCCGCATGAGGAAACGCGACCGGACCCCCAAGACCTACGCCCGGCTCACCCACCCGCTCGTCCGCGACTCCCGCGACGAGCCCTTCCGGCAGGCGAGCTGGGAGGAGGCGCTGGACCGGGCGGCCCGCGGCCTGGCCGCCGCGCGCGGCGCGTTCGGCATGTTCTCCTGCGCCCGCGCCACCAACGAGATGAACTACGTGGCGCAGAAGTTCGCCCGCGTCGTCATGGGCACCAACAACGTCGACTCCTGCAACCGGACGTGTCACGCGCCGAGCGTCGCCGGCCTGTCGGCCGCGTTCGGCTCCGGCGGGGGGACGTCGTCGTACGAGGAGATCGAGCACACGGACGTCATCGTGATGTGGGGCTCGAACGCCCGGTTCGCGCATCCGATCTTCTTCCAGCACGTGCTGAGGGGCATCCGCAACGGCGCCCGGATGTACGCGGTCGACCCGCGGCGGACGTCCACCGCCGAGTGGGCGGAGAGCTGGCTCGGCCTCGACGTCGGCACCGACATCCCGATGGCGCACGCGATCGGCCGCGAGATCATCCACGCCGGTCTGGCGAACCGGACGTTCATCGAGCGGGCGACCAGCGGCTTCGAGGAGTACCGGGCGCTGGTCGAGCCGTGGACCCTGTCGCTCGCCTCGAAGGTGACGGGCGTCCCGGCCGCCGCGATCCGGGAGCTGGCGCACGCCTACGCCCGGGCCGAGCGGGCCCAGTTGTGCTGGACCCTCGGCATCACCGAGCACCACAACGGCACCGACAACGTCCGCGCGCTGATCAACCTCTCCCTGCTCACCGGGCACGTGGGGCGCCCCGGATCGGGACTCCAGCCGCTGCGCGGCCAGAACAACGTGCAGGGCGGCGGCGACATGGGCGCCATCCCCAACCGCCTGCCCGGCTTCCAGGACATCCTCGACCCCGACGCCCGGCTGAAGTTCGAGACGGCCTGGGACACCGTCATCGAGCCGCACCACGGGATGAACCTGACGGAGATGTTCGAGGCGATGGAGGAGGGCTCGCTGAAGGCCGTCTACTGCATCGGCGAGAACCCGGCGCAGTCGGAGGCCGACAGCGAGCAGGCCGTACGGCGGCTGAACGCCCTCGACTTCCTCGTCGTGCAGGACATCTTCCTCACCAGGACGGCCGAGCTGGCGGACGTCGTGCTGCCCGCCACCGCGGGCTGGGCGGAGACCGAGGGCACGACCACCAACAGCGAGCGGCGGGTGCAGCGCGTGCGCCGCGCCGTGACGCCCCCCGGCGAGGCGCGCGAGGACATCGACATCCTCTGCGACCTGGCGGCCCGGCTCGGCCACGACTGGAAGTACGCCGACGCCGAGACCGTCTGGAACGAGCTGCGGTCGCTGTCGCCGGACCACTACGGCATGACGTACGAGCGGCTGGAGGAGCACCAGGGCATCCAGTGGCCGTGCCCGAGCACCGAACGGCTCGAACCGACCTATCTGCACGGGCGGTTGTGGGAGACGGATCCCGGACGACGCGGCCCGCGGGCGCCGTTCGGGCTCGTGCGGCACGATCCGCCGGTCGACCTGACCGACGAGGAGTACCCGGTCCGGCTCACCACCGGCAGGCGGCTGGACTCCTACAACACCGGGGTGCAGAGCGGGGGTTACGCCTCCCCGCTGCGGCGCGGCGAGTCCGTCGAGCTGTGCCCGGAGGACGCGGAGCGCTTCGGTGTCGCGGTCGGCGAACGGGTGCGGGTGACGTCCCGGCGCGGGTCCGTGGTGGCACCGGTGTGGGTCGACACCGCGCTGCGGCCCGGGCTGGCCTTCATGACCATGCACTTCCCGGACGAGGTGGACACCAACCGGCTGACGATCGAGGCGAACTGTCCGATCGCGGGGACGGCGGAGTTCAAGGCGTCGGCGATCCGGATCGAGAAGCTCCCGGCCCCGAACGGTGTGAGGTGACGCGGTGGACCTGCACTTCGGCGACAGCAAGCCGACCGACGACGAACGGGCGGCCGTCGACGCCCTGCTGGGCCCTCCCGACTCGTCGTGGGAGGGCGCGGACCGGTCCGACGCGGACCTGCGGTGGGCGCGCGGCGGGCGGGCGGCCCGCGACCGCCGCGACCTGCTGCTGCCGGGGCTGCACGCGATCAACGACCGGGTCGGCTGGATCAGCGAGGGCGCCCTCGCCTACCTCTGCCGCCGCCTGACCGTGCCGCCCGCGGAGGCGTACGGCGTCGCCACCTTCTACGCCATGTTCTCCGTCCGGCCCCGCCCCGCGACGGTCCTGCACGTGTGCACGGACCTGGCCTGCACCGCCGCCGGCGCCCGCGAGCTGTGCGCCGGCGCCGGGTCCGCCCTCGGCCCGGGCGTCCACGTCGAGCCCAGCCCCTGCCTCGGCCTGTGTGAACGCGCCCCGGCCGCCCTCGCGATCAGGGCGGGCGACCCGGCGCGTACGGCGGTGTCGGCGCCTGCGACCGTGCGGGAGGCCGTGCTCGCCGCGACCGCGCCGGACTCCGCGCCCGAGGAGCCGCCCGCGCGGGCCGCGGTCCCGCAGGCCGGTGAGGAGGGGCTGGTGCTGCTGCGCCGCGTCGGCGTGGTGGACCCCGCCTCCCTCGACGACTACCGCGCCCACGGCGGGTACGCGGCGCTGCGCCGCGCCTTCGCGCTCGGTCCCGCCGGCGTCATCCGGGAGGTCACCGACTCGGGGCTGGTGGGGCGCGGGGGCGCCGCCTTCCCCACCGGCCGCAAGTGGCAGGCCACCGCGTCCCAGCCGGACCACCCGCACTACGTGGTGTGCAACGCCGACGAGTCCGAGCCGGGCACCTTCAAGGACCGGGTGCTGATGGAGGGCGACCCGTACGCGCTCGTCGAGGCGATGACGATCGCCGGGTACGCGGTCGGCGCGCACCGGGGCTACCTGTACGTGCGCGGCGAGTACCCGCGGGCGATCGCGCGCATGGGGCACGCCGTCGACCGGGCACGGGAGCGGGGACTGCTCGGCGACGACGTCCTCGGCCAGGGCTACGCCTTCGACATCGAGATCCGCCGCGGCGCGGGCGCCTACATCTGCGGTGAGGAGACGGCCCTGTTCAACTCCCTCGAGGGCCGGCGGGGCGAGCCGCGCTCCAAACCGCCGTTCCCGGTGGAGAAGGGCCTGTTCGGCAAGCCGACGGTGGCCAACAACGTGGAGACGCTGGTCAACGTCCTGCCGGTGCTGACCATGGGCGCGCCGGCGTACGCGGCGGTCGGCACGGGGAGGTCCACCGGCCCCAAACTGTTCTGCGTGTCGGGCAGCGTACGGCGGCCGGGCGTGTACGAGCTGCCGTTCGGCGCGACGCTGGGCGAGCTGCTGGCGCGGGCCGGTGTCCGCGACGGGCTGCGGGCGGTGCTGCTCGGCGGGGCGGCCGGCGGCTTCGTACGGCCCGACGAGACGGACGTCCCGCTCACGTTCGAGGGCACGCGGGAGGCGGGCACGACGCTGGGCTCGGGGGTGGTGATGGCCTTCGACGACACCGTCCCGCTCCCCCGGCTGCTGCTGCGCATCGCGGAGTTCTTCCGGGACGAGTCGTGCGGGCAGTGCGTGCCGTGCCGGGTGGGGACCGTCCGCCAGGAGGAGGCGCTGCACCGGATCGTGGAGCGCACGGGTGCGGCCGCCGCCGACGACATCGCCCTGCTGCGGGAGGTCGGCCGGGCGATGCGGGACGCCTCGATCTGCGGTCTGGGCCAGACCGCGTGGAACGCCGTGGAATCCGCCATCGACCGCTTGGGGGCGTACCAATGACCGTGACACCACTGGGGATCCCGCGCCGGCTGCTGGAGTTCACCCTCGACGGCGAGCCGGTGCGCGCGCCCGAGGGCGCGACGATCCTCGACGCGTGCCGGGCGGCCGGGAAGGACGTGCCGACCCTCTGCCACGGGGACACGCTCACGCCGAAGAACGCCTGCCGCCTCTGCGTCGTGGAGGTGGAGGGCGCGCGCACCCTGGTCCCGGCGTGCTCCCGCAGGGCGGAGCCCGGCATGGAGGTCCGCACCGGCACCGAACGCGTCCGCCACAGCCGCAGGATCGTCCTCGAACTCCTCGCCTCGTCGGTCGACCTGTCCACGACACCAATGGTTGCGGAATGGGTGAAGGAGTACGAGGCGAAGCCGGACCGGTTCGGCCCGGACGCGGCCCGGCTGAACGAGGAGCCCCGGATCGACAACGACCTCTACGTCCGTGACTACGACAAGTGCGTCCTCTGCTACAAGTGCGTCGACGCCTGCGGTGACCAGTGGCAGAACACCTTCGCGATCTCCGTCGCGGGGCGCGGTTTCGACGCCCGGATCGCCGTCGAGCACGACGCGCCGCTGACCGACTCGGCGTGCGTCTACTGCGGGAACTGCGTCGAGGTCTGCCCGACGGGGGCGCTGTCGTTCAAGTCGGAGTTCGACCGACGGGCGGCGGGCACTTGGGATGAATCCGCACAGACCAGGACGACCACCGTGTGCGCCTACTGCGGAGTGGGATGCAACCTCACGCTCCATGTGCAGGACAATGAGATCGTGAAGGTCACCTCACCGCACGACAACCCGGTGACCCACGGCAATCTCTGCATCAAGGGCCGCTTCGGCTACCAGCACGTACAGAACCGGGGCTGATCACGACATGGGACGAGTCACCGAACGACGCAAGGTGCTGCGGATACGCGACGGGGCGGTCTCCAGCCGGCCGGACACGCTCGTCGCCGAGGAGCCGCTGGAGATCCGGCTCAACGGCAAACCGCTCGCCATCACCATGCGCACCCCCGGTGACGACTTCGCCCTCGCCGCCGGGTTCCTGGTCAGCGAGGGCGTCCTGGCCTCCGCGGACGACCTGCTGAACATCGTCTACTGCGCCGGGGCGACGGCGGACGGGGTGAACACCTACAACGTCGTCGACGTACGGACCGCCCCCGGCGTCACGCTCCCCGACATCACCCTCGAACGGAACGTCTACACCACGTCCTCCTGCGGCCTGTGCGGCAAGGCGAGCCTGGACGCGGTCCGTACGACGGCCCGCTGGCCCATCGCCGACACTCCCCCGGTCCGGGTCACGCCGGAGCTGCTGGCGGAGCTCCCCGACCGGCTGCGCGCCGCCCAGCGGGTCTTCGACCGGACCGGGGGGCTGCACGCGGCGGCCCTGTTCTCCGAGGACGGCGAGGTGCTGGACGTCCGGGAGGACGTCGGCCGGCACAACGCGGTCGACAAGCTGGTCGGGCGTGCCCTGCGCGACGGCGGTCTGCCGCTGTCCCGGACGATCCTGCTGGTGTCGGGGCGGGCCTCCTTCGAGCTGGCGCAGAAGGCGGTGATGGCGGGCATCCCGGTGCTGGCGGCGGTCTCGGCGCCCTCCTCGCTGGCGGTGGACCTGGCCGCGGAGACCGGGCTGACGCTGGTGGGCTTCCTGCGGGGCAGCTCCATGAACGTGTACGCGGGTGAGGACCGCATCGCCCTGCGGACCGCGGCCGCCCGGGGCTGAGGCGGCTGCCCGCGGCACGGCGGCGGGGCCCCGACCGGCGGGGAGCGCCCCCTGCGCCGCAGGGGCCCCGTCTCGGCCCCGGCACCCCCGCCGGACCGGTCGGCGGCGCCCTCAGCGGGCCGTGAACCGCACCTCGCCGGCCCGTACGACCGTGCCCAGCCGGGGGAAGTCCAGCCGTACCGACGCCTCGTGCTCGGCACCGGTCAGCGCGGCCATCGCGTCCTCGACGAAGACCAGGCCGTAGCCGAGGTCGGCGGCGGCGCGGGCGGTGGACTCGACACCGAGGTTGGTGGCGATGCCGCCGAACACCAGGGTCGTGACGCCGTGCCGGCGCAGCCGGTCGTCCAGGCCCGTGCCCTGGAAGCCGCCGACGGTCCGTTTGACGACCTCCACGTCGCCGTCGCGCAGCAGCCCGTGCACCAGGTCGCTGCCGGGCGGCTGGTCGGCGACGCCGGGGCGCTCGACGCGGACGAGGACGACGAGGGCGCCGGCCGCCCGGAACGCGTCCGCCAGCTCCGCGGCGGCGTCCAGCACGTCGGTGCCCTTGCGGGGCTCCAGGGGCAGCGCGACGATCCGGTCCATCAGATCGACGAGGACGAGCGCGGTGCGCGTGGGGTCGAGCGCGAGGGGTGCGGTCATGACGGAACGTTATCCGTCGTCAGCCGTCCGTACGGGAAATCGCGCCCGACGGGTCCGTGAACGGGTCGGGCGCGCCGGGCGCCCACTGGCCTCCGCCGGGCCGCCGTTGTCGATCGCCAGGTGTGGGGGGGCTTGTGGTCGTGTCGCGGGTGCGGGTCGTGGGGGGCTGGTCGCGCAGTTCCCCGCGCCCCTGGGGCGGTGTCCTCCCGCCTGCCGCCACGGTCGCCGGAATCGGGTGACCGCACGGCCGGACCGGCTGCCACGGTCGCCGGGACGGGGTGACCGTACGGCCGGATCCGGCGGCCGCCGAGGACCCGGTCAGCCGCGGCGGGGGCCCGCGTCGGCCGCGGTGCGTGGCGCGGCGCCTGCGGGCGGGACGGAGCCGGACTCCGGAGCCGGAGCCGGCTCCGGGTCGTGCGAGCGGCGTTTGGCGATCACCGCGCAGACCATGAGCTGCATCTGGTGGAAGAGCATCAGCGGCAGCACCGCCAGGGAGGCGTGCGCGCCGAACAGGACGCTCGCCATGGGCAGCCCGGAGGCGAGGGACTTCTTGGAGCCGGCGAACTGGATCGCGATGCGGTCCTCCCGGCCGAAGCGCAGCGCCTTGGCCCCGTACCAGGTCAGCGCCAGCATGACGGCGAGCAGGACGGTCTCGACGACCAGGAGCCCGGCGAGCCGGACGGGGCGGACCTGGTGCCAGATGCCCTGGACCACGCCCTCGCTGAACGCGGTGTAGACGACGAGGAGGATCGAGCCGCGGTCGACGTAGCCGAGGGCCTTCTTGTGCCGGGCGACGAACCCGCCGATCCAGCGCCGCAGCAGCTGTCCGGAGACGAACGGGACGAGCAGTTGCAGCACGATCTCGGCGAGGGAGTCCGCGGCGAAGCCGCCCGCGGTGCTGCCGAGCAGCGCGGCCGCGAGCAGCGGGGTGACGACGATGCCGACGAGGGAGGAGAAGGAGCCCGCGCAGATCGCGGCGGGCACGTTGCCGCGGGCGATGGAGGTGAAGGCGATGGACGACTGGATGGTCGAGGGGACGAGGGTGAGGAAGAGCAGTCCCTGGTAGAGCGGCTCGGTGAGGAACACCGGGACGAGGCCGCGGGCGGCCAGCCCGAGCAGCGGGAAGACCACGAAGGTGCAGGCGAGGACGGTGACGTGGAGCCGCCAGTGCTTCAGCCCGTCCAGCGCCTCCCGGGTGGACAGGCGGGCGCCGTAGAGGAAGAAGAGGAAGGCGATGGCGGCCGTGGAGGCGCCGGAGGCCACGTCGGCGCCGGTGCCGCGGGCGGGCAGGAGCGCGGCGAGCCCCACCGTCCCGAGCAGCAGCAGGATGTACGGGTCGATCGGCATCCAGCTCGGCCATCTCAGGCGTTTCACGGTGCTCCACTTGCTCGTTCGCTGCCATCCGGGCGGCGGCCCGGAGGGCCCCCCTCCATCGTGCTCCTCGCCGGCGTGATCGGGAATCCGTCATACCGCTCTGACTGTTATCGCGTCACGCGATGAGCGAGTACGGTGGTGGGTGTGTACGACCCCACCCACCTGCGCACCTTCCTGGCGGTCGCGCAGACGCTGAGCTTCACGCAGGCCGCGCGGCGGCTCGGGCTGCGCCAGTCCACGGTCAGCCAGCACGTGCGGCGCCTGGAGGACGCGACGGGCCGGACGCTGTTCACGCGGGACACGCACTCGGTGGAGCTGACGGAGGACGGCGAGGCGATGCTCGGCTTCGCGCGCCGCATCCTGGAGGTGCACGAGCAGGCCACGGCGTTCTTCACCGGTACGCGGCTGCGCGGCCGGCTGCGGTTCGGCGCCTCCGAGGACTTCGTGCTGACGCGGCTGCCGGAGATCCTCGAGGGCTTCCGGCACGACCATCCCGAGGTCGACCTGGAGCTGACGGTGGAGCTGTCCGGCACGCTGCACGAGCGGCTGGCGGCCGGGAAGCTGGACCTGGTGCTGGCCAAGCGGCGGCCCGAGGACCCGCGCGGGGAGCTGGTCCGCACCGACGAGCTGGTGTGGATCGGCGCGGAGCGGCTGCGGCTGGACGCCGACCGCCCGGTGCCGCTCATCGTGTACCCGCCGCCGGGCATCACCCGGGCCCGCGCGCTGGAGGCGCTGGAGCGGCAGGGGCGGGCGTGGCGGATCGCGTGCACGAGCGGCAGCCTCAACGGTCTGGTCGCGGCGGCGCGGGCGGGCCTCGGGGTGATGGCGCACACGCGGGGGCTGATCCCGCCCGGTCTGGTCCGGGTTCCCGACCGGTCGGGGCTGCCGGAGCTCGGCCGGGTGGACTTCGTCCTGGTGCACGGCCGGCGCCGGACGTCCGCGCAGGGCGCGGCGGACGCCCTGGCGGCGGCGGTCCTGGCGGGCGGCGACCGGCTGCACCGGCGGGATACGGGCCCGCGCACCGCCCCGCCGGGCCGGTCCGGGCCGCCGTGAGGGAATCGGGCGTTCCCGCGCTGTCCGGCGCCGTCCGGGAAGAGAGGGCGCGCGCTCGGCGCGGGCCCTTCCGAGGGGCGTCGGACCCGGTGACCGGGTCGGGCAGATTCGGTGCAGATTACGGCCCCGAACCTTACTCAACGGTCAGTTTTCTGTCCGACCCTTCCCCATGTGAGCCCATTTTCCGGCACTGACCAGCGCCGACGAGAGCAGCGTCCGCCGTCCGCACCCCTCCCGCCCCGACCGGGCGTGGGGTAGCTTTCACGGCGCTGTGCGGCCATGGAAGCGGGGTGCGGGATTTGCGCGAGTTCACCACTCCTGCGACGGCGTCGGCACCGCCGGTGGGCGGACTGGCCGACGTGGTCTTCCGGCACGCCCGGGACGACCCCCGCCACATCGCGCTGGGCCGCAAGGACGAGCGGGGCGAGTGGCGGGACGTGACCGCGGCGGAGTTCCGCGACGAGGTCCTCGCCCTCGCCAAGGGCCTGCTCTCCCAGGGCATCCGGTTCGGCGACCGCGTCGCGATCATGTCCCGTACCCGCTACGAGTGGACCCTCTTCGACTTCGCGCTGTGGAGCATCGGCGCCCAGGTCGTCCCCGTCTACCCGACCTCCTCGGCCGAACAGTGCTTCTGGATGCTGTACGACGCGGAGGTCACGGCCGCGGTCGTCGAGCACGAGGACCACGCGATGACCATCGCCACCGTCATCGACCGGCTGCCCGGCCTGCGGCGCCTGTGGCAGCTGGACTCCGGCTGCGTGCAGGAGCTGTACGACGCGGGCGCCGCCATCGACGACGACGTCGTGCACCGGCACCGGGAGGCGGTCACCCCCGACTCGGTCGCCACCGTCATCTACACCTCCGGCACGACGGGCCGGCCCAAGGGGTGTGTCGTCTCGCACGGCAACTTCATGTTCGAGGCGGACACCGTCATCGAGCGCTGGGAGCCGGTGTTCCACTCCAGGAAGGGCGACGAGGCGGCGACCCTGCTGTTCCTGCCGCTCGCGCACGTCTTCGGGCGGATGGTGCAGATCGCCGCGATCCGCGGCAAGGTCCGCTTCGGCCACCAGCCCCAGCTGCACGCGGCCGCCCTGCTGCCCGACCTGGCCGCGTTCCGGCCGACGTTCTTCCTGGCCGTGCCGTACATCTTCGAGAAGGTGTTCAACGCGGCCCGCCGCAAGGCCGAGCGGGAGGGCAGGGCGGGCCCGTTCGAGAAGGCCGTGGACGTGGCGGTGGACTACGCGGAGGCCGTGGAGGCGAAGGCGTGGGGCACCGGGCCCGGACCGTCGGCGGCGCTGCGGATGCAACACCAGTTCTTCGACAAGGTCGTCTACTCCAAGGTGCGCGCGGCGATGGGCGGCCGGGTCCGGCACGCCATGTCGGGCGGCTCGGCCATGGACCGCCGGACGGGGCTGTTCTTCGCCGGCGCGGGCGTGCAGATCTACGAGGGCTACGGCCTGACCGAGTCCACGGCGGCCGCGACCGCGAACCCGCCCGGCCGCACCCGCTACGGCACCGTCGGCCGGGCCATCCCCGGCACGACCGTGCACATCGCGGACGACGGCGAGATCTGGCTGCGCGGCGACCACGTCTTCCAGGGCTACCTCAACAACCCCAAGGCCACCGACGAGGCCCTGCACGACGGCTGGCTGGCCACCGGCGACCTCGGCGTCCTCGACGAGGACGGCTACCTCACCATCACCGGCCGCAAGAAGGAGATCCTCGTCACCTCCGGCGGCAAGAGCGTCTCGCCGGGGCTGCTGGAGGAACGCGTCCGCGACCATCCGCTGGTGAACCAGTGCATCGTCGTCGGCAACGACCGGCCCTTCGTCGCCGCCCTGGTCACCCTCGACCAGGAGGCCGTCGAGCACTGGCTCCACATGCGCCGCAAACCGCGGATGAAACCGGCCGAGCTGGTGCGCGACCGCGACCTGGAGACGGAGGTGCGCCGCGCCGTGGTCGCCGCCAACACCCAGGTCTCCCAGGCGGAGTCGATCCGCACCTTCCGCATCCTCGCGCAGCCCTTCACCGAGGAGCACGGCCTGCTCACCCCGTCCCTGAAGCTGAAGCGCAGGGCCATCGAGCACACCTACGCCGCCGAGGTCGACGCCCTGTACCGCACATGAGGCCCCGCGGGCGCGGGTAGCGGGACGACACGCGCCACGGCGACGAATCCGGGGGTCAGGAATGCATCCCGCCTCGTGATCGTTGACGATGGGAGGAACATTTGACGGACAACCGAAGGATCGAGAGCTCGTGAGCAGCAAGGTCCCCCCGATCACCCTCAACAACGGCGTCGAGATGCCCCAGCTGGGGTTCGGCGTCTGGCAGGTGCCGGACGACGAGGCGGAGCGGGCGGTCAGCACCGCCCTGGAGGCCGGGTACCGCAGCATCGACACAGCGGCGATCTACGGCAACGAAGAGGGCACCGGCAAGGCGATCACCTCCTCCGGCGTGCCCCGCGAGGACATCTTCCTCACCACCAAGCTCTGGAACAGCGACCAGGGCTACGACGCGACGCTCCGCGCGTTCGACACCTCCCTGGAGAAGCTGGGCCTGGACTACGTCGACCTGTACCTGATCCACTGGCCGCTGCCGGCCCGGGGCACGTACGTCGACACCTACAAGGCGTTCGAGAAGCTCCTCGCGGACGGCCGCGTCCGGGCCATCGGCGTCTCCAACTTCCTCCCCGAGCACCTGGAGCGGCTGATCGGCGAGACGTCGGTCATCCCGGCCGTCAACCAGATCGAGCTCCACCCGCACCTCCAGCAGCACGCCGCGCGGGAGTTCCACGCGGAGCAGGGCATCGCCACCGAGGCCTGGTCGCCGCTCGGCCAGGGCAAGGGTCTGCTGGAGGTCCCGGCGATCGTCGCCATCGCGCAGAAGCACGACCGCACCCCGGCCCAGGTCGTGCTGCGCTGGCACCTCCAGACCGGCAACATCGTGATCCCCAAGTCCGTGACCCCGTCCCGGATCAAGGAGAACATCGAGGTCTTCGACTTCAGCCTGGACACCGAGGACCTGGCGGCGATCAGCGCGCTGAACGAGGACCGGCGCATCGGCCCGGACCCGGCCGCGTTCGACGTGGTCTGAGCGGACTCGCCACCACCGGTCCGGGGGACGTGTTCGGCGCGCCCCCGGACCGGTCGTCCGGGGACACGTCCGGTGCACCCCCCGGACCGGTCGCTCACCCCTGGACCGGCTTGACCGCCGTGTGCACGGTGTGGGCCGCCAGGACGAACACGTCCGGCCTGCGGTGCAGGCCCGCGGGGTCGGCCGGGTCGAGCAGCCGGTCCAGGACGGCGCGGTCGTCGGCGTCGAGCACCTCGCCGAAGCCGTCGCGCAGCCGGCCGAGGGAGGCGGCGACGTAGGCGCGGGCCCGGTCGGAGGCCGGGGCGGGCAGGTCGAGCAGGAAGGTGCGGGAGCGGGCCTGCTTCAGACCCGCGGCGCCCAGCAGCGCCGCCCAGTCCTCGGTCACCGCGACCGAGCCGGGCAGGCCGGCCCGCATCCGGGCGAACCACTCCGCCTCCAGCGCGTCGAGCCGCGCCTCCAGGCCGGGGCGGCCGATGCCCAGGTCGCGGGGGAGGAACCGGGACGGCAGCCCGCCCTCCATGATCGCCAGCGTGCCGCCGGGCGCGAGCCGCTCGGCGAACGCGGCCAGGGCGGCGCGCTGGTCGCCGAGGTGGTGCAGGCTGCGGCCGGCCCACAGCAGGTCGGCCGGGTAGTCCAGCTCGGCGAGGACGCCGGGGAGGTCACCGGCCAGGGTGTCGAACCGGTCCCCGTGGCCGAGCCGGCCGGCCCGCGCCCGGGCCCGCTCCAGGAGCGGCGCCGAACCGTCGACGGCCAGCACCCGCGCACCGGGGAACGTCTCGGCGAACAGACAGGAGACGACACCGGGGCCGCTGCCCACGTCGACGATCAGCCCCGGCTCGGTCACCTCCCTGCCCAGCCAGGACAGGGCCCGCTCGTACAGGGGCGTGAAGAGTTCGGCCTGCGTCTCCAGGTGCTCGGCCATCTCGGCCCAGTCGATGTCGGTGTCCTGGCCGTGCCCGTGGTGGTGCCCGTGCCCGCCGTGCGGCCGGTCCGGGTGGTCGTCCGGCCGGTCCGGGTGGTCCGGGCCGTGGGCGGCACCGCCCTGGTGGCCCTCGTGGCCCTGGTGGCAGTGGTGTCCGTGCTGCTGGTGCGCCATGGTGGTCAGCCTCTCCTCCGGTGTGCCGACAGCGTGCGCCGACGCACCGGGCGGAGGCCACCGCTGTTGCCGGTACGGCAAAAAACGGGGGCGGAGCCCCCACCGGCCCGTCGGCGACGGTTCCGGCAGGGGCTCCGCCCGGTGTCACCCGGTCAGGACAGCGGCGGGTAGGCGTTCTGCATCAGCTGCTGGAACTGCGCGGAGAACCAGTGGCCGGAGAGCGGGGCGCCCGCCAGGGAGCCCGACAGGTTGTTGCCGTTGCGGGCGTTGCCCGTGTACGTCGGGTCGCACATGCGGTCGAAGCCCTTGCCCTCGTCGTTCTCGATCGCCGTGCTGGAGCCGTCGGACTCGCCCGGCGGCTTCATCCAGACGTAGGCGTCGATCCCGGTCGCCGGGGCGGCCTGCGGACGCTCGCCGAGGCCGGCTCCGGCCTGGTTGCACCAGTTGCCGATGTGGATGCGGCGGTCGTAGCGGCCGCCGTCGACGTAGGTGTCGACGGAGGTCGTGGCGCCCGGACCGGTGGGCCGGGCGGTGCCGCCCCAGCCGTTGCGGGAGGTGTCGATCAGCATGCCGATGCCGGAGTCGAAGCCGGCCGTCACCAGCTGGTTGCGGAAGGCCTGCGCGTACGACAGCTCGTCGACGTAGCGGTTCCAGTCGACCCACTTCGACTGGCGCACCGACGTACCGTTGACGGTGTCGTTGATGGTGAAGTTGTTCTCCTTCAGGGCGCTGTAGTTCGCCGTGTTGGTGATGAAGCCGTGGACGTCGTCGACGGTGGCGCCCTCGGCGTTGGCGGCCTGGTAGAAGAGCTGGGCGGACGGCGCGAAGTTGTCGTCCCAGCCGAGCCAGCCGTGGTGACCGGCGTCGATGTAGTTGTAGACGTTGGGGATCGCGCCGAGCTGGCTCAGCGCGTAGCCGACGCCCTTCACGTAGTTGCCGTTGGCCAGCATGGTGTCGCAGGCCGCGGTCGCGGTCGCCCGGCTGCCGGTGTTGGTGACGAGGTTGGGCAGCGAGTCGATCTCGATGGTGGTGACGATCCGCAGCGAGGCGTACGCCGGGTCGGCGAGGATCTCCGCGATCGGGTCGATGAACTCGCTCTTGTAGCGGTCGATCTCCGTCGGGCCCAGCTCCCCGTTGGAGGCCAGGGCGGCGCAGTCACGGCCGGGCAGGTCGTAGATCACCAGCTGGACGACCTCCTCGTCGGAGCCCTGCTGCTCCAGGGCCGCGTCGAGGTGGTCCCGCAGGCCCATGCCGCCGTTCACGCCCTCGATGGCGGCGATCCGGTCGAGCCACACGCCCGTGGGCTGGTTGGAGATGCGGCTGCCGCCGGTCTCGGCGGCGGCCTTCGCGGACCATTCGGGGTTCACGTACACCTTGGCGCCGGTGTAGGGGTTGTCGACCCGGTCGGAGGGGTCGGTCGGGTCGGTCGGGTCCGTGGGGTCGGTGGGGTCGGTGCCGCCGTCGTCGACGTTGCAGGTGACGCCGTCGAGGGTGAACGTGGCCGGGACGGCGTTGGTGCCGCTGTAGGTGCCCTGGAAGCCGAAGCTGACCGACCCGCCGGTCGCCAGGGCGCCGTTGTAGCTCTCGTTGGCGGCGGTGACGGCCGTCCCGGACTGGGTGATCTTGGCGTTCCAGCCGTTGGTGATCTTCTGGTTGCCGGCGTACGACCAGTTCACCGACCAGCTGGACTTCGCGGTGGAGTTGTTGGTGACGGTGACGTTGGCGGTGAATCCACTGCCCCAGTCGTTCTGCACCTGGTAGGCGACGGAGCAGGGGACGGCGGCGATGCCGACGTCTGCGGGGACGGCCGCGAGTGCCGTCCCGGAGGCACCGGCGACCAGCGCCAGCGCGGCGAGTATCGCTGTTCTGCTGCGGCTCATGAGTGCGGGTTTCCCTCTCGTTGCGGATCTCGTGCGGTGCGGATATGCGTGTGTGCGGGCGGTGCGGAGGTGCGGGTGGTGCGGATGGCGTGCGGCGCGGATGGCGTGCGGTGCGGATCTCGTGCCGTACGGGTGTGTCATCCGTCCAGGGCGCGCAGATGGTCGCGCAGCCCGGTGCCGTACGCCGTGGGCGTCCCGTCGTAGTCGGAGATCAGGGACGGACCCGAGGAGCAGTCCCAGGTGTTCCAGGTCCAGCCGAGGTACGACAGGTCGCGGTCGTCGAACCACTGCATGACCTGGTCGACGAAACCGTGTGCGCAGGTGTTCTCCCCGATCTCCCCCGCCACCAGCGGAACCTGGGCGGCGACCGGGGCGAGCGTGGAGTTCCAGCAGCTCTCACTGGCACAGGAGTTGAAGTTGTACACGTGCCAGGCGGCGGCGAGGTTGCCCGCCGGATCGGTGGGCCGGTGGGCCGGCCACTGGCTGAGGTCGTTGGAGTAGGCGAGTCCCCCGGCGAGGATCAGGTTGGTGGCGCCGGTGGACCGTACGGCGTCGACGAGGTCCTGCATGCCGGCGACCTCGTACCCGATGCCGGAGCAGGTGCCGCCGTCCCGCCAGCACTGCCACGCCTCGGCGGTCGTGGCCGTCGCGCGGTCCGGGTAGGGCTCGTTGAACAGGTCGAACACCACCGCCGGGTCGTCCTTGAAGGTGTCGGCCACCGAGGTCCAGAACGCCGGTGTGTACTGCATGTTCGGCATCGGCTTCTGGCAGGAGGCGTGCACGTCGGAGCAGCCGGCCGAGTTGCCCGTGTACTGGCCCCAGGACCAGTGCAGTTCGAGCATCGGTGTCATGCCGTGCGCCTCGACGCGGGCCACCAGGTCCTCGACCGCGGCGACGTACCGCGCCCCGCCGTACTCGGTCGGGATGGTGGACAGGCCCAGCCAGCACTCCTCGTTCAGGGGGATGCGGACGGTGTTGGCGTTCCAGTCGGCGATCGCCTGGACGGCGGCGTCGTCGACGGGGCCGTCGAAGATGCCGCGGCCCTGCACGCACATGAACTCGCCGCCGGAACGGTTGACGCCGAGCAGACGACGGGCGGTGCCGTCGGCGTCCACGAGCTGGTTCCCGGAGACGCGCAGCACGGGCGGCTCGTCACCGGTGTCCGGCGGATCGGTCGGGGTGGGGGTCGGGGTGGGGGGCGGCGTGGACGTGGAGGTGGAGGTGGGTGTGGGGTCGGTGTCGACGTTGCAGGTGGTGCCGTTGAGGCGGAACGCGGTCGGTACGGCGTTGGTCCCCGACCAGGTGGCCAGGAACCCGGCGCTGACGCTCGCGCCGGTGCCGAGCGTGCCGTTGTAGCTCTCGTTCACCGCGGTGACGGTCGTGCCGGACTGGGACCACTTGGCGTTCCAGCCCTGCGTGAGCGTCTGGCCGTTCGCGAAGTCGAAGCCGAGGCTCCAACCGCTCACGGCGGCCGCGTTGTTCGTGACGGTCACGGCCCCCTGGAAGCCGGCGTCCCACTGACCGGTGACGGAGTACTCCACCGTGCACGCGGGCGTGGCTCCCTGCGCCGTCACGACCGGCAGGGTGGCGCCCAGGCTCAGGGCGACCGTGCCGGTGACGGCTAAAAGTACTGAACGCGGGGGGTGTCGCATGAGCGACTCCTTGCAGCTCGGGCACGTCGTGACGGACGCGCCGACTGATGGAATCGCTCCCACTGGTGTCAATGAAGCTAGCGCCAAGGGTCGGCAAAGAACAAGGGAGGCGCTGACTTTCCCTCAACTTCCTTCCGTCGAATCTTTTCGACTCTTCAAGCACCTTGACCGCACTCCACCCCCTCTCCACTATGGGAGCGCTCCCACTGGTTCAAGGCTTGTTGCTCCTCCCCCTTCTCCGAGCCGCAAGGAGGAACCAGCACCATGGATCCCTCACGCAGACGCCGCGCGGCGCGGCGCCTGTGGACCGCCGTCGTGGCGGCCCTCACGCTCCCCGTGGCCATGCTGAGCACCGGCGCGACCCCCGCCCAGGCGGCGGTCCAGTGCAGCGTGGACTACAAGACCAACGACTGGGGCTCCGGCTTCACCGCCGAACTGACCCTCACCAACCGGGGCACGGACCCGATCAGCGGCTGGACCCTGACGTACGCCTACACGGGCAACCAGAAGCTGACCAACGGCTGGAACGGCACCTGGTCGCAGTCCGGTCAGCAGATCACCGTGAACAACGCCTCGTACAACGGGACGGTCGCCGCCGGCGCGGCGGTCACCGCGGGCGCGCAGTTCACCTACAGCGGCACCAACGCCGCCCCCACGAGCTTCTCCGTCAACGGCACCGTGTGCACCGGCGCCCATCAGCCCCCCGTCACCGTGCTGACCAGCCCGGCGGCCGGCGCCGTCTACACCCAGGGCGACGCGGTGCCGCTCGCGGCCACCGCCGCGGCCGCCGACGGCGCGACCGTCACCAAGGTCGAGTTCTACGACGACACGGCCCTGCTCGGCACCGACACCAGCGCGCCGTTCTCGCTCTCCGCCTCTGGCTTGACCGTGGGCAGTCATTCCCTGCTGGCGAAGGCGTACGACAGCCTCGGCGCGTCCGCGTCCTCCGCGCCGGTCGGCATCACGGTCGCCTCGGGACCGGCCGTGGTCGC
Organism: Streptomyces sp. NPDC003248; assembly: GCF_055563235.1. Classification (NCBI taxonomy): domain Bacteria; kingdom Bacillati; phylum Actinomycetota; class Actinomycetes; order Kitasatosporales; family Streptomycetaceae; genus Streptomyces; species Streptomyces sp. NPDC003248. The sequence continues at coordinate 87,852 of NZ_JBVHDT010000015.1, read as the reverse complement.
CTCGGCCACCCAGCTCGCCGTGCAGCAGGGCGCGACGGGGTCGTACGAGGTGAAGCTGTCGACGCAGCCGTCGGCGAACGTGACCGTGACGACCGCCCGGACGAGCGGGAACACGGGGCTGACGGTGACCGGCGGCGCGAGCCTCACCTTCACCCCGTCGAACTGGAGCACCGCCCAGAAGGTGACCATCACGGGCGACGCCTCCGGCACCGGCTCGGCGACCTTCGAGTCGACGGCCACCGGGCACGCGAAGGCCTCGGTCACCGTCACCCAGATCGCCGCGTCGCAGGAGTACGACGCCCGCTTCCTGGAGCTCTACGGCAAGATCACCGACCCGGCGAACGGTTACTTCTCCCCCGAGGGCATCCCGTACCACTCGGTGGAGACGCTGATCGTCGAGGCCCCCGACCACGGTCACGAGACCACCTCGGAGGCCTACAGCTACCTGCTGTGGCTCCAGGCCATGTACGGCAAGGTCACGGGCGACTGGACCCGGTTCAACGGCGCCTGGGAGATCATGGAGAAGTACATGATCCCCACCCACGCCGACCAGCCGACGAACTCCTTCTACAACGCGTCCAAGCCGGCGACCTACGCGCCGGAACTGGACACGCCGCAGGAGTACCCGGCGCAGCTGGACGGGACGGTGGCGGTGGGCACGGACCCGATCGCCGCCGAGCTGGAGACCGCGTACGGCACGGACGACGTCTACGGCATGCACTGGCTCCAGGACGTCGACAACGTCTACGGCTACGGCAACTCGCCCGGCAAGTGCGAGGCCGGCCCCTCCGACACCGGCCCCTCCTACATCAACACCTTCCAGCGCGGCGCGCAGGAGTCGGTGTGGGAGACGGTGCCCCAGCCGACCTGCGACAACTTCACCTATGGCGGGACGAACGGGTACCTGGACCTGTTCACCGGTGACGCCTCCTACGCCGAGCAGTGGAAGTTCACCAACGCGCCGGACGCCGACGCCCGGGCCGTGCAGGCCGCGTACTGGGCGGACGTCTGGGCCGAGCAGCAGGGCCAGGGCGGCCAGGTCTCGGCCACCGTCGCCAAGGCGGCCAAGATGGGCGACTACCTGCGCTACGCGATGTACGACAAGTACTTCAAGAAGGTCGGCAACTGCGTCGGCGCCTCCGCCTGCCCCGCGGGCACCGGCAAGGACGCCTCGCACTACCTGCTGTCCTGGTACTACGCCTGGGGCGGCGCCACCGACACCAGCGCCGGTTGGGCCTGGCGGATCGGCTCCAGCCACACCCACGGCGGCTACCAGAACCCGCTGGCCGCCTACGCGCTCAGCAGCTACGCCGACCTGAAGCCCAAGTCGGCGACGGGCCAGGCGGACTGGGCCCGGTCGCTGGACCGGCAGCTGGAGTTCTACCGCTGGCTCCAGTCGTCCGAGGGCGCCATCGCGGGCGGCGCGACCAACAGCTGGGCGGGCCGCTACGCGACCCCGCCGGCCGGCACGTCGACGTTCTACGGCATGTACTACGACCAGCAGCCCGTCTACCACGACCCGCCGTCCAACCAGTGGTTCGGCTTCCAGGCGTGGTCGATGGAGCGGGTCGCCGAGTACTACCAGCAGACGGGCGACGCGGACGCCAAGACCGTCCTCGACAAGTGGGTCGACTGGGCGCTGTCCGAGACCACCGTGAACCCGGACGGCACCTACCTGATCCCCTCCACGCTCCAGTGGTCGGGCCAGCCCGACACCTGGAACGCCGCCAGCCCGGGAGCCAACAGCGGGCTGCACGTCACCGTCGCCGACTACACCGACGACGTCGGTGTGGCCGCCGCGTACGCCAAGACCCTGACGTACTACGCCGACCGCTCCGGTGACACCGAGGCCGCGACGACGGCCAAGGCCCTCCTCGACGGCATGTGGGACAACCACCAGGACAGCCTGGGCATCGCCGTCCCGGAGACCCGCGCCGACTACAACCGCTTCGACGACGCCGTGTACGTCCCGAGCGGCTGGACCGGCACCATGCCGAACGGCGACGCGGTGAACTCCTCCTCGACCTTCGACTCGATCAGGTCCTTCTACGAGGACGAGCCGAACTGGTCGACGATCGAGAGCTATCTCGCGGGCGGAGCCGCGCCCGTGTTCACGTACCACCGGTTCTGGGCCCAGGCGGACATCGCCCTGGCCATGGGCTCGTACGCGGAGCTTCTCGAATAAGCCCCCGCTAAGGCTCCGCGTACCGCGCCGGGCGGTCCCCACCGCACAGGGGACCGCCCGGTCGTCGCTCCTCCCCCGCACCCGCTCGGCGCACCTGCTCCTCGCACCTGCTCCTCGTACCTCCTCCCCGCACCTCCTCCCCCATGGCTCCACATGGCCTCACGAGGAAGGACCCCACCGTGCGAAGAACCCGCATCCTGACCGCCGTCCTGGCGCTCGCCGCCGGCCTGCTCGCGGGCACCCCGCCCGCACTGGCGGCCGACACCGGCCCGGACGTCACCGTGGCGGCAGAGTCGTACACCTGGAAGAACGCCCGGATCGACGGCGGCGGCTTCGTCCCCGGGATCGTCTTCAACCGCACCGAGAAGGACCTCGCCTACGCGCGCACCGACATCGGCGGCGCCTACCGCTGGGCGGAGTCGACCCAGACGTGGACACCGCTGCTGGACTCGGTCGGCTGGGCGGACTGGGGGCACACGGGCGTGGTGAGCCTGGCCTCCGACTCCGTCGACCCGGACAACGTCTACGCCGCCGTCGGCACGTACACCAACAGCTGGGACCCGGGCAACGGGGCCGTGCTGCGCTCCGCCGACCGGGGCGCGAGCTGGCAGAAGACGGACCTGCCGTTCAAGCTGGGCGGCAACATGCCCGGCCGGGGCATGGGCGAGCGGCTCGCGGTGGACCCGAACCGCAACAGCGTGCTCTACCTGGGCGCCCCCAGCGGCAAGGGGCTGTGGCGGTCGACCGACTCGGGCGTCACCTGGTCGCAGGTGACGAACTTCCCCAACGTCGGCAACTACGTCCAGGACGCGACCGACACCTCCGGCTACGCGAGCGACAACCAGGGCATCGTCTGGGTCACCTTCGACGAGTCCACCGGCAGCTCCGGCACCGCCACGCAGACGATCTACGTCGGGGTGGCGGACCTCCAGAACGCGGTGTACCGGTCGACGGACGGGGGCGCGACCTGGAGCAGGCTGGCCGGTCAGCCCACCGGCTACCTGGCGCACAAGGGCGTGCTCGACGCGGAGAACGGCTACCTCTACCTCGCCTACAGCGACAAGGGCGGCCCCTACGACGGCGGCAAGGGCCGGCTGTTCCGGTACGCGACGGCGACCGGCACCTGGACGGACATCAGCCCGGTGGCGGAGGCCGACACCTACTACGGTTTCAGCGGGCTGACCGTCGACCGGCAGAACCCCGGCACCGTCATGGCCACCGCCTACAGCTCCTGGTGGCCGGACACCCAGATCTTCCGCTCCACGGACAGCGGCGGCACCTGGACGAAGGCGTGGGACTACACGTCGTACCCCAACCGCGCCAACCGCTACACGATGGACGTCTCCTCCTCGCCCTGGCTGACCTGGGGCGCGAACCCCTCGCCGCCCGAGCAGACGCCGAAGCTGGGGTGGATGACGGAGTCGCTGGAGATCGACCCGTTCGACTCGAACCGGATGATGTACGGGACGGGGGCGACCGTCTACGGCACGGAGAACCTCACGAACTGGGACAGCGGCTCCCAGTTCACCATCAAGCCGATGGTGCGGGGCCTGGAGGAGACCGCGGTCAACGACCTCGCCTCCCCGCCGTCCGGGGCGCCGCTGCTGAGCGCCCTCGGTGACGTCGGCGGGTTCCGGCACACGGACCTGACGACGGTCCCGTCGATGATGTTCACCTCGCCGAACTTCACCTCGACGACGAGCCTGGACTACGCCGAGTCCAACCCGAACACGGTGGTGCGGGTCGGCAACCTGGACTCGGGCCCGCACGTGGCGTTCTCGACGGACAACGGCGCCAACTGGTTCGCGGGGACGGACCCCTCGGGCGTGAGCGGCGGCGGGACCGTGGCCGCGGCCGCGGACGGCAGCCGCTTCGTGTGGAGCCCGGCGGGCACGGGCGTCCAGTACACCACCGGTTTCGGCTCGTCGTGGTCGGCGTCGAGCGGCATCCCGGCCGGCGCGACCGTGGAGTCGGACCGCGTCGACCCGTTGACCTTCTACGGCTTCAAGTCGGGGAAGTTCTACGTCAGCACGGACGGCGGCGCGACCTTCACCGCGTCCTCGGCGACGGGCCTGCCCAGTGGTGACAGCGTGCGGTTCAAGGCGCTGCCCGGGGTGGAGGGCGACGTGTGGCTGGCCGGCGGGGCGAGCGACGGGGCGTACGGGCTGTGGCACTCCACGGACGGCGGCGCGACGTTCACCGAGCTGTCGAACGTCGAGGAGGCCGACACGATCGGCTTCGGCAAGGCCGCGTCCGGGGCGTCCTACCAGACCCTCTACACCAGCGCGAAGATCGCCGGCGTGCGGGGCGTCTTCCGCTCCACGGACCAGGGCGCCACCTGGACCAGGATCAACGACGACGCCCACCAGTGGGGCTGGACCGGCGCGGCGATCACCGGCGACCCGAGGGTCTACGGCCGGGTCTACATCTCGACCAACGGCCGCGGCGTCGTCTACGGCGACACCTCCGACACCGGGGGCGGGGACGGCGGCGGGGACGGCGGCGGCGGTACGGATCCGACGCCGACGGGCGCCTGCGCCGTGACGTACAGCATCGTCAACCAGTGGTCAGGCGGTTTCCAGGCGGACGTGAAGCTCACCAACACGGGGTCGAGCGCGTGGTCCGGCTGGAGCCTCGGCTGGACGTTCCCGAACGGGCAGACCGTCTCGCAGATCTGGAACGCCGCGCACACCCAGTCGGGCGCGGCGGTGACGGCGACGAACGTCGGCTGGAACGCGAACGTGGCGGCGGGCTCGTCGGTGGGCTTCGGCTTCACCGGGAGCTGGTCGGGGACGAACGCGGAACCGGCGGCGTTCAAGCTGGGCGAGCAGAGCTGCACGGTGAGCTGACCGTGCAGGGTCTGGTCTGCTGACCCTGCACGGTCGGCCGACCCGAAGGGGGCGCGTGCCGGATGCGGCACGCGCCCCTGTGCGGTCAGGGGGTGTAGACCGCCGGCCGCGGGGCCGTGGCCATCCCGTTGCCGAGGAAGAAGCTCGGGTGCGGGGGCTGGTTGTACGCCGTGTTCTGCCAGGCGAGGCCCGTGCGGTACATCGTGTCGTGCAGCAGGGTCGTGATCTTGGTGCTGGTCTCGATCGGGGTCGAGTAGATGCGCAGGGCCGTGTTGTTCGTCGTCGGCCAGACGACCTCCTCGCGCCAGTCGCCGAGGATGTCGCCGGACAGGGACGGCGTCGCCTTGGTGCTGTTGTTGGAGTGGACGCCGGAGCCGGTCAGCAGGCGGGTGTCGGAGGAGGTGCCGTACTTGTCGATGTTCGTGCCGTCGAGGAGTTCGCGCACGGTGTCGCCGTCCCACCAGGACAGGAAGTTGACGGAGGACGGCTCGCGGCCCTTGGTGGCGCCGGCCTCGTCGCGGATGTACGTGTCGGAGGCCGACCAGACCTCGGCGCCGTCGTTGCCGGCGTAGATGTCGCCGGCCACGCCCCGGCCGTTGTCGCAGCACGCCGACAGCTGCCAGCGGATCGCGCCGGTCGCCGGATCGATGTACAGCTCGGCCGGCTGGGAGGTCGACTCCGAGACCTTGAAGTACTCCAGGCCCGACGTCGACGGGTCCAGGTCGCCCAGGTGCTGGGCGTCACCGTGGCCGGTCTTCGTGGTCCACAGGCCGTTGCCGTTGTCGTCGACGGCCATCGCGCCGTAGACGATCTCGTCCTTGCCGTCGCCGTCGACGTCCCCGACGGACAGGCTGTGCGAGCCCTGGCCGTCGTACCCCTTGCCCGTGTTGGTGGAGGAGTTGGTGTCGAAGGTCCAGCGGCGGGTGAAGGCGCCGTTCCGCCAGTCCCAGGCCGCGATCACCGTGCGGGTGTAGTAGCCGCGCGCCATGATCAGCGACGGGCGGACGCCGTCCAGGTACGCCGTGCCCGCGAGGAAGCGGTCGACGCGGTTGCCGTAGGAGTCGCCCCACGAGGAGACCGTGCCGCGGGCCGGGACGTAGTCGACCGTGCCCAGGGCCTTGCCGGTCTCCCCGTCGAACATGGTCAGGTACTCGGGGCCGGACAGGACGTAGCCGCTGGAGTTGCGGTAGTCGACGGACGAGCTGCCGATGACGGCGCCGGTGCCGTCGACCGTGCCGTCGGCGGTCTTCATGGCCACCTCGGCCCTGCCGTCGCCGTCGTAGTCGTACGCCTGGAACTGCGTGTAGTGGGCGCCGGAGCGGATGTTGCGGCCCAGGTCGATGCGCCACAGGCGGGTGCCGTCGAGCTTGATGCCGTCGATGACGGTACTGCCGGTGTAGCCGGACTGCGAGTTGTCCTTGGCGTTCGTCGGCTGCCACTTCAGCACGAAGTCCAGTGCCCCGTCGCCGTCGAGGTCGGCGACGGAGGCGTCGTTGGCCTCGTAGGTGTAGGCGACGCCGTCGGGCGTGGTGCCGCCGGTGGGGGCGGTGATGGGCACGTCCGTGTAGCCGGACCGGAGTTGGACCGCGTGCACGGAGTCGGCCTGTTCCACGCCGCCGACGATCGCGCGGACCGTGTAGTCGGCCTGGGCGGGCGCGCCGGAGTGGAAGTAGTTGGTGGAGCCGGTGATCGGGGTGGAGTTGACCTTGGTGCCGGCCCGGTAGACGTTGAAGGAGATGTCGTCCGGGTCGGTGCCCAGCCAGCGCCAGCTGACCAGGTTGCCGCTGTCGGTGTGCACGCTCACGACACCGCGGTCGAGGGCCTCGACCTGGCGGGCCGTGGCCGCCTCGGCGGTGTCCGTGGAGAGCGTGGTGAGACCGGCCGCGACCAGCGCGGTCACGGCGGCCGCGGCGGCGAGGACCGCGCCGCGGCGCCGTTTGCGGTGCGTGACCGGGTGCGGCGGCGGGTGCGGGTGCGGGTGCTGCACGGGGGGTACCTCCCGGCGGGGGGCGGACAGGTTGTCACCCGTCAGTTGCCGCCGGAGGGCGCGGGGTTGCCGGGGTACGGCGGGTTGTCGTCCGGGAGGTGACGGTGCCGTTGCGCCGGTCGGGGGCCGACGGCACGGCGAGGTGGGGGCGGAGCGTTCCGCGGGCCTGGCGGCGCGGCGACGGGAGGCCGGAGCACTCCACGAGGGCCGGCCGTGCGGCAACCGGCGGCCGGAGCACTCCACGAAGCGCCGGGCGCCGGGGTCAGGCCTCGTCCGGTGGCGCGGCCGGTTTGCGGAACGCGCGGAGGGTGAACACGGGGTCCGGGCGGGGGCGGTCCTGGTCGGGCAGCCGGGCCAGCCGCTCGGCGAAACGGTCCGCCAGCGGCTCCCCGGGCGGCAGCGTGACGAACCAGCCGCGCCGCAGGTCGGCGACCGTACGGCGCGGCGAGCGGCCCTGCCCCCGGCCGGGGAAGCGGGCCCGCCCGGCCGGGACCAGGCCGCACGCGACGGCGTGGGACTCGACGCGGGACGCCTCGTCGCGGGCGGCCCGGGGCGGCCGGGAGGCGAGGACGGCGTCGATGTCGCTGCCGACGTTGTGCGCGGCGGCCTTGTCGACCGTGGTGACCCAGACACCGCCGGGCCGCAGCACCCGGGCGCACTCGCCGACGATCCGGCGCACGTCCGCGTCGCCCTCCGGCAGGTGCAGCAGCCAGACACTGCTGACCGCGTCGAACACGTCGGCGCGGAAGGGCAGTCGGCGGCCGTCGGAGCGGACGACGGCGCCGGGCAGGCGGACGGCGGCCTGGCGGACCATCTCGGACGCCAGGTCGACGCCGGTCACCCGCAGGCCGTCGCGTCCGGCCGCCAGCCTGCGGGTGACGATGCCCGTGCCGCAGGCGACGTCGAGCAGGCTGCGGGCCGGGGCCGGGACCAGGCCGAGGACGGCCTCCGCGGCGGCGGCCGCCCGGGGCTCGCCGCCGCGGGAGGCGTCGTAGCGTCCGGCTTCCTCGTCGTAGTCCAGCACGCCCGCTCCCCGTCTCCGCTCCGTCCGGTCCGCCGCGCGGGTCAGTGGGCCCCGTGGCCCGGGGCGAGGTCCTCCACCCGGCGGGCGAGCTGGAAGTCGAGCTCGGTGACGGCGCCGCCCGCGCTGTGCGTGTGCACGGCGACGGACACCGTGCGGTAGCCGAGGGTGAGGTCGGAGTGGTGGTCGAGCTCCTCCTGGACCTGCGCCACGTGGACGACCAGGGCGGCGGCGGCGAAGTGGGAGGCGAGCCGGTAGGCGCGGGTGAGGCGGCCGGCGTCGTAGGACCAGCCGGGCAGCTCGGCCAGCCGGTCCTCGATCTCCTTCTGCGACAGCGGTTCCACGGCCATGCGCCGGCTCCCTTCATGGGTGTCGCGTACCTGCCCAGCCTGCCACAGGAGAGGCGTGGCGGCCCTGGTCAGGGCGTTCCCGGACGGCCGGCGGGCCACGCCTGCCCGTCGGCGCCGTGGCCGGGCCGGCCCGTACGCCTCGTGCGGGACGCCGCCCCTCGACTACGGTCGGACGGCATGACGACCGTCGCGACCGGCACCGGCTCCCCCGCCGCCTCCTCCGCCGACTCCCCCGCCGTCCCGTCCGCCCGGGGCGCGGGTCCGCTGCTGAGGGCCTGGCGGGAACGGCGGCGGCTCAGCCAGCTGGAGCTGGCCCTGCGCGCGGACTCCTCGGCCCGGCACATCAGCTTCGTCGAGACCGGCCGCTCCCGGCCCAGTGAGGAGATGGTGCTGCGGCTCGCCGAGCACCTCGACGTCCCCGTGCGCGAGCGCAACGCGCTGCTGCTGGCGGCGGGCTACGCCCCGCGCTACCGCGAGACCCCGTGGGACGACCCGGCGCTGCACGGGCTGCGCGCGGGCGTGGAGCGCCTGCTCCGGGGCTACGAGCCGTACCCGGCGCTGGTGGTGGACGCCCTGTACACCGTGCAGGCGGCCAACCGCGGGATCACCATGCTGCTGGAGGGCGTCGCCGAGTCCCTGCTCACGCCGCCGCTGAACGCGATGCGCCTGACCCTCCACCCGCGGGGCCTCGCGCCCCGCATCCGCAACCTGCCGCAGTGGCGGCGGCACCTGCTGGCCCAGATGGAGCGCCAGGTCGCCCTGCACCGCTCCGCCCCGTTGCGGGAGCTGTACGAGGAGGTCGCCGCCTACCCGGTGCCGGAGACCGCCGACCCGTGCGAACCGGACGGGCCGGTGCCGTACGTCGCGCTGCCGCTGCGGATCGAGCACGGGGGACGGACGCTGTCGTTCGTCTCCTCCATCTCCACGTTCAACACCCCCATGGACGTGACCGTCGCCGAACTGGCCATCGAGACGTTCCTCCCGGCCGACCCGGAGACGGTCGCGCACCTGCGCGCGCTGTCCGGCTGAGCCGCCGTCAGCCGCGCCGGGCCCCTGCTGTCCGGCCGTCGCCCCTGTGGAAGCGCCGCCGCGGCATGACACACTGTCCCGCGTGCCTCGACACGTAGGGGAGACGTGGCGTGAGTGAACGACGGCCCGCGCCCACAGTGGGCCAGGTGGTACTCGGCAGACGGCTCCAGGAGCTGCGCGAGGCGGCCGGGATCGGCCGTGACGAGGCGGCCCGCGCGCTGCGCGTGGCCCAGGCGACCGTGCGGCGCATGGAGACCGCCGAGGTCGCGCTGAAGATCCCGTACGTGCAGGTGCTGCTGGAGACGTACGGGGTGTCCGAGGAGGAGACCGCCGCGTTCGTCGCGCTCGCCGAGGAGGCGAACCGGCCCGGCTGGTGGCAGCGCTTCCACGACGTGCTCCCGGAGTGGTTCAGCCTGTACGTGAGCCTGGAGGGCGCGGCACGGATGATCCGCTCGTACGAACCGCACTTCGTGCCGGGCCTGTTGCAGACCGAGGCGTACGCGCGGGCCGTGCTGGAGGCCGGGACGGTCGGGCGGAGGAGCCCGGAGGCGATCGAGCGGCACGTGTCGCTGCGCATGGCCCGGCAGCGGCTGCTGGACGGCCCGAACCCGCCGCACCTGTGGGTGGTGATGGACGAGACCGTGCTGCGCCGCCCGGTGAGCGTCGACCCCTCGGTGATGTACGAGCAGTTCGACAAGCTGCTGGAGTTCGCCGACCGCGACCGGATCACGTTGCAGGTCGCCGAGCTGGCCGACGGCCCGCACCCGGGGACGTCCGCGCCGTTCTCGCTCTTCCGCTTCGCCGAGCCCGAGCTGCCGGACATGGTCGTCACCGAGTACCTGTCCGGCGCCCTGTACCTCGACTCGCGCAAGGAGGTCTCCCTGCACCTGGAGGTCCTCGACCACATGACGGCGCACGCCTCGTCGACACAGCGCACCGTCACGCTGCTGCGGGAGCTCCGCGGGAGCGTGTGAGCACGGCCGTCACCACCGACCCCACCACCAGGAGAAGACCCGCATGACCGGATCCGAGTCCGCAGCACCCGTCCGCGTCGACACCAGCAGGCCGCATCCGGCACGCGTGTACGACTGGTGGCTGGGCGGCAAGGACAACTACCCCGTGGACGAGCAGCTGGCCCGCCGGATCCTCGCCGTGGACGGCACGGTGGTGCGCGGGGCGCGCGCCAACCGCCGGTTCATGCACCGGGCCGTGCGGACCGTCGCCGAGGCCGGGGTGCGCCAGTTCCTGGACATCGGGACCGGCATCCCCACCGAGCCCAACCTGCACCAGGTGGCGCAGGGCGTGGCCCCGGAGTCGCGGGTGGTGTACGCGGACAACGACCCGATCGTGCTGCGGCACGCGGAGGCGCTGCTGCACGGTTCCCCCGAGGGGTCCACCCGGTACGTGCACGCCGACGTCCGCGACCTGGACACCCTGCTGGGCCGGGCGGCCGAGACCCTGGACCTCGGCCGGCCGGTCGCCCTGTCGCTGGTGGCGCTCACCCACTACCTGGACGACGACCCGGCCGGCGACGACGTGTACGGGCTGCTCCGGACGTACGTGGCGGCGCTCGCGCCGGGCAGTCACCTGATCCTGTCGCAGGTCACCCCCGATCTGAACCCGGAGGCCATCGCGAAGGCGGCGGACAGCTTCCGGCAGAGCGGCACCCCCTTCCACCCGCGCTCGCTGGCGGAGTTCTCCCGCTTCTTCGAGGGCCTGGAGCTGCTGGGCCCGGGCGTCATCCCGGTCTCCGGCTGGCGGCCGGAGCCGGAGGACGTGGCCGTCCAGGCCGAGGGCATCGTGCCGGTGTACGCGGGGGTCGCCCGCAAGCCCTGAGGCACCGGCACCGGGTGACCCCGCAGCCCTCGTAGCTCCGGCACCGGGTGACCCGTACGGGCGCCGTGAACGGGTGCGCTCCCGCGCCCGCCCCTAGGTTCGAGACACGGGGTGAGCAAGGGAGCGCACGTGACCGACACGCGGACACCGCCGACCGAGCCGGGCGCGGCCCTGCTGCGCCTCGGCCGGTTCTTCCGGCCCGGCACGACCGCCCCCGACCTGCACAGCATCGGGCTGGCCGGCGGCCGGGAGGCGGACGCGTTCTACCGGGACCGGTGGAGCCACGACAAGGTCGTGAACTCCACGCACGGCGTGAACTGCACCGGTTCCTGCCGCTGGAAGGTGTACGTCAAGGACGGCATCATCACCTGGGAGACCCAGGAGACGGACTATCCGTCGGTGGGCCCGGACCGGCCCGAGTACGAGCCCCGGGGCTGCCCGCGCGGCGCCGCGTTCTCCTGGTACACCTACTCGCCGACCCGGGTGCGCCACCCGTACGTGCGGGGCGTGCTGCTGGAGATGTACCGGGAGGCCAAGCGGCGGCTGCGGGACCCGGTGCTGGCCTGGGCGGACATCCAGAACGACCCCGGGCGCCGCCGCCGCTACCAGCGGGCGCGCGGCAAGGGCGGCATGGTGCGGGCGGACTGGGACGAGGCCGTGGAACTCGTCGCCGCCGCCCACGTCCACACCATCAAGGCGTACGGCCCCGACCGCATCGCCGGGTTCTCCCCCATCCCCGCGATGTCGATGGTCTCCCACGCGGCCGGCGCCCGCTTCCACGCGCTGATCGGCGCGCCGATGCTGTCGTTCTACGACTGGTACGCCGATCTGCCCGTCGCCTCCCCGCAGGTCTTCGGCGACCAGACGGACGTCCCGGAGTCGGGCGACTGGTGGGACGCGGCGTACCTGGTGATGTGGGGCTCGAACGTCCCGGTGACCCGCACCCCGGACGCGCACTGGATGGCGGAGGCCCGGTACCGCGGCCAGAAGGTCGTGGTCGTGGCGCCCGACTACGCCGACAACGCCAAGTTCGCCGACGAGTGGCTGCACCCGCACCCCGGCACGGACGGGGCGCTCGCGCTGGCGATGGGCCATGTGGTCCTCAAGGAGTTCTTCGTCGACCGCGAGACGCCGTTCTTCACGGAGTACGTGGAGCGGTTCACGGACCTGCCGTTCCTGGTGACGCTGACCGGGCGGGACGGCGCGTGGGTGCCGGCGAAGTTCCTGCGCGCCACCGGCCTCGGGGACGGCGAGGAGGGCGCCGAGTGGAAGACGGTCGTCCTGGACGGCGCGACCGGCCGGGCGGTGGTGCCGAACGGCTCCCTCGGCTTCCGCTGGACGGAGGCCGGCAAGGGCCGCTGGAACCTCGGCCTGGGGGACGTCCGGCCCCGGCTGAGCCTCTTCGGCCACGAGGGCGCCGAGGGCGTCGAGGTGCTGCTGCCCCGTTTCGACACCGAGGGCGGGGAGCACGGGCAGGGGCGCGGGGACGTCGTGCGGCGGGGGGTGCCGGCCGTGCGGCTCGGCGGTCCGGACGGTCCCCTGGTCACCACGGTCTTCGACCTGCTGCTCGCGCAGTACGGCGTGGGACGGCCCGGTCTGCCCGGCCGCTGGCCCGCGTCGTACGAGGACGCGGACGCCCCCGGCACCCCCGCCTGGCAGCAGGCGCACACCTCCGTCCCGGCGGCCGCCTGCGTGCGGATCGCCCGGGAGTTCGCGCGCACGGCGGAGCGGTCGAAGGGCCGCTGCATGATCCTGATGGGCGCCGGCACCAACCACTGGTTCCACTCCGAGACCATCTACCGCGCCTTCCTCGCCCTGCTCCAGTTGACGGGCTGCCAGGGCCGCAACGGGGGCGGCTGGGCGCACTACGTGGGCCAGGAGAAGTGCCGGCCGCTGACCGGCTGGGCGACGCTGGCCGCCGCCTCCGACTGGGCGCGCCCGCCCCGGCAGATGATCGGCACCGCGTACTGGTTCCTGCACACCGACCAGTGGCGCTACGACCGGTTCACGGCCGACGTGCTGGCCTCCCCGCTGGGCGAGGGGCGGCTGCGGGGCATGACGGCCGCGGACTGCGTCGCCCTGTCGGCGCGGGCGGGGTGGATGCCGTCGTACCCGACGTTCGACCGCAACCCGCTGGAGCTGGGCGAGGCGTCCGGCGACCCGGTGGCCGGGGCGGTGGCCGGGCTGCGCGCCGGGACGCTGCGGTTCGCCTGCGAGGACCCGGACGCGCCGGAGAACTGGCCGCGCGTGCTGACCCTGTGGCGGGCCAATCTGCTGGGCTCGTCGGCCAAGGGCGCCGAGTACTTCACCCGGCACCTGCTGGGCACGCACTCCTCGCTGCGCGCCGAGGAGGCGCCCGAGGCGGTGCGGCCCCGGGACGTGACCTGGCGGGAGGAGGCGCCCGAGGGCAAGCTCGACCTGCTGCTGTCGCTGGACTTCCGGCAGACCTCCTCCACGCTGCTGTCGGACGTGGTCCTGCCGGCGGCGACCTGGTACGAGAAGCACGACCTGTCGTCGACCGACCTGCACCCCTACGTGCACGCGTTCACCCCGGCCGTGGACCCGCCGTGGCAGGCGCGCACCGACTTCGAGACGTTCAAGGCGCTGGCGGAGCGGCTGAGCGAGCTGGCCGTGGACCATCTGGGCGTGCGCCGGGACCTGGTGGCGTCGCCGTTGCAGCACGACACCCCCGGGGAGACCGCCCAGCCCGGCGGGGTCGTCCGGGACTGGAGGCGCGGCGAGTGCGACCCGGTGCCGGGCAGGACGCTGCCGCACCTGACGGTCGTGGAGCGGGACTACACGGCGGTGGGCGCGAAGTTCGCGGCGCTGGGCCCGCTGGCGGAGGAGCTGGGCCTGGCCACCAAGGGCGTCACCCTGCGCCCGGACGAGGAGGTCGCGCGGCTGCGGGAGCTGAACGGCGCGGTGCGCGGCGGCCCGGCCGACGGACGCCCCCTGCTGGACACGGCGGTGAAGGCGGCGGACACGGTCCTCGCCCTGTCGGGCACGACCAACGGCCGCCTCGCCGTCCAGGGCTTCCGCACGCTGGCGGAGCGCACCGGACGGGACCTGGCCCACCTGGCCGCCGAGCACGAGGGCCGACGGGTCACGTACGCGGACACGCAGGCGGCGCCGGTGCCGGTGATCACGTCGCCGGAGTGGTCGGGCAGCGAGGCGGGCGGCCGCCGGTACACGGCGTTCACCCTCAACACCGAGCACGGCAAGCCGTGGCACACCCTCACCGGACGGCAGCACTTCTTCCTCGACCACGACTGGATCCACGAGCTGGGCGAGGCGCTCCCGGTGTACCGGCCGCCGCTGGACATGAACAGGCTGTTCGGCGAACCCCGCCTCGGTCCCGACGGCCACCGCGAGGTGACGGTCCGCTACCTCACGCCGCACAGCAAGTGGTCGATCCACTCCGAGTACCAGGACAACCTGTTCATGCTCTCCCTGTCCCGCGGCGGCCAGAACATCTGGATGTCCCCGCGGGACGCGGACGCCATCGGCGTGCGGGACGACGACTGGGTCGAGGCGGTCAACCGCAACGGGGTGGTCGTGGCCCGCGCGGTCGTCTCGCACCGCATGCCGGCCGGCACGGTGTACCTGCACCACGCGCCGGAGCGCACGGTGGGCGTCCCGCGCGCGGAGACGACCGGGATGCGCGGCGGGATCCACAACTCGCTCACCCGCCTCCTGCTCAAACCGACCCATCTCATCGGCGGCTACGCCCAGTTGTCCTGGGCGTTCAACTACCTGGGGCCGACCGGCAACCAGCGCGACGAGGTGACGGTGATCCGCCGCCGCGCCCAGGAGGTCGAGTACTGATGCGCCCGATGGCCCAGATCGCGATGGTGATGAACCTCGACAAGTGCATCGGCTGCCACACCTGCTCGGTCACCTGCAAGCAGACGTGGACCAACCGGCGCGGCATGGAGTACGTCTGGTTCAACAACGTCGAGACCCGCCCCGGCCAGGGGTACCCGCGCCGCTACGAGGACCAGGAGCGGTGGCGCGGCGGCTGGGAGCTGAACCGGCGCGGTGCGCTGCGGCCGAAGGCGGGCGGGCGGCTGCGCAAGCTCGCCGGGATCTTCGCCAACCCCAGGCTCCCGGAGATCAAGGACTACTACGAGCCCTGGACGTACGACTACCGCACCCTCACCGACGCCCCGCTCGGCGACGACTACCCCGTCGCGCGGCCCGTCTCCCAGCTGGACGGCAGGCCGATGGAGATCGAGTGGTCGTCGAACTGGGACGACGACCTCGGCGGCGCCCCCGCGTACGGCGAGCTGGACCCGATGGTCGAGCGCACCCGCCGGCAGGCCTCCGACAAGGTGCGGTTCGCCTACGAGCAGACGTTCATGTTCTACCTGCCGCGCATCTGCG
Source organism: Streptomyces sp. NPDC003248 (assembly GCF_055563235.1). Classification (NCBI taxonomy): domain Bacteria; kingdom Bacillati; phylum Actinomycetota; class Actinomycetes; order Kitasatosporales; family Streptomycetaceae; genus Streptomyces; species Streptomyces sp. NPDC003248. The sequence continues at coordinate 72,212 of NZ_JBVHDT010000015.1, read as the reverse complement.
AGCACTGCCTGAACCCGTCGTGCGTGGCGTCCTGTCCGTCCGGCGCGATGTACAAGCGCACCGAGGACGGCATCGTCCTGGTCGACCAGGACCGCTGCCGGGGCTGGCGGATGTGCGTGACCGGATGCCCGTACAAGAAGGTGTACTTCAACCACCGCACCGGCAAGGCGGAGAAGTGCACGCTGTGCTACCCGCGGCTGGAGGCGGGCCTGCCGACGGTCTGCTCGGAGACCTGCGTGGGGCGGCTGCGGTACCTGGGCGTGGTGCTGTACGACGCCGACAAGGTGACGGCCGCCGCGTCCGTCTCGGACGAACAGGACCTGTATCGCGCCCAGTTGGACGTGTTCCTGGACCCGGAGGACCCCGGCGTGCGGCGGGCCGCCGAGCGGGCGGGGATCCCGTACGACTGGCTGGAGGCGGCCCGCCGCTCCCCCGTGCACGCGCTGGTCTCCACGTACCGGGTGGCGCTGCCGCTGCACCCGGAGTACCGGACCCTGCCGATGGTCTGGTACATCCCGCCGCTGTCGCCGGTGGTGGACGCGCTGACGGAGACCGGCCACGACGGCGAGGACCTGGGCAACCTGTTCGGGGCGATCGACACGCTGCGCATCCCGCTGGAGTACCTGGCGGAGCTGTTCACCGCGGGCGACACCGCCCCGGTGCGGGCCTGTCTGGAGAAGCTCGCCGCGATGCGCTCCCACATGCGGGCGGTCAACCTCGGCGAGGAGCCCGACCCGGGCGTCGCGGCCGCCGTCGGCATGCGGCCCGAGGAGGTCGAGGACATGTACCGGCTGCTGGCGATCGCCAAGTACGACGAGCGGTACGTGATCCCCACCGCGGCCGTCGGCGACGCCCGGCGGCTGGAGGAGTCGGCGCTGCCCGACGCGTGCAGCCTCGACCACGACGGCGGCCCCGGCATGGGCGGCGACGGGCCGTTCGGGCAGGACTCCGGACGCAGGAGGCTGCCGCTGGTGCCGGTGGAGAACTTCCACATCCTGCGCAGACGGCAGACCGCGGACGACGAGAGGGAGGTCTGATGCCCGGTTTCGAGGTGCTCTACCAGGCGGCGGCGCTCTGCCTGACCTACCCGGACGACGACTTCCGGGCCCGGCTGCCGCTGCTGCGCGAGGCGGCCCCGCAGCTGCGGGGGTTCACCGACCACGCGGCCGTGACGCCGCAGCGGGACCTCCAGGCGCACTACGTGGAGGTCTTCGACTTCAAGAACCGGCACAGCCTGTACCTGAGCTGGTGGAGCGACGGCGACACCCGGCGGCGCGGGATGTCGCTGGTCCGGTTCAAGGACCTCTACCGCGCCCACGGCCTGGAGTTCACCGGGGAGGAACTGCCCGACTTCCTGCCCGCTGTCCTGGAGTTCACCTCGCGCACCGGCGACACCGGGCCGCTCGTCGAGCACCGCGACGCCCTGGAGCGGCTGCGCTCCCGGCTCACCGCCGCCGGCACGCCGTACGCGTGCGTGCTGGACGCGGTGTGCGCCACCCTGCCGCCCGCACCCGCCGGAGCCCGCCGATGACCTTCTTCCTCTGGGGCGTCCTGCCCTACGTCGCGTGCGCGCTCCTGGTCGCCGGGCTGGTGTGGCGGCACCGCTACGACCGGTTCGGCTGGACGACCCGGTCCTCCCAGGTGTACGAGTCGAAGCTGCTGAACATCGCCTCCCCGGTGTTCCACTACGGCATCCTGTTCGTCCTGGCCGGCCATCTGATCGGGCTGTTCGTGCCGGAGTCGTGGACGGACGCGCTCGGCGTGGACGAGCGGGCCTACCACCTGTTCTCGCTGTACGGCGGCACGGCGGCCGGGGCGCTCGCGGTCGCCGGGATCGCGGCCCTGGTCCACCGGCGCCGCACCAACGCGCCCGTGTTCCGCGCGACGACCGCCAACGACAAGCTCATGTACCTGGTGCTGCTCGCCGCGATCGTGCTGGGCATGGCCGCCAAGCTCGCCCACTCCTCCGGCACCGGCTACGACTACCGGACCAGCCTCGCGCCCTGGTCGCGCAGCCTGTTCACGCTCAGCCCGGACACCGGTGCGATGGCGGGCGTGCCGGTGCTGTACCGGGTGCACGCCGTGGCCGGCATGGTGCTGATCGCGCTGGTGCCGTACACCCGGCTGGTGCACATGTTCAGCGCGCCGGTGCAGTACCTGTTCCGCCCGTACGTCGTCTACCGCTCGCGCGACCCCGAGCGGCTGGGACCGCGCCCGGACCGGCGGGGCTGGGAGCGGACCGGGTCGTAGGAGCCGGGCTCCGGGCCTGCGGGCCGGCCGCTACGCGGCCGGGCCGCGGGCGTCCCGGCCGGTGTCCTTGTCGTCGTCGACGATCTCCGCGTCCACGACGGTGTCCTCGTCCCGGGGCGGGCCGCCGTCGTGCCCGGCGCCGTCGGCCGTCGGCTGCCGCTCGGCCTGCGCGTACATCGCCTGGCCCATGCGCTGGCTGACCGTGGCGAGCTTGTCGACGCCGTCGCGCAGGGCCGCCGTGTCGGCGTTCCGCTCCAGCAGGGCCTTCAGGTCGGCGGCGGCCGACTCGACCTCGGACCGGGTGTCGGCGGGGATGCGGTCGGTGTTGTCGCGGAGGAACTTCTCCGTCTGGTAGACGAGCTGCTCGGCCTGGTTGCGGGTCTCGGCCGCCTCCCGGCGCTTGCGGTCCTCCTCGGCGTACTGCTCGGCCTCCCGCATCATGCGGTCGATGTCGTCCTTCGGGAGCGCCGAGCCGCCGGTCACCGTCATCTTCTGCTCCCGGCCGGTGGCGAGGTCCTTCGCGGAGACGTGCATGATCCCGTTGGCGTCGATGTCGAAGGCCACCTCGATCTGCGGTACCCCGCGCGGGGCCGGCGGCAGGCCCGTCAGGTCGAAGACGCCGAGCTTCTTGTTGTACGCGGCGATCTCGCGTTCGCCCTGGTAGACCTGGATGCCGACCGAGGGCTGGTTGTCGGCGGCGGTGGTGAAGATCTCCGAACGGCGGGTGGGGATCGTGGTGTTGCGCTCGATCAGCTTCGTCATGATGCCGCCCTTGGTCTCGATGCCGAGGGACAGCGGGGTGACGTCGAGGAGCAGCACGTCCTTGACGTCGCCGCGCAGGACGCCCGCCTGGAGGGCGGCGCCGACCGCCACCACCTCGTCGGGGTTGACGCCCTTGTGCGGGTCCTTGCCGGTCAGCTCCCGCACCAGCTCCGTCACGGCGGGCATCCGGGTCGAGCCGCCGACGAGGATGACGTGGTCGATCGCGGACAGCTTCACGCCCGCGTCCTCGACGGCCTGGTGGAAGGGCCTGCGGCAGCGGTCCAGCAGGTCGGCCGTGAGCTCCTGGAACTGGGCGCGGGTCAGCTTCTCGTCGAGGTGGAGGGGGCCCTCGGCGGTGGCGGTGACGTAGGGGAGGTTGATCGTCGTCTCGGAGGAGCTGGACAGCTCGATCTTCGCCTTCTCGGCGCCCTCGCGCAGCCGTTGCAGCGCCATCCGGTCGGTGCCGAGGTCGATGCCGTACTGCCCCTTGAACCTCTTCACCAGGTGCTCGACGATCCGCTGGTCCCAGTCGTCCCCGCCGAGGTGGGTGTCGCCGTTGGTGGCCTTGACCTCGATGACGCCGTCGCCGATCTCCAGGAGGGAGACGTCGAAGGTGCCGCCGCCGAGATCGAAGACGAGGACGGTCTGCTCCTCGCCCCGGTCGAGGCCGTAGGCGAGGGCTGCGGCGGTGGGCTCGTTGATGATCCGCAGGACCTTCAGGCCGGCGATCTCCCCGGCCTCCTTCGTGGCCTGCCGCTGGGCGTCGTCGAAGTAGGCGGGCACCGTGATCACCGCGTCGGTGACGTCCTCGCCGAGGTAGGACTCGGCGTCCCGCTTCAGTTTCTGGAGGACGCGGGCGGACAGCTCCTGGGCGCGGTAACGGGTGCCGTCCACGTCGCCCCGGTCCGGGAAGCGCCAGTGCGCGTCGCCCATGTGGCGCTTGACCGAGCGGGCGGTGCGGTCGACGTTGGTCACGGCCTGCCGTTTGGCGACCTCGCCGACGAGCACCTCGCCGTTCTTGGCGAAGGCCACGACCGACGGGGTGGTCCTGGCGCCCTCCGCGTTGGCGATGACCGTGGGCTCGCCGCCCTCCAGGACGGCCACCACCGAGTTCGTGGTGCCGAGATCGACACCGACCGGACGTCCCATCGCCGTCCCCTTCCGCCAGGGAGCCCCGCGCTCCAGGACTTCCAGCACAAAACGTGCGGGGGCTCCTGTCAATGGGAGCGTGCGTGAACGGGACGGGGGTGCGGGACGCCCGTGACGGACGTCCCGCACCCCCGGGGGATGCCGTGCCGGACCGGCTCAGGCGAGCTTCGCCGACAGCGTGATCGGTACGGCCTTCAGGGCCTGGCTGACCGGGCAGTTGACCTTGGCGTCCTCGGCGGCGGCGACGAACGCCTCCTCGTCGAGGCCGGGCACGGTGCCCTCCACGGTCAGGTGGATGCCGGTGATGCCCTCACCCGGCTGGAAGGTGACGTCGGCCGAGGTGACGAGCTTGGTGGGCGGGTTGCCCGCGCCGGTGAGGGCGTGCGAGAAGGCCATCGAGAAGCAGCTGGAGTGGGCGGCCGCGATCAGCTCCTCGGGGCTGGTCTTCCCGTTGGCCTCCTGACTGCGGGCGGCCCAGGTCACGGGCTGCTCGCCGATGGCCCCGGAGGAGTCGAAGGCGATGACGCCGTTGCCCTCGGTCAGGCTGCCTTCCCAGACGGTGTGTGCGGAGCGCGTGGTGGCCACGGCGGGTTTCCTTTCCAAGACGGACGATGACGGCCGGGCGGTCCCGTCGCCGGGTGCCCGGCCCCATCCGATCACACCTCGGCCCGCCGCACGCCACGGACACCGGACGCGACGACGACGGATCACCGCCGACGACGATCACGGCCACCGACGGATCACAGCCGACGGAACTCCTGACGGGCACGGCGGCGAGGCCCTACAGTCGAACTCTTCCAAGTCCTCGGGGGATCGCGGGATTTGGTGGGGTCGCACTCGGTGTGCTGTACCTGCTCTACCGGGACTTCGTGCGCGACATCATCCGCAACCGGATGTTCCGCGCGCTCACCGCGACCCAGGCGACCGCGCTCTTCGGCGCCGTCATCGTGCTCACCTTCGCCGTCGCGCTCCTCGGAATCTTCGCCACGCTGGCCGAGAGCAAGGGCGTCCGGCAGTTCGTCGTGCTGGTCGGGATGCTTTCCAGTATCCAGAACGCCTCCGACTCCCGGTCCAGGTGCGAGGCCTCCAGCGCGCGTTCCGCCGCGTCCGGCTCACCGCGCTCCACATGCCTGCGGACGGTGGTCAGCGACCGTACCGCGCCGTCGGCGGGGGCGGGCCGTGCGCCGCCCCGGGTCCATCCGGGCCGCGAGGAAGAGCACGGCCAGCAGGAACAGCAGGAGCACGACAAGGTGACCCTGCGCAAGTTCATGTCGCTGGCCGACTCGCTGGGCACCATGGTCGCGTTCAGCGACTCCGCCGTGGGCGGCACCGCGCCCGCGGTCCAGGTCATGAACGCCTTCGGGCGGGTCCGCTCCGGCCACCGGGCCCGCCACTGAGTCTCCTCAGGCGGCGCGCTCCTCCCGGACCGTGCGCAGGGGGACCTGGGGGCCGTCGGACTCGCGCAGCCAGCGGCGCAGGACGCGGTGGACGTGCTCGGCGCCGATCAGGTCCTCGCCGTCGATGACCGGGGCGGACAGGGACAGCGGGGACAGCAGGAACGGCTTGGCCTGGGCGCCGCCCAGACCGCCGTGGGAGCCGATCTGCTCCTCGAAGGCGAGGACCTCGCCGTCCGCGGGATCGTGGAAGGAGTTGACCATGATGTCGGCGGCGTGCGGGAAGGAGTGCGTGCGCCGGACCGCCTCGGCGGCCCCGGGGCCGAACACGGCGAGCGGACCGGGTTCCTCGTCGAGCCGGTCCACGGGGATCTGCGCCCCGTGCGCGCCGAGCACCACACCGCCGTGCTCCTCGCTGCGGACGAGGAGGAAGCCTATGCCGGGGTGGTTGGCGAGCGTGGAGAGCAGGGCGGGGTGCCGGGCGTCGATCTCCTCCTTGCTCATCCGGTGCGGCACGTCGGGGAAGGAGACCAGGCCTAGGTTGCCGGAGGCCAGCACGACCGGCTCCGAGCGGCGGGACGGGCGGTGCTGCTCGGCGCCCTCCTCCACCGGCCGGCGCAGGGCCGCCCGGACCGCGGCGCGCGCCTCGGCGCCGCTGCGGGTGCGCTCCGCCCGGCGCGGCACGGGCAGCCCGCAGCCGGCCCGCACCAGATCGGCGAGGGTGAGGCCGTAGCGGGAGCGGAAGGTCTCGCCGGGGCTCTGGCCGTGGTCGGACAGGACGACGATCCGGTACGGCCGCGGCGCGTGCTCGGCGACCTTCTCGACGAGCGCCAGCGCCCGGTCGAGGCGGGTGAGGACCTGCTCGGCGTCGCGGCCGAGCGGGCCGGAGTGGTGGGCGACCTCGTCGTAGGCGACGAGGTCGGCGTAGACGGCGCTGCGGCCGGCGAGCATGTCGCCCGTCACGGCGGCGACCACGACGTCCCGTTCGACGACGGTGGCGAAGGCGCGGACGAAGGGGTAGAGCCCGCCGCGGGCGACGCGCGGGCGCTCCTTGCGCAGCCGGGCCCGGGTGGACTGGCCGATCTCGCGGACGACGTCCGCGACGAACGACAGGGCGGTGCGGACGGCGTTGGCGGGGTCGGAGAAGTACGCGAAGTAGCCGGCGCGGGAGCGGGTCGCGCGGGAGCGCCGGCGGGCCGCGATGGACAGCACCAGGGCCTGTTCGCCCGCGCCGCCGCCGAAGAGGTTGCCGCGGCTCGCGCCGTCGGCGGAGAGCAGTCCGCCGTCGCCGGTGCGCTCGACCGCGCGGCGCTGGAGTTCGGCGGCGCTGGTGGGACGGTTGCAGACCATCACCTCGCGGGTGTCCTTCTCGTACCAGCGGAAGGCGGGCACGTCGTGGTTGCTGCCGTGCAGGATGCCGAGCTGGCTCGCGCCGGTCTGGCTGGACCAGTCGGTGCGCCAGGGGGTGAGGCGGTGGGTGGGCCGGGCGGGCGGGCCCTGCCGCGGGCTGTGGCCGAGCCAGCGGGCGGCCGTCGGCATGAGCCCCTTGCCGACGGCGGTGAGGAGGACGTCGTGGCCGACGCCGTCGAGCTGGAGGAAGACGGTGCCGGGGGTGGCGGGGCAGGCCGGGCCGCCCCGGCGGCGGCGGTCGGCGAGGCGGTACAGGCGGTGCCGGTAGGCGTCGTCGTCGCGGACGGCCAGGGCGCCCCCGGTCGCGGAGGCCACGGCGGACATCACGGCGGCGACGATGACGGCGGTCTCGGGGGCCGCCTCGCTCTGCCCGGAGGGGTTCAGCCGCAGGGCGAGCAGGAGCAGCGAGCCGTTGAGGAAGAACACCAGCAGGCCCAGGACGAGGGCCGGCACGAGCAGCAGCAGGCGGACCAGGAGGGGCCACACCAGGGCCGACAGCAGGCCGAACACGCCCGCGCCGGCGGCCGCGGTGACGGCGATGGTGGTGGCGCTGTCGCCGTCGGGCGACTGGAGTCTGAAGTCCGGGAGGATCCCCGCGAGGACGAGCATCGTGACCGTGGACACCCCCCACACCGCGACGCTCCGCCCGGCCTGACCGACCGCCCGCCGCCAACGCCCCGCACCCACGCCCCGAACACCTCGCCATCCGGCCCCGTCACGCGCGGGGGCCGCCTCCACCCTGCCACACCGCCCCGGCCGTCCCGGGCGGGGTCAGCCTCCGTCGTACCCGGCGGTCGGCATGGACAGCCTGCGGTGCACCCGGGCCTTCATCTGCGCGTCGTAGGCGGGTTCCGCGCAGCCCACCGTCTCGACCCGCACCCCGCGCCGCGCGCACTCCTCGAGGAACTCCTCCACCGAGGACAGGGCGCTCTCCAGCACCCGCCGGCTGGGCGCGACGAACAGGTCGACGCCGGGCCGGACGCCGTCCCACAGCACGTCGTGGTCGGCCCGCAGGCCCCGCACGAGCAGTTCGCGGCTGACGGCGTAGCCGCGCTCCGCGGCCCACCGCGCGCACATCGCGTGCTGGCTGCGGGAGTCCACCAGGAAGGGATCGGCGTCCAGCTCCTCCAGCGGCGTCAGACTCGCGATCGCCGTGACCCGCACAGGTCCCATGGCGTCCCCCTCACCTCCGGGTTTCGCCGCCGACCCTACCCCTGCCCGTAGGCTTCGGGGGAGTCGCGCGAAGGAGGCAAAGAGGTGCCGGTGGAGGTCACCTGGTGGGGTCACGCCACCTGCACGGTCGAGGATTCGGACGTCCGTGTGCTCACCGATCCCCTGTTCGCCCGCAGGCTGGCGCATCTGCGCCGCCGCCGGGGTGCGCTGCCGCCGCCCGACGCCCGGCGCGCGGACGTGGCGCTCGTGTCGCACCTGCACTCCGACCATCTGCACGTGCCCTCGCTGGCGCGCCTCGCGCCGGGCACGCGCCTGCTGGTGCCCCGGGGCGCGCCGCGCGCCGTGCCCGGTCTGCGGCGCCTGACGCACCTGCGGCTGAGCGAGATGGCGCCGGGCGAGGAGACGTCCGTCGGTGACGTGCGGATACGGGCCGTGCCGGCGCTGCACGACGGACGGCGGCTGCCGGTGGGACCGCACCGCTGCCCCGCCCTCGGGTACGTCGTCGAGGGCGCGGCACGCACGTACTTCGCGGGCGACACGGGCCTGTTCGAGGACATGGCCGAGGAGGTCGGCCCGGTCGACGTGGCGCTGCTGCCGGTCGGCGGGTGGGGGCCGTACCTCGGGGAGGGGCACCTGGACGCCGGGCGCGCGGCCGAGGCGCTGGCCCGGCTGGCGCCGCGGAGCGCGGTACCGGTGCACTACGGCACGTACTGGCCCATCGGGCTGGACGCCGTGCGCCCCCATGAATTCCATGCGCCGGGTGACGAGTTCGTGCGCCGGGCGGCGCAGCGGGCGCCGGAGGTGGCCGTGCACCGGCTCGGGCACGGGGAGAGCGTGCGTCTGGAGGCCGCTTCGTGACGCCGTCGCCGTCGCTGTCGCTGTCGATATCGGCGTCGGTCGTCACCGTCATCCCCACGGAGTCCACGCAGCAGGCGCTGGGCTATCCGTCGCTGTTCCTGCTGGTGCTGATCGGCGCGCTGGTGCCGGTGGTGCCGACCGGGGCGCTGGTGAGTACGGCGGCCGTGGTCGCCTTCCACCAGACGGCGCCGTTCTCGCTGGCGCTGCTGTTCGTGACGGCGTCGCTGGCGGCCTTCCTGGGGGACGTGGCGCTGTACTGGCTCGGGCGGCGCGGGCTGACGTCGAAGAACGGCTCGCGCTGGCTGGAGGCGATCCGGTCGCGGGCGCCGGAGGAGCGCCTGGAACAGGCGCAGGCCAAACTCGCCGGCCACGGCACGGCGGTGCTGGTGCTGTCCCGGCTCGTGCCGGCGGGCCGGATACCGGTGATGCTGGCCTGCCTGCTGGCCGAGTGGCCGCTGCGCCGGTTCGCGCGGGGCAACCTGCCGGCCTGTCTGGCCTGGACGGTGACGTACCAGCTGATCGGCATCCTGGGCGGTTCGCTGTTCCCCGAGCCGTGGGAGGGCGTGGTCGCCGCGGTCGCGCTGACCGTGCTGGTCAGCGCGGCCCCGAGCGTCTGGCGCCGGGTCCGGAGGACGAAGGCGGCCTGAGGCGGGAGGGGGGATCAGCGGGTCCGGACGGGGATCGCCTAGTCCAGGATCCGGGAGCCTCCCACCGGCAGGTCCCACAGGTCCTCGCGGGGCCGTCCCGCCGCCTCCCAGGCGGCCCGCACCCGGGTGAGGGGTTCGAGGACCGGCTCGGCGGAGAGCACGAACGTCCCCCAGTGCATGGGGGCCATCCGGCGCGCCCCCAGGTCCCGCGCCGCCCGCACCGCCTCCTCCGGGTCGCAGTGGACGTCGCTGAGCCACCAGCGGGGGTCGTAGGCGCCGATCGGCAGCAGGGCGAGGTCGATGCCGGGATGACGCCGGCCGATGCGGGAGAACCAGTGGCCGTACCCGGTGTCGCCCGCGAAGTAGACGCGCCGGCCGTCGGGGGCGGTCAGCACCCAACCGCCCCACAGCGAGCGGCAGGTGTCGGTGAGGGTGCGCTTGGACCAGTGGTGGGCGGGGACGAAGTCGAAGCGGACGCCGGACAGTTCGGCCGCCTCCCACCAGTCGAGCTCGGTGACGCGGGTGAAGCGGCGCCGCCGGCACCAGCGGCCGAGCCCGGCCGGCACGAACAGGGGCGTGTCGCGCGGGAGCCGGCGCAGGGTGGGCGCGTCCAGATGGTCGTAGTGGTTGTGGCTGATGACGACCGCGTCGATGGGCGGCAGCGCCTCCCAGGGGACGCCGACGGGCGTGATGCGGGCCGGGGTGCCGAGGATCCGGCGGGACCAGACCGGGTCGGTCAGGACGGTCAGACCGCCGACGCGGACCACCCAACTGGCGTGTCCGGCCCAGGTGACGGCGACGGTGCGGGCGTCCACGCGGGGCAGCGGACCGGGCGCGACCGGCACCCGGGAGATGTCGGCGAGCCCCTCCTTCCCGGGGCGTACGGAGCCCTCGCGGGCGAACCGGGCGAGGGACTTGAGGCCGGGCAGCGGTGCGGTCAACCGGTCGTGGAAGGTGCGCGGCCACCTCCGCGGCTCCCCCAGTGGGCGCGGCTCGGCGAGCGGCGGGATGGGGGACGCCGGCGGGACGGTCCCCGGCGGGCCGGGCCTCACCGGGGCCGGGGGGCCGGCTTCCCGTACGGGAGCGGTCACCACGGTGCTGCTCGCGGTGGCGGTCGGACCCGTGGCCGTGGCACCCGGGGTGGTCGTGGTCGACTCGGACTGCTGCGTCATCGAGGAGGCTCCCATCGCTGAGCTTCGTCACGGAGATCGTCGAAGACCGACCTCAGGAGGGTCAACGCGCGTTGCACGTGGGGCAGTTCCCACGGGGTGGGCGACGTGAGGCAGCGCGCGCGCTCCGCGTCCGTGCCGCCCAGCAGGTCGCCGGTGGACAGCCGGACGCGCAGCGCCCCGAGGTCGTCCCCGAAGCGGTGTCCGCCCGGCGCGGGCATGCCGAGCCGGGCGGTGAGGAGGTCCTCCAGGTCCTGCGCGTCACCGACGCCCCGCGCGGACAGCGCAGGGCGCAGGGGCGCGAGGTCGACGTACAGGTGCCGGCCGGCCCGCGGCGGCAGGGCGAGGGCGCCCGCCGCCTCCACGGCTGCGTGCGCGGCGGCGGCCACGCGCGCGTGCAGGCGTACGGCGTCCCGCACGCGCGCGGTGAGGGGCTCCGGCTCGGTCAGGGCGTGGGCTGCGGCCGCGGCGACCGGCGCGGCGACGCGGGCGTCGAGGGCGGTGAGGACGTCGAGCACGCGCGCGTGGAGGGCGTCCCCGTCGGCCGTGCCGGGGAAGCGGGCGACGGCGGCCGGCCAGCCCGAGGGCAGCAGGGCGCCGGCGAGGTCGCTGACGACGGTGACCCGCTCGGGCAGCATCTCCGCGGGGCTGACCAGCACGGTGTCGTGCGGGGTGTGCAGGGTGTCGCGCCAGGTCTCGTCGCTGACGAGGTGCAGGCCCTCCTCGGCGGCGGCCTCCACGGCCTCGTGCAGCACCTCGGGCGGGGCGACGGTGGCGGTGGGGTCGTCGGCCACGGACAGCACCAGCAGCCGCGGGTCCCCGCCCTCCTCCCGGACCCGGCGCACGGTCTCCAGCAGGGCGAACGGGTCCGGAACGCCGCCGCACTCCGCGGGCGTCGCCACATGGAAGACGGGTCTGCCCAGCAGACGGGCGTCCGGCACCCACCAGGCCGCGCAGGGCCTCGGCACGAGGACGTCACCGCCGACGGCGGCGGTCAGCGCGAGCAGCAGCGCGGGGGCACCGGGGCCGACCACGACCCGCCGGGGGACGGTGGGCGTGCCGCGCCGCTCCCAGTAGCCGCAGGCGGCCTCCCGCAGGGCGGTCCCGCCGCCGACGGGTTCGCCTTCGGCGCGGGTGGCGGAGGCGGCGAGCACCTCGGCGAGGCCGGGCGGTACGGGCAGTCCGTCCGAGGGGAGCTGCGGGCCGTAGCGGACGGGCCCGTGCCCTCCCGGTTCCGTCCGCCGCATGAGGTCCTCCGCGCAGTCCGTCCCTGGTGCCCTGTGCTGTCGCCGGCCGGTGGGCGTCCCGCCCCTCGGCGCGGGGACCGTCCGCCGGTCCGCGTGCCGGGTGGTGCGTGAGGTCCCGTACGGGGCCGGCTGTGCTCTCGGGCTCTGAGTACCCCGCGGGGCGTCCCCCCATGACCGTCGGCCTGGGTCGCGCCGGTCACAGCGCGGCGCGGGGCGGCCCGCGCGCGGTGTCAGGCGTCCTCCCGCGGGCCGCGGCGGCACAGCCGGTGCCCGGCGGCGCCGAGCGCGCCGGCGATCAGCAGCCCTCCGGCGGCCAGCGCGGGCACGGAGACGCCGAACGCGCCGCCGGCCCCGGCCCGGACGCCGTGCTGGACGGAAGGGGGCCCGCAGGAGGGGTCGTCGTGGCCGCGCGGGCAGGAGGGGTCGTCGCCGGCACAGCCCTCGTCGTGGCCCTTCGCACAGGTTCCGTCAGATGCACACGAGGTGCCGTGCTCCGACGCCGCGCACGCCGCGCCGCCGTCGCACTCCGCGCCGCGGGCGGGGGCACACCCAGGCTCGTCACCGCTGTCACAGTCGGCGCCCTGGGCGGGGGCACACGGCGGCTCGCCGCTACTGTCGCAATCGGCGCCCTGCGACGGCGCGCACTCCGGTTTGCCGCCACTGTCGCATTCCGCGCCCTGGGCGGGGGCACACGCCGGCTGGCCGCCATTGTCGCAGTCGGCGCCCTGGGACGGCGCGCACCCCGCTTTGGCGCCGCTGTCGCAGTCGGCGCCCTGGGACGGGGCGCAGGCCGGCCCGGTGCCGCAGTCGCTGTCGCTGACGCTCTCCCGGTCCCCGGACGAGACGCAGGCCGGCCCGGTGCCGCAGTCGCTGTCGCTGTCCCTGTCCCGGTCCCCGGACGGACCGCAGGCCGGTTCGTCGCCGCAGTCGCTGTCGCTGTCGCCGTCCCTGTCCCCGGACGGGGTGCAGGCCGGTTCGTCGCCGCTCTCGGCACGGGTGACGTCGAGGGTGGCGCTCCACGGCGCGGGCTGCCCGCCGGGGGGTGCCGGGCAGGTGCCGTCGACGGTCCGGGCGGAGCCGGCGGAGGCCGTCTCCTCCGGCGCGTCGGGTGGGCCGGCGGGGGCGATCCGGGCGGTGCCGCGGTAGACGGGGCCGGTCGGCTCGTCGCCGCCGGGTATGAGGCTCAGCCGGACGGTGCCTTCGGTGAAGGCGTCCGAGGTGGCCTCCAGGGTGGCGGGGGCGGGAGCGCCGAGGGGGTCGCAGGTGACGGAGACGGAGACGGTGACGCTGCCGTCCGGGGCGGCCGTGGCCGGTCCCGTCCCGGCCGTCGGATCCGCGGAGACGGCCGGGGCGGCACCGGCCAGCACGGCACCGGCGAGGGCGGCGACGGACAGGACACGGGCGGTGCGGCGCATGGGGCGGCTCCTTCGGCCTGCGGCTGCGGGACACGACGTCCGTGCCCCACGGCCATGACAGCCCGCACCGCCCGCGGCCGCGCGCGGCCGCCCGCCATTGGCGGGAGAAGGGCCCGCCGACCGGGTGAGGTTCCGTGCGGAACCGTGGCGGACCCGTGTCCGTGTCCACGCCGCGTCGTCCACGCCGCGTCGTCTACGCCGCGTCCTTCAGGACCTGCTCCCGCAACCGGGCGCAGCAGCGGTTGATCAGCCGGGACACGTGCATCTGCGAGATGCCGAGCTGCTCGGCGATCCGGCTCTGCGTCATGTCCCCGAAGAACCGCAGGTAGAGGATGGTCCGCTCGCGCTCCGACAGCGCGGCGAGGCGCGGTTTCACGGCCTCCCGGTCGACCACCGTGTCGAGGGCGGGGTCGGCCTCCCCCAGCGCGTCGCCCAGGGAGCGGCCGGTGTCGCCGCCGGGCACCTCGGCGTCCAGGGACAGCGCGGTGAAGCTCTCCAGCGCCTCCAGCCCTTCCCGCACCTCCTCCTCGCTCAGCTGCGCGCACTCGGCGATCTCGGCGTCGGTGGGGCGGCGTCCGGGGACGGTCTGGGACAGGTCCTGGCAGGCGATCCGGACGCGGTTGCGCAGGTCCTGGACGCGGCGCGGGACGTGCAGCGTCCACAGGTGGTCCCGGAAGTGGCGCTTGATCTCCCCGCTGACGGTGGGGACGGCGTAGCTCTCGAAGGCGTGGCCGCGGTCGGGGTCGTAGCGGTCGACGGCCTTGACCAGGCCGAGTGCGGCGACCTGCCGCAGGTCCTCGTAGCTCTCGCCGCGGCTGCGGAAGCGTCCGGCGAGGCGGTCCGCCATCGGCAGCCAGGCCTCGACGATCTCGGCGCGCAGTGTCTCCCGCCGGGGGCCGGGCGGCAGGGCCGCGAGCCGGTGGAAGGCCCGGTCGGTGTCGGGGGCGTCGTCGTGCGGGTGGTGCCTCGCGCTCGCTCGGTTCGGCATGATGCGTAGCAACTCCCTGGGATGTGCTCTGTGGTGGCCGGTCGGCGCGGGAGCGCGCGACAGCGGCCGGACGGGCCTGCCGGGGGGCCGCGGCCTCGCGGTGGCCCCCGGACGTGCCTCCGGTCCGAAGCACTGGGTGTGCGCCTGCCCTGCGCCCCCACCCGCAAACACCGTCGGAGCCCCGTCCGCGCACACCGCCGAGGCCCCGCCCGCACACACCGCCGAGGCCCCGCCGCACACCGCCGAGGTTTTCCAGGGCCCGGCGGGGTGATCCGACAGGGGTCACGCCGTACGCCCCCCTGCCCTCGTTCCCGATGCCCGGGAGGTCCCGTCCATGAGCACCACGGTCTCCGACCACGTCCTGCGACGGCTGCGCGCTTGGGGCGTGGAGCAGGTCTTCGGCTACCCCGGCGACGGCATCAACGGCCTGCTCGCCGCCTGGGGCCGGGCCGACGACCAGCCGCGGTTCGTGCAGTCCCGGCACGAGGAGATGTCGGCGCTCCAGGCGGTCGGCTACGCCAAGTTCAGCGGCCGTCTCGGGGTGTGCGCGGCGACGTCCGGACCGGGCGCCGTCCACCTCCTGAACGGGCTGTACGACGCCAAGCTGGACCATGTGCCGGTGCTGGCGATCGTCGGCCAGACGCACCGCACCGCGATGGGCGGCTCCTACCAGCAGGAGGTCGACCTGCACACGCTGTTCCAGGACGTCACCGCGGGGTTCGTGGAGACGGTCACGGTCCCCGAGCAGCTGCCGAACGTGCTGGACCGGGCGATCCGCACCGCGTACGCGCGCCGCTGCCCGACCGCCGTCGTCATCCCCGGCGACGTCCAGGAACTGGACTACTCGGCCCCCACGCACGCGTTCCGGATGGTGCCCTCCAGCCTCGACCGGAGCGCGTGGACGACCGTCCCGTCGGAGGAGTCGCTGCGGCGGGCGGCGGAGATCCTCGACGCCGGGGACAAGGTGGCGATCCTGGTCGGCCAGGGCGCGGCCGGGGCGCGCGCGGAGGTGGAGCGGATCGCCGGACTGCTCGGCGCGGGCGTGGCCAAGGCGCTCCTCGGCAAGGACGTCGTCGGCGACGAACTCCCTTACGTCACCGGCTCGATCGGGCTGCTCGGCACCCGCCCGTCGTACGAGCTGATGCGGGACTGCGACACCCTGCTGACGATCGGCTCGTCGTTCCCGTACACGCAGTTCCTGCCGGAGTTCGGCAGGGCGCGCGGTGTCCAGATCGACCTCGATCCGCGCATGGTCGGGATGCGCTACCCGTACGAGGTGAACCTGGTCGGCGACGCCCGGGAGACGCTGCGCCGGCTGATCCCGATGCTGACGTCGGGCGAGGAGCGCGGCCGCGAGTGGTACGAGACGGTGTGCGACAACGTACGGCACTGGCGCGACGTGATGGAGCGGCGGGCGGAGCTGTCGGCCGACCCGGTCAACCCGGAGTACGTCGCCCGGGCACTGGACCGACTGCTGCCGGCCGACGCGATCGTCACCTGCGACTCGGGCTCGGTGGCGAACTGGTACGCGCGGCACCTGACGCTGCGGGCCGGGATGCGCGGCTCGCTGTCCGGGACGCTCGCGACGATGGGCTGCGCGGTGCCGTACGCGATCGGCGCGAAGTTCGCGCACCCGGACCGGCCGGTGATCGCGCTGGTCGGGGACGGGGCGATGCAGATGAACGGGCTCGCGGAGCTGATCACGGCGGCGAAGTACAAGGACCGCTGGCTGGACCGGCGGCTGGTCGTCGCCGTGTGGAACAACCGCGACCTCAACCAGGTCACCTGGGAGATGCGCGCCATGGGGGGCGCCCCGTCCTTCCTGCCCTCGCAGCGGCTCCCGGACGTGCGGTACGCGGAGTTCGCCCGCTCCCTGGGCCTGACCGGCGTACGCGTGGAGACGCCGGAGGACGTCGAGGCGGGCTGGCGGACGGCGCTGGAGGCGGACGGGCCGGCGGTCGTGGAGTTCCTCACCGACCCGGCCGTGCCGCCCGTCCCACCGCACGCGACCTGGGAGCAGATGGAGGCGACGGCCGCGTCGCTCCTCAGGGGCGACGCGGACCGGGGCTCGGTGATCAGGCAGGGCCTCAAGGCGAAGGCGCAGGAGTTCCTGCCGGGCGCGGGCCGGGAGAAGCGGTAGCCGTCCGTCGCCCCCCGTCCGGGGACGGGGGGCGACGGACGGGGACGGAAGCGGCGGACGGGGGCGGGGAACATCGGCGGGCCGCATCCGGTGTCGGCCGCCGCCCCCCGGGTACGCGGGGGGCCGACCCCTAAGGTCTGGAGGGAGACATGCAGCGAGGCAGTGACCGGCTGAGCGTCCACCGGGACGACGAGATGAAGCACGAACTGCAGGGTCTGCTCAGGTCCGGGCACCCCACGCGGTCCGAGGAGTGGCACGACCCGGAGCCGTCCGCCGAGGACGACCCGGAGGTCTGGGGCGGTCCGGTGGTGCCGGGCACCCCCCGGGCGTCGTTGGAGACCGTACGGCTGGAGCTGGCCCGCATCCTGGGCCGCAGTTCCTTCCCCGCGGGCGCGGAGGACCTCGCCCGCACCCTGCGCCGCAAGAACGCGCCGGACGCCCTCGTGGCGGCGGTACGGCGGCTGCCGCGCGAGCCGCGCTTCGCAAACGTGCAGGAACTGTCCGAGACGCTGGTCCGGGGCGACTGACGGGGCCGTGACCGGGCCACAGGAAGCACCGTGCCGGGGGTGTCACCGCCCCCGGCACGCCAGGAAAGGACGTTGAACGATCATGCGCATCGCGTTTCTGACCGCGCCCGAGGGCGTAGAGCAGGTCGAGCTGACCGATCCGTGGCAGGCCGCGGTGGACGCCGGCCACGAGCCCGTCCTGGTGTCGACGGCCTCCGGTGAGGTGCAGGCCTTCCACCACCTCGACAAGGCGGACACCTTCACGGTGGACGAGGTCGTCGGCGAGGCCTCCGCGGACTCCTTCAGCGGGCTGGTCCTGCCGGGCGGTGTCGCCAACCCGGACTTCCTGCGCACCGACGAGCGGGCCGTGGCGTTCGTCCGGGACTTCTTCGCGCAGGGCCGCCCGGTCGCGGCGATCTGCCACGCGCCGTGGACGCTCGTCGAGGCGGACGTGGTCCGCGGCCGCGTGCTGACCTCGTGGCCGAGCCTGCGCACCGATCTCGGCAACGCGGGCGCCACCTGGGTGGACGAGCAGGTCAAGGTGTGCGACCACGGGCCGAACAAGCTGGTGACCAGCCGCAAGCCGGACGACCTGAAGGCGTTCTGCGAGACGTACCTGGAGGTGTTCGCGCAGGAGGCCGGCTGAGGGCGTACGCCCACCGGTCACCGGCCCCTCTCCCCCGGCCGACCGGCCGTCCGGCCGACCGGGGGACACTGATCGATCGGTTGCCGGAACGGCCCCGGCGGGCTCAGGCCCCGCCGGGGCCGTCCGTTCTGCCCGGCCCCCACTTGCCGACCGGGGTCCGGCCACCGCCCGCGTCGGCCGGGGCGTCGGCGGCGTCGCGTTCCCGGGCGCCCTCGCGGGTGCGGCTCGCGGCGACGGAGCGGCGCGGATTCCGGCGCAGGTACTCGCCCTCCAGCTGGGCCATACGGTCGTTGTGGGCGCGCAGCGCGTCGTTCGAGCCGTACAGCAGGGTGTCGTGGCGCGTGCGGTGGATCGTCTCCAGCTCCTTCATGAGCTGCTGGTCGTCCAGCCGGTCCGGGTCGACTCCGGTCATGGTCGTGCCCCACTCGTCGTGTTCGTCCATGGGGTTCGGGTACCCGCGTGCGGAACACCGACCCTCGAGCGGCCTCCGGGAGGGAGCCATGGATCTCCGATTCCTGCATCCACTGTACGAACATTCCGGTCCCTGGGCCTCTGTGTACGTCGACACCTCCCGGCACACGGAGAGCACGCCCCACGAACGGCATCTCACGGCCTCGGCGCTGGCGCGGCGGCTCGCGGAGCAGGGCGCGGACGACGCCACCTGCCGGGCGGTGGAGAACGCGGTCGACGACCTGCGCCACTCCTCCGAACCGAACGGGCGGGCGCTGTTCGCCCGTGCCGGGCGCGTCGTCCTCGACCCGCCGCTGGCCCGGCCCCCGCGGGGCGACACGGCCGAGTGGGCGCCCCTGCCGCGGGTGGCCCCGCTGCTGGAGCTGGCCGGGCAGGACCCGGTGTGCGTGGTGGCGTACGTCGACCGCCGGGGCGCCGACTTCGAGCTGCGCAGCGGGCTGGGCCGGGAGGACGCGGGATCGGTGGCCGGCCGGCAGCACCCCCTGCACCGCACGTCGACCGCCGACTGGTCCGAGCGGCACTTCCAGCTGAAGGTGGAGAACACCTGGGAGCACAACGCGGGGGAGGTCGCCGGCGCGCTCGCCGACTGCCAGGAGGAGACCGGGGCCGACCTGCTGGTCCTGGTCGGTGACGACCGGGAGGTGCGGGCCGTGCGCGAGCGGCTGCCGCAGCGGCTCCGGGACCGCGTGGTCGAGGCCCGGCACGGCGCGGGCAGCCGGCTGCTGGACGAGGACGTCGAGCGGGCCCGGACCGAGCACACCCGGCACCGGGCGGAGGCCGAGCTGGACCGGTTCCTGGCCGCCCGCGCACCGGACGACGAAGGGCGTGCCGGTGCCGTGGAGGGCGTGCCCGCGCTGGTCGAGGCGGCCCGGGAGCACCGGATCGACGAGTTGCTGATCCGCGTCGACGGCCCGGACAACCACCGCGAGGTGTGGATCGGTGAGGACCCGGACCAGGTGGCCGTGCGCCGCGCGGAGCTCAGGACGCTCGGCGAGCAGAACGCGTGGGCGGCGCGGGCGGACGACGCGCTGATCCGCTCGGCGGTCGCCACGGACGCGCCCGTGCTCGTGGTTCCCGCGGCGGACGAGGAGGCCCCGGTGGGCGGCCTGGGCGCGCTGCTGCGCTGGAAGTGACGTTTCCGCCCGGGACGTTTCCATCCGGGAGCGGAAGTGATGTTCCGCCCGGGGAGCCCCTGGGGAGCCGGTGGCACCGCCGCCCGTGGGATCAGCGGGCCCGCTCCACGCGCCGCTCGTCCCACACCGGCTCCGGGGTCTCCCGGACCCGGCCGTCGCTGCCGAAGACCAGGTAGCGGTCGAAGGAGCGGGCGAACCAGCGGTCGTGGGTGACGGCGAGGACCGTGCCGTCGAAGGCCTCCAGGCCCTCCTGGAGGGCTTCGGCGGACTCCAGGTCGAGGTTGTCGGTCGGCTCGTCGAGCAGCAGGGCGGTGGCGCCCCGCAACTCCAGCAGGAGGATCTGGAAGCGTGCCTGCTGGCCGCCGGAGAGCCGGTCGAAGGACTGCTCGGCCTGCTGGGTCAGCTCGTAGCGGCGCAGCCGGGACATGGCCGCGCCCCGGTCCTGGGAGTGCTCCTGCCACAGGATGTCGAGGAGGGTGCGGCCCTGGAGTCCGGGGTGGGCGTGGGTCTGGGCGAAGTGCCCGGGGACGACCCGCGCGCCGAGCTTCCACTCCCCGGTGTGCGCCACCTCCTCCCCGGCCAGCAGGCGCAGGAAGTGCGACTTCCCGGAGCCGTTGGAGCCGAGGACGGCGACGCGTTCGCCGTAGAACACCTCCAGGTCGAAGGGGTGCATCAGCCCGGTCAGTTCGAGGCCCTCGCAGGTGACGGCCCGGACGCCGGTGCGGCCGCCCTTGAGGCGCATGGTGATGTCCTGCTCGCGCGGCGGCTCGGGCGGCGGGCCCGCCTCCTCGAACTTGCGCAGCCGGGTCTGGGCGGCCTGGTAGCGGGAGGCCATCTCGTGGCTGACGGCGGCGGCCTGACGGAGGTTCAGGACGAGCTTCTTCAGCTGGGCGTGCTTCTCGTCCCAGCGCCGGCGCAGTTCCTCGAAACGGGCGAAGCGTTCGCGGCGCGCCTCGTGGTACGTGGCGAAGCCGCCGCCGTGCACCCAGGCGTCGGCGCCGGCGGGCCCCGGCTCGACGGAGACGATCTTCTCGGCGGCGCGGGAGAGGAGTTCGCGGTCGTGGGAGACGAAGAGGACCGTCTTGCGGGTCTCCTTCAGCCGCTCCTCCAGCCAGCGCTTGCCCGGCACGTCGAGGTAGTTGTCGGGCTCGTCGAGCAGCAGCACCTCGTCGGTGCCGCGCAGCAGCGCCTCCAGCACCAGCCGCTTCTGCTCACCGCCGGACAGGGTGCGCACCTGCCGCCACTGCGCCTTCTCGTACGGCACGCCGAGCGCGGCGGTGGTGCACACGTCCCACAGCGTCTCCGCCTCGTACCCGCGGGCCTCGGCCCAGTCGGCGAGGGCCTGCGCGTACGCGAGCTGCGCGGCCTCGTCGTCGACGGTCATGAGGGCGAGCTCGGCCCGGTCGACGGCGCGTGCGGCCTCCCGGATGCGGGGCGGCGCGACCGACACCAGCAGGTCCCGTACGGTCGTCTCGTCCCGTACGGAGCCCACGAACTGGCGCATCACGCCGAGCCCGCCGCTGACGGTGACGGTGCCGCCGTGCGGCTTCAGCTCGCCGGAGACCAGCCGCAGCAGGGTGGTCTTGCCGGCGCCGTTGGGCCCGACGAGGGCCACGACGGCGCCCTCGCCCACCCGGAAGGACACATCGCCGAGCAGCGTCCTCCCGTCGGGGAGGTGGTACTCGAGGTGCGCGGCTTCCAGATGTCCCATGAAGAGGCATTCTGCGGGCCGCCCGCGGGCGACGGCAAACGCGTATGACCGCGGGCCGCGCCCGTACCGGCCCCGGCACGGGGGGCCGTCGGCCCGCGGGACGGGAGGCGGAGGCTTACCCGCCCGTCCAGCCCACCGGCTCGCCCGCCGGTCCGCCGTCGCCCACCGGCTCGCCCGTCGGTCCGGGCTCGCCCTCGGGGGCGACGGTCGCGCCCGCCCAGGTCAGGGCCTTCCAGCCGTCGGCCGGGGAGCCCTCCAGGACGACCACGCCGGTGTTGGCCAGACGGCGGGCGGCGGCGAAGGGGACGTCGACGTTGTGGGCGCGGGCGGCCGTCCAGGTGCGGATGGCGGCGCCGTGGCTGACCAGGACGACGCAGGCGGCGCCGCTGTCGGCGGCCTCGGCGACGACGGCGTCGTAGCGGGCGAGGAACTCGGCTCCGTTCTCCCCGCCCGGCATGCGCAGTCCGGTGTTCCCGGCCGCCCAGGCCAGGGCGGTGCGCAGGTAGAGCTCGCCGTGTCCGAGGTCGCCCGGCAGCATCTCCAGGTCGCCCGCGGAGATCTCCCGCAGGCCGTCGCGCACGCGTACGTCGAGGCCGCGGGCCGCGGCCAGCGGGGCGGCCGTGAGCTGGGTGCGCACGAGGGTGGAGGCGTAGAGGGCGTCGACGTCCTCTCCGGCGAGGACCTCGGGCAGCGCGGCGGCCTGCCGCTCGCCGAGCGCGGTCAGTCCCGGCCCGGGGACGGCGGTGTCCAGCAGGTGGTCCACGTTGGAGGGCGTCTCGCCGTGGCGGACGAGCATCAGGCGCATGCGGTCGGCCTCCGGGTCTTCGGCGCGCCGCCCCGCGTCGCCGGGCGGGAAACGGCCACCCCAGGGTACCCGCGCGCCCTGACACCCGACGCCGGCCCGACCGCCCTCGTCCCCGGCCGGTACGCGCCGCACGACGGGCTGCTCGCCGAACCGCCCGGGGCCCTGACACCGTGCCGGCATCCGCGGAAACCGCATTGACGGACCGTCAGTTTTCACTGACACTCCATCAGTCCACATCGCAGGACGACTTGTCTCATCATTCGGTTGGGAGCGTACGGTGACGGTGTCGCCCCCGGACTCCCCGGAGCCCGGGGACCGGTCCGTCGAGAAGGGGCACAGCCATGCCGGAAGCACGGGAGACCGCCGTCTACACCCACGGGCACCACGAGTCGGTGCTCCGCTCGCACACCTGGCGGACCGCCGCCAACTCCGCGGCCTACCTGCTCGGCTCACTGAAGCCCCACATGAAGATCCTGGACGTCGGCTGCGGTCCGGGCACCATCACCGCCGACCTGGCGGCCCTGGTCCCCGACGGACACGTCACCGGCGTCGACCACGCCCCGGACATCCTGGACCCGGCGCGGGCCACCGCCGCGGAGCGCGGCCTGACCAACACCGACTTCGCGGTCGCCGACGTCCACGCCCTGGATCACCCCGACGACACGTTCTGCGTGGTCCACGCCCACCAGGTCCTCCAGCACGTCGGCGACCCGGTGCAGGCGCTGCGCGAGATGCGGCGCGTCACCCGGCCCGGCGGGTTCGTCGCCGTACGGGACTCCGACTACGCGGCCATGACCTGGTACCCCGCCTCGCCCGGCCTGGACGACTGGCAGGAGCTGTACCAGCGGGTGGCCCGCGCCAACGGCGGTGAGCCGGACGCCGGCCGGCGCCTGAAGTCCTGGGCGCTGGCGGCCGGCTTCACCGACGTCACGGCCACCTCGGGCACCTGGACGTTCAGCACCCCCGAGGAGCGGGCCTGGTGGAGCGGGCTGTGGGCCGACCGGACCGTCGCCTCCGCCTACGCCGAGCGCGCCGTCAGCGGCGGCCACGCCACCGAGGAGCAGTTGCGGGCGGTGGCGGAGGCCTGGCGGGCCTGGGGAGAGCGGGAGGACGGCTGGTTCGCCGTCCTGCACGGAGAGGTGCTGTGCCGGAAAGACGTCTGATCCGCGGATGAGACCAAAGCCCGTCACTCCCGGGGAGGCCGTGTCAGTCCCGGGGAGGCCGTGTCACTCCCGGGGGAGCAGCGGTCCGAGCGGCCCGAGGTCCAGGTTGAGGTCCTCGGGACGCAGGCCGTAGCGGTCACGCAGCTCGGCCATGCGGTCGTCCAGCAGCATCAGGGTGAGCCCGATGCGTTCCTCCTGCTCCTCGGTCAGATCGCCCTCGTCGAAGCGGCGCAGCGCCTGCCGTTCCATCAGCTGGCGCAGCAGTTCGACCACGGTGAGGACGAGTTTGACCAGGTCGCGCTCGACGGTGTCGGGCTCCAGGTCGAGCCGGTTGCGCCGCGGGCGCGCCGGAGCGGCCCCGTCGGGCGCGCCCCTGCCGGGCCCGTCGGTCGTGCCCGGGGACTTCGGTGCGTCGGGCGTGTCGGGAGCGGTCACGCCGACTCCTCCCAGGGCGACGCGACGTTCCTGTTCACGGAACTGATGAGGGCGTTCAGGTCGATCCGGACCAGGTCCACGTCCGCGATGCGCAGGGTGATGTCCCCCGTGATGACGACCCCGCCGGCCAGCAGCCGGTCGAGCAGGTCGACGAGCGCGATCTCACGCCGTTCCACGACGGTCATGACCGCTCCTCCTCGGTGTCCCGGACGGTGGCCGTCCCGCTCTCCCCACCGCTCCCGCCGCCTTCCCCGACATCGGGGTCCACGAAGGAATAGGCCGCCCACGGTCCGGTGAGCTCCACGCGCATGCCGGATTCCTCGCCCTTCGTACGGTCCACGATCTCCACGAACTCCTCCGACTGCCCGCGCGGGACCAGATAGGCGGCGTTCAGCACGTTCTTGCCGGAAGCCCGGGACAGGGCCGGGTTCTGCGGCGGATGGAGGCGGGCGGCGTCGGCCCGCTCGGAGAGCAGGGAGTGCAGCCGGCCGGCGAACCGCTCGGCCCGCTGCCAGGCGTCGTCGTCCGCCCTGGCGCGCCGGCGGCGCTGCATCAGGTAGTCCCGGCCGGAGGCGGGCTTCGCCGGAGCCGCGGCCGCCGCCTCCTCCCGGGCGTCGCCCCCGGCCTCGACGTACACCTTCACCCCCCACTCCACCCGGCCCCCCAGCCGGTCCAGGGTGCGCCGGAAGTCCTCCTCGCGCTCCTCGATCATCACGCGGACGCCGCTGTCGTCCCGGAAGACGGTCGCCAGCCGGAGCGGCAGGGGCGTGGTGACCGCCGTGAGCGCGTCGATCACCTGCTGGTGGCCCCGGGCGGTCGCGGAGAGCCAGTCCAGGTCCTCCAGGTGCGCCCGCAGCGGCTCCTCGGCGAAGTCACGCTCCGGCACGGCGCTGACGACCGCGACGAGACCGTGGTGGTGCACCAGCTTGGCGGGCGCGCCGCCGACTCCCGTCAGCTCGGCCTGGAGCGGCGCGCCGAAGGGGCGGCAGACGGCGTACACGTACCGCAGTGCGGTCATGGGGACTCCTCCCGCGCACGGGTCCGACCGGGTTCCAGCTCCTCCAGCCGCGCCAGCCGCTCACGCAACTCGGCGTTCTCACGCGCGAGTTCGTCGCGGCGGGCGCGGCTGGACAGCGCCGGGTCGGTCTCCCACCAGTCGATGCCCATCTCCTTGGCCTTGTCGACCGAGGCGACGATGAGACGGAGCTTGATCGTGAGCAGTTCGATGTCGAGCAGGTTGATCCGGATGTCGCCGGCGATGACGATGCCCTTGTCCAGGACACGTTCCAGGATGTCGGCGAGGTTGGCCCCGCTGCCCTGGCCGTACGGCTCCGGCATCCGGCTCGGCATGCTCATCGACGGCTCCCGCCCTTCTCACGCGCCGCCTCTTCGTCCTCGTACTCGTCCTCGTCCTCGTACTGCTCGTCGCCCTCGGGCTCCCGCTCCTCGTACTCCTCCTCGGGCTCCTCCTCGTCGTACTCGGACTCGGGCTCCTCCTCGTAGCCCTCGCCCTCGTCCTCCTCGCCTTCCTCGCCTTCCTCGCCTTCCTCGGCCTCCTCGGCCTCCTCGGCCTCGCCGGCCTCCTCCTCGGCGTAAGGAGCTTCCTCCTCCTCGCCGCGTTCCCCGCCGCCGCGTTCCTCCTCCTCGCGCTCCTCGCCTTCCTCCGCGAGGGCGTCCTCGTGGGAGCGGACGACCTCGCCGTCGCGGATCTCACCGCGCCAGCTGTCCTCCGCCTCCCCCTTCAGGGTGATGAAGCGGGCGAAGTTCTTCAGGTCGAGGCGGGCGCGGCGGCCCTGGGCGCGCCAGATGTTGCCGGTCTTCTCGAAGAACCCCGTGGGGTAGTACTCGATGACCAGCAGGACGCGGGTGAGGTTGTCGGCCAGCCGGTGGAAGGAGACGACGCCCTTCGTGGTGCCCTTGGCGCCCTCGGAGGCCCAGGAGATCCGGTCGTCCGGGACCTGCTCGGTGGTCTTCGCCTTCCAGCTGCGGTTGGACCACCAGACCTTCACCTGCCAGTCGCTGGTGGTGTCGTCGGCGCGGCTCGCGCTCTTGACGCCCTTGGCGAAGGTGCTGAAGTCCTGGTACTGGGTCCACTGGTCGTAGGCCGTGCGCAGCGGCACGCCGACGTCGATCTGTTCCAGGATGACGGTGGGCTTCTTGCCCGCGCTGCGCTTGCGCTTGCTCTTGCCGCCGGCGCCGAGGTTCTTCAGCGCGCCGGTCACGCTGTCCTTGGCGCGGGAGGCGCCGAGTTCCAGCGCGGTGCGCAGCGGGCCCTTGCCCTCGGCCAGCTTGCGGCCGCCGTCCAGGGCCAGCTTGGCGAAGCCGGGGCTCTTGCCCTCGGCGATGTCGTTCAGCTTGCCGGTGGTCTCGCCGAGCTTGCGGCCGACGCCGACCAGCATGCGCTGGGCCTGGGCGGCGAGGTACTCCTGCACCTCCGCCTTCAGCCGCTCGGCGGCCTCGCTCTGCGCGACGCCGGCGAGCGGATTGCCGCCGGTCGCCTTGCCCGCGGCGGACTTCGCGGAACCCAGGGTCTCGGTCATCGCTCACCGCCTCCCTTCGCTCCTCGGGCGCGGGACACCGTCCTGGCCGCCGCCTTCTTGGCCGCGGCGGTCTTCTTCGCGGCCAGCGCCGGCGCCTTCTTGACGGGGGCCTTCTTGGCCGGGGCCTTCTTGGCGGCCCTCTTCTCCGGAGCCCGCTTCTCGGGGGCCTTCTTCGCCGCCGCCTTCTTCCGCGGCGGCTCACCGCCCTCGTCCTCCGGCTCCTCGTCCTCCGGCCCCTCGTCCCGGGGCTCCGCGTGCTCGGGCTCCTCCTCCGGCGGCTCCTCGTCCTCGTCCTCGTCGTACGCGTCGTCCTCGTCGTACGCGTCGTACTCGTCCTCGTCGTCCCGCCGCCCGCGCGTGCCGGGGACGTCCGGGACGACGCCCGAGAGCTGGTCGCGGACCTGGGCGGTACGGCCGTGCAGCCGGTCGGCGATGGCGTTGACCTGCCGCTCGACCATGGCGCCGGAGGCGGCCTTGCCGACGCCCCGCAGATCCTGGCGGAGCTGGTCGCCGATCTCCTTGAACTGGGGGTTGTCCCGCAGTTGCTGCGACAGCAGGTCGGCCACCGCCCGCGGGGTCAGGTTCAGCCGCTTCCCCGCCACCATGGAGCCGACGGCGAGCGCCAGCTTCATCTTCTTCGTACGCCCGAGGGCGTATCCGGCCCCTATCGCGAGGCCCAGTCCCACTCGGTTCATCGTGCCGTCCCGTCCGTTCCCGCGCTACGTCGCGTGGCGATCTCCAGCCGGTCGAGGAGTTCGTCCTCCCTCTGGTCGAACTCCTCCTCCGTGATCTCACCGGCCTCCAACTGCTCCTCCAGGCGGGAGAGTTCGGCCCGGACCGTGGCAGGGTCGTAATAGATCCGCTCCGCCTCGCGGAGCACCTGCCCGATCACCCATCCGCTGCCGCGCACCGGTGCGAACGGCAACAGCAGCACCTCCGAGATCAGCCCCATCTCCCGCACCTCCGCTCGTTCCGTGCGTGTTCCGTGTCAGTCCACGGCCGTCGTCCCCGCGGGCTGGGCCGGGCCGGGCTCGACGAAGCTGTACGGCGGCAGCGGGCCGTTGAGGCGCACGTCGAGGTGCGGCCGCTCCTTGCGCAGGTCCTCCACCGCGTTCGCGAACTCCGCGGCCCGGTCCCGTGCCACCAGGAACGACACGTTGGCCAGCCAGCCCGAGGACTCCGGGCCGATGCTGACGGCGGCGGCCAGCGGCTCCAGGGCCTGCTGCACCTCGGCCGCGTCCTGGGCCTCACGGGCCTTCACCGCCGCGGCCACCATCTCGCCGAGCTGGAGCCGCTGCTCGTACGTGCCGCCGCCGGCCTGCCGGTTGGCCTCGGCGAGGGCCCGCAGCTCGGGGCTCTCCGCCATGACCTGGTGCAGCACGGCCTCCTCGATGTGGGTGGCCTTCACGTTGTACTCGACCTTGCCGTCGAGGGCCCGCAGGCGCTCCTCGTAGTGTTCGGCGCGCTCGGCGAGCACCCCGGTGACGGCCGCGTCGTCGGGGGCGACGCTGCCGAACCGCATCGGCAGCACACAGCCCTCCGCGCCGGCCTCGGCGAGGACGTTCTGGTGGGCGAGCAGTTCCCTGCGCTTGGGCCGCAGGTCCTCCGGCGCGTCGCTGACGATCGCCGCCAGCCCGCCCTCGGTCAGCACGCGCACGGGCGTGGGCGGCTCGCCCACGCCGGCCAGCCCCTCGGGGAGCGTCGTCTGCGAGCTCGCGGTGATGCCGTAGACGTACGTGCTCACTCCTCGTCCTCCTTCCTGCGGGAGGAGGTGGCCCGGCGGGCACGCGGCCGCTCGGCCTGGCTCTCCTCACGGGCCTGCTTGAAAGCGCCGGAGATGGTCTCGGCGGCACCGGAGAGCGCGCCCTTGGACTTGCCGCGCGCGCCGGACTCGGTGATCTGGCCGACGACGTCGGGCAGCCCCGGGCTCTTGCGCGGGCCGGCCTCCAGGTCGAGGCGGTTGCACGCCTCGGCGAAGCGGAGGTAGGTGTCGACGCTGGCCACGACGACCCGGACGTCGATCTTCAGGATCTCGATGCCCACCAGGGAGACCCGCACGAACGCATCGATGACGAGCCCCCTGTCCAGGACGAGCTCCAGCACGTCGTAGAGGCCGCTGCTGCCGCCCCCGCCGCCGGACTGTGTTGCCGGAACAACGGTCATACCGACCGCGCCTCCTTGTCTTGTGGATGGTGTTCTGGTGTGGCTGCGGGCCTGCGGCCTAACGGCCGCCGGGCCGATGTGCGTCGGCCCGCCCGCGTTCGTAACGGCGGACCCGCCGGTAGCCGGTGAGCTGGCCCTGCGGGTCGAGTTCGACCTGGTAGCTCGCCATCAGGCTCATCGTGTCCGGAACCCTGAGGAGCTCCAGCACCTCGACCTCCAGCGACCAGCCGTCCTCCGTCTGCTCGAAGGACGAGACGCTCTCGGCGGTCATGCCGGTCAGCTCCGCGAGCTGGCTGCGCGCCTCGCGCAGGATCTCCATGGGCGTGGGCCGGTCGTCCGCCACTTCCTCGTCCTTGTCGTTCGAGTCGTTGGAATCGTCGGAATCGTTGGAGTCGTTGGAATCGTTCGGGTCGCTCGGGTCGCTCGGGTCGCTCGGGTCGCTCGGGTCGCTCGGGTCGCTCGGGTCGTTCGGTTTTCGTGCAGTGTGCGAATGCCCTGTGTGTCTTGTGTTCGCCATGGCCACCTCTTCCTCCGGGTGGCCGGTAGGTCCTTGGCCAAACCTTCACGAACGCATGCGTCTGCGCCGCCGGACGGACGGGCTGCGTACCGGCGGTCGGTGTATCAACCACGCAGGGCGTCGAGGCGGCGCCGGGCCGGCCCCAGGGCACGGCCGCGGCGGCCGGTCACGCCCGACCACGGGTTCGTACGGGCCTGCTCGACGGCGTCCGCGACGGTCCAGCGGCGCGGGCCGAGGGCGGGGTCGTCGAGCTGCTCCCAGGTGATCGGTGTGGCGACGGGCGCGCCGGGAAGGGCGCGCACCGAGTAGGGGGCGACGGCGGTCTGCGCGTACGCGTTGCGCTGCACGTCGAGGTAGAGGCGGCCGCCGCGGTCCTTCTTGCGGGCCTCGGTGGTCAGCCGGTCGGGGTGCTCGGCGGCGAGCAGGACGGCGGCGTCCCGGGCGAAGGCGCGGACCTCGTCGAAGTCGTGCCGGCCGTCGAGGGGGACGACGACGTGCAGGCCGCGTGAGCCGGTCGTCATCGGCGCCGACGGCAGCCGGAGCTCGTCGAGCAGGCCGCCCGTCCACCGGGCGGCCTCGCGGACGGCGCCGAAGTCCTCGCCGCCGGGATCGAGGTCGAAGACCATCACGTCCGGGCGGTGCGGGTGGCCGGCCCGCGAGAGCCAGCGGTGCAGGGTGACACAGGCCTGGTCGGCGAGGAGGACGAGGCCGGCGGAGTCGTCGCAGACGGTGTGGAGGACGGTGCCGTCCTCCTTGGGCACCTCCACCCTGGTGATCCACTCCGGGTAGTGCTCGGGGGTGTTCTTCTGCATGAAGCGCGGCCCGTCGACGCCGTCGGGGTGCCGCTCCAGCATCAGGGGCCGGCCGCGCAGGTGCGGCAGCATGAACGCGGCCACCGACCGGTAGTAGGCGACGAGGTCGCCCTTGGTGTACTCCCTCGCGTTCCCCTCGCCGGGGAAGAGCACCTTGTCCGGCCGGTGCACCTCGACGGTGCGGCGGCCCGCGCGCACCCTGCGGATGCCGGGGCCGTCGCCCGCCGTCACGGCACGACCGCCGTCTCCACCAGCAGCCGGGCGGAGGCGGCGATCGACTCGGCGTCGATCCCGGCCGCGTGGAGCTGTTCGTCCGGGCTCGCCGAGCCCGGCATCGTCCGCACGGCCAGGCGCGCCAGGCGGGGCACCGGCCGGCCGTCGGTGAAGGCGTCCAGGACGGCGTCGCCGAGGCCGCCCTCCGCGTGGTGGTCCTCCACGGTCACCAGGCAGCCGGTCTCCTCCGCGGCCCGCCGCAGGGTGACCCGGTCGACGGGCTTGACCGAGTACAGGTCGATCACGCGCACCGGGACGTCCTCCCCGGCCAGGGCGTCGGCGGCCTTCAGCGCCTCGTGCACGGTGACGCCGGCGGCGACCAGCGTCAGCCGGTCCCGTTCGGAGGAGCGCAGCACCTTGCTGCCGCCCACCGGGAACTCCTCGTCGGGCCCGTAGAGCACGGGGGCGGCGCCGCGCGAGGTGCGCAGGTAGCGGATGCCGTCCAGGCCGGCCATGGCGGCGACCAGACGGGCGGTCTGGTGGGCGTCGCACGGGTACAGCACCGTCGAGCCGTGCACGGCCCGGAACATCGCCAGGTCCTCCAGCCCCATCTGCGAGGGCCCGTCCTGCCCGATGGAGACCCCGGCGTGCGAGCCGACCAGGTTGATCCCGGCCCCGCTGATCGACGCCATGCGCACGAAGTCGTACGCGCGGCTGAGGAAGGCCGCGAACGTGGACGCGTACGGCACCCAGCCGCGCGTCGAGAGGCCGACCGCGGCGGCCACGAGCTGCTGCTCGGCGATGTAGCACTCGAAGAACCGCTCGGGGTGTTCCTTGGCGAAGAACTCGGCGCGGGTGGAGTCGCTCACCTCGCCGTCGAGGGCGACGACGTCGGAGCGGGCGGTGCCTAGGGCGGCCAGGGCCCGGCCGTAGGCGTCGCGGGTGGCGACCTCCTCGCCCCGCTCCCAGCGGGGCAGGTCGAGCGGGCCCGTGGAGACGGAGTGCAGCATGCGGGCCGCGGACGGCTCGTGCACCCGGACGCGCAGGTCACGGGGGCCGCCGAGTTCGGCGATCGCCTCCTCGGGCTCCTTCAGCGGCTTGCCGTGCAGGCCCTCTCGGTCCTCGACGGCCTCGACGCCCTTGCCCTTGAGGGTGCGGGCGAGGATCGCGGTGGGCTGGCCCTTCGTGGACCGGGCCTCGCCGTACGCGCGGTCGACGGCGTCGACGTCGTGGCCGTCGAGCTCGACGGTGTGCCAGCCGAAGGCCTGGAAGCGGCGGGCGTAGGCGTCGAGGTCGTGGCCGTGCCGGGTCGGGCCGCGCTGGCCGAGCCGGTTGACGTCGACGATCGCGGTGAGGTTGTCCAGGTGCTCGTGGCCCGCGTGCTCGGCGGCCTCCCACACCGAGCCCTCGGCCAGCTCGCTGTCCCCGCACAGCACCCACACGCGCGCCTCGGAGCGCTCCAGCCGCTGCACCGCCAGGGCGATGCCGACGCCCACCGGCAGCCCCTGGCCGAGCGAGCCGGTGGCGGTCTCCACCCAGGGCAGCCGCTGCGGCGTGGGGTGCCCTTCGAGCCGGCTGCCGAGCGCGCGGAAGGTGAGCAGCTCGTCGTCGCCGACGGCGCCGGCCGCCTTGTAGGCCGCGTACAGCAGCGGGGAGGCGTGGCCCTTGGACAGGACGAAGCGGTCGTTGCCCGGGTGGGCGGGGCGGTCGAAGTCGTAGTGGAGGTGGTTCGCCAGCAGTACGGCCATCAGGTCGGCGGCGGACATGGAGGACGTCGGGTGCCCGGAGCCCGCAGCGGCGGAGGCGCGGACGCTGTCCACGCGCAACTGCTGTCCGAGGGCAGTGAGTTCGGCGGTGTCCATCGGGTTACTGGTCTCCTTTCGAGGAGGCTCGCGGTCAGGCGTCGGGGTCGGGGGCGGGGTCGGCGCGGCGCTCGGGACCGGGGTCGGGCTCGTGCCCGCCGGGAGGCGCCCCGGACCGGCGGCCGTCGGAGGGCCGCGGCCCCGGGGGCTCCTCGTGCGGGGAACGCCTGGCGGTCTCCGGGGTGGGCGCGACGACCGCCCCGGTGTCGTCGTCGCCCCCCGCGCCGGTGTCGCCGCCCGCCCCGTGCTGAGGATGCCTGGCGGTCTCCGGGGTCGGCGCGACGACCGCCCCGGTGTCGTCGTCGCCTCCCGCGCCCGTGTCGCCGCCCGCCTCCGGGGCGAGGGCGGCCCCCGGTCCGGAGGACGCCGAGGCACGGTGTCCGGGTCGGTCGGGGACGCGGGTCAGTTCCGGCGACGCCGTGTCCAGCGGCACCGCCCACGAGCGGACGAGGCCCAACTGGACGGCCTGGCGCGGCAGGACGGCGTCCAGCAGCCAGTCGGCGGCGACGCGGACGCGGTTGCCGGGCATGGCGGCGAGGTGGTAGCCGCGGGTGACCGCGCCGGCCGGCAGCCCGGAGAGCGGGACGCCGAGCGGGTTGGCGGCGGCCTTGACCCCGCCGAGGTCGACGACGAACCCCTTGTCCTTGTGCCGGTAGGGCCGCAGCGTGCCCCCGGTCAGGGAGGCCGCGACGTTGTGTCCGGCGGCCCTGCCCTGCCGCCAGGCGTGCTGGGCGGTCATCGGCGTGTACTGCCCCGGCTTCTCCAGGTCGGGCACGGCGGCCGCGTCACCGCAGGCGAACACCTCGGGCCGGCCCGGCACCCGGAGCGTGGGCTCGACGAGGAGCCGGCCGCGTTCCATCGGCAGTCCCAGGGACTCGGCGAGCGGATCGGGCCGTACGCCCACGCACCACACCAGGGTGCGGGTGTCGACGAACGCGCCGTCGGTGAGCAGGACCCCGTCGCGGGTGGCCTCCTTCACGGAGGTGCCCGTGCGCACGTCGACGCCCCGCTCGCGCAGCACCCGGTCGGCGGTGCGCGAGAGCCGTTCGTCCAGCTCGGGCAGGACCCGCTCGGCGACGTCGAGGAGCAGCCAGCGCGGCCGCATCCCCGTGGCCGGCGGGTGCGCGCGGGCCAGCGCGTCGGTGAACAGCTGCCCCTGCGCGGCGACCTCGGTGCCGGTGTAGCCGGCCCCGACCACCACGAACGTGCAGCGCGCCGCGCACTCCGCGGCGCTGTCGGCGACGGCGGCGAGCTCCGTCTGACGGGTGACGTGGTCGCGCAGGTACAGCGCCTCGGGCAGACCGCGGAAGCCGTGCGCGTGCTCGGCGACGCCGGGGATGGGCAGCAGCTTGTTGACGCTGCCCGCGGCGAGCACCAGCCGGTCGTAGGCGAGCGCGCCCGGTTCGCCCTCCGGGCCGGTGTACCCGACGGTGCGTCCGTCGAGGTCGATGCGGTCGGCCTCGCCGAGCACCAGCCGCACCCCCGGCAGGGTGCCGGTGAGGGAGACGGTGACCCGGCGGGGTTCGAGGATGCCGGCGGCCACCTGGGGCAGCAGAGGCAGGTACAGGAAGTAGTCGGTGGGGTTCAGCAGGGTGATGTCGGCCCGGCCGCGGGCCACCCGCGTCAGGGTGCGGGCCGTCCGGTACCCGGCGAAACCGGCTCCGACGATCACGATGCGGGGTCGACTCACGGGTTCGCCTCCGGCTGGGGTTCCCCACGCCCTCGCGGCGCGGGGAGCGTGTCGTACGAGGCTTTCCGCGTCCCCCTGGCCAGGACCGCCAAACGTCCGGGACCCCGGCGCGGGGGCGCACGCCCACCGCTTCTCCGGGCCGCGCCGCCGGGCACCGGGGCGCGGTCGGGCCCCGGTACCGCCCGGCACGTCGGCGGAGCTGTTCGGGCCACGACGGGTCGGGGGCGGGTGCCGCGTACCGGGCACCGCGAGGGGGCGGGCGCGGCGTACCGGGCGCCGCGAGGGGGGCGGGCGCGGCGTACCGGGCGCCGCGAGGGGGGCGTACCGCGCGCCACGGGGTCAGGCAGCACGTGCCGGGCACCGCGGGAGACGGGCACCTCGTGGCAGGCGCCACGGGGTGGGACGCCGCGCGCCGAGCGGCGCGCGAGTCGGGCGCGGCATACCGAGTTCCACGGGGTCGGCACCCCGTACCCGGCACCACGGGAGCCGGGCGCCGCGTACCCGGCACCACGGGAGCCGAGCGCCGCGTACCCGGCACTACGGGAGCCGGGCACCCGGTACTCGGCGCCACCGAGCCGGCCGCCCCGCGCCAAGCGCCGCAGGTCAGCCCCTGTCGCGTCGCCGTAGGCTCGCGGTGAGTGCCGTGCCCACGCCTGCGGCCAGCAGACCGGCGGCCATTCGGTTCCGGTTGCGTGAGAGCCACTCCTGCGGGGCCCGGGTGGCGGACTCCTCGTCGAAACGGCCGTGGGCGCCGAAGTCGTGGCCGTGGGGGCCGTCGGCCGGGCTCCACAGGTTGCCGGGCCCGCCGGCCGCGGAGCCCGTCTCCCGGCCGTGCCGGTCCCGCGGTTCCTGCTGCGCGTCGAAGCCCGTCCGGGCCAGGTAGCGGTCGAGGAACCCGGGGGCGACGGCGTTGGCGAGCAGGGTCGCCGCCGTGGAGGCGCCCACCCAGTACTCCCGCCGCCGCGCGTGGCCCGCGGCGTGCACGACGGCCCGCGCG
Organism: Streptomyces sp. NPDC003248; assembly: GCF_055563235.1. NCBI lineage: Bacteria > Bacillati > Actinomycetota > Actinomycetes > Kitasatosporales > Streptomycetaceae > Streptomyces > Streptomyces sp. NPDC003248. The sequence continues at coordinate 37,946 of NZ_JBVHDT010000015.1, read as the reverse complement.
GCGACCTCCGGCTGGTACACGGGCGCCACGGGCCGGGGCCGTCCCGGCATGCGGTTCACCACCCAGTCGAACTGGGGGGTGTTGACGGCGGGCAGCTGCACCATCGTCGTGCGCACCCGGCTGCCGCCGTGCAGCAGTTCGCACCGCAGCGACTCGTTGAACCCCTGGATGGCGTGCTTGGCGCCGCAGTACGCCGACTGCAACGGCACCCCGCGGTAGGCGAGCGCGGAGCCGACCTGCACGATCGTGCCGCGGTCGCGCGGCAGCATGTGGCGCAGGGCGGCACGCGTGCCGAACACGTAGCCCAGGTAGGTCACTTCGGTCACCCGGCGGAACTCGTCGGGGGTGATCTCCGTGAAGGGGGCGAACACGCCGGAGAAGGCGTTGTTGACCCACACGTCGATGCGGCCGAACGCGTCCGCGACCTTCTGCGCCGCGTCCTCGACCGCCTTGGCGTCGGCCATGTCGACGCTCACGACGAGCGCCTCACCGCCGGCGCGCTGCACGTCGTCCGCCGCGGCGGCGAGGCCCTCACGGCCCCGCGCCAGGAGGGCGACCCGGTCGCCGCGCGCGGCGAAGGCACGGGCCGTGGCCCGGCCGACGCCGCCACTGGCCCCGGTCACCACCACGGCCCGTCCCCGGCCGGCCGCCGTCGTCCCGCGCGTCCGCACCCGGCATCACGCCCGGTGGTGCGGCGACTCGGGGTCGGTGTCACCGGGGCGCGGTGCCGCGCCGGGCGGGGTGGGCGGCATGGGCGGGTACGGCATGCCGAGGCCGCCGGCCGGCCCGGTGGGGGTCACCCCGGCGGCCGTGGGGCCGTGCGGGGCCGACGCCGTGCTCTCGTGGTGGGCCGGGTGCCGGTGCGGCCGGGCGGCGCCGCGCAGCACGTACGCCAGGACGCCGAGGATCGCCGCGGTGATCAGCGCGGCGGCCCAGTCCGGCAGTCCCGTGGCGAGCCCCAGCCCCACGGCCAGCGCGACGGCGGCACCCGCGTACAGGGCGAGGGCGCCGGACGCGGCGTACAGCATGGCCGTGCGGCGCTGCTTGCGGGTCTGCTCGCGCAGCTCCTCGCGGATGGTCTCGCGTGCCACCTGCGCCAGTTCGTCGACGAGATGCTTGTCCAGATGCTCCAGGTGATCGATGCGCTCCATGGAATGCGGGTACCCGGGGCGTCGGGCGCGTAACGCCGACGGGCCGCGGGGGCGCCCGGCGGCCCGGTGCGTCGTGCGTCGTGCGCCCCGGCAGGCGCGGTTCACCGTCTCGGGGGAGCGCGCGGTTCACCGTCTCAGGAGAGAGCTCAGGTCGATGTCCGAGCGAAGCGACGTGGTGGAGCTGCTGGTGGAGCAGCACGCGCGCATCCGGGAGCTGTTCGCGGAGGTGGCGCGGGCCGGGGGCGAGGAGCGCAGGCGCGCCTTCCAGGACCTGGTCCGGCTGCTCGCGGTGCACGAGACCGTCGAGGAGGAGGTCGTCCACCCCTTCGTGCGCAGACACCTGCGCGGTGGTGCGCGCCTCGCCGGGAGGCGGATCGCCGAGGAGGCGCGGGCCGGGCGGGCGCTGGCCCGCCTGGACGCCGTGGAGCCGGACTCGCCCGCCTTCCCCGGTCTGCTCGCGGCCCTGCGCCGGGAGGTGCTGGCGCACGCCGCCGCCGAGGAGCGGTACGAGTTCCCGCGCCTCGACCAGGTCGCGGACGGGGGCGGGCTGGCGACGCTGGCCCACGCCGTCCGCGCGGCCGACGCGCTCGTGCCCACCCGGCCGCATCCGGCCACGGTCACCGGCGCCGTGCGAGGCGTCGGTCCGGAGCCGGACGCCGGCCCCGCGCCGGGCGGCCGGAGCGCGGTCACCGGGGGCGGGCGGGGCGATCCGGGCACGGACACCGGCAGCGGGCGGCGCGATCCGGACACCGGCAGCGGGCGCGCGGCGGCGGCCGCGGGGCCGCGGGCGGCCGGCCGGCGTGCGCGGGACGGCCGGACGGCGAGGGGATGGCGTGAAGGATTCTCCCCCACGGGCCGCCCCCGTTAGGCTCCTCGCCATGGACATCCTGGGAGCCACGCTGCGTGTCTGCGTCGACGATCTCGAGGCCGCCGTCCCCTTCTACGAGCGTCTGGCCGGCGCCCCGGCACTACGGTTCGGGCGCGGTGGTGTGGAGGTGGCGGCGGTCGGCTGCTTCCTGCTGATGAGCGGGCCGGAGAGCGAGCTGGAGGTGCTGCGCAAGGTCACGGCGACGATCGCGGTCACGGACGTCGACGAGGCGTACAAGCGGCTCACCGAACTGGGGGCGGAGGTGCTGGCGGGGCCGTTGGCGACGCCGGTGGGCCGCAATCTGATCGCCCTGCACCCCGACGGTTCGGTCTACGAGTACGCCGAGACCGCCGACCGACGGCCGTGACGGGGGCGCCGCTCGGGACCGGCCCAGCGCGCGGACACCGACGCCGGTCGGGCGCCCGCCGTCCCGTCCGGGGCGGGACGGGACAGGCGGTCAACCGGAAGGCCGGGAGGTCCACATCTCGACGGTGAGCGCCCACCGCTCGTGGTCCCGCCACCCCCCGTCGATGTAGATCATCTTCGGGGAGAAGCCCTCCCGGCGGAAGCCGCAGGCCCGGGCGAGGGCGATGGAGGCGGCGTTGCCGGGCTGCACGTTGATCTCCAGCCGGTGCAGCCGCAGCGGCCCGAACGCGTGTCCCACCACGAGGTCGAGCCCTTCGCGCATCAGTCCGCGTCCGGCGGCGTGCGCGAAGGCACCGTAGCCCAGCGCACCGCACTGGAAGCCGCCCTCGACGATGTTGTTGATGTTGATGAAGCCGGCGATGGCGCCGTCGTCCAGCGTGCACACGAGGAAGCCGGCCTTCGTGGGGTCCTTGATGAGCCGGCCGGCGTACGCGGTGTACGCGTGGGTGGTGGCCGGCGGGAACAGCCACGGGTGGTGCAGGTCCTTGCTCTCGCGGACCCGCGCGGTGAACTCGGCACCGTCCGCGTAGGTGAAGTGGCGTATGCCCACGCGGGGGCCCTCGGCGAGGTAGCGGGAAGCGGTGTGCGGCACCGGCCCAGCCTACGACGGGGGCGGCCGTGGCGCTCCGCCGCCGGGCCTGGGTCCTGTCGCCGGGCCTGGGTCCTGTCATCAGGCCCGGCTCCTGTCATCAGGCCCGGGTGCTGTCCTCGGGCTCCCGTCCGCCCTGCCGGAGCGGCGACGCGGCCCTCGTTCACCGCAAGGCGGGCTCGTCGAGGGTGAGTGTGCCCGTGTCGGCGTCCAGTTCGGCGTGCACCCCGAAGGGCACGGTCAGCGCTCCCTCGCAGTGGCCGAAACCGAGCTCCTCCACGACGGGCACCCCGAGCCCGCCGAGCCGGTCGGCGAGGACCGGCCGCAGGTGCTCGTAGGGCCCGCAGCGGTCCCAGGAGCCGAGCGCGACGCCCGCGACGCCGTCCAGCCAGCCGGTGCGCAGCAGGTGGGTGAGCGTCCGGTCCACGCGGTAGGGCTGCTCCCCCACGTCCTCCAGCAGGAGCAGCCCGCCGCGGGCGCCGGGACGGGTGTGCGGGGTGCCCTGGCCGGTGGCGATGAGGGTGAGGCAGCCGCCGAGGGTGACGCCCCGGGCGCGGCCGGGTGCCAGGCCGGTGCCGGAGGAGGTGAGCGTGCGGACGGTCTCGGGGGCGAACAGGGTGGCCTTCAGGTGGTCCTGGGCGCGGGCGTCCTTGGCGAGGTCGCCGCCGGCGACGGGCCCGTACAGGGTGACCAGGCCGAGGCGGACGGCGAACGCCTCGTGGAGCGTGGTCGCGTCGCTGAAGCCGACGAACACCTTGGGGCCGGCCGCCCGCATCGCGTCCCAGTCGAGCAGGTCGACCATGCGCTGGGCGCCGTAGCCGCCGCGCGCGCAGACGACCGCGTCGACGGCCGGGTCGCACCAGGCCCGCTGGAGGTCGGCGGCCCGGTCCGCGTCGGTGCCCGCGAGGTGGCCGAGCGTGCCGTGGCGGTCCAGCACGTGCGGGGCGGGCCGCGGGTCGAGGTCCCAGCCGCGCAGCACGTCGAGGCCGGCCTGGAGCCGTTCCTCGGCGACGGGTCCGCTGGGTGCGACGACGGCGACCCGGGCGCCGGGGGCGAGCCGGGCGGGCCGCACGAGGTCCTTCACTGCGTGAACTCCAGGGTCGGGATACCGGGCGGACGCAGCCCGAACACCTGAGCGTACAGGGCGAGCTCGGCCTCCAGGGCGCGCACCATCGTCGTCGCCCGCCGGAAGCCGTGCCCCTCCCCCTCGAAGGTGAGGTGGGCGTGCGGCACCCGGCGTCCCGCGAGGCGGGCCAGCAGGCGTTCGGCCTGGGCGGGCGGGCAGATCGGGTCGTCCAGGCCCTGGAGCAGCAGGAACGGCACGCCGATCCGGTCGGCGTGCTCGGCGGGCGAGCGTTCGGCGTAGCGGGCGGGCACCTCGGCGAGCGGTCCGACGAGGGTGTCGAGGTAGCGGGACTCGAAGTCGTGGGTGCCGCCCGTCGCCCAGGCCACCGGGTCGAGGACCGGGTAGGCGAGAGTGCCGCAGGCGTAGACGTCGGTGCCGGCCAGGGAGGCGGCGGCGGTCCAGCCGCCGGCGCTGCCGCCGCGGATCGCCAGCCGCCGCCGGTCGGCGGTGCCCTCCTCGGCGAGGGCGAGGGCGACGGCCGCGCAGTCCTCGACGTCGACCACGCCCCACCGCTCCCGCAGCCGGTCCCGGTACTCCCGCCCGTAGCCGGTCGACCCGCCGTAGTTCACCTCGGCGACGCCGATGCCGCGGGAGGTGAAGTAGGCGATCTCCAGGTCCAGCACGAGCGGGGAGCGGTCGGTGGGTCCGCCGTGCGCCCGCACCACGTACGGGGGCAGCTCGGCGTCCGGGGCGGCGCAGCCGGGGTGGTGGGGCGGGTAGACGTGGGCGTGGACCTCCCGGCCGTCGGGGCCGGCGAAGGTGCGGATCCGGGGTTCCGGGTAGTAGGCGGGGTCGACGGTGTCGTGGTGGGCGGCGCCGACGACGCGGGCGTGGCCCGTGCGGACGTCCAGTTCGACCACCTCGTGGGCGCTGCGCGGGCTCGCCCCGACGGCGACGACCCGTTCGCCGTGCGCGGCGAGCGTGGGCGCGAACTCGGTCCACGGCCCGGCCGCGTCGACGACCTCGCCGGTCTCCGGGTCGAGGACGCCGAGCCGGGCGGCCCCGCGGCCGTGGACGACGGCGACGAGCCCGCCGTCCAGCGGGGCGAACCAGGACAGGCCCGGCTTCCACAGGGGCCCGGCGAACTCCTCCGCGCGGGGGCAGACCGGCTCGTGGTCGCGGTACAGGTTCCACCAGCCCGTGCGGTCGCTGGTGTGGAGCAGACGGCCGTCCGCCGACCAGTCGACCTGGGCCACCGACTCCCGCGGTCCGCCCGCCACGACCTGTGCCGGGCCGAACGTCCCGTCGGCGCCGACCTCGGCGACGACGGCCTCGGTGCCGTCCCACGGCATCCACGGATGGTCCCAGGCCAGCCAGGCGGCCCGCCGGCCGTCCGGGGAGAGCCGCGCCCCGGTGACGAACCGCCGCCGCCCGTCGGTGAGTTCGCGCACCGCCCGGCGGTCGTCCGCGGCCGATCCGTCCAGCGGTACGGCGGCCAGGACGCGGCGGACGTCGGTGGGCCCGTCGCCGGTGAACTCCTCCAGCACGCACCACACCTCGCCCCGCTCCGGCAGCACCCGGGGCTCCGCCCAGCGCAGTCCGCCGCCCACCGCCGAGACCGGGGTCAGCGGCCGGGGCGTGCCGCCGGGCTCGAAGGCGTACAGCCGCTGGTCGTCGAAGTGGGTGAACACCACGAGGGGCCCTTGCCCGTGCGGTACGCCGGTCCAGGGCCGGCCGCCGTACTCCTGGACCCGGCTGCGCACGTTCCAGGGTGCGGGCAGGACCGGTTCCTCGCCGCCGTCGGCGCGTCGCCGCACGAGGGTGCGCCGGCCGCCCTCGGCGGGCCGGGGCGCCGTCCACCACACCTCGTCGCCGACGAAGCCGACGTACTCGGGGCGCCCGTCGTGCGCGGCGGCGAGGCCCGCGTCGAGGGGCGAGGGCCAGGAGCCGTACGGCAGGATCTGCACGCTGTCCCCCGCTCGCCTAGGCCGTCCGCAGGAAGCGGTCGAGGACGCGGACGCCGAAGTGGAGGGCGTCGACGGGGACGCGTTCGTCGACGCCGTGGAAGAGGGCCTGGTAGTCGAAGCCCTCGGGCAGGCGCAGCGGCGCGAAGCCGTAGCCGGTGATCCCGAGCCGCGAGAACTGCTTGGCGTCCGTGCCGCCGGACATGCAGTACGGCACCACGTGCCCCTCGGGCGCGAACTCCTCGACGGCGGCGCGCATCCCGGCGAACGTGGGCGAGTCCAGGGGTGCCTGGAGGGCGACCGTGCGGTGCACGTACTCCCAGTCGACGTCGGGGCCGGTGAGGTCGTCGAGGGTCGCGCGGAACTCGTCCTCGCCGCCCGGCAGGAAGCGTCCGTCGACGTGGGCGACGGCCTCCCCGGGGATCACGTTGACCTTGTAACCGGCGTCCAGCATGGTCGGGTTGGCGCTGTTGCGGACGGTCGCCGCGACCAGTTCGGCGGCCGGCCCGAGCTTGTCCAGCAGGGCGTCGACGTCGTCGAGGCAGGGGTCGACGCCGTAGAGGACGGCGAGTTCGGTGAGCGCGGCCCGCACGGTCGGGGTGAGGCGCGGCGGCCACTCGTACGCGCCGATGCGGGTGATCGCGGCGGTGAGGCGGGTCACCGCGTTCTCCCGGTTGACCTTGGAGCCGTGCCCGGCCCGGCCGCGCGCGGTCAGCCGGAGCCAGCCGGTGCCCCGCTCGCCCGCCGCGATGGGGTAGATCTCGCGTCCGGCGCCGTCGTGGAAGGTGAACGCGCCCGACTCGCCGATGGCCTCGGTACAGCCCTCGAAGAGGTGGGGGTGCTCGTCGGCGAGGAAGCCGGCGCCGTCCTCGGCGCTGGCCTCCTCGTCGGCGGTGAAGGCGACGACGAGGTCGCGCCGGGGGCGGACGCCGGCACGGGCCCAGGAGCGGACGACGGCGAGGATCATCGCGTCCATGTTCTTCATGTCGACCGCGCCCCGGCCCCACACCACCCCGTCGCGCACCTCGCCGGAGAAGGGGTGCACGGTCCAGTCGGCGGCCTCGGCGGGCACGACGTCGAGGTGACCGTGGACGAGCAGCGCGTCCGCGGCCGGGTCGGTGCCCTCGATCCGCGCGACGACGTTGGTGCGGCCCGGGGTGCGTTCGAGGAGCACCGGTTCGACGCCCGCCTCCGCGAGCAGCGCGGCCGCGTACTCGGCGGCGGGCCGCTCCCGGCAGTCCCCGCCGCCCCGGTTGGCGGTGTCGATCCGGATGAGGTCGGAGGTGAACCGCACGACCTCGTCGTACGACCGGGCGTCAGCCATACTGCTCCTCCATCGCGGCCGAGACGATCGTCGTGACGGCCTTGAACGTGCGGATCCCCTCGTACATGGTGCCGCTGGTGTACGCCACCTTGCGCTCGCCGGTCCGGGCGACGCCCGGCACGACGGTGGCGGCCATCGCGAGGTGTTCGGCGTCGAACTCGACGGCGACCGTGAACGGCCCTGCCTGCACCGGCTCGTGGCGGACGGCGAGCCGCGCGGCGTCCTTCGCGGCCGCGCGGATCTCGGCCGCGGTGCGGGCCGGCGTCCGGCACACGGCCGCGTACCGCGACACATGGTCCTTGACCGCCACCTTCAGCGCCTCCGGCGCGTACCCGAGCGCGTCCTCGCAGGCCACGTCGTCCCCGGTGACCAGCACCACCGGCACCCCGTACCCGGCGACGACCCGCGCGTTGAGCAGCCCCTCGCTGGCCCGTACGCCGTCCAGCCACACCCCGGTGATGGAGTTGGCGAGGTAGGTGTGGGCGAGGACACCCTCCATGCCGGCGCCCGCGTGGTAGCCGACGAACGCGACGGCGTCGACGTCGCCGTGCTGGACGCCCTCCACCATGGACAGCGCCTTGTGCCGCCCGGTGAGCATCTGCGCCCGCTCGTCGAGCCGTTCGAGGAGCAGGTTGCGCATGGTCCAGTGCGCCTCGTTGACCAGGACCTCGTCGGCGCCGCCGTCGTAGAAGCCGCGGACGGCGGCGTCGACGTCCGAGGTGAACAGGGCACGGCACCGCTCCCACTGCGGCGTCCCCGGCAGCACGTCGGCCGGCCAGGTGACGCCGGTGGCGCCCTCCATGTCGGCGCTGATGAGGATCTTCATGCCGTGTCACGTTACGTGATGTGCGGGCCCGTGCCGCGTCCGCCGGGACATGCCCCCCGTATCGGCATATGCCAAGAGAAGACGCGAAGGGACCGTTTCCGGCCGTCGGCGCTACTCTCGCCCTCCGAGCCGTGACCGGCCTCACACGGGGGGACACCGATGACGCATCCGGCCGAACCCGCCGTCATGGCGCTGCGCACCCGGACCCGCGCGAAGCGCTCCGGCCGGACGGAGCGACCGAACCGGCCGGGGCACCCGCATCGGGCCGGGCACCCGCGCCGGGCCGGGCACGCGCACCGGGCCGGGCACGCGCACCGGGCCGGGCACGCGCACCGGTGCGGGTGCCCGCGGTGCTCACTTGTCCCGCTCGCCCTGCTCGTCCTGCGTGGTCAGCCACAGCGTCACGGCGGCGGCGAGCGCGTCGAAGGCGGCGCGGATCTCCTCCCAGCTCCAGCCCTGCCGGTGCAGGACGAGGGCCGTCGTCGTCATCAGGAACAGCGAGACCGCGGCCGGTTCGCCGTCGGGGCGGTGGGCTTCCATGGGGTCCTTCCCTCCACTCGGGCCGGCGTCGCGGCCGGCAGGAGGCAACGTCTCGCACCCGGCGGCGCCCTTCACGCCGCGGGAGATCGTCCGGCCCGTTCCACGGACCAGGGAGGCCCTGTTCCGAAAAACACGCCCCTCTTTCGCGCTTCGGCCCATCCGCACCGGCCGGGCGCCCACACTGTGCCCCGGTGGCCGGACGGCCGCCGGGGACGCGCGGACGGCAGGCCCGCGCCGGCAGAGGGAGAGTCGTGACGACGACCGCACTGGTGTACCGCACCGACCGTGACCCGCTCGGCCCGGTCCACGACCTGCTGGCCTCGCCCGCGCTGCGCGAACTGGTCGAGATGTTCGACGGCGACTGGCCCGCCCGGGGCGGACCGCGCGAACGGCTGGCGAGCCTGGAGGCGTTCTCGGAGGTCTGGAACCTCCGCAAGGGAAACAGCCGGCTGGCGATCGCCGCCGACGACGGGACGCTGCCCACGGACCGGATCCTGGCCCTCGCCGGACAGTTGGGACTCGTGGAGCCGGCCCCCGTCACCGGCGGCCACTTCGACTGGGTCCTCATCCTGGGCGGACTGGCGAGCAGTTGCCGCAGCCGGGCCGAGTACACGGCGTCGCTGCTGGCTCACGGAGCCCTCTCGGCCGACGAGGTCTGCCTCCTGGGTTCCTATCGGCCCCTGCTGGACGGCGAACGCGCCGACGCCCGGGAGTTCGCGCCGGGCGCCGGCACCGAGGTGGGCCTGCTGGAGGCCCTCGCGGACGCCGAGTTCCCCTCGGCGGCACCGTGGAGCGTCACGGTGGACGGCGACCCCCTGACGGCCCCGCGCGAGGCCCAGCTGGACGGGGAGCGGGCGGGCAAGCCGGGGGTGCGCCTGTACGGCTCCCCCAGCAGCGACCTGTCCCGCGAGGCCAACACAGCCGACACCTGCCGCCACTTCGCCCGGGACCGCCGCCCGAACGCCCAGCGGCTGCTGGTGGTCAGCACCCACCTCTACGCGCTCTACCAGCACCTGGACGCCGTCCGGGTCCTCGGCCTGCCGTTCCACTGCGAGATCGAGACCATCGGTACCCCGCCGCACCTGTCGCGTCAGGTCTTCGGTGCTCCCCGATACCTCCAGGAACTGCGCTCCACGATCCTCTCCGCCCACGCCCTGGTCGTCGCGTGCGAGGCGGAGGAGTAGCGCATGGCAGCGGGACACGGCGGCCGGTTACCGGCCGCCGGGCGGGTGACGCCCGATCACGTCGTACGGCTGATGCGGGTCTTCGAGGACCTGATGGCCGGCAAGGGCCTCGCCGCGACGGAGCTCGCGGGGCTCGGACCGTGCGCGATCGGGCTGGTCGACGCGCGGGGCTGGCGCGCGGACGGCCTGCACCGGGTGCGGGGGTGCCTGGAGCGGGCGGTGGCCGGGTTCGTGCGCCGGGGCGACGCGGCGGGCCTGCGCAAGGGGCACACGGCGCCGGCGGTCGCCGCGTCCGTACGGGCGGCCGTCGGCCTGTCCCACTACCCCGTGCCGGACCGCCTGGCGGAGGGCGGTGAACGGCGCACCGACAGCGGGAACGTCGCCGCCTGGCGGGCCAAGGTCGCGTCGGTCGCCCTGGCGGAGGTGCAGCGCTGGTGCGACCGGGAGTGGGCCGGGACGGGCCGCGACCGCGTGGCGCCGCCCGCGGAGGACTACCCGTACTGGTGCGACGCGCCCGCCGACTGGCCGCCGCCGTGGGACCTGCGCGCCCTGGCGGACGCGGCGGAACGCGTCATGGACCGGCTCTCCCCGCGGGGCCGGGAGACCGTCACCCCGCGGACGCTGACCCTCGTCGGCCGCGCGTGGGCGCTGCGGGAGGCGGACCGCTACCTGGATCTCACCCGGTTCGTCCGGCGGGCCGGCGCGACGGCCGTCGTACCGGGGCTGAAGAACGGCGTCCGGGCGCGCAGCTTCCTCCAGCACGACGTCGTCGCCGCCTGGCGGCCGCCCGCGCTGTTCCTCGGCGCCACCGACGCTCCCGCCGTCCTGGCCCGCCCGTCCGCCTTCAAGGGCGCCGACCTGTTCCGGGAGGCGGGGGCCGCCGCCCTGGCGCTGGCCTTCCACCGGCTGACCTGCTCCCCCGGCCTCCTGGTGGGCGAGATCGCCTCGTACGTCGCCACCACGGTCCTGGGAGGCACCGCCCGCGCGGGGGCCCGCACGGACCTGGCGCTCACCCTGTCGGCGGCGGAGACGAAGGCCCTGCACGACCTGGTCGCCCCGCCCCGGCCGACGCTCGACCGGCCCGGGAACGTCTCCGCCGACTGGCGGGCGCTGGACGGGCCGGTCTCCGTCCGCGCCCTGTGCGAGCTGGCCGCCCTCTCCCGCAGCCAGCCCCTGTTCCGGTCCGGGACCATCAACCAGTACATCGAGCTCCGCCGGCAGCTCGGCCCGCTCGACGACCCCGACTCCCCGGTCTCCCCGCACGAGCGGCGGGCGCTGGCCCGCGCCGACCAGAGCGTCGAGTGGGACGCCGTCCACTACTCCGGCAGAACCGGCGGACAGGAGGGCCTGCTCGAACGGCTCCAGCAGGTGATCACCCGCTTCCCCAGCGGTTCCCACCGCGGCTACGCCACCCACCGCCACCGGGGGAAGGCCGTCGCCGCCAACAAGAACGGCCACCGGCACACGGCCCTCCACTGGGCCATGCTGGGCCACTTCGACCTGGAGAACCTCCGCCGGGCCGGCCTCGTCACCGACGAGCTGGAGCTGCTGGAGGCGGGCCACCAGCACGCGCTGTGCATCACCGGGATCTGGGTGAAGTGGCTGGAGGAGGCGCTCACCCACGGCGACCGGCTGGCCACGCCCGCCTGGGTGCACGCCCGCTACGCCCACCACTGGGCGGCCCGGACCCGGCACCGGCTGGAGCGGCTCGGCGCGGCCCGCCCGCTGCCCCGGACGAAGGTCTGGTGGACGGAGGACGAGAGCGACCGGCCGGGCATCAGCACCCGGCGCTGGCTGGTGCAGACGACCCGGCTGTACCTGCGCGCCCAGCTCGGCGCCCGCACCGCCCTCCTGGCCGGGCTGGCCACGGTCGACGACCTCACCGGGGTGCGCGCGGACCGGGCGGGACCGCCGGTCCCCGAGGCGAGCCTCGCTCCGGAAGCCGTCCTCGGCACCTACCGGGAACTGCTGCGGCTCACGGAGATCACCGCTCAGGCCGACGGCCCCGAGACCACCCAGCTCGCCCTGTGGATCGGCTTCCTCAGCGACGGCGGCATCCCGGCCGTCGAGGTGAGCGACGACAACGCGGCCGCGGAGCTGTCCGCCCTCGGCCACCTCGTGCCCAGCCCCGACGTCTACGCGGCGCTCCCGGTCCGCGACGGCTTCCGCCGCATCGAACTGGACACCGTCGCGGCCACCCGGTACCTGCGCTCCCGCAACTGGGACGCCGGCCTCCTCGGCCGGGTGTCCGTGCCGCCGCCGCGCGGCGGCACCCGCGGTCAGGGCAGGGTCTTCCACGCCCTCGACCGGACGGGTGCGTTCCGCAGTTGGCGCGCCGTCTGGGACTGCACGGAGTCCGAGGCCGGCACCTGAGGCCGCCGCCCGAGGCCGCCACCTGAGGCCGTCGCATGGGGCCGCCGCCCGAGGCCGCCACCTGAGGCCGCCACCTGAGGCCGTCGCCCGAGGCCGTCGCATGGGGCCGCCGCCCGAGGCCGCCGCCCGAGGCCGTCGCCCGAGGCCGTCGACGGGCGAGGGCCACCCCGCGGGGAGGTGCCCCCTCAGGCCGTCCGGCCGGCCACGATCCACTTCGACGGCAGCGCTATCCGGGTGCCGTCGGGCAGGAACTCCGTGGTGGTGAGGGGGAGGTCCCCGGCGGCGAGGACGGAGAGTCCCGCGGCGCCCAGGTAGACGGGCACCGCGTCGTCGGCGACCTCGCCGGGGGCGATGCCGTGCCGGAGGACCGGGTCCAGCTTCGGGGGCGGTCCGTCGGGGCCCTCGGCCAGGCTCGCCAGGACCGGGCGGGCCGCCTCCGCCAGCTCGACGAGGAAGGCCCGGCCGCGGCCGCCGAGGAGCGTGGCGATCCCGTCCACCAGCGGCTGCCGGTCGTCGGGCTCGCACTGGTGCAGGACGCCTCTCATGTAGACGTTGGCGTCGCCGAGTTCGGCGTGCAGCGCCTCGGCCGCGCCCTGTTCGGCGGCGTCCAGCAGCCGGTACGCCGCCTGCCCGGCGGGGTCGGCGCGACGGGCGTGGTCCAGGGCCGTGGCGGCCAGGTCGGCGCCGACGACCTGGGGGAAGCGGTCGGCGAGGAAGCGGGTCTGGGTGCCGTTGCCGCAGCCCAGGTCGATCAGCGGCAGGTTGGGGTCGACGAGCCGGGGCTCGAAGTAGGCGAGGTGGTGGGCGGCGGTCACCGCCGGGTCGGCGTCCCAGAACACGCCGCCCGCCTCCCCGGGGGCCTCGCGCCAGAAGCCCTCCCAGGCCTCCCGGTACCGACGCGTCACGCTCATGCCCAACTCCCCTGGGTGCGAGGCCGATCCGCCGTAGTGACGGGCCAGTACGGTGTATCGCTCCCCGGGGGCGCGGACAAGCGCACCAGGTGATCCGGCACGCCCCGCCCGTACGCCGGGAGCGCGCCGGGGCGTGCAGGGGGGCAGGCCCGGAGCGCGCCCGCCGTGTGTTCGGCGCGCTCCGGCCGGCGTCAGCGGCGGGGCAGTGTCAGCTCGAAGCGGACCGACTTGCCGTCGGCCGTGCGGCTGGTGCCCCACTCGCGGGCCAGCGTGCTCACCACGCGCAGCCCCCGCCCCGCCTCGTCGCCGGGCCCGGCGCTCAGCAGGGTCGGCAGCTCGTGGTCGTCGTCGTCCACCTCGCACAGCAGGGTGTCACCGCGGACGAGCCGCAGGGCGACGGGCCGGCGGTGGGAGTGCCGCAGGGCGTTGGTGACCAGTTCGCCGACCATCAGCTCGGCGGGGTGCACGAGGTCGGACAGCCCCCAGTCGTGGAGCTGCTCGCGGACCACCGCGCGGGCCCGGGCCGCCTCGCGCGGGTCGAGGGGGAAGGTCCACTCGGCGACGTCGCCGGGGGCGATGCCGTTGAGGCGTGCCATGAGCAGGGCCACGTCGTCCTTGCGGCCGCCCCGCGGGTTGAGGGCGCGGACGATGGTGTCGCAGGCGTCGTCCATGGAGGCGGCCGGATGCGCGGCGGACGCGCACAGGGCCGCCAGGCGCACGCCGATGTCCTCGCCGCGCACCTCGACCAGGCCGTCGGTGCACATCACGAGCCGGTCGCCGGGCTCCACCCGGACGCGGACCGCCTCGAAGGGCACGCCGCCGACGCCGATCGGCGCGCCCGTGGGCAGGTCGAGCAGTTCGCTGCGGCCGTCGCCGGCCCGGACCAGCACCGGGGGGATGTGGCCCGCGTTGGCGAGGTGGAGTTCGCCCGCGACCGGGTCGTAGACGGCGTACAGACAGGTCGCGAGGTAGGTGTCGCCGAGGCGCTGGGCGAGGTCGTCGAGGTTGCGCAGGAGCTGGGCGGGCGGCAGGTCGAGGGCGGCCATGGTCTGCACCGCCGTACGCAACTGGCCCATCATGGCGGCGGAGTCGAGGCCGTGCCCCATGACGTCGCCGACGACGAGGGCGGTGCGGGCGCCGGGCAGTTTGACCGAGTCGAACCAGTCGCCGCCGACCCGTCCGAGCAGGGTGCCCGGCAGATAGCGGGTGGCGATGTCGCAGCCCGCCCGGCGCGGCGGGATGCGCGGCAGCATGCTGTCCTGGAGGGCCTCGGCGACGCTCTCCTGGTAGGTGTACATCCGGGCGTTGTCGAGCACGAGGCCCGCGCGGGCGGCGAGTTCGGCGCCGGTGACCCGGTCCATGTCGTCGAACTCGGCGCGCTCGGGGTGCCGCAGCAGGATCATGAAGCCGAGGACGACGTCGCGGGCCTTGAGCGGGACGACGAGCAGGGAGCGGCCGGCGATCAGGGGCCGGATGTCGCGCTTCTCGAACTGCGAGGCGATGGCGTGGGCCATCCGCTCGTCGACGCGCGGCACGAGGACCGGCTCGCCCGTGGTCATGCACCGGAAGAACGGGGTGTGCGCCGGGAAGGGCATGGCCTCGCCGACGGGGACCACGTCGTCCCAGCGGCCGGGTTCGTCGGTGTGCTCCACGGCGACCCGGTGCCACAGGGTGGTGGTGTCCGGCACCCCCTCGGGGAAGCCCTCGCCGGCGACGACCTGTTCCCGCAGGTAGGTGCCGGCGACATCGGTGAAGCGGGGGACGACGGCCCTGCTGACCTCGGCGATCGTGCGGGAGAGGTCGAGGGAGGTGCCGATGCGGCCGCTGACCTCGTTGAGGAACTCCAGGCGTTCGCGGACGGCCGCGTGTTCGAGGTCCTCGCCCTCGTCGTCGGGGTTCTCCGGCGCGGGCAGGCCCTCGGCGGCGGCACGGGCGGCGCGCTCGCGGCGGGCCCTGCGCTCGGCGCGCCGGGCCACCCCCCAGTCGGGGGTGACGGGCACCCGGTCGTTCTGGCTGAACTCCAGGACGGGATAGCCGAGTTCGAGGACCTGGCCGACGATGCGGGCGCTCTCGCCGACGCTCATGCTGGGCAGGATCTCGGGGAGCCGGCGGGCGAGGTCGGCGGCGCCGGGGAAGTCGGTGTGCAGGGCGAAGCCGGGTGCGATGCGCTCGACGAGCGGGCCGTCCGCCTGTTCGCGGTGGTACAGGGCCCGGGCGTCGGCGGCCAGCACGAGCAGCCGCTCCCGGCCCGGTCCGACGAGCGGGTACGCCCACCACAGCACGTCGACGCGGTCCCTCCCGCACCCCGCGGGCGGCGGGTCCCCCGTCCCGCTTCTCCGCCCGGGCACCGTCAGCCGGGCCCGTCCCGCGGCCGGGTAGCCGAATCCGCCGTCGAGGGAGTCGCCCAGCCCCGGGCCGAGTCCGTCGGCGGCCGCGTCCTGCCCGTACGGGAGGCCGTCGTCGTACGGGAGGTCGTCGTCGTCCTCGGGGAGGGCGCCGGAGACGGGCAGGAGGTCGATCGCGTCCTGGCCGATCGCCTCGTCCTTGGGGACGCCGAAGAGGCGGCGGGCGCCGCTGCTCCAGTGGGAGACGAGGCCGTCGCGGTCGACCACGACCACGGCGAGCGGGACGCGTCCGGCGTCGGCGGGACCGGCCGCCGTACCGCTGTCGGCTCCGCGGCTGGGAGGCGTGCCCCTGTCGGTGCCACGGTCCATGGCCCAGACCTCTCTCCCCAGAGCTGTGCAAGATCCGTCCCCGCAGCCACCACCGTACGGCGCACGTCGCCGGGCATGTGCGGCAATCCTGGAATTGGTTTCACGGCGGCGATGACGGGTACGGAGGGGGGTCCTGTCCGGTCCGGTTCGGTTCGGTCAGGGTGCTGTCCGGTCAGGTCATGTCTGGTCAGATCAGGTCCGGTTCGGTGCGGTCTGGTGCGGTCCGGTCCGGTGCGGTCCGGTGCGGTCCGGTGCGGTCCGGTGCGGTCCGGAGGGAGAACGGCCCGAACCGGCGAAAGGGCCCGACCGCCGTGGCGTGCCGGGCCCTCGACCGCGTGGGACTCCGCGTGGGACTACTTCTCGACCTCGGTGGCGAGGTTGGCGAGGAGCACGTCGTAGATCCGGCCGAGGCCCTTGGGGGCGAAGGTCCTCTCGAAGAAGCCGCCGATGCCGCCGGCGCCGGTCCAGGTGGTGGTGACGACGACGCGGGACTTGCCCTCGCCGGCCGGGGTGACGCGCCAGACGGTGACCATCGAGGAGTTGCGGTCCTTCTCGACGAGCTCCCCGTCGGTGGGCTCGGTGACCTCCAGGAGGCAGTCGCGGACGCGCTTGCTGGTGGCCTGGAGCTTCCAGTGGACGAGGGTGCCCTCACCGTCGCCGCCCTCGCGCACCTCGTACTCGCTGAAGTGCTCGGGCAGCAGGTTCGCACGCGTACCGCTGTAGTCCGCGAGCGTGTCGAACACCGTCTCCGGGTCCGCCGCGACGACCCGCTCGGTGGTGGCTTCGACCTGCGCCATTGCTGTTCCTCCAGGTCCGTGGTGCTCAAGGTTCCTCGGGTGTGGGGGCAAGCCAACCACCCCGGGTCCCGGGCGCCCAAATCGGGGTTGCGCGAGCGGTCGCGGGACGGTCGGAAAGGGCCGTCGCACGATCATAGGAACACTTGTTCTATTGTGGGCGCAGCGCTACCGAGGAGGCGTCATGCGCTGGGAGAACCTCACCGTGGGGTCCCGCCACGACCGGGCGGCGGACGCCGCGCTGTTCGGTGCGGACGCGGTCACCACCCGCACCTTCGACACCCCCGAGTTCCGCGGGATCACCTTCCACGAGGTGCGGGCCCGCTCGGTCCTCAACCGGGTGCCGGGCGCCTCGCGCATGCCGTTCGAATGGACGGTCAACCCCTACCGCGGCTGCACGCACGCGTGCGTGTACTGCTTCGCCCGCAAGACCCACGGCTATCTGGACCTGGACACCGGCGTCGGCTTCGACACCCAGATCGTCGTCAAGGTGAACGCGCCGGAGTTGCTGCGCCGCCAGCTTGCCTCGCCCCGCTGGCACGGCGAGCACGTCGCGATGGGCACCAACGTCGACTGCTACCAGCGCGCCGAGGGCCGCTACCGGCTGATGCCCGGCATCCTGGCGGCCCTGCGCGACCGCGCGAACCCCTTCTCGATCCTGACGAAGGGCACCCTGATCCTGCGCGACCTCGACCTGCTGAAGCAGGCCGCCGAGGTGACCGACGTGGGGATCTCCGTGTCGGTCGGCTTCACCGACACCGAGCTGTGGCGCACCGTGGAGCCGGGCACACCGGCCCCCGAGCGCCGCCTGGACGTCGTGCGCACCCTCGCCGGGCACGGCATCGGCTGCGGGGTGCTGATGGCGCCGGTGATCCCCTTCCTCGGCGACGGGCCGGCGCAACTGCGCGACACCGTCCGGGCGATCGCCGCGGCCGGGGCGACCTCCGTCACCCCGCTGGTGCTGCATCTGCGGCCCGGCGCCCGCGAGTGGTTCATGGCGTGGCTCGGGCGGCACCACCCGCACCTGGTGCGCCGCTACGAGCGGCTGTACGCGGACGGCGCCTACGCCCCGACGTGGTACCAGCGCCGGATCACCCGTCAGGTCCACGAACTGGCCGGGGAGTACGGGATCGGTCCCACGCGCGCGGGCATGCCCCGCAGGATCCGGCCGCCCGAACCGGTGGAGCGGCCCGCCGGGTCGGGGCCGACCCAACTCAGCCTGATCTGAGCGCGTCCGAGGGCATCCCGCGACGCAAACGGGTCAACAATCGGCAGAACGGGTTCTTACGGACGCTCTTTCCGGGACGATGCGCCGAGGGCCGTGACCACCGCGGCCCGTCGACCTCCGTCCTGGGAGGACTTCATGAGAGAACGCGCAGCCGTGCTGTGCGCTGCCGCCGCCGTCGTGGCCGGGACGATCACCGCCGCACCCGCCGCCGCCGACCCGTCGCACCCCGCGGACACCGCCCGAACGGCGGCGCTCACCTGGAAGAAGTGCGCCACCACCGACTACCCGACGCTTCAGTGCGCGTCCCTCGAGGTGCCGCTCGACCACGCGAAGCCGGGCGGGAAGAAGATCACGCTGGCGCTGTCCCGCGTACCGCACACCGCGACGACGTACCAGGGGCCGCTGCTGGTGAACCCCGGCGGGCCCGGCGGCAGCGGGCTGACGCTCGCCGGCTACGTCGCGTCGGCGCTGCCGAAGGAGGTGGCGGCCCAGTACGACGTCATCGGCTTCGACCCGCGCGGAGTGGGCAGGAGCACGCCGGCGCTGAACTGCGCGCCGGGCCACTTCACCCCGGTCCGCCCCGACTCGCTGCCGGCGACCGGGGCGGTCGAGCGGGCCAACCTCAAGCGCGCCAGGTCGTTCGCCGAGTCCTGCGGCAAGAAGTACGCGAGCGTGCTGCCGTACATCGACACCCTCGACGCCGTACGGGACATGGACGCCATCCGCCGGGCCGTCGGAACACGGCAGCTGAACTACTTCGGCTACTCCTACGGCACCTACCTGGGCGCCGTCTACGCCAAGCTGTACCCGGAGCGGGTGCGGCGGCTCGTCCTCGACTCCGTCGTCGACCCCACCGGTGTGTGGTACGAGGACAACCTCGCCCAGGACGTCGCCTTCGACGGCCGCCACCGGGCCCTGATGGCGTGGATCGCCCGGCACGACGCCACGTACGGCCTCGGCACCGACCCCGAGGCGGTCGAGGCGAAGTGGTACGCGATGCGGGCGGCGCTGGCGAAGCGGCCGGCGGGCGGCAAGGTGGGCGCCGCCGAACTGGAGGACACCTTCCTGCCGGGCGGCTACTACAACGGCTACTGGCCCTACCTCGCCGAGGCGTTCGCCGCGTACGCCACCACCGCCGACGCCGACCCGCTGGTCGAGGCGTACGAGAACTTCGCCGCGGTCGACGCCTCCGGGGAGAACGGCTACAGCGTCTACACCTCGGTGCAGTGCCGTGACGCCTCCTGGCCGCGGGACTGGGACGAGTGGCGCTCGGACAACTGGGCGGTGCACCGGAAGGCGCCGTTCATGACGTGGAACAACGCCTGGTACAACGCGCCGTGCGCGTTCTGGCCGACGCGCTCGCTGGGCCCGGTGAACATCAGGAACGGCAAGCTGCCCCCGGTCCTGCTGTTCCAGGCGACGGACGACGCGGCCACCCCGTACGAGGGCGCCACGACGGTCCGCTCCCTGCTGCGCGGCTCCCGCCTCGTCGTCGAGGAGGGCGGCGGGAACCACGGCATCACGCTGAGCGGGAACACCTGCCTGGACAAGCACCTGGCGGCCTACCTGACGGACGGCACGGTGCCGCGCGGCACCGGCCCGGTCGACGCGGTGTGCACCGCGCTGCCGGCCCCCGAGCCGCTGAGCGCGAAGGCCGCCAAAGGCTCGACCCGCGGCGCGACACTGCACGGCCTGCTCGGCTTCCGCAGCTGACCACCACCACCCAACGCCCTGCCGGGGGCGGCGCCGAAGCCCTGCACCGCCCCCAACCCCCTGACGGCCGCTCACCCCCACCCCCAGGGGCGCGGGGAACTGCGCGACCAACCCCCACGACCCGCAGCGACCCACCCACCGCAGCACCCCCCAACCCCCACCCCCCACCAACACCCCGCACGAACCCCCTTCACCCCAGGCGCGCGATCCGCGCCAACGCCCGTACCGCCGCCTCCGCCAGGACCGGATGCGCGAGGGCGTCGTTGAGGACGGGCCGGGCCCGGTCGTCGCCGAGGGTGCCGAGGCCGTCCACGCAGGCGAGCGCCACCCGCCGGTAGGGGTCGTGCGGACTCAGCCGGCGCCGCAGCGTCGTGATCAGTGCGGGCACCGACTCGGGCGCGCGCAGCTCCACCAGCAGCCGCACCGGGTGCAGGGCGTACGCGACGCGCAGTTCGTTGGTGGCGATGGCGGCGGCGGCGCGGGCGGTGCGGGGGTCGCCGAGGCGGGCCAGGGCGTGGGCGGCGGAGGCGCAGCGCGGCGGGTCGCGGTGGTTGAGGAGGAGGACGAGCGCCTCGAAGGCCCGCCGGTCCCCCGCGACGCCCAGCCGGAACGCGGCCATCTCCCGGGCCCACAGGGGCTGCCCGGCGGCGGTGAGCACCTCGGCGAGCGCGTCGCGGTCGTCGGTCGCCGCGAGCCGCCCGAACTCCGGTGAGTCCCCCGACTCCCGCCGTAAGCGCTCCGTGAGCGATCGCAACTCCTCGTCCATGCGCCCGAGCCTAGGCCCGCCCCCGCGACGGCGGGACGTACATCACAAACTCCGAGGGCTGGCGCGCTCGTTACCCGCCGGTTAGGCTCAGACGAGCGAGTTACCCACTCGCGGAACCCCCTCGTGGCGGCCTGGTGACGCAGCCGCCGACGGGAGCAGTCGGTTCGGTACGCCTCGTACCTCCTGTACGAGGTACCTCCTGTACGACCCGGTCCCGGGACAGGGCCGGTCGGTCATCACCGTTCTCGGACGCGTGCGCGTCCGCAGCGACGGCCCCGGGCGTGTGCGCCTGTAGCCCGGCACCACCCGCACTCCTTCCGCACCCGCTGCGCCCAGGCCTCTTCGGAGCTACTGGAACTCTCGGAGTCCTCGGCGCACGGGCGCGTTCCCCGTCGTCACCCTCATTTTCTGGAGTCCCGCGATGGCCACTCCCCTGTCCCCCGCCCCGTCCCCGCTGCGGACGATCGCCGTGGTCGGCCTCGGCACCATGGGCACCGGCATCACCGAGGTCCTGGCCAGGGCCGGCCGCGAGGTGACCGGCATCGACATCAGCGAGGCCCAGGCGGCGCGGTGCGGCGCCGCCCTGGAGGCCTCCACCGCCCGTGCCGTGGCGCGCGGCCGGCTGACCGAGCGGGAGCGCGCGGACGCCCTCGCCCGGGTGCGCACCTCCACCGACCTGGGCGCGGCGGCCGGCGCCGACCTGGTCATCGAGGTGGTGCCGGAGTCGTACGAGATCAAGCAGCAGGTCTTCCGGGAGCTGGACGGGATCGTGCGGCCCGGAGCGATCCTGGCGACCGGGACCAACGCGCTGTCCGTCACCCGGCTCGCCGCGGAGTCGGCGCGTCCCGAGCGCGTGCTGGGGCTGCACTTCTTCAACCCGGCGCCGGCGATGAAGCTGGTCGAGGTCGTCTCCTCGGTGCTGACCGCGCCGGCCGCCGTCACCGCCGTCACCGATCTCGCGCTGGACCTCGGCAAGGAGCCCGTCGCGGTCGGCGACCGGCCGGGGTTCGTCGCCGACGGGCTGCTGTTCGGCTACCTCAACCAGGCCGCCGCGATGTACGAGGCGAAGTACGCCTCCCGCGAGGACATCGACGCCGCGATGCGGCTGGGCTGCGGCCTGCCGATGGGCCCGCTCGCCCTGCTCGACCTGATCGGCGTCGACACCGCGCGGACGGTCCTGGAGGCCATGTACGCCGCCTCCCACGACCGGCTGCACGCCCCCGCGCCGATCCTGCGGCAGCTCAGCGAGGCCGGCCTGACCGGCCGCAAGTCGGGCCGCGGCTTCTACACGTACGAGGCGCCGGGCAGCCCGACGGTCGTGCCGGATGCCTTCACGCCCGCCCCGGACGGGAGCGGTGTCCCCGGGCGCGCGGTGCGCGCCGTGGGTGTGGCCGGCTCCGGCACGATGGCCTCGGGCATCGCCGAGGTCTTCGCCAAGGCGGGCTTCGACGTCGTCCTGGCCGCCCGCAGCGAGGAGAAGGCCCAGGCCGCGAAGGCCCGCGTCGGGAAGTCGCTGTCCCGTTCCGTCGACAAGGGCCGGCTCACCGCCGAGGCCGCCGCGCAGGCCCTGGAGCGGATCACCACGGCCGGCAGCCACGACGCCTTCGCCGACGTCGACCTGGCCGTCGAGGCGGTCGCCGAGGACCTGGACGTCAAGCGGCAGCTGTTCGCGGCGCTGGACAAGGTGTGCAGGCCCGGCGCGGTGCTCGCCACGACGACCTCCTCGCTCCCGGTCGTCGCCCTGGCCCGCGCCACCTCACGCCCGCAGGACGTGATCGGCATGCACTTCTTCAACCCGGCGCCCGCCATGAAACTGGTCGAGGTGGTCCGCACGGTCCTGACCGGCGAGGACGTCCACGCGACGGTCCACGAGGTGTGCGGCAGGATCGGGAAGCACGCCGTCGACTGCGGGGACCGGGCCGGCTTCATCGTGAACGCGCTGCTGTTCCCGTACCTCAACAACGCGATCAAGATGGTGCAGGAGCACTACGCGTCCCTCGACGACATCGACGCGGCGATGAAGCTGGGCGGCGGCTACCCCATGGGCCCCTTCGAGCTGCTCGACGTGGTCGGGCTGGACGTCTCGCTTGCCATCGAGAAGGTCCTGCACCGCGAGTTCCGGGACCCGGGACTGGCCCCGGCACCGCTGCTGGAGCACCTGGTGGCCGCGGGCTGCCTCGGCCGCAAGACGGGCCGCGGCTTCCGCGAGTATGCCCGCCGCTGACGGCGTCGGCGACTGGTTCCGGGCCGGTGCGGACTGGGGCGGCCTGCTGGAACCGGCGGCCCCCGCCCCGCCCGCCCGGGGCGGGGGAAACCGCGCACAGGCGCGCCGAGCTGCGCACATGCAGTACGTTCAGGGCATGTCCCAGCCCGCCAAGTCCTCACGTACCCCCGCCACGCCCGACGCGCCGGAAAGTGCCGCAGGCTCCCGCGCGGCGGCCCAACGGCTCAAGATGCGCCGGGAACTGGCGGCCGCGGCCATGGAGCTGTTCGCGACCAAGGGGTACGAGGCGACCACCGTCGACGAGATCGCGGCCGCGGCCGGGGTCGCCCGCCGCACCTTCTTCCGCCACTTCCGCTCCAAGGAAGAGGCGATCTTCCCCGACCACGACGACACGCTGATCCGCGCCGAGGCGGTGCTGAACGCGGCTCCCGCGCACGAGCACCCGCTCGACACGGTGTGCCGCGGGATCAAGGAAGTGATGACGATGTACGCGGCCCGGCCGGAGATCTCGGTCGCCCGCTACAAGCTCACGCGCGAGGTGCCCACCCTGCGCGAGGCCGAGATCGCGTCGGTGGCCCGCTACGAGCGCCTCTTCACCCGCTACCTCCTCGGCCACTTCGACGAGCACGCCCACGACGACGACGCCAACGACGACCCGCTGCTGGCCGAGGTCGCCGCCTCCGCCGTGGTCACCGCCCACAACCACGTGCTGCGGCGCTGGCTCAGGGCCGGTGGCCAGGGCGACGTGGAGGCCCAGCTCGACCATGCCTTCGCGATCGTCCGCAAGACGTTCGGGACGGGCATCGGAGCCGGGCGGGGCGGCTCCGCCGCCCCCAGGACGGCCCCCGCCGCGGTCTCCGCGCAGGGCGAGGTGCTGGTGACGGTCGCCCGCACCGACGCCCCGCTGGACGAGGTGATGCGGACCATCGAGCAGGCGCTGAAGGAGCGCTGAGGGAGCGCTGAGGACGCTCCGGAACGCTCCGGCACCGCCGGTCACTGTGACGACGGCCACCCGCCCGGGTGGCCGTTTTGGCATGTCGGGGCAGGTTTTCGCGCGGATTTCCGAGCCCGTTCGATCGATCATCGCTCATTTGTTACGTAAAGATTTCATCTGAGAGCAATTTCTGGCACTCAGTGCCTTGCGGGGTGACACGCGGTGTCATACGTTGAAGGTGTCCGGGCGGCCGGCGTGCAGAGACCAGACGTACGCCGGCTGTCCCCGCAAGCCCACGGCTCGCGCGCCCGGACGCCTGCGTCACAGGCACCCTCCCGCGCCACCCAGCGCTGCCGGACCGCACCACCCGCCGAACCGACGGCCCGCCCTCACCCCTCAGCAGCACCGACGCAACCCCCAGCGCCCTTCCCTCGGGGCGCTCATCGCCGGAGGCAACACCGTGACCGTGAAGGACATCCTGGACGCGATCCAGTCACCGGACTCCACGTCCGCCGACTTCGCCGCCCTGCCGCTCCCCGAGTCGTACCGGGCGATCACCGTGCACAAGGACGAGACGGAGATGTTCGCGGGCCTCGCGACCCGCGACAAGGACCCCCGCAAGTCGATCCACCTGGACGACGTGCCGGTGCCGGAACTCGGCCCCGGCGAGGCCCTGGTGGCCGTCATGGCCTCCTCGGTCAACTACAACTCCGTGTGGACCTCGATCTTCGAGCCGCTGTCGACCTTCGGCTTCCTGGAGCGCTACGGCAGGCTCAGCGAGCTCACGAAGCGCCACGACCTGCCGTACCACATCATCGGCTCCGACCTCGCGGGCGTCGTGCTGCGCACCGGCCCCGGCGTCAACGCCTGGAAGCCCGGTGACGAGGTCGTCGCGCACTGCCTGTCCGTCGAGCTGGAGTCGAGCGACGGCCACAACGACACCATGCTCGACCCCGAGCAGCGGATCTGGGGCTTCGAGACCAACTTCGGCGGCCTCGCGGAGATCGCGCTGGTCAAGTCCAACCAGCTGATGCCCAAGCCGGACCACCTGTCGTGGGAGGAGGCGGCGGCCCCCGGGCTCGTCAACTCCACCGCCTACCGGCAGCTGGTCTCCCGCAACGGCGCCGGCATGAAGCAGGGCGACAACGTCCTCATCTGGGGCGCGAGCGGCGGACTCGGCAGCTACGCCACGCAGTTCGCGCTCGCCGGCGGCGCCACCCCGATCTGTGTCGTCAGCAGTGAGCAGAAGGCGGCGATCTGCCGGTCCATGGGCGCCGAGGCGGTCATCGACCGCAACGCCGAGGGCTACCGGTTCTGGAAGGACGAGCGGACCCAGGACCCCAAGGAGTGGAAGCGCTTCGGCAAGCGCATCCGCGAGCTGACCGGCGGCGAGGACATCGACATCGTCTTCGAGCACCCCGGCCGCGAGACCTTCGGCGCGTCCGTCTACGTCACCCGCAAGGGCGGCACCATCACCACCTGCGCCTCCACCTCGGGCTACCTGCACGAGTACGACAACCGGTACCTGTGGATGTCCCTGAAGCGGATCATCGGCTCCCACTTCGCCAACTACCGCGAGGCCTGGGAGGCCAACCGCCTCGTCGCCAAGGGGAAGATCCACCCGACGCTGTCGAAGGTGTACTCCCTGGAGGACACCGGCCAGGCCGCCCACGACGTGCACCGCAACGTCCACCAGGGCAAGGTCGGCGTGCTCTGCCTGGCCCCCGAGGAGGGCCTGGGCGTGCGGGACGCGGAGAAGCGCGCGCAGCACGTCGACGCCATCAACCGCTTCCGGAACATCTGAGACATCCGAGGTCATAGATGACTGAGCGTCAGCCTGCCGACGGGCAGCGGGAGAAGGACCGGCCGTGGCTCATGCGCACGTACGCCGGTCACTCCACGGCCGAGGCGTCCAACGAGCTGTACCGGCGCAACCTCGCCAAGGGCCAGACCGGTCTGTCGGTCGCGTTCGACCTGCCGACCCAGACCGGCTACGACCCCGACCACGTCCTCGCCCGCGGCGAGGTCGGCCGGGTGGGCGTGCCGGTCGCGCACCTCGGTGACATGCGCCGGCTGTTCCAGGACATCCCCCTGGAGCGGATGAACACCTCGATGACCATCAACGCCACCGCCATGTGGCTGCTGGCGCTCTACCAGGTCGTCGCGGAGGAGCAGGGCGCGGACCTCACGCGGCTCCAGGGCACGACCCAGAACGACATCGTCAAGGAGTACCTCTCCCGCGGCACCCATGTGTTCCCGCCGGGGCCGAGCCTGCGCCTGACGACGGACATGATCGCGTACACGGTCGCCCACCTGCCGAGGTGGAACCCGATCAACATCTGCAGCTACCACCTCCAGGAGGCCGGGGCCACACCGGTCCAGGAGATCGCGTACGCGATGTCCACCGCCGTCGCCGTCCTCGACGCCGTGCGCGACGGCGGCCAGGTGCCCCAGGACCGCATGGGCGACGTCGTCGGCCGGATCTCCTTCTTCGTCAACGCGGGCGTCCGCTTCGTCGAGGAGATGTGCAAGATGCGCGCCTTCGGCCGCATCTGGGACCGGATCACCCGCGAGCGGTACGGCATCGAGAACCCCAAGCACCGCCGCTTCCGCTACGGCGTCCAGGTCAACTCCCTCGGGCTGACCGAGGCGCAGCCGGAGAACAACGTCCAGCGGATCGTGCTGGAGATGCTGGCGGTGACCCTCTCCAAGGACGCCCGCGCGCGTGCCGTGCAGCTGCCCGCCTGGAACGAGGCGCTGGGCCTGCCCCGCCCCTGGGACCAGCAGTGGTCGCTGCGCATCCAGCAGGTCCTCGCCCACGAGAGCGACCTGCTGGAGTACGACGACATCTTCGAGGGCTCGAAGGTGATCGAGGCGAAGGTGGACCGGCTGGTCGAGGAGTCCCTCGCGGAGATCGAGCGGATCCAGGAGATGGGCGGGGCGATGGCCGCCGTCGAGTCCGGCTACCTGAAGTCGCGGCTGGTCGCCTCGCACGCCGAGCGCCGGGCCCGGATCGAGTCCGGCCAGGAGAAGATCGTGGGCGTCAACGTCTTCGAGACGACCGAGCCGAACCCGCTGACGGCCGACCTCGACACCGCGGTCCAGACGGTCGACCCGGCCGTCGAGGCCCGTGTCGTCGCCTCGCTCCGGAACTGGCGCGACACCCGCTACCAGCCGCCGTTCAACCACCCCCGCCCCTGCAAGGCGCTGGAGCGGCTGAAGGAGGCGGCCAAGGGCACCGACAACCTCATGGAGGCCACCCTGGAGTGCGCCCGCGCCGGCGTCACCACCGGTGAGTGGGCGGGCGCGCTGCGGGAGGTGTTCGGCGAGTTCCGGGCCCCGACGGGCGTGTCGTCGGCGCCGGTCGCCGTGGCCGCGCGGGACGGCTCGGCCCTGTCCGGGGTGCGCCGCGCGGTGGAGCGGACGGCGGCCGACCTCGGCGTGGGCAAGCTGCGCTTCCTGGTCGGCAAGCCCGGCCTGGACGGGCACTCCAACGGCGCCGAGCAGATCGCCGTCCGGGCCCGGGACGCCGGGTTCGAGGTGGTCTACCAGGGCATCCGGCTCACCCCCGAGCAGATCGTGGACGCCGCCCTCGCCGAGGACGTGCACGCCGTCGGCCTCTCCGTCCTCTCCGGGTCGCACGCCCGGCTCGTCCCGGACGTGCTGGACCGGCTGCGTGTGGCCGGTGCCACAGATATCCCGGTGATCGCCGGTGGCATCATCCCGAGGGGTGACGCCGAGCGGCTGAGGGCCGCCGGAGTCGCCGCCGTCTTCACCCCGAAGGACTTCGACATCACCGGGATCATCGGCCGCATCGTCGACGAGATCCGGAAAGCGAACAAGCTCGACCCCCTGGAGGTCCCCGCATGACGACCGTCAACCGCCTTCGCCCCCGGCGCTCCTGTCTGGCCGTGCCGGGCTCGAACCCCCGCTTCCTGGAGAAGGCGCAGGGCCTCCCGGCGGACCAGGTCTTCCTCGACCTGGAGGACGCGTGCGCCCCGCTCGCCAAGCCCGAGGCGCGGCACACCATCGTCAAGTTCCTCAACGAGGGCGACTGGACCGGCAAGACGCGCGTGGTCCGCGTCAACGACTGGACGACGGAGTGGACGTACCGCGACGTCGTGACCGTCGTCGAGGGCGCCGGGCAGAACCTCGACTGCATCATGCTGCCGAAGGTGCAGAACGCCCAGCAGGTCGTCGCCCTGGACCTCCTCCTCACCCAGATCGAGAAGACGATGGGCTTCGAGGTCGGCCGGATCGGCATCGAGGCGCAGATCGAGAACGCGCAGGGCCTGAACAACGTCAACGAGATCGCGCAGGCCTCCCCGCGCACCGAGACGATCATCTTCGGCCCGGCCGACTTCATGGCGTCGATCAACATGAAGTCGCTGGTCGTGGGCGAGCAGCCGCCCGGCTACCCGGCGGACGCCTACCACTACATCCTGATGAAGATCCTGATGGCCGCCCGCGCCAACGACCTCCAGGCCATCGACGGCCCCTACCTCCAGATCCGCAACGTCGACGGCTTCCGCGAGGTGGCCGGCCGTGCCGCGGCGCTCGGCTTCGACGGCAAGTGGGTGCTGCACCCCGGCCAGGTGGACGCCGCCAACGAGGTCTTCTCCCCCTCCCAGGAGGACTACGACCACGCCGAGCTGATCCTGGACGCGTACGAGTACTGCACGTCCGAGGCCGGCGGCAAGAAGGGCTCCGCGATGCTCGGCGACGAGATGATCGACGAGGCCAGCCGCAAGATGGCCCTGGTCATCGCGGGCAAAGGACGCGCCGCCGGCATGCGGCGCACCAGCACGTTCGAGATCCCCGCCGACTAGAGAGGGCCGTGAGCGCGATGCAGTTCGGGCGCACCTACGAGGAGTTCGAGGTCGGTGCCGTGTACAAGCACTGGCCGGGCAAGACGGTCACGGAGTACGACGACCACCTCTTCTGCCTCCTCACCATGAACCACCACCCGCTCCACCTGGACGCGCACTACGCGGAGCGGACGACGGACTTCGGCAAGAACGTCGTCGTCGGCAACTACGTCTACTCGCTGCTGCTCGGCATGTCCGTCCCGGACGTCTCCGGCAAGGCGATCGCCAACCTGGAGATCGAGTCGCTGAAGCACGTGGCGCCGACCTTCCACGGCGACACGATCTACGGCGAGACGACCGTGCTGGACAAGTGGCCGTCGAGGTCGAAGGACGACCGCGGGATCGTCCACGTCGAGACCCGGGGCCACAAGCAGGACGGCACGCTGGTGTGCGTGTTCCGCCGCAAGGTGATGGTGCCGACCGAGACGTACATCAAGGAGCGCGGCGGAGAGCAGCCCGGCCGCCCCGAGCCGAAGACCCAGGAGAAGCGGAAATGAGCCGTCTCGCCCGGACCGCGGGTCTCACGGACGTCCAGGAGGAGATCCTCTCCACCGTCCGCGACTTCGTGGACAAGGAGATCATCCCGGTCGCCACCGAGCTGGAGCACCGCGACGAGTACCCCCAGCAGATCGTCGACGGACTGAAGGAGCTGGGCCTGTTCGGCCTGATGATCCCCGAGGAGTACGGGGGTCTGGGCGAGTCGCTCCTGACGTACGCGCTGTGCGTGGAGGAGATCGCCCGCGGCTGGATGTCCGTCTCCGGCATCATCAACACGCACTTCATCGTGGCGTACATGCTCAAGCAGCACGGCACGCAGGAGCAGAAGGACCACTTCCTGCCGAGGATGGCCGCCGGGGACGTCCGCGGCGCGTTCTCGATGTCGGAGCCCGCTCTGGGCTCCGACGTGTCGGCGATCACGTCGAAGGCGGTGAAGGACGGCGACGCGTACGTCCTGAACGGCCAGAAGATGTGGCTGACCAACGGCGGCACGTCCTCGCTCGTCGCCGTCCTCGTCCGCAGTGACGAAGGACACCCCGAGGGCACCGCCCCGCACAAGTCGATGACGACGTTCCTCGTGGAGAAGGAGCCCGGCTTCGGCGAGGTCCGCCCCGGCCTCACCATCCCGGGCAAGATCGACAAGATGGGGTACAAGGGCGTCGACACCACCGAGCTGATCATGGACGGCCTGCGGGTTCCGGAGAACCGCGTGCTCGGAGGGGTGACGGGGCGAGGTTTTTACCAAATGATGGACGGCGTGGAGGTGGGCCGGGTCAACGTCGCGGCGCGCGGCTGCGGCGTCGCGCAGCGCGCGTTCGAGCTGGGGGTGCGGTACGCCCAGCAGCGGCACACGTTCGGCCGGCCGATCGCGCAGCACCAGGCCATCCAGTTCAAGCTGGCCGAGATGGCTACCAAGGTCGAGGCCGCCCATGCCATGATGGTCAACGCGGCTCGCAAAAAGGACTCCGGTGAACGAAACGACCTAGAGGCAGGGATGGCGAAGTACCTCGCCTCCGAGTACTGCAAGGAGGTCGTGGAGGACTCCTTCCGGATCCACGGCGGCTACGGCTTCTCCAAGGAGTACGAGATCGAGCGCCTCTACCGTGAGGCCCCGATGCTGCTGATCGGTGAAGGTACCGCCGAGATCCAGAAAATGATCATCGGGCGCAGGCTGCTCGAGGAGTATAAGTTCCAAGGCTAGATGTCCGGGTTGGGGGTGTTTTCTTCGAGAAGAAGATCACACCCCGTCAACTCGCTCCCGCCGCCGACTCGGCTTCCTGGCTTGCCCAGTTGCCGCACAGAACCGCTACGATCGCGGGAAAGCCGCCGTCCCCCTGTCGAAGCGCGGCATCATCCGCTACGAAGGTCATCCATGCCCCACAGCCAAACCTCTGCACCTCGCGACAGCCTGGCCGGCGTACGCCTTGCGCGCGGAGCATCGCCGTGGCTCCTTCCGACCGTCGCCACCGCAGCCGTCAGCCTGGTCCGCGCCCGCCGCTCGGGTGTCGCCAAGGCCGTCGCCGTACCCGCCACCGCTCTCGCCGCGGGCATGCTGTGGTTCTTCCGCGACCCCGAGCGTGAGATCGCGCAGGGCCGGGTCATCTCCCCCGCCGACGGAGTGGTGCAGAGCATCATGCCGTGGAAGGACGGACGGACCCGCGTCGCGATCTTCATGAGCCCGCTCAACGTCCACGTCAACCGCGCGCCGCTGGCCGGCACGGTGACGTCGGTCGAGCACATCCCGGGCGGGTTCGTGCCGGCGTTCAACAAGGAGAGCGAGAACAACGAGCGCGTCGTCTGGCACTTCGACACCGAGCTCGGTGACATCGAGATGATCCAGATCGCCGGCGCCGTCGCCCGCCGTATCGTCCCCTACGTCCCGGAGGGCACGAAGGTCGAGCAGGGCGAGAGGATCGGTCTCATCCGCTTCGGCTCGCGCGTCGACATCTACCTGCCCGAGGGCGTGGAGATCGCGGTCGAGGTCGGGCAGAAGACCGTGGCTGGGGTGACTCGCATTGACCGTGATTGACCCCGAGACACAGGCGGGCTGGGTGCCCGAGGCCGACGAGGTGGACGAAGAGGAGGAGATGCCCCTCTCTCTCCGGCTGTCGATAGCGGACACCCTCACCCTCGGCAACGCCACGTGCGGCTTCATGGCGGTGTACTTCACCACCACCGGCATCCTGATCCCGCACCTCACCGGCAGCCAGGAGTCCGGCATGGCCCGCCACAGCGCGGCCACGGCGGTCATCCTGATGCTCTGCGCGGCGGTCTTCGACCTCTTCGACGGTCTGGTGGCGCGCAAGCTGCGCTCCTCGCCCATGGGCGCGGAGCTGGACAACCTCTCCGACCTGATCAGCTTCGGCCTCGCCCCGGCCTACTTCGTCCTGGTCTACGGCATGGTCGCCGACGACGCCCACCAGCGGGTGGCGGCGGTCGGCGCGATCGTGGTGCTGCTGGCGGTGGTGCTGCGGCTCGCCCGCTTCTCGTGCGTGACGATGAAGGACGGCATGTTCCAGGGCATGCCCTCCCCGTTCGGCGCGCTGACGGTCGTCTCGATCGTGCTGCTGGAGCTGCCCTTCGTGGCGACGCTCCTGGCCATCCTGGGGACCGCCTGGCTGATGGTGAGCCGGGTGGAATACCCGAAGCCGCGGGGCCGCCTCGCCGGCGCGATGCTCTCGTGGATCGTCCTGTCGATGGGTCTGCTGGCGGGGTGGGCCTTCGACGCCCCGAGCGGCCAGCTCCTCCTCCAGACGGGCTGCGCCCTCCAGCTGGTCATGGGCGCGGTCATCCCGCTGTTCGCCACGGCCCGCCGGGTGAACAACTTCCGCGACAACCGGCGCGAGGCACGGGCGGCACAGCTGCCCTAGCGCCCGTGGCGGTCCGACGACGTCGAAGGCCCCGGACCTCCCCGGTCCGGGGCCTTCGGCGTCCCCGGACGCCGGTCACCGGTCACCGGCCGGACACGGGATCCCGGTCACCGGTCGCACGCCGGATCCCGATCGAAGTCCGGGCCCGGCGTGCCGGTCGCGGCGAGGCTGCCGAGGAGGTCGAGGAGCTCGGCGTGGCGGCTGCCCGGTTCGGCGTGGAAGACGACCAGGGTGAGACCGCCGGTCCCGTCGATCGTCATCTTGTTCGAGTGAAGGTCGAGGTCACCGACCTGCGGGTGGTGCATCCGGCTCACCCGTCCCCGCCTCGGCTGGACGTCGTGACGCGCCCACAGGGTACGGAAGCGGTCACTGCGCACGGACAGCTCGCCGACCAGCTCCCTCAGCCGCGGATCGTCGACATCCGGTCCCGCCTGCCCCCGCAGGATGCCCACCGCCTCCTCGGTGAGTTCCTCCCAGTCGCGGCGCAGGGCGCGCTCGGCGGGGTCGAGCAGGACCGCGCGCAGGAGGTTGACGCCGGGGGCGTAGTTCGGGGAGAGGGCCGCGGCCAGGGCGTTCGCCGCGAGGCAGTCGGTGAACCGGTTCTGGACGTAGGCCGGGGTGCGCGGCCAGCCGTCGATGAGCTGGAGGACACTGGGCGGGACGTGCTCACGGGCGGGCCCGCGTGCGGTGGTGGGCCGGTCCTGGACCAGCGCCGCGAGGTGGGCGGCGGCGTCCGCATCCAGCCGCAGCACCCGGGCGACGGCCCGGAGCACCTGCGCCGAGGGACGGCGGTCCCGGCCCTGCTCCAGCCTCAGGTAGTAGTCCGCGCTGATCCCGGCGAGCAGCGCCACCTCCTCGCGCCGGAGCCCCGGCACCCGCCGCAGGCCGCCGCCGGGCAGCCCGACGTCCTCCGGCCGCACCAGGGCCCGCCGGGCCCGCAGGAAGTCACCGAGGGCGTTCGTCCCGTTCATGCGTCCACCGTACGGCCGGGCCCCGCGCGGGTGCCTGGCCCCGTCACCACCAGGAACCCCAGGGCTCTGCCACCGGGCCGGGCGCGGGACGCAGGGTGGAGCCGTCACCCCGATCCACCCGGAAGGCACGACGACATGACCTACGACAACCCGCGCCACGGCGGCACGAGCGCGACCCCGGCCGGCGGAACGGCCGCGTCCCCCCTCGGCGGCACGCTCACCCCCGCCGACGGACTGACCCTGACCCGGATGGGCTACGGCGCGATGCAGCTGGCCGGGCCGAACGTCTTCGGCCCGCCGAAGGACCGCGCCGAGGCGGTCGCGGTGCTGCGCGCGGCCGTGGACGCGGGCGTCACGCACATCGACACCGCCGACTTCTACGGCCCCGCCGTGGTCAACGAACTCATCCGCGAGGCCCTCGGCGATCCCTACCCCGCGGGCCTGCACATCGTCACCAAGGTCGGCGCCCGCCGGGGCGCGGACGGCGCCTGGCTGCCCTCGCTGGCCCCCGCCGACCTGCGGGCCCAGGTCCACGACAACCTGCGGCACCTGGGCGTGGACGCGCTGGACGTGGTCAACCTCAGGATCGGCGGACAGCACACCCCGGACGAGGAGCCGCTCGCCGAGCGGTTCGGCGCCCTGGCGGAGCTGCGCCAGGAGGGGCTGATCCGTCACCTGGGTCTGAGCAACGCCTCCGGCCGGCAGCTGACCGAGGCGCAGCGGATCGCGCCCGTCGTCACCGTCCAGAACCTCTACAACCTGGCCCACCGGCACGACGACGCCCTCCTCGACCGCTGCGCGGCGGAGGGCATCGCCTTCGCGCCCTTCTTCCCGCTGGGCGGCTTCACCCCCCTGCAATCCCGGACGCTGAGCCGGGTCGCCGCCCGCCTCGGGGCCACGCCCCAGCAGGTGGCGCTGGCCTGGCTGCTGCGGCGCTCCCCGGCCGTCGTGCTCATCCCGGGCACGTCGTCCCTGGCCCACCTCCACGAGAACCTCGCGGCGGCCGGGCTGGCGCTGCCGGGGGACGCGGAGGCGGAGCTGGACGCGATCGGCGGGGAGGAGCCCGCTCAGACCAGGTAGTCCCGGGCGATCCGCTCGGCGACCCGCTCCAGGATCGGCCCGGCCTCCGCGATGCAGCGGGCGACGTCCGGCTCGGCCTCCGTCAGCGGGTAGGCCCGCCGGATCCCGGCCCGGCCCAGCGCCTCCGGCGGCAGGGCGAGACGGCCGCAGACGGCCACGACCTCCTTGCCGGCCGCGCGGGCGGCGGCGGCGACACCCGCGGGCGCCTTGCCGTGCAGGGTCTGCGCGTCCAGGGAGCCCTCGCCGGTGATCACCAGGTCCGCCCGCTCCAGCGCCGGCGCGAACCCCAGCACGTCGAGCATGACCTCGATCCCGGCGCGGAAGCGGGCACCGAGCAGCAGGGCTCCGTAGCCGATGCCGCCCGCGGCACCCGCGCCGGGCGCGGCGGCGTACTCCGCGGCCTTGGGGCCGACCGCGGCCTCCAGCACCTTCGCGTACCGCGCGAGCGCCGCGTCCAGCGTCTCGACGTCGTCCGGGGAAGCGCCCTTCTGCGGCCCGTACACCGCCGGGGCACCCTTCGGGCCGGTCAGCGGGTTGTCGACGTCGCTGGCGAGGACCAGGTCGACGGAGGACAGCCGGGGGTCGAGGCCCGACAGGTCGACGCGGGCCAGGTCGGTGAGGCCGCCGCCGCCCGGCGCGACCGGCTCGCCCTCCTCGTCCAGGAGGCGGGCGCCCAGCGCGGACAGCATGCCCGCGCCGCCGTCGGTGGTGGCGCTGCCGCCGACCCCGAACACGATCGTGCGGGCGCCGGCGTCCAGCGCGGCCCGCAGCAGCTCCCCGGAGCCGTACGTGGAGGCCGTGAGCGGGGCGAACACCCCGGCCGGGAGGCGCTGGAGGCCGCTCGCCTCGGCCATCTCCACGACCGCGGTGTCACCGCGCAGCGCGAACGCGGCGGTGACCTCGTGGCCGAGGGGCCCGGCGACCCGTACCTCCCGGCGTTCGAATCCGGCCGCGACCGCCGCGTCGACCGTGCCGTCGCCGCCGTCGGCGACCGGCAGGGCCTCGACCTCGGCCTCCGGCACGACCCGGCGCAGCCCGGCCGTCACCCGCTCGGCGACCTCCACGGCCGTCAACGAGCCCTTGAACTTGTCCGCGGCCACGAGCACCCTGTGCGTGCCCTGCGCTGCAGCGTCCGCCACCTTGCATCCCCTTGCTCTCCGGGCCCCTCGCACGTCGGGGCCAGTCGCGCCGCAGTGACCTTAACCTCAGGAGACCCCCGCCGTCATGCCCCGCCCGGCCCTCGAACAGCGACGGAGCCGCACGGCGGCCCCGGAAACGGGTACTCCGCAGCCATGACCCCTGTGGGCACCGATCACGAGCTCGCCGACCGCGTCCTCGGCGGCTGGCTCGGCCGGATCGCCGGCAACATGCTCGGCAAACCGGTCGAGCAGGGCGACGTGTGGACGCGCGAGCGCATCGACCGCTATCTGCGGCGGGCCGCCGCCCTGCCGCTCACCGACTACCTGCCGGCGCCGGCCCCCGGGGACGACGACGCGCCGCTGCGCCCCGAGTGGCGGCAGTGCGTGCGCGGCCGCATCCACGGCAGCTGCCGCGACGACGACATCGACTACGCCATCCTCGGCCTGGACCTGCTGGAGACGCACGGCTTCGGCTTCAGCACCGAGCGGGTCGGCGAGCAGTGGCTGCTGCGGCTGCCGTACCTCCAGACGTTCACGGCGGAGCGGGCCGCGTACCGCAACCTCGCCAACGGGCTGAAACCTCCGCTGACGGCGACGTACGACAACCCCTACCAGGAATGGATCGGCGCTCTGATCCGTGCCGACGTCTACGGCTGGACCTGCCCCGGCGTGCCGTACCGGGCCGCCGCGCTGGCCCGCCGCGACGCCGTGCTGTCCCACACCGGCAACGGTGTGTACGGCGCGATGTGGGCGGCGGCGCTGGTCTCGGCGGCGTTCACGGCGCCGACGGTCCGGCACGCCGTCGAGGAGGCGCTGGCCGTGATCCCGGCGAGCTGCCGGCTCGCCCGCACCGTGCGCCGTGTCGTCTCCCTGCACGACACCCGCCTGTCCTGGGAGGACACGCTGACCACGGTGGCGGAGGAGACGGCGGGCCTCGGCTGGATCCACACGGTCCCCAACGCGGCCGTCCTCACCGCCGGGCTCCTCTACGGCGACGGAGACTTCACGCGGACGCTCGCGCTGACCGTCCGCGGCGGCCTGGACACCGACTCCAACGGGGCGACGGCCGGTTCGGTCGCCGGGGTCCTGACCGGCGCGCGGGCCATCCCCGGCCAGTGGACGGAACCCCTGGAGGACACCGTGCGCAGCGCGGTGTTCGGTTTCGACGGGGTGCGGATCAGTGAGCTGGCGGAACGGACACTGCGGCTGGTGGGGGCGGACGCGCCGTGACCGGGGCGGTCCCCGCTCCCGTGCGCCGCGCAGTGAGCCGGGTGGGAGGCGCGGTGCCTGGTTACCCTTCCAGGATGACCACTGCTGAGACTTCCTTCGCCGCCTACATCGCCTCCCTCCCCCGCGTCCTGGCCGGCGCCGCGGTGCTGTTCCGGGACGGCGAGGGGCGGGTGCTCCTGGTCGAGCCGAACTACCGCGAGGGGTGGACGCTGCCGGGCGGCACGATCGAGTCCGACGACGGCGAGACCCCGCGGCAGGCGGCCCGCCGCGAGACGCTGGAGGAGATCGGCCTGGACCGCGAACCCGGCCGGCTGCTCACGGTGGACTGGGCGCACGGCACGAACCGGCCGCCCCTGGTGGCATACGTCTACGACGGCGGGGTCCTCACCGACGACGACCTCAAGGCGATCCGGTTGCAGGAGGAGGAGCTGCTGTCCTGGCGGCTGGTGCCGCGCGCGGAGATCACCGACCATCTGCGGGGTTCGCTGGGCCTGCGCGTGCTGGCCGCGCTGGACGTCCTGGCGGACGGCTCGGGCACGGCCGAACTGGAGAACGGCCACCGGGTGGCGTAGCCATGGCCGTACCGCTGGAGGATCAGCCCTCCACGTCGCGCGGTTTCGCGTCCACCGCCCGCAGCGCCTCGTCCCGCGTGGCCGTCCGCGCCTCGGTGCGGTGCCCGCGGGCGATGTAGTCGCGCACGACGACTTCGACGGCGTCCTGGGGGTTGCCCACGCCGGTGAGCACCATGGCCTCGACGACCAGTTCGGCATCGAGGGAGACAGCGACCTTGGCCATGCCGGGACGGTAGCACCGCTCGCCGCCCGCCCGATATCCGTTCGCCGACGCCGGATCTGCCGCCCTACCCTCGGCGGCATGGCCAAACCCCTCGTCGCCCTCCTCAGCGGCGCCGGCATCTCCACGGACTCCGGCATCCCCGACTACCGCGGGCCCGACGGGCTGTGGCGGCGGGATCCGGAGGCGGAGAAGCTCGTCACGTACGAGCACTACATGCGGGACCCGGAGATCCGGCGGCGGTCCTGGCAGATGCGCCGTGAGAGCCGCGCCCTGCGGGCCGAGCCGAACGCGGCGCACCGGGCGGTGGCCGGACTGGAACGGTCCGGGGTGCCGGTGCGGGTGATCACGCAGAACGTGGACGGGCTGCACCAGCTCGCCGGGATGCCCGCCCGCAAGGTGCTCGAACTGCACGGCTCCGCGCACGGCGTGGTGTGCACCCGGTGCCACGCGCGCGGACCGATGCGGGACGCGCTCGCGCGCGTGGAGGCCGGCGAGGACGATCCTCCGTGCCTGGGATGCGGCGGCATCCTGAAGTCGGCGACCGTGATGTTCGGCGAACGCCTCGACCCGGTGGTCCTCGGTGACGCCGTCGCGATCAGCAAGGCGTGCCAGGTGTTCCTCGCCGTCGGCACCAGCCTCCAGGTCCATCCGGCGGCGGGCCTCACGGGCGTCGCCGCCGACCACGGCGCCCGCCTGATCATCGTCAACGCCGAGCCGACACCGTACGACGGGATCGCCGACGAGGTCGTACGGGAGCCGATCGGGACCGCGCTGCCCCGGCTGCTGCGGGAACTGGGCGACGGGACCTAGGTGTTCTGTCTCGGGAGGTTGTGGACGGGTGAGCCAGGTCTCGGCTGAGGGGTCTTGAACAGGTGAGGGCCTTCCGGTTCGGTGTGGATT
>NZ_JBVHDT010000014.1:0-203900 GCF_055563235.1 Streptomyces sp. NPDC003248 | reverse complement strand
CGCCCGGTTACATTCCGAACCCGGAAGCTAAGCCTTACAGCGCCGATGGTACTGCAGGGGGGACCCTGTGGGAGAGTAGGACGCCGCCGAACAATAATTGGAGCTCTGGCTCCCGGGCATACAGCCCGGGAGCCAGAGCTCTTTTGCGTTGAGGTAAGGTCGGGGAGCATCGTTGGCTCGTTTTCCTACTGGAGGCCCCCGGGTGGAGGTCCAGGAGACCCGTGTTCAGACCGACCGGGTCCTCACCATCCCGAACATCCTCAGCATGGCGCGTCTCGTCGGCGTACCGCTGTTCCTGTGGCTGATTCTCAGGCCTGAGTTCGGGGGGCCGCAGAGCGACGGCTGGGCCCTGCTGGTGCTGGCCCTGAGCGGGGTCAGCGACTACCTGGACGGCAAGCTCGCGCGACGCTGGAACCAGGTCAGCAGCCTCGGCCGGCTCCTCGACCCGGCCGCGGACCGGCTCTACATCCTCTCGACCCTGGTCGGCCTCACCTGGCGGGACATTCTGCCCCTCTGGTTGACGGCTGTACTTCTCGCGCGGGAGCTGGTCCTGCTGGTGATGGTGGGCATCCTCAGACGGCACGGCTATCCGCCGCCGCAGGTGAACTTCCTGGGGAAGGCGGCCACCTTCAACCTGATGTACGCCTTCCCGCTTCTGCTGCTCAGTGACGGAACCGGATGGCTTGCGTCACTCGCTGCCATTTTCGGATGGGCGTTCGCCGGATGGGGTACAACGCTCTATTGGTGGGCAGGAGTCCTCTACGTGGTACAAGTCCGCCGCCTGGTCCGTGCGGACGCCATGGCCGACTGAGCCTGCCGATCGCCTGCCGAGAAGTGGCTCGATGGCCCGCCGCCGAAAAGTGCGGGACAATCTGGACGGGTGAAGTCGGCTAGACCGTCGTCTCTTCAAGGAGGACGCTTCCGACATGAAGGCCGTCGTGATGGCCGGAGGCGAAGGCACGCGCCTTCGCCCTATGACCTCGAGCATGCCCAAGCCGCTCCTGCCGGTGGCCAACCGGCCGATCATGGAGCACGTTCTGCGGCTGCTCAAAAGGCATGGGCTCAACGAGACCGTCGTCACTGTTCAGTTCCTGGCGTCACTGGTCAAGAACTACTTCGGTGACGGTGAAGAGCTCGGAATGGAGCTCAGCTATGCCAACGAGGAGAAGCCACTCGGTACCGCCGGAAGCGTCAAGAACGCCGAGGAGGCGTTGAAGGACGACGCCTTCCTGGTCATCTCCGGCGACGCACTGACCGACTTCGACCTCACCGAACTGATCAACTTCCACAAGGAAAAGGGCGCGCTGGTCACCGTCTGCCTGACGCGCGTGCCCAATCCGCTGGAATTCGGCATCACGATCGTCGACGAGGAAGGCAAGGTCGAGCGCTTCCTCGAGAAGCCGACCTGGGGCCAGGTCTTCTCGGACACCGTGAACACCGGCATCTACGTGATGGAACCCGAGGTCTTCGACTACGTCGAGGCCGACGTGCCCGTCGACTGGTCCGGTGACGTCTTCCCGCAGCTCATGAAGGAGGGCAAGCCGATCTACGGCTATGTCGCCGAGGGCTACTGGGAGGACGTCGGCACGCACGAGAGCTATGTGAAGGCCCAGGCCGACGTGCTCGAAGGAAAGGTCGACGTCGAACTCGACGGCTTCGAGATCTCCCCGGGCGTATGGGTGGCCGAGGGCGCCGAAGTCCACCCCGACGCAGTTCTGCGCGGACCCCTCTACATCGGTGACTACGCCAAGGTCGAGGCCGGCGCGGAAATCCGCGAGCACAGCGTCATCGGCTCCAACGTCGTCGTGAAGAGCGGCGCCTTCCTGCACAAGGCCGTCGTCCACGACAACGTGTACGTCGGGCAGCACAGCAATCTGCGCGGATGCGTCGTAGGGAAGAACACCGACATCATGCGGGCCGCCCGGATCGAGGATGGGGCCGTCATCGGTGATGAATGCCTGATCGGTGAAGAATCGATCGTGCAGGGCAATGTGCGGGTCTATCCGTTCAAGACCATCGAAGCCGGCGCGTTCGTCAACACGTCGGTGATCTGGGAGTCCCGCGGACAGGCGCACCTCTTCGGCGCCCGCGGTGTCTCCGGCATCCTGAACGTCGAGATCACGCCCGAACTGGCCGTGCGCCTGGCCGGTGCCTACGCCACCACCCTGAAGAAGGGCTCCACCGTCACCACCGCCCGCGACCACTCCCGTGGTGCCCGGGCGCTGAAGCGGGCGGTCATCTCCGCGCTCCAGGCCAGCGCCATCGACGTGCGGGACCTGGAGAACGTACCGCTGCCGGTGGCGCGGCAGCAGACCGCTCGGGGCAGCGCCGGCGGCATCATGATCCGGACCTCGCCCGGGGTGCCGGACTCCGTGGACATCATGTTCTTCGACGGACAGGGCGCCGATCTGTCGCAAGGCGGTCAGCGGAAGCTGGACCGGGTGTTCGCGCGGCAGGAGTACCGGCGGGCGTTCCCCGGGGAGATCGGGGACCTGCACTTCCCGGCCAGCGTCTTCGACTCCTACACCGGGTCGCTGCTGCGGAACGTGGACACCACCGGGATCTCCGAGTCCGGCCTGAAGGTCGTGGTCGACGCCTCGAACGGAAGCGCCGGGCTCGTCCTGCCGAGCCTGCTCGGCAAGCTCGGGGTGGACTCGCTGACCATCAACCCCGGTCTGGACGAGTCCAGGCCGACGGAGACGGCCGACATGCGGCGCCGGGGGCTCGTACGGCTCGGCGAGATCGTCGCGTCCTCGCGGGCCGCGTTCGGCGTACGGTTCGACCCCGTGGGCGAGCGGCTGTCCCTGGTGGACGAGAAGGGCCGGATCATCGAGGACGACCGGGCGCTGCTCGTGCTGCTCGACCTGGTGGCCGCCGAGCGGCGCAGCGGGCGGGTCGCCCTGCCGGTGACGACGACCCGGATCGCCGAACAGGTGGCGGCCTACCACGGGACGCAGGTCGAGTGGACGACGACTTCGCCCGACGACCTCACCCGGGTCGGGCGGGACGAGTCGACGATCTTCGGCGGGGACGGCAAGGGCGGATTCATCGTCCCGGAGTTCAGCAGCGTCTTCGACGGGACCGCGGCGTTCGTGCGGCTGATCGGGCTCGTGGCCCGGACGCAGCTCACGCTGAGCCAGATCGACGCGCGGATCCCGCGGGCGCACGTCCTGAAGCGGGACCTGGCGACCCCGTGGGCCGTGAAGGGGCTCGTGATGCGGCGGGTCGTCGAGGCGGCCGGAGACCGCTTCGTGGACACCACCGACGGCGTCCGGGTGGTGGAGACGGACGGACGCTGGGTCATGGTCCTGCCGGACCCCGCCGAGGCCGTCACCCACCTGTGGGCCGAAGGCCCCGACGACGCCTCCGCGCAGGCCCTGCTGGACGAGTGGGCGACCGTGGTGGACAGCGCCGGGCGCTGACAGCACGTCCACGCGCGCGTGCCGGACAGGTGGCCCCGAGGAGGCCTGTCCGGCACGCCGGTGGGGTCGTTCACAGGTAGTGGCCGCGACATGCGACGATGTGCGGCATGCCGCAGCAGCCCCCCGTTCGGAGCACACCCGCGCGCGCCTCGCGCCCGGACGCGTCCATGTCGCTGCTCACCAACGTCATGGACCACAGCCTCGACGACGGGTACGCCGAGGCGGCCGCCCGCAAACAGGCCGACGGGACCCAGGGCCTGCCCAGGACCCTGCGGGCCAGGCTGGGACTGGCCGCCGGGCTGGTGCTCGCGGCCCTCGTGGTGACCGTCGGCGCGGCCCAGGCGCGGACCGCCGCCCCGGTCGTCGCCAAGGAGCGCGAGGAACTGATCGACCGCATCGACCGCGAGACGGAGGCGGCCGACAAGCTCGAGGACACCGTCGACGAACTGCGCGCCGACGTGAGCGCCCGGCAGCGAGAAGCGCTCAGGGACAGCGGCGGCGGTGAGCAGGCGGAGCTGGTGGGCATGCTGGCGGGCGCCGTCGCGGTGCACGGGCCGGGGATCGAACTCGTCGTGGACGATGCAGAGGAAGCCTCCACGGGCGGTGACGGCGACCCCCGCGAGACCTCCGGCTTCTCCGACACCGGGCGGGTGCGCGACCGTGACATGCAGCGTGTGGTGAACGGGCTGTGGGCCTCCGGCGCCGAGGCGGTCTCCATCAACGGGCAGCGACTGACGGCCCTGTCGGCGATCCGGGCCGCGGGTGACGCGATACTGGTCGACAACAAACCGCTGGTGCCGCCGTACACGGTGCTGGCGGTGGGGGACGGGCAGAACCTCAGTACCCGGTTCCAGGACAGCTCCGACGGGCTGTACCTGCACGCCTTGCAGGAGAACTTCGGCATCCGGACCGCCATCTCCGTGCAGGACGACGTCCGGGTGCCCGCCGCGCCGAGTGTGATCGTACGTACAGCACAGCCGATAACTGAGAAGGACGCATCGTGATCGCCGTACTGGGCCTCGTCGTGGGCGTCGTGGCCGGCCTGTTGGTCCAGCCCGAGATTCCGGCCGCTGTCGTTCCGTACCTGCCGATCGCCGTCGTGGCGGCGCTGGACGCGGTGTTCGGCGGGCTGCGGGCCATGCTGGACGGGATCTTCGACGACAAGGTCTTCGTGGTGTCGTTCCTGTCGAACGTGGTCGTCGCCGCGCTGATCGTCTTCCTGGGCGACGAGTTGGGCGTCGGATCCCAGCTGTCCACGGGTGTGGTGGTCGTCCTCGGCATCCGCATCTTCTCCAACGCCGCGGCGATCCGCCGGCACGTGTTCCGGGCGTGAGGCCGATGAACGACCAGGACGAGACGCGCCGGGACGAGACACACCGGAGCTGGACGCAGGGGAGCGGGACGCACCGGCACGAGCCGCACGGCAACGGGTCGCACCGGGACGACACGGCGACGACCCGGCTGCGCAGGGAGTTGCCCGCGGAGGTCCCCGTGGTGCCCGCGCAGCAGCAGGGGCCGGGGCAGGCCGCGGAGCCCGCTCTGACGGGGCGGCAGCGGCTGGTGAAGGGACTGTGGCCGCCGCGCGTGACCCGGGCCCAACTCATCGTCGCCGTGCTGCTGTTCGGCCTCGGCTTCGGCCTGGCCGTCCAGGTCGCCTCCAACAGCGAGAGCGGCAACGCCCTGCGCGGCGCGCGCCAGGAGGATCTGGTGCGCATCCTCGATGAACTCGATGACCGCACTCAGCGTCTTGAGGACGAGAAGCAAGGCCTCGAGGAGCAGCGGCAGGAGCTGGAGAACAGTTCCGACCAGGCCGAAGAGGCACGGAAGCAGACGGTCGAGAAGGAGAAGCAACTGGGTGTCCTGGCGGGCACGGTGGCCGCCCAGGGGCCCGGTATCACCATGACCATCGAGGACACGAAGGGGACGGTCGAGGCGGACATGCTGCTCGACGCCATCCAGGAGCTGCGCGCGGCGGGGGCGGAGGCGATCCAGGTGAACGGTGTACGGGTCGTCGCCAGTACGTTTCTGACGGATTCCGGCAAGAGCGTGAGCGTCGACGGGAACAAGATCAACGCCCCCTATCGTTTCAAGGTCATCGGCAAGCCGCAGGACCTCGAACCGGCGCTCAACATCCCTGGAGGCGTGGTGCAGACTCTTGAGAAGGAGCAGGCCACCGTGACCGTCGAGCGATCGACCAAGATCGTCGTGGACGCCTTGCGAGCGGCGCAGCAGCCTGACTACGCTCGGTCGTCCTCCCAGTGAACCGGGGGTGCATGGGGGCCGTCCGGCAGGGGCATGAGGTTGCGGGGGGTCGGCGCACCGATCGGGTGGTGCGTGGTGGAAACTGTCTGGTGGATACGGACGTTGTGAAGGTGTCCGGGTCGGCCGGTGTATTCAGTCAGGGTTCGTCCTGCCCCACGGGCGGGTCTGTTTCGGTCAAGGGGAATCGCCCGTGAAGTTGTTTGCGAAGTTGTTCGGCAAGAGCGCGCGAGAGGGCAGCGACAACGCGACCGCCCGTCATCGCGCACAGCCCGAGGCGGAGGGTGAGCGGCCGCTGTTCCGCGACCAGGTGGCTGGTCCGGGCGGTGACATTCCGGGAGGCCAGGGCGGGGCGTCGGTTGACCCTGCCCAGGCCGGCGGCATAGGTTTCGGCCAACCGTCGACCTCGAGTGCGGGCGGAGGGTTTTCCCCTATGACGGCCCTGGTGTGTACG
The DNA here is from genome assembly GCF_055563235.1 of Streptomyces sp. NPDC003248. NCBI lineage: Bacteria > Bacillati > Actinomycetota > Actinomycetes > Kitasatosporales > Streptomycetaceae > Streptomyces > Streptomyces sp. NPDC003248. The sequence continues at coordinate 197,765 of NZ_JBVHDT010000014.1, read as the reverse complement.
AGGTGCGGTAACCGCAACGCGGAGAACAGCCGCTTCTGCTCCAACTGCGGCGCGCCGCTGAGGCCCGGTCTGACGCCCGAGCGCGCGTCGGAGACGACCTCCACCATCTCCATCTCCGGTCTCGAGGCCTACGACTCCGAGACCACCGGTCAGACGCAGCTGCCGGCGCTCTCCCCCGAGGCGCAGGCCGCGGTGGACGCGCTGCCGCTCGGCTCCGCGCTGCTGGTCGTGCGCCGCGGGCCCAACTCGGGCAGCCGTTTCCTGCTGGACGGCGACCTGACCACGGCCGGGCGCCACCCGCAGAGCGACATCTTCCTCGACGACGTGACCGTCTCGCGCCGTCATGTGGAGTTCCGCCGTCGGCCGGACGGTTCGTTCACGGTGGCCGACGTCGGCAGTCTGAACGGCACGTACGTCAACCGGGAGCGGATCGACGAGGTCGCTCTGTCGAACGGTGACGAGGTGCAGATCGGCAAGTACCGGCTGGTCTTCTACGCGAGCCAGCGAGGCTACTGACCCTCCCCCGGGTTCCGTCCGGGGGTGTCCCCAGGGAAGGTCCATGCTGCGAACACCGAGGGGCGGTGCCGGTCACGGCACCGCCGCCGCGGACGGCGGTCCGATGAGCATCGGCGCGGTGCTGAACGTGCTGCGTGACGAGTTTCCCGACGTCACCATCTCGAAGATCCGCTTTCTGGAGTCGGAGGGACTGGTCGAGCCGGAGCGGACCCCCTCGGGGTATCGCAAGTTCAGCGCGCGGGACGTCGAGCGCCTCGGCCACGTGCTGAGGATGCAGCGCGACCACTATCTGCCGCTCAAGGTGATCCGGGAGCACCTGGACGCCATGGAGCGCGGTGAGGCCGCGCCGTTGCCGACCGTGGGCCGGCAGCGGGACGGCGAGACCGTGCCCGAGCTGTCCGACGTGCCCACGGTGGCCCGGATCGGGCGGGCCGAGCTGCTGGCGGCCGCGGGGGTCGAGGAGCCGGAGCTCGCGGAGTGGGAGGCGTACGGGCTCCTCGTGCCCCTGGAGGACGGGGTGTACGACGCGGAGGCGGCCACGGTGGCCTCGCTCGTCGCCGAGCTGGGGCGCTTCGGTATCGAGCCCCGGCACCTGCGGGTGATGAAGGCCGCCGCGGACCGTGAGGCGGGGCTCGTGGACCAGGTGGTCGCCCCGCTCCGGCGGCATCGCAATCCCCAGACCAGGGCCCATGCGGAGGCCCGGACGAAGGAGCTCGCGGGGCTGACGGTCCGGTTGCACGCGGCGCTCGTGCAGACCGCGCTCGGCGTGCGGTTGCCCTGACGGGCGGGTGCTCCGGGAGGCCGGATCGGTCACCCGTTCCCGGCCCGACTACCCAAACGTCCCGGGCACGGCCTAGGGTTGCTGTGTGAACGAGCTCGATGTCGTAGGTGTCCGGGTCGAGATGCCCTCCAACCAACCGATCGTGCTGCTGCGTGAAGTGGGGGGCGACCGTTACCTCCCCATCTGGATCGGACCGGGGGAGGCGACGGCCATCGCCTTCGCCCAGCAGGGCATGGCTCCCGCGCGGCCGCTGACCCACGACCTGTTCAAGGACGTGCTGGAGGCCGTCGGCCAGGAGCTCACGGAAGTGCGCATCACGGACCTGCGTGAGGGCGTCTTCTACGCCGAGCTGGTCTTCGCCAGTGGTGTCGAGGTGAGCGCCCGCCCGTCCGACGCCATAGCGCTGGCGCTGCGCACCGGGACGCCGATCTATGGCAGCGACACGGTCCTGGACGACGCGGGCATCGCCATCCCGGACGAGCAGGAGGACGAGGTGGAGAAGTTCCGCGAGTTCCTCGACCAGATCTCGCCGGAGGACTTCGGCACCAGCAACCAGTAGCGGGCGGTGCCCGTCCGTGCCCGGCCGGCGGGACGGTCCGCGCGCTGGAGGGGCGCCCGGGGCGTGCCCGGTGTGTCATGTGCCGGTGGCCCGTGAGAGCGGCGCACGGCCCCCGCTCCGCGCATTCGGCTAGCCTTTCCCCGCAGTGGGGTGCGGGAAACCGCTCCTTGGGTGATTATCACTCGGCGTGGCGAGTGTGGCGATCGTTGACGCACCCCTGGTGACTGCCTACCGTCGAGAAGGCAGGTCAAGGACGGAGGTCGGCGTGGGAAGCAGCGGCGACGGTACGGCTGGGGGTGCCCCCGGATTCGGTGTCGGGGGGAGCGGTCCGTACCCTTCCCCGAGTTCTCGGCTGCGCTCGGGCAGGGGGTACCCCGCGCACAGCGGCGGGGCCGACCTGGCTCCCCAGCGACCGGCTGCCGTGCCGAGCGGCGGAGGGACGGCGTCCATGGCGTCCGAGCAGATCGGCTACCGGGGCCCGACGGCGTGTGCGGCCGCCGGCATCACCTATCGACAACTGGACTACTGGGCGCGCACCGGGCTCGTCGAGCCGAGCGTGCGGCCCGCGCACGGGTCCGGCACGCAGCGTTTGTACAGCTTCCGGGACGTCGTCGTCCTGAAGATCGTCAAGCGGTTCCTCGACACCGGTGTCTCACTTCAGAACATCCGCACCGCCGTCCAGCACCTGCGTGAGCGCGGGTTTCGCGACCTGGAGCGCATGACGCTGATGAGCGACGGTGCCACGGTCTACGAGTGCACCTCGCCGGACGAGGTGCACGCGCTGCTCCAGGGCGGTCAGGGCATCTTCGGGATCGCGGTGGGCGTGGTGTGGCGGGACGTCGAGAGCGCGTTGTCCCAGCTGCACGGCGAGCGGGTGGACACCGGGGAGACGCTCGTCGGGCACAACCCGGCGGACGAGCTGGCGCGGCGGCGCAACCGGGCGGTCTGAGAGCCGACGTCCGGTGCTCCGGTGCCGTTGTGGGTGCGGTCCGGTGCTGTTGTCAGTGGTGTGGTGCAGCATCGGAGATGTGAGAAACGCGCCCACGATCCTGCATCTCGACATGGATGCCTTCTTCGCCCAGGCGGAGCAGGCGTCCAAGCCGAGTCTGCGCGGGAAGGCCGTCGTCGTGGGCGGGCTGGGGCCGCGCGGGGTGGTGGCGACCGCCTCGTACGAGGCAAGGGTCTTCGGTGTGCACTCGGCGATGCCCATGGCCCAGGCCCGCCGGCTGGCGCCGAACGCCGCCTATCTCACCCCGCGTTTCACGTTCTACCGGTCGATCAGCGACCAGGTGATGGGGTTGCTGCGGTCCCTGTCCCCGTTGGTCGAGCCGCTGAGCCTGGATGAGGCGTTCGTGGACCTGGAGGCCGGGGAGGCGGCCTGGGACAGCGGGTCGGCGCGGCTGGCCGGGGTGCGGCTGCGGGCGGACATCCGTGCGGTCACCGGCCTCACGGGATCGGTGGGACTGGCCGGCTCCAAGATGCTCGCGAAGATCGCCTCGGAGCAGGCCAAGCCCGACGGCCTGGTGCTGATCGAGCCGGGCACGGAGCGGGCGCTGCTCGGGCCGATGCCGGTGCGGACCCTGCCGGGGGTGGGTCCGGCGACCGGTGACCATCTGCGCCGGGCGGGGATCACCACGGTCGACGAGATCGTCGAGGCCGGTGAGGACGAGCTCGTGCGGCTGCTGGGCAAGGCCCACGGGCACGGCCTGTACGCGATGGCGCTGGCGCGGGACGACCGGCCCGTGGTGGCGGAGCGGGAGACCAAGTCGGTGTCGGTCGAGGACACGTACGACGTGGACATCCATGACCGGGTGCGGGTGGAGCTGGAGGTGCAGCGGCTGGCCGACCGGTGTGTGCGCAGGCTGCGGGGGGCCGGGCTGTCGGGGCGGACCATCGTGCTGAAGGTGCGGCGGTACGACTTCTCCACGCTCACCCGGTCCGAGACCCTGCGGGGGCCCACGGACGACCCCGCGGTGGTGCGGGAGGCGGCCGGCCGGCTGCTGGACGCGGTGGACACCACGGGCGGGGTGCGCCTGCTCGGGGTGGGTGTCAGCGGCCTGGCCGACTTCACCCAGGAGGATCTGTTCGCGCAGGTCGCCGAGGCGAGAGCGGAGGGCGTCGAGGAGGAGGTGCCGGACGAGCAGGTGCGCGAGGACGCGGCGCCGGACGGGCACCAGTGGCGTCCGGGGCACGATGTGCGGCATGCCGTACTGGGGCATGGCTGGGTGCAGGGCAGTGGTCTGGGGCGGGTCACCGTGCGGTTCGAGACACCGCAGTCGGAGGTGGGGCGGGTGCGCACGTTCCGGATCGACGACCCGGACCTGGAGCCGGCGGATCCGCTGCCGCTGGTGCGGCGAAGACCGGAGGAGGCCCCGACGGCGGACGGCGCGGTGGGAATCGCGGAAGGCGCGGTGGCGGACGTGGCGGGCGCGGCCGGGGAGGCGGGGCCGACGGGCAGCGTGCCGGCGGTCGAGGCGCCGGCGGTCGAGGTGCCGGGGGAGCGGCGGGGGGCCGTCCGGTGACCGCGGAGAGTTCTTCCGTGGTGGCGCCGGAGCGGTGTGCCGAGGTCCGGACGGTGGTGGAGCGGATCACGGCGTGGGCCCTCGGCCGGAATGACGTCGTCGGGGTGCTGCTGGTCGGGTCATGGGCCCGGGGTGCGGCGCGGCAGGACTCCGATGTCGATCTCGTGGTCCTGACGACCCGGGCCGCCGGGTACGCCGACGACGACGCCTGGCTCCGCGAGCTCGCCCTGGGGGAGGTGGTCCGTGTCGGGGCGTGGGGTCCTGTCACCGAGTGGCGGCAGGTCACCGCCTCCGGGCTGGAGGTCGAGGTGAACATCGGCGCGCCGGACTGGGCGTGCGCGGACCCCGTCGACGCCGGGACCCGGCGGGTCGTGCGGGGCGGCGCACGCGTCCTGCACGACCCCGCCGGGATGCTGGCGCGGCTGCTGCGGGCCTGCGGCTGACCGCGGGGTCAGACGTCGTCCCGGCCGGCCAGGGTGCCGAAGTCGTGGTCCTCCGCCGGGGGAGGGGCGCCCACGTCGAGGCCGTAGTGGTGGTAGAGCTGGAGCTCCTGCTCCGGGGAGAGGTGGCGGCCGACGCCGAAGTCCGGGGCGTCCTTGATCAGCGAGCGGTCGAAGGGGACGCGCAGGGTGCCCTCGACCAGCTCGCTGGGCTCCAGGGGGACGAAGGCGTCCCGGGAGAACAGGCCGGTCCGTATCGCCGCCCACTCGGGCACGCCGGTGGCGTCGTCGAGGTAGACCTCGTCGATCGTGCCGATCTTGGTGCCATGACGGTCGAACGCCTTGCGGCCGATCAGGTTGCGCGGATCGATGTCGGTCTGCACGGGCCCTCCACTTGGTCGCAACTCATCCGTAAGCACTACAAAAGAGCACATCGGTGATGGCGGCCACTCGACAGGGGGCACCGTTGACCTCGCTGATAGTCTGACTACGGCTGCTGACCCCGTGCGGGAGAGTCCTCCGGAGAACACCGGGGGCGCCGAAGGAGCAAATCCTCCCCGGAATCTCTCAGGCCCACGTACCGCACGGACGAGGTCACTCTGGAAAGCAGGGCGGACGATGGTTTCCGCCCTCACCGACGGTGAAAGCCGGGCGTCCACGGGCGGCCGGTGAAGCTCTCAGGTCGAGATGACAGAGGGGGAGGCCGTCCGGGTACCCGTGCCGTGGTGCCCCTCGAAGGTCGCGTCAGACCAGGAGGCCTCCGCAATGACCGCCCATCGCATTCCGCTCTCCGACCTCGAACGGGCGAACCCGTTCGAGCAGCGCCACATCGGGCCCGACCAGGAGGCGCGGGCCAAGATGCTCGCGCAGGTCGGGTACGGCTCGCTGGACGAGCTCACCGCCGCCGCCGTCCCCGATGTGATCAAGAACGCCGACGCGCTGGACCTGCCGGACGCGCGGTCCGAGGCCGAGGTGCTGGCCGAGCTGCGCTCGCTGGCCGACCGCAACCAGGTCCTCGACTCCATGATCGGCCTGGGCTACTACGGGACGTTCACGCCGCCGGTGATCCTGCGCAACGTCATGGAGAACCCGGCCTGGTACACGGCCTACACGCCGTACCAGCCGGAGATCTCCCAGGGGCGGCTCGAGGCGCTGCTGAACTTCCAGACCATGGTCGCCGACCTGACCGGGCTGCCCACGTCCGGTGCCTCGCTGCTCGACGAGGGCACCGCCGCCGCCGAGGCCATGGCGCTCTCCCGCCGCATGGGCAGGAACAAGAAGGGCCTGTTCCTGGTCGACGCGGACGCGCTGCCGCAGACCGTCGCCGTGATCGAGGCGCGGGCCGAGCCGACCGGCGTCGAGGTGGTCGTCGCCGACCTCGGCGACGGGATCCCGGCCGAGGTCGCCGAGCGCGAGATCAACGGCGTGCTCCTCCAGTACCCGGGTGCCTCCGGCGCCGTACGCGACATCAGGCCGGTCGTCGAGCAGGCCCACGCGCTGGGCGCGCTCGTCACCGTCGCCGCCGACCTGCTCGCGCTGGCGCTGCTGACGTCTCCCGGTGAGCTGGGCGCGGACATCGCGGTCGGCACGACGCAGCGGTTCGGTGTGCCGATGGGCTTCGGCGGGCCGCACGCCGGCTACATGGCCGTCCACGAGAAGTTCGCGCGCAGCCTGCCCGGCCGGCTCGTCGGCGTGTCCGTGGACGCGGACGGGAACAAGGCCTACCGGCTGGCGCTCCAGACGCGTGAGCAGCACATCCGCCGGGAGAAGGCCACCAGCAACATCTGCACCGCGCAGGTGCTGCTCGCCGTCATGGCCGGGATGTACGCCGTCCACCACGGCCCCGAGGGGCTCAGGACGATCGCGCGGCGCACCCACCGGTACGCCTCCGTCCTCGCCGGCGGCCTGAGGGCCGGCGGTGTCGAGGTCGTGCACGGCTCGTTCTTCGACACGCTGACCGTGCGGGTGCCCGGCCGGGCCGCCGAGGTCGTCGCCGCCGCGCGCGAGAACGGCGTCAACCTGCGCCTCGTCGACGCCGACCAGGTGTCGATCGCCTGCGACGAGACCACCGGGCGGGCCCAGGTGAGTGCCGTCTGGGCCGCCTTCGGGGTCGACGGGGACATCGAGGAACTCGACGCGGCGACCGAGGACGCGGTGCCGGCCGCGCTGCTGCGCACCGACGCGATCCTCACCCACCCCGTCTTCCACAGCCACCGCTCCGAGACCGCGATGCTGCGCTACCTGCGCCGGCTCGCCGACCGGGACTACGCGCTCGACCGCGGCATGATCCCGCTGGGCTCATGCACCATGAAGCTCAACGCGACCACCGAGATGGAGCCGGTCACCTGGCCCGAGTTCGGACAGCTGCACCCGTTCGCGCCCGCCGAGCAGGCGGAGGGCTACCTCACGCTCATCCATGAGCTGGAGGAACGTCTCGCCGAGGTCACCGGGTACGACAAGGTGTCCCTCCAGCCCAACGCCGGGTCGCAGGGCGAGCTGGCCGGTCTGCTCGCCGTACGCGGGTACCACCGGGCCAACGGCGACGAGCAGCGGACCGTGTGCCTCATCCCGTCGTCCGCGCACGGCACCAACGCCGCCAGTGCCGTGATGGCCGGCATGAAGGTCGTCGTGGTGGGCACGGCCGGGGACGGCGAGATCGACGTCGAGGACCTGCGGGCGAAGATCGACAAGCACCGGGACGAGCTCGCGGTCCTGATGATCACGTATCCGTCGACGCACGGCGTGTTCGAGGAGCACGTCGCCGACATCTGCGCCCAGGTGCACGAGGCCGGCGGACAGGTGTACGTCGACGGCGCCAACCTGAACGCGCTCGTCGGACTCGCCAGGCCGGGGCACTTCGGCGGTGACGTCTCGCACCTGAACCTGCACAAGACGTTCTGCATCCCGCACGGCGGCGGCGGCCCCGGCGTCGGGCCGGTGGCGGTGCGCGCGCACCTGGCGCCGTACCTGCCGAACCACCCGCTCCAGCCCGCCGCCGGGCCGGAGACGGGCGTGGGGCCGATCTCGGCCGCGCCCTGGGGCTCCGCGGGCATCCTGCCGATCTCGTGGGCGTACGTGCGGCTCATGGGCGGGGACGGGCTGAAGCGGGCCACGCAGGTGGCGGTGCTGTCCGCCAACTACATCGCCAAGCGGCTGGAGCCGCACTACCCGGTGCTGTACACCGGCCCCGGCGGGCTGGTCGCGCACGAGTGCATCATCGACCTGCGGCCGCTCACCAAGGCGACCGGGGTGAGCGTCGACGACGTGGCCAAGCGGCTCATCGACTACGGGTTCCACGCGCCGACGATGTCGTTCCCGGTGGCCGGCACGCTGATGATCGAGCCGACCGAATCCGAGGACCTGACCGAGCTCGACCGGTTCTGCGAGGCGATGATCGCGATCCGTGCGGAGATCGACAAGGTGGGTTCGGGCCGGTGGCCCGCCGACGACAACCCGCTGCGCCACGCCCCGCACACCGCGGCCGCGCTCGGCGGGGAGTGGGAGCACCCCTACACGCGCGAGGAGGCCGTCTTCCCGGCCGGGGTGTCCGCCGCCGACAAGTACTGGCCGCCGGTGCGCCGCATCGACCAGGCCTTCGGCGACCGGAACCTGGTCTGCTCGTGCCCGCCGCTGGACGCGTACGAGGACTGAGCGAGCAGCCGACGGCCGAGGGCCCCGTCCGTGCCGGACGGGGCCCTCGGCCGTGCCGGACGGCACACCTAGGCCGTGGCCAGGGCCACTTCGGTCGACTTGATCAGTGCGACGACGTCGGAGCCGACGAAGAGGCCGAGGTCGGTGGCCGCCTCCCGGGTGATCGCCGCGGTGAGCTCGCCGGCCGCGACGGAGACCTTCACGGACGCCATGGCCGCGCCGAGGGTGAGGCCCACGACCGTGCCGGGGAGCCGGTTGCGGATGGACAGGCCCTCGACGTGGCCGGTGGCGAGGGACACCTCCGTCGACTTCACCAGCGCCAGCACGGTGGAGCCCGGGGCGAGACCCAGCTCGGTCACCGCCTCCCGGGTGATCGCCGCGGTGAGCGTGGGGCCGCCGGTCAGCCGGACCCTGACGGTGGCCATCACCTCGCCCGGGGTGACGTCGCTGACGGTGCCGGAGAGCTGGTTGCGGATGCTCAAGGTCATGGGACCCCACCGTAGAGCCCCATCACCTCCATGCCGGGTATGTGTGTGTCCGTGCCGCACGGGCCGTGGCCGCCTTGTCGCCCGCCGCCTGCGCGTCGGTCCTGTGGGCCACCGCCGCGTCGGCCTCCGGCGGAGGCCCGGCCTTCGTCGGCCCGGCCTTCGTCGGGGCGCTCGGGGGAGGGGAGAGCGCTCGATCAGACCCGGTCGATGTGCACGTTCGTCGACTTCACCCGCGCGGTGGCCTCCATCCCCACCTCCAGGCCCAGCTCCTCGACGGCCTCCCGGGTCAGCAGGGAGACGAGCCGGTGCGGGCCGGCCTGGATGTCGACCTGGGCGGCGACGTCGCCGAGCTTGATCGCCGTGACGATGCCGGGGAACGCGTTGCGCACGGAGGTGTAGGAGGCGCCCTCCTCGCCGCTGCCGGAGCCCGCGAGCTCGACGGAGAACGCGGCGAGGTCCTTGCCGTCGATGAGGCGTCGTCCGGTCTCGTCGCGGTGGGTCGCCACCCGGCCCGCGTCCGCCCAGCGGCGCGCGGTGTCGGGGCTCACGCCGAGCAGCCGCGCGGCCTGGCCGATGGTGTAGGACTGCATGCCGGTCACGATAGGCGGTGCGGTCCGCGGCCGGGCGCGCCGGGCCCTGGAGCGCGCCGTGCGACGTCCACCGTGCGACGTCCTTGCCGAGCCGTCGGCCGCCGCCTACAGTCCGCTCCGTAATGTTCGTCGAAGAGACCGAATGTTTCGACCGCTTCGGTCTCCCGGAGGGGTGAAGGCACATGAGGACGAACGACGGGACGGACCGCGGGGTGTACGACGGGGCGGTTCGCGGGGCGAGCGGCGGGAGCGGCGGCGCCACGGACGGCGGCGCGGCCGGCCGGACCTACGGCAACCCCGTCATCCCCGGCTTCCACCCCGATCCCAGCATCTGCCGGGTCGGCGACGACTACTACGTCGTCTGCTCCAGCTTCGAGTACTTCCCGGGCGTCCCGGTCTTCCACAGCCGTGATCTCGTCCACTGGCGCCAGATCGGCAACGTCCTGGACCGACCGGCCCAACTGCCGCTGCCGGACGACCTGCCGGCCTCCGCCGGGATCTACGCGCCGACGATCCGGTACCACGACGGCCGCTTCTACATGATCACCACCAACGTCGCCGGCGGCGGGACCTTCCTCGTCACCGCCGAACGGCCGGAGGGGCCGTGGTCCGACCCGGTCTGGATCGACCTGCCCGGCATCGACCCCGACCTCGCCTGGGACGAGGACGGCTCCTGCTGGTGCGCGGTCTCGGGGGTGCGGGTCGCCCGGATCGACCCGGTGACCGGCGAGGTGCTCGAAGGGCCGGTGCCCGTGTGGTCCGGGACGGGGCTCCAGCATCCCGAGGCCCCGCACCTGTACCGCATCGGGCCGTGGTGGTATCTGCTGCTCGCCGAGGGCGGCACGGCCCACGGCCACAGCGTGTCCGTCGCGCGGGCCAGATCGCCGCTGGGCCCGTACGAGGCGGCCCCCGCCAACCCCGTCCTCACCCACGCCGGCACCGATCTGCCCGTCCAGTGCACCGGCCACGCCGACCTCGTCGAGGCGGCCGACGGCCGGTGGTGGATGGTGCTGCTCGGGACGCGCCCGCGCGGCTGGTTCCCCCGGTTCCACGTGCTCGGCCGGGAGACCTTCCTGGTCCCGGTCGAGTGGGTCGACGGATGGCCCCGGACGGGCCCGGTGCGTGAGCGGCACCCGGCGCCGGCGGGCGCCTGGCACCCCGTCCCGCCCGAGCCGGAGCGGGACGACTTCGACGCCCCCGGCCTCGCCCCGTACTGGATCTCCCCGCGCCGCCGGCCCGAGGGCTCCTGGTCGCTGAGCGCCCGCCCCGGCCGGCTCACCCTGACCGCGACCGGCGACAGCCTCGACCGCCCGGGGCACACCTTCGTCGGCCGCCGCCAGCGCCACCCCGACTGCCGGACGGCGGCCCGTCTGGAGCCCGGATCCGGGCGCGCCGGGCTCTCCGTCCGCCTCGACGAGGCCCACCACTACGACCTGGAGGTGAGCGGGGGAGAGGCGGGCGTGGTCGTCCGGATCGGGCCCGTACGGCAGTGGGTCGCACGGCGGCCGGTGCCGCCCGGCCCCCTCACCCTCGTCGTCGACATCCGCACGACCGACCAGGTGGCGCCGTCCGTGACGGCCCCGGGGCAGCGGGCCGACGGGGTGCGCCCGGCCGGTCCCGACACGATCGCCTTTTCGGTCGAAACGGCGGACGGCACCGAGCCGCTGGCGGAGCTCGACGGCCGCTACCTCTCCACCGAGGTGGCCGGCGGATTCACCGGCCGGGTCATCGGGCTCTACGTCACCGAGGGCACCGCGGACTTCGACTGGTGCGAGCACCGGCCGACCCGCTGAACCGCACCCGGCGGATTGCCTGTGCTCAAGGGGTTGCCACCCCTCCGAGCCTGTCTCTAGGGTGCGGCAGCAGCGAAGCTTTCCGAATCTCAAGCGAAACTTTCGACATCGGACGGACCGCGGTGTGCGGTGTGCCGTCCCGAACCCCGAGGAGCGCATGATGGGCCACCCGGCACTGTCCCGCCGCGGCTTCCTGGCGGCCTCCGCCGCGGCCGGTCTGAGCATGACGGCACTGAGCGCCTGCGGCGGCGACTCGGACGGAGGGTCGTCGGGGACGACCACCATCGAGTGGTGGAACATCTCCACCACCCAGCCGACGAAGGACGTCTGGGCCGCTCTGGCCAAGCGGTTCGAGGCACAGAACCCGAACGTCAAGATCAAGATCGTTCAGCTGGAGAACGACGCCTACAAGTCGAAGATGACGGCCCTGACCGCCTCCGGGAAGCTGCCCGACATCTTCCACACCTGGGGCGGCGGCGTCCTGCGGCAGCAGATCGACGCGGGGCTCGTCGAGGACCTCACCGAGCGCACCCAGGACTGGGCGAAGGACCTGCTGCCGGTCGCCGGCGAGCCGTACCTCTTCGACGACCGGACCTACGGCATCCCGTTCGACATCGGGATGATCGGCTTCTGGTACAACAAGGCGCTCTTCCGGCAGGCCGGCATCGACGCGCCGCCCACCACCTGGAGCGGCTTCCTCGACGCCGTCGGGAAGCTGAAGTCCGCCGGTGTCACCCCGCTCGCCCTGGCCGGCAAGGAGAAGTGGCCCGGCATGTACTACTGGGCCTACCTCGCGATGCGCACCGCCGGAGCCGACGCCGTCCAGAAGGCCGGCGACGACAAGGACTTCACCGGCGAGGGCTTCGTCCAGGCCGGGCGGCACCTGAAGGAACTCGTCGACCTGGAGCCGTTCCAGAAGGGCTTCCTCGGCGCCGCCTACTCCAGCCCCACCGGGCAGGCCGCCACCGTCGGCAACGGCAAGGCCGCCATGGAACTCATGGGCCAGTGGGCGCCCGTGGTGCAGGCCGACGCGGGCAAGGGGCTCGGCACGGACCTGGGCTTCTTCCCGTTCCCCGCGGTCGAGGGCGGCAAGGGCGCGCTCACCGAGGTGTTCGGCGGAGGCGGCGGCCACGCCCTGCGCGCGGGCGCCCCGCAGGCGGCCGTGGACTTCCTGAAGTTCTTCGCCTCCGCCGCCACCGACACCGAACTGGTCCAGAAGACCGGCGTCCTGCCCGTCGTACCGGCCGCCGAGAGCGCCCTCACCGACCCCAACCTCACCGCCGTACAGACCCAGTTGAAGGCGGCCACCGGCTTCCAGCTCTATCTCGACCAGGCGTACGCGCCCGCCCTCGGCCAGGAGGTCAACGACAGCGTCGCCGCCCTCATCGCCGGTTCCAAGTCGCCCCAGCAGGTCGCCGAGTCGATCACCAAGGTCGCGAAGGAAGAGCAGTAGCCCGCGATGACCTCGACCTACCTCCCGGACAAGCGCAGCGGCCCGGACGCCGACGCCGTGCTCCCGCCCCCGGCCGGCGGCCCGGCCCGGGGACGGGCCCGGCGGCGCGCGCGGCACTGGCTCACCGCCGTCGGCCTCCAGGCGCCCGCCCTGGTGCTGTTCGGCACGCTGGTGCTGCTGCCGATGCTGTTCGCGCTGTACGCCGCGTTCTTCCGCTGGGGCGGCTTCGGCATGCCCGAGGACTACGTCGGCGGCGACAACTTCACCCGGCTCTTCGAGGACCCCGTCTTCCTCGGTGACCTGTGGCGCTGCCTCCTGCTGGTGCTGCTCTCGCTCGCACTCCAACTGCCGTTCGCGCTCGCCCTGGCGGTCGCGCTCAACCAGCGGATCCGCGGCCGGGCCGTGTACCGGATGCTGTTCTTCGCGCCGTACATCCTCTCCGAGGCGATCACCGGCGTGCTGTTCGGCATGATCTTCGCGCCGGACGACGGCCTCGCCGACCACGTCCTCGGCGCGGTCGGCCTGGACGGGCTGGGCGGGCAGTGGTTCGCCGACCCGTCCACCGTCATGGCCACCCTGTTCCTGGTCATGACGTGGAAGTACTTCGGCTTCCACATGATGCTCTACCTGGCCGGACTCCAGTCCATCCCGGCCGAGCTGACCGAGGCGGCCCTCATCGACGGGGCCGGACCGTGGCAGCGCTTCCGGCACGTCACCCTGCCGCTGCTCGCGCCGACCCTGCGGATCAGCGTCTTCCTGTCCGTCATCGGCTCGATCCAGCTCTTCGACCTGGTCTGGGTCACCACCGCGGGCGGCCCCGACCACCACTCCGAGACGATGGCCGTGACCATGTTCCAGTACGGCTTCAAGCGCTACCAGGTCGGCTACGCCAGCGCGATCAGCGTGGCCATGTTCGCCATCAGTCTCGTCTTCGCCCTCGCCTACCAGCGGTTCGTGCTCCGCCGCGACCTGGAGGGGGCCACCACCACCCTGCGAGGAGGCGGCTCGTGAGCGCCCGCAAGACCGGCGGCGCCGTGCGCGCCCGCAAGACGGACGGTGCCGCGCGCGGCCGCGGGACCGGCGGTGCCGTGAGTGCCCGCGGGACCGGCGGTGCCGTGAGTGCCCGCAGGACCGGCCGGACCCTTCCCCTGCACGTCGTCCTCGTCGCCGTCGGCGCGGTGATGGCCGTGCCCCTCGTCTACGCCGTCCTGTCCGGCTTCAAGTCCACCGACGAGCTCTCCCGCAACCCCGTCGGCCTGCCCGACGCGTGGATCACCTCCAACTACACCGACATCCTGGGCGCCGGATCGTTCTGGCGGCTGGTCGGCAGCAGCACCCTCATCGCGGTCGGTACGACGATCGTGGTGGTCGCGGTGTCCGCGCTCGCCGCGTTCTCCTTCGCGCGGTTCGCCTTCCGCGGCCGGGAAGCGCTGTTCACCCTGTTCACGATGGGGCTGATGTTCCCCTTCGCGGTGGCCGCCCTGCCCCTGTTCCTGCTGCTGCGCTCGCTGGACCTGCTGGACAACCCGCTCGGCGTGATCCTCCCGCAGGCCGCCTTCGGCCTGCCGATGACCATCGTGATCCTGCGGGGCTTCTTCCGGGAGATCCCCGCGGAGCTGGAGGAGGCCGCCACCCTCGACGGCTGCGGCCCCCTCGGCTTCTTCTGGCGGATCCTGCTGCCCATGGCCCGCCCCGCCCTCGGCACGGTCTCCGTCCTCGCCGTCGTGGGCAGTTGGAACAACTTCTTCCTGCCGCTGCTGGTCTTCACCGACTCGACGTGGTGGACGATCCCCATCGGCGTCCAGCAGTTCCAGGGCCAGTACTCCGCCGAGTACGCCCGGGTCTTCGCCTATCTGGTCCTGGCCATGGTCCCCGCCCTGGCCTTCTACTCCGTCGCCGAGCGCCAGCTCGTCGGCGGCCTCACCGCCGGCGCCACGAAGGGATGACGCGCGCCCGCGGACGCACCACCGCGTCGTACGGCTCACCCACACCACCGATCGTGAGGAGTCGCACCATGTCCCGCACGTTCCGCACCTCCCGCACCCGCCTCAGACTCGCCGGGGCCCTCGCCGCCGTCCTCGTCGCCGCGGGTGTCGCGAGCGGCCCGGCCGCGCAGGCGGGCGAGCAGCACGGGGCGAGGACGCTCGCCGAACTCGCCCAGCGGCACGGCCGCTACTTCGGCAGCGCCACCGACAACCCCGAACTCGCCGACGAGCCCTACACGGCCGTCCTCGGCAGCGAGTTCGACATGATCACGCCCGGCAACGGCATGAAGTGGTACGCCACCGAGCCTCAGCAGGGCGTCTTCGACTTCTCCGCGGGCGACGAGATCGTCGACCTCGCCCGGGCCTCCCACCAGGAGGTCCGCGCCCACACCCTCGTCTGGCACAGCCAGCTGCCCGGCTGGCTGACGAGCAGGGAGTGGACGGCGGACGAGCTGCGGGCCGTCCTGAAGAACCACATCCAGACCGAGGTACGGCACTACCGGGGCCAGGTCTACGCCTGGGACGTCGTCAACGAGGCGTTCAACGAGGACGGCACCTACCGCGAGACGCTCTTCTACAGGACGCTCGGCCCCGGCTACATCGCCGACGCCCTGCGCTGGGCCCACCAGGCCGACCCGAAGGCGAAGCTCTACCTCAACGACTACAACATCGAGGCCGTCGGCCCGAAGAGCGACGCCTACCACGCCCTCGCCCAGGAGCTGAAGGCCCAGGGCGTCCCCCTCGACGGCATCGGCCTCCAGGCCCATCTCGCCCTCCAGTACGGCTATCCGACGACCCTGGAGGAGAACCTGCGGCGGTTCGCCCGCCTCGGCCTGGACACCGCGCTCACCGAGGTCGACGTACGGATGCAGCTGCCGGCGACCGAGGAGAAGCTGGCCCGGCAGGCCGAGTGGTACGGGGACCTGACCGGGGCGTGCCTCGCGGTGCGCCGGTGCGTCGGCATCACGGTCTGGGACTACACCGACAGGTACTCGTGGATACCGGCGTTCTTCCCGGGGGAGGGCGCCGCGCTGCCGTGGGACGAGAACCTCGTGCCGAAGCCGGCGTACCACGCGATCCGGGAGGCGCTGAGCGCCTGACCGCCAGACCCTCAAGGTGCCGAAGCGGGCGTCAGCGTGCGGGAGCTGGTGGTGCGGTGCTCGACCGCACCACCAGCTCGGTGCCCAGTTCCACGCGCGGCGGGTCGGCACGCTCGCCGCGGGCCAGGTTGAGGACCGTACGGACGGCGAGCTTGCCCATGTCGGCGAGGGGCTGCCGGACGGTCGTCAACGGCGGCGCCGACCAGCGGACTTCCGGGAGGTCGTCGAAACCGACCACGCTCATGTCCTCCGGTACGCGCAGACCGCGCCGGCGCAGCGCCTCGATCGCGCCGAGCGCCATCTGGTCGCTGGCCGCGAACAGCGCGGTCGGCGGCTCGGGCAGGTCGAGCAGCGCGGTGCAGCCGGCGAAACCGGACTCCGGGTGGAAGTCGCCGGGCACGACCAGGGTGTCGTCCACGGCGAGACCGGCCGCCTCCAGGGCCGCCCGGTAGCCGTCGAAGCGGGCGCGGGAGCACAGCAGGCGCGGCGGGCCGGCGATCAGGCCGATCCTGCGGTGGCCGAGGGAGAGCAGGTGCTCCGTGGCGGCCAGTCCGCCCGCCCAGTTGGCGGCGCCGACGGCCGGGGTGTCGAGGGCGGGGGAGCCCGTCGGGTCGACCACCACGAGCGGCACCCCGAGGATGCGCAACTGCTCGTGCAGCGTGGGTTCCAGGGCCGAGGTGACGAGGATGACGCCGTCGGAGGCGCGGGCCCGCAGGTTGCGCATCCACTCCCGGGCCGCGCCGGAGCGCCCGTGGATCGCCGAGACGACCGTGCCCACGCCGGCCGCGTGGGCGACCTCCTCGACCCCTCGGATGATCTCCACCGCCCAGGGGCTGTCGAGGTCGTTGAAGACCAGGTCGAGCAGGGCGGCCCGGGTGCGGATGGCGGAGGGGCGTTTGCGGTAGCCGTGCCGGCGCAGCAGGTCCTCGACCCGGGCCCGGGTCCGGGGCGAGACGTCGGAGCGGCCGTTGACCACGCGCGACACCGTCGGTACGGAGACGCCGGCCTGCCGGGCGATCTCCGTGATGGTGATCCTGCCGCTGGCCGCGGGTGCCGTCTCGTCCGCTGCCACTTGCCCCACCTCCGTCGCGTTCGGGACGCTCCCGTCGAAACTTCCAGGAGTCTTCCGGAAAGTCGGCGGCCGTGGGAAGACGTCCGAGGGAGACGCGCGAGGGAGACGCGCGAGGGAGACGTTCAGGGGCCGTGGGGCCGCGTGCGGGGCGGCGGCTGCGGGACGAGACGGGGAGCGGCGGCCGTGGGGGGTGTGACGTACGGGAGGGCGACCGGGAGGTCACGGGGAGTGAGCGGTGCCGGACACGGGTCGGGGCCGGTGCGCGGCGGAGGCTGCATCCGGCCCCTTCGATCGGCGGACGGCGTCGGCCGGCCGTCCGCGGTGGTGCTCAGGCCGCCGTGACGACCCTGCCGGTGTCCAGCGGGCGGTGCGGGGCGATGATCTGTCCGTCCGGCAGGAGTTCACCGGTGTCCTCGAAGAGCAGGACGCCGTTGCACAGCAGGCTCCAGCCCTGTTCGGGGTGGTGCGCCACGAGGCGGGCGGACTCCCGGTCGGCGGACTCGGCTGTCGGACACGGCGGCTGGTGCTGGCACATGGATGGGATCTTCCGCTCTGATGTGGTGCGTTGACGATGTGTGGTGTCTGTCCCGCGGCGTGAAACGTCGTTCATGGCCGCCCCCCGTTGTGATAAGTCGGTCGGAACCCAGTGTTGCCCCACGGGCGTCGTTCCGCAGGGATTTCGCGGCACCGCTTCTCACAGGTTGATGACGCATCACCCTCGTGGGCGGTTCAGCTCAACTGCCCGGTCACTTCGGGTGGTTCTCGCTGGCCGGATAGGGCTAGGGCCTGTTGCGAAAGTCCCGCCTGCCCGACGACGCCATGCACGCACTCTCGCCGCACCGGCCCCTGACCCAAGTACATCCAGTACGAGGGCCAGGGGCCGGCACGCCGAGAGCACGCACCTGACGCCGCCAGGCCCGCCCTCCGGGCGGACGACGGGACTTTCGCAACAGGCCCTAGTCCGGGGGGCCGACGGGGGTGCGCGACAGCGCCGTACCCCGCCACCGGGGCCGCGATGGCGGGGTACGGAGGAAGGGGCCCGGGCCGGTGCCGGGCGGGTGGGTCAGGCCGGGGAGCCGAGGAGGGGTTCCTGGCCGGGTGCGATCCGGGGCTGCTGGCCCGGTGCGACCCGCAGGGTCAGCACCGGCAGCAGTTCGGCGACCCGGTGCGGGCGGTGGGCGGCGATGCCGGGGGGCGCCGGGGCCAGCGGCACCAGCAGGTCGGTCGCGACGGGGTGGCCGGTGGTGCCGTCGGAGGCACAGTCGCCGTGCAGCCACAGCGTGAGCATGTACAGGCCCGGCACCGACAGCAGGCGCGCCTGGTAGGGCTGGGCGGAGGTCTCGGCCTGGCGCAGCGCGCGCTCGGTGGAGGCGATGTAGGGGCCCTCGAAGAAGTGGGAGAAGGCCCAGCCGTCCGGGGTGAGCCGGGTCTCGGCCGCGGCGACGGCCCGGTCGCCGGAGCGGATCAGGAAGCGCCAGCCGGCCAGTCGGGTCGCGGTCACGCCCTCGGCGGTGATCCGGTCCAGGACGTGCACGGGGAGCGGGAGTTCCGGGGTGACGGGCCCCTGGGCGGTGCGCAGGGACGGGGTCCGGTCCTCGCGGACCGCGGTGGGGGAAGCGAGTGCCGTGAGGACGGAGCGCAGGGCGGGCGCGGGAGCCGGGGGGACATGCAGCGGCATGGTGGGTCGCCTCTCATTCGGCAGGCACGGTGGCGCGAGGGCGTGGGGCGGACGACGCTGTCAGCTCGAGGGAGGTCGGAGAGACAGGGGCCGGGTCTGGGAGTCCGGGGTGCGCGAACGGCCCGCCGTCCGTCACATCGACGACGACAGGCTGCTTCGACCGTGGGCGCCCACCTTCTCCGCCTTGTTCGCGAAGTTTATACGACAGGTGTTCAGACTGTGTTTCGTCTAGTCGCCCCGGGGGCACTCGGCAAGAGTCCATTCGGTCGGCGATACGTGTGAATCATCCCGATTCAGAGGGGGTGGCACCCCGATGACCTCGGGATATGCGCGCGCAACGGTCGGCCTATTCCCGTCGGCGTTTTTCACGAGATCCCATTCGTGAAACGCCGCCCGCCGCCTTGCCCGGTGAATGTGCCGGTGGACTCCTTCGGTCAGGGTAGCGGGTGGCGCCGCCGGCGGGGGACGTTATCGATCGACAGGGCTGGGCATCATCCCACCTGACCCCGGGACAGCCGGCGGCCGGACGTCGGCCGCCCCGTGCGAGGAGGGACGCTTCGATGGGGGAGAAGGTCGTGGCAGGCGGGTTCGACCTGGCCGATCGTCAGCGCTACCGCGACAAGCTGCGGCAGTGCCTGACGGGGCTGGAGCGGCTCCTGTCCCAGCAGCGCTTCGACCGCCCGAAGAACCTCATGGGTCTCGAGATCGAACTGAATCTCGCGGGTGCCGACGGTCTGCCGAAAATGCTGAACGGACAAGTGCTGGAGCGGATCGCGAGCCGAGATTTCCAAACAGAACTCGCCATGTTCAACCTGGAAGTCAACATAGCTCCCCACCGATTGGGCGGGCGGGTATTCGACCGGCTCGCGGAAGAACTCCGCACCTCATTGGCATATGCCGACCGAAAGGCCGGGGAGGTCGACGCGGGAATCGTGATGATCGGTATTCTGCCGACTCTCGACCGTGACGACCTGGTCTCCTCCAATCTCTCCGAGGTCGACCGCTACACCCTTCTCAACGACCAGATCGTGGCCGCCCGCGGTGAGGAGTTCACCCTGGAGATCGACGGCGTCGAGCGTCTGTCGTGCACCTCCAAGTCGATCGTCCCCGAGGCCGCCTGCACCTCGGTGCAGCTCCACCTCCAGGTCACCCCGGACCGCTTCGCCGACGTGTGGAACGCCGCGCAGGCCGTCGCCGCCCCGCAGGTCGCCCTCGGCGCCAACTCGCCCTTCCTCTTCGGGCGCGAGCTGTGGCGCGAGTCCCGGCCCCCGGTGTTCCAGCAGGCCACCGACACCCGGCCGCCGGAGCTCCAGGCGCAGGGCGTGCGGCCGCGGACCTGGTTCGGCGAGCGGTGGATCAGCTCGGCCCACGAGCTCTTCGAGGAGAACCTGCGCTACTTCCCCGCCCTGCTGCCCATCTGCGACGAGGAGGACCCGCTGGACGTCCTGGCGGCGGGCGGCGTCCCCAAGCTCGCCGAGCTCGTCCTGCACAACGGCACCATCTACCGCTGGAACCGCCCGGTCTACGGCATCGCCGACGGCGTCCCCCACCTGCGCGTGGAGAACCGGGTCCTGCCGGCCGGGCCCACCGTCACCGACGTCGTCGCCAACGCGGCCTTCTACTACGGCGTCGTCCGGGCCCTCGCCGAGGACTCCCGGCCGGTATGGACGCGGCTGCCGTTCGAGGCCGCCGCCGCCAACTTCGACGCCGCCTGCCGCCACGGCATCGACGCCCGCCTGCAGTGGCCGCGGCGCGGCCGGCTGGGCGGCACGACCGAGGTCGACGCGGTGAGCCTCGTGCGCGACGAACTGCTGCCGCTGGCCGAGGCCGGACTGGACGCCTGGGGGGTGGAGCCCGCCGACCGCGATCTCTACCTGGGCGTCATCGAGGAGCGGTGCCGGCGGCGGACCAACGGCGCGAGCTGGCAGGTGGCCACCTACCACCGTGCCCTGGAAGCGGGCCTGTCCCGCGACGCGGCCCTCGCGGCGACCACCCGCCGCTACGCCCAGCTGATGCGGCAGGGGGAGCCGGCGCACACCTGGCCGGTGGGGCTGCCGGAGCCGGTGCTCACCCGGTGAGGGCGCCTGCCACGGGCTGGGGCCCTTGGCGGGCTGGGCGCCTGTGGCGGGCTGGGGACTGGCGACGGGCTGGGGACTCGTGGCGGCCAGGGAGTCGTAGAGGTGCTTCCTGGCGGGAACCTTCGTAGGGGGCCTCTGCGCGGGGCCTCTCACCGGGTTTGCGTGCGGAAGTCTCGTACCGGCCTCTGCACGGGGCCGTACCCCACCCCGGTACGGGGGGCCGCCGACGCCTGCCCCGGAAACATCGGGCAAGCTGTGACGTCCCATGACGGTGGCGTCCTCCCTGTCGGTCCGTGTGCCGGTGTCCGGTCGCACGGCGTACGACGGTGAGGTGCGCCCCGTACGGCGTCCGTCCCCCCGACGGCCTGTCGCGCACGTGCTCGCAGCTGCTTCCGAGACCGAGACCCTGGCGACGCGCGGACGGGGTGATGGCGGGCTCACCCAACTGGAGGCGCGTGTGCAGGCGGACGAGGGGCCGGCGGTCGGTTCTTTCCCGCAGGAACGGTTCTCGCGACGGATCTTCCGTGACGAGACGCTGCTCGTTCTCGGGCTTTCGCTCGGTGCGAGCGGTGTGTCCGCCCTGATCAGTTTTGTCGGATCGGTCACGAAACCGGGAGGACTGAAGGACCAGGCGGCGACCCTCAACGCCTCGGCCGCGCCGGGCCGTCCCTGGCTCGACCTGGCCTGGCAGCTCTTCTGGATCGCCACCGCCCTCGTCCCGGTCGCCCTCGTCGCGCACTTCCTGATGCGGGAGGGGCGGAGCCTGCGCACCCTGGGCTTCGACCGCAGCCGCCCCTGGCCCGACCTCGGCCGCGGCGCCGGGGTCGCGGCGGTCATCGGCAGCGCGGGCATCGCCTTCTACCTGGCCGCGCGCGGCCTCGGCTTCAACCTCACGGTGGTGCCCGAGGCGCTGCCCGACGTGTGGTGGAAGTACCCGGTGCTGATCCTTTCCGCGCTCCAGAACGCGATCCTCGAAGAGGTCATCGTCGTCGGCTATCTGCTGCGCCGGCTGGGCCAGTTGGGCTGGACCCCGGTCGGCGCGCTGGCGACCAGTTCCGTACTGCGCGGTTCGTACCACCTGTACCAGGGCCTCGGCGGCTTCGTCGGCAACCTGGTGATGGGCGTGGTGTTCGTCCACCTCTACCGGCGCTGGGGGCGGGTGGGCCCCCTGGTGGTGGCCCATTCCCTGCTCGACATCGGGGCGTTCGTGGGATACGCGCTGCTGGCGGGGAAGGTGGGGTGGCTGCCGACGGCGTGAGTCACCAGCCACCCGGGGCGCCGCCCGGACGTCGTCTAGACGAGGAGGTCGCCCTCGATGACGGTGACCGCGCGGCCGTTGAGCAGGGTGCGCTCGCCGCGGACCTCGGTGCGCACCCGGCCCGACCGGGGGGAGGCCTGGAGACCGGTGAGGCCGGGGCGGCCCAGACGTTCGGACCAGAAGGGGGCCAGGGCGGTGTGGGCGCTGCCGGTGACCGGGTCCTCGTCGATGCCGACGTTGGGGAAGAAGCAGCGGGAGACGTAGTCGTAGCCGCAGGCGGGGTTCTCGGCGCGGGCGGTGGCGATGATGCCGCGCGCGGAGTGGGCGGTGAGCGCCTTGTGGTCCGGCCGCAAGGCGTGGACGGTCTTCTCGTCGGCGAGTTCGAGCAGGAGGTCGCCGACGTTCGGCCCGGTGTCGAACGCGGCGAGCGGCTCGGCGCCCAGGGCCTCGGCGGCGCCCCGCGGGACGTCCACGCGGGTGAGCGGGGCGGTCGGGAAGTCCAGGGTGACGGAGCCGTCCTCGGCGGGCGTCGCGACGAGCACGCCGCTCCGGGTGGCGAACCGCACCGGCCCGTCGTGGGCGCCGGTGGTGTGCAGGACGTGGGCGGTGGCGAGGGTGGCGTGACCGCACATGGCGACCTCGGTGACGGGCGTGAACCAGCGCAGCGCCCAGTCCGCCTCACCCCCCGCCGGGAGGGGGTGCGCGAACGCCGTCTCGGCGTGGTTGACCTCCAGGGCCACGTTCTGGAGCCAGTCGTCGCCCGGGAAGGCGTCGAGCAGCAGGACCCCGGCCGGGTTGCCGGCGAAGGGGCGGTCGGTGAAGGCATCGACGATTCGAATCCGCATGTCGGTGACGGTAAGGGGTGGGGGGAGCGGGGGGCCAAGGCCAATTCGAAGGGCTTGGCCCCAATCGGGGGTGACGGCCGGGTGGGTTCGGTGGTGGGGAGGTGCGTCGTTTTTTGGGGAGAGAGGTGTGTGTCCCGTCGCGTGGTCACGGGGGCGGGGAACCCGTGTCGCCCGCCGGGACGTTGAGGGGTCGAAGGACGCGACCGGGCCGGGAGCGGCCGGACGATGCGGGCGGAGGGCAGCGGCACTGAACGACACGACTGCGGGAGACGACGACGGCACCGTCGTGCTGACCGGCGCGACCGGCTTCATCGGATCGCACGCGTTGCGCGCACTGCGGGCCCGGGGGAGAAGCGTCCGCGCCCTGGTGCGCCGCGTTCCGGACACCAGCGCCGGGGCGGCGGCCGGGCCAGGGGCCGCCGTCGAGTGGGTGCGCGGGGACCTGACCGACGCGGACGCCCTGCGCGGCCTGTGCGAGGACGCCCGGGCGGTCGTCCATCTCGCCTCGTACATCGGCGGGGACGAGAAGCTGTGCGAGGCGGTCAACGTCGACGGCACCCGTGCGCTGATGGCGGAGGCCAGACGCGCCGGCGTTCCCCGCGTGGTGCACCTGTCGACCGCGGCGGTGTACGGCGCCGGCCCGCACCGGGGCATCGCGGTGGACGAGATCGCGGCCGAACCGGTCTCCGCCGTGAGCAGGACCCGCCTGGCGGGAGAGGCGTACGCGCGGGAGGCGGACGCCGTCGTCCTGCGCCCCGGGCTCGTGGTCGGCGCCGGGGACCGTTGGGTCGTGCCCGGGCTCGGGGACATGGTCGAGCGGGTCCCCGCGGAGTGGGACGGCGGCCGCGCCCTGCTGTCCGTGGTCGACGCCGGCGACCTGGCCCGCCTGATCGCCGCCGCGGCCACCGGCCCCCGCCCGGTACCGCCCGGCGTGTACCACGTCGGCCACCCCGACCCCGTACGCGTCGGCGACCTGCTGGCGCGGCTGTCGGCGCTCGGCGTGCTCCCGCCCCGCCCCGCCGAGGACTGGCCGTGGCCCACCTGCCTGGAGCGCCTGCGGGCGACCCCCGGCCGTGCCTCGGAACGCCAGTTCGCGCTGGTCGCCCGCGACCACTGGTACCTCTCCGAGGACCTGTGGAAGCTGACCGGCGAACCGGCGGGACCCGGCCCGCTGAGCCGTCTCGCGGACGCGGCGGAGTGGTACCGCGACCACCTGCGCGCCGCCGGCGCCGGATGAGGGCGGCCCGCGGGCGCCCCACCGTGCCCGGACGCCCACGCCCACGTCGTGCGGGCGCGGGCCGTCTGCGGGGGTCCGACGCCTCGCGGCGCGCACCCGGCGGATCACTGCGATGCTGAGAGGGAGCGGTACCCCTGACCTGACGACCAGTGGTGGTGAACGCCATGGCTGGGTTCGAGGAGAACGGCCCCTCTCCCGAGGCGCCGCAGGCCGATCCGCACGGAGACCCGTTCCTGCGGACGCGGTTCGCCGTGCCGGTGCCTCCCGTGACGTTCCTCCGGCGCGAGCGCCTGGTCACGCACCTCGACCAGGCTCTCCGGACACCGCTCACCATGGTCAACGGCTCGGCGGGCGCGGGCAAGACCCTCCTGGTCGCCGACTGGGCCGCGCGCCGGAACCCCCGGCCCCTCGCCTGGCTCACCACCGACACCGAGGGCCAGGGACCCGGCATGTTCTGGGCGTACCTGCTCCGCGCCCTGGAGGTCGCCGGCGTCCCCCTCTCCGCCGGGGTCGGCCGCCCCGCCGACGCCGGCCGTGCCACCCCCGGACTGCTCTCCCGGCTGGCCGTCGAGCTGAGCGCGCGCGAGCGGCCCGTGACGGTGGTGGTCGACGAGTACGACCGGGTGACCGACCCGGAGATCGCCGAGCAGCTCGCGTTCGTCCTGCACCACGCCGGGCCCGGCATGCGGCTGATCCTCGTCACCCGCACCGAACCCCTGCTGCCGCTGCACCGCTACCGGGCCGCCGGAGAGCTGACGGAGATCAGGGACGCGGAGCTGGCCTTCACGCCCGAGGAGGCGGCCCGGCTCCTGGAGCTGCACGGGCTGAGCCTGCCGGTGGACGCGGTGCGCGGGCTCGTCGACCGCACCCGGGGCTGGGCCGCCGGACTGCGGCTGTGCGCCCTCGCGGCCGGTGAGAGCCCGGACCCGCAGGCGTACCTGAAGGAGTTCGAGGCCGACCGGACCGCGGTCGCCGACTTCCTGCTGGCGGAGGTGCTCGACCGGCAGCCGCCCGCCACCCGGGACCTGCTGCTGCGCGTCTGCGTCCTGGAACGCTTCTGCGCCGGGCTGGCGGACGCGCTGACCGAGCGCACCGACGCCGGGCCGGTCCTGGCCCGGCTGGAGCGGGAGAACGCGTTCGTCGAGCACCTCGGCCACGCCTGGTACCGCCTGCACCCGCTGTTCGCGGAGATCCTCCGGGCCCATCTGCGGATGCGCTCACCCGGCCTGGAAACCGAACTCCACCGACGGGCCGCGCGATGGCTGCGCTCGTCGGGCTCCCTCACGGAGGCACTCGGGCACGGTGCCGACGCCGGCGACTGGGAGTTCACCGCCGGCGCGCTGGTCGGCGACCTCGCCCTCGGCCAGCTCTTCACGGGGCTGCGCTCCGACGACCTGGCCGCGCTGTTCTCCCGGATGGCCCCCGAAGCGGGGGGCCCGGCCGCCGACCTCGTCCGCGCGGCCCGCGAGCTGTCCGCGAACGACCTCGGCCACGGCCTGGCCCACCTGCGTCACGCCGAGCAGGGCCTGGCGGAGGGCCGCGCGCCGGAGGACGCGCCCGAGCTGGCGGCGGCCCGGCTGAGCTGCGCCCTGCTGCAAGCCCTCGCCGCCCGGCTGACCGGCTCGCCGGCCCGGGCGGAGACGGCGTCGGCGGCGGCGGACCGGCTGCGGGAGCAGGTCCCCGCCCACCTCCTGGAGCGGCATCCGGAGCTCCTCGCCCTGCTGCTGACCCACCTGGGATCAGCACGGCTGTGGGCCGGGCGCTTCGAGGAGGCGCGGGCCGCCCTGTCCACCGTGGCCGACTGCCCCGGCGGGGACTCCACGGCGCTCCCGCGCGAGGACTCCCTGAGCCGCCTGGCGCTGATCGACTACCTCGACGGCTGGACCGGCCGGGCGGAGCGCGGGGCCCGGGCCGCGCTGGCCGAGACGGAGCGGTTCGGCCTGCCCCAGCCGTCCGCCCCCGGTGTCGAACGGCTGGTCCTGGCCGCCGTCGCCGTGGACCGCAACGAGCTGGGCCGGGCGGCCCAGGCCCTCCTCGACGCCGAGGCCGGCGCGGGACCGGCCCTGGCCGACCCCGTGACGGCGGCGGGCCGTGCCGTCGCCACCGCGCGTCTGCACCTGGCCCGCGGCGACGTCCGGGCCGCGCTGGAGGCGGTGGAGTCCTCCGTCCGGGCCGACGTGCCCTCCCCCTGGGCGCGGGGGCACACGGCGCTCGTCGCCGCCGCCGCCCACCTGGCCGAGGGCCGGCCGCGGGCGGCCGCCGGACTGCTGGAGGAGGTCTCGCACGAGCAGGCGGTGTGCGCCGTGGAGGCCGCGCGGGCCCAGCTCGCCGCCGGCCGGCCCGCGGCAGCGCTGGACCTGCTCGACCGGATCCGGCCCGAGGACCGTCCGGGACCCGCGGTGACCGTCCGGGCCACCTTGGTGCGGGCACAGGCCGCGGACGCGGCGGGCGACGCCGCCGCGTCGCGCGACCTCGTCGCCCGGGCCCTGCGGGAGGCGCGCCACGAACTGCTGCGCCGTCCATTCCTCGAAGCCGGACCGTGGCTCCGGCCCGTCCTCGCCGCGCCGACGCTGCGCACGCTCGCCGCGGGCTGGCTCCTCACCCCCGGCCCCGCCCCGCACGACGGCCCGCCGACCCGGTCCGAGGAACGGCCGCCGGTCGTCGAGGAGCTGAGCGGGCGCGAGCGCGACGTGCTGCGGCGGCTGGCCGACATGATGTCGACGGAGGAGATCGCCGCCGACCTGTACGTGTCCGTGAACACGGTCAAGACCCACCTCAAGAGCGCCTACCGGAAGCTGGCGGTGAACCGCCGCAACGAGGCGGTGCGCCGCGCCCGCGAGCTGGGTCTGCTGTGAGCGAGCCGGGTCTGCCGGAAGGCGACGGTGCTCTGACGCGCGCTCGATCCGCCGACCGGCGGACAAGGCGCGGCTCGCCCGTGGCGGGTGAGGCACGGACCGGGGTCCTTCCCGTGCGATGGTGGGTGGCGGCGGGTCGTCGGACGGCCGCTGTCCGGCCGGCACCGCCGGTGTCGCGGACCGATGCGGCGAGGTGGACACCGTGACCCACTGGAGGGCGCTCGCCGTCCTGGGCACCGCCCAGTTCCTGATGGTGCTCGACACGTCCGTGATGAACGTCTCCATCAGCCAGCTGGTCGAGGACTTCGACACCGAGGTGACCGCCATCCAGGCCGTCATCACCCTGTACGCCCTGGTCATGGCGGCGTTCATGATCATCGGAGGGCGGTTCGGGGACGTCCTCGGACGGAGGCGCCTCTTCTTCCTCGGCCTCGTCGTCTACGCGACGGGCTCGGCGCTGACCGCCGCCGCTCCGACCCTGTGGGTCCTCGCGCTGGGCTGGTCGGTCATCGAGGGACTCGGTGCCGCGATGGTGCTGCCGGCCATGGCGGCCCTGGTCGCCGAGTCCTACCGGGGCCGGGACAGGGCCGTCGCCTACGGCGTCATCGGCGGTCTGGCCGGCGCCGGCATCGCCGTCGGACCGCTGCTGGGCGGCTGGGTCACGACGTATCTCACCTGGCGGCTGGTCTTCGCCGGCGAGGTCGTGGTCGTGCTGGCCGTCCTGTGCTTCCACCGGGTGATCACGGAGGTCCCCCGGACGGGACCCCGCCCGCGGCTCGACGGGGTCGGCGCCGCGCTCTCCGCGGCCGGTCTCGCGCTCGGCGTGCTCGGTGTGCTCCAGAGCAGCACCTGGGGGTGGGTGCAGCCCCGCAATCCGCCCTTCACCGTCCTGGGCTTCGCGCCCACCCTGTTCGTCGTCGGCGCGGGCGTGGCCGTCCTGGCCGTCTTCGCGCGCTGGGAGCGGCACCGCGACGCCCGGGGCGCCGACCCGCTCGTGCACCTGTCCCTGCTGCACCGGCCCGCCCTGCGCTCGGGCCTGATGGCCCTGCTGTGCCAGAACCTCATCCTCCTCGGACTGTTCTTCACCATTCCCCTGTACCTCCAGGTGGTGCAGGGGTTCGACGCCTTCGAGACGGGTCTGCGGCTGCTGCCGGTGTCCGTCACCATGCTCCTGACCTCCCTCGGCGCGGCCCGGCTCGGACGGCTCGCCGGACCGCGCCGGGTGGTCCGGCTCGCCCTGGTGACCCTCGCCGCCGCCATCGTGTGGCTGCTGGCCACGCTCGACCCGGCCATCGACGACGCGCAGTTCGCCGGAGCGATGGCGGTGCTCGGCGTCGGCATGGGGCTGCTCGCCTCGCAGCTGGGCAACGTCGTCCAGTCCAGCGCGGGCGAGGAGGAACGCAGCGAGGTCGGCGGGTTGCAGTACACGGCCCAGAACCTCGGCTCCGCGCTGGGCACCGCGCTCATGGGGTCGATCCTCGTCGGTGCCCTGGCCCACGCCTTCACGTCCCAGGTGGAGGACGATCCGCGGCTGTCGCAGGAAGCCCGTCAGCGGACAGGGGTCGCCCTCGAGGCGGGAATCAGCTTCGTCCCCACGGAACAGGTCCGCTCGGCCGCCGAAAGCGCCGGGCTCCCCCCGTCCGAGGTCGACGCCCTCGTGGACTCCTACGCCGAGGCGCAGCTCGACGGCCTGAAGGCGGCGGTGCTCGCCGCCGGAGGCGTCACCCTCGCCAGTTTCCTCGTCACCTCGCACCTGCCGTCCGCACGGACCGGCACCCCGCCGCAGGGCGGGCGACCGGCCGACCGGGGCCGGAGCAAGCGGTGATGTCCGCGACCCGGCGCGGGGAGGCCGCCCGAGCCCGCCGTGCCGAGCGGCGTGCGCACGCCGACTACACCGGCGGCGTCTACGGGTCGATGCTCGCCGCCTCCGTGGTCGTCGGCGCCGGGACGCTCGGCTCGTACCCGCGCCTCGAACTGGTGCTGCTGTTGCTGCTCACCGGGGTGGCGTTCTGGATCGCGCACGTGCACGCGCACCTCTTCGGGGCCCGGCTGGCGCGGGGGAGCCCGGACCGCGCGGACGTGCTGGGGGCGTGCCGTGAGGAGTGGCCGATCGTCAAGGCCGCCGTCCCGCCGGCCGTCGCCGTCGCCGTCAGCCCCCTGCTGGGCCTGGACCTCCAGGGTGCCCTCTGGCTGGCGCTCGCCGTCGCCGTGGCCGGGCAGGTGGGATGGTCGGTGGCGGCGGCGCGACGGGCCGGGGCGTCGTGGCGTCTGATGGCCGTCACCGCGTCGGTCAACCTGGTGCTCGGGCTGCTGATCATCGCGTTCAAGATCTTCCTCAAGCACTGAGGAACCGTCCTTCCGACGTACTGAGCAACGGTCTTCCCGATGCTGCGCTGAGCAACGGTCCTCCCGGAGCCTGCGGAACGGGCCTTCCGGTGCCTGAGCAACGGTCCTCCGATGCCTGCGGAACGGGCCTTCCGGGGCCCGCGGAACGGTCCTCCGATGCCTGCGGAACGGGCCTTCCGGGGCCCGCGGAACGGTCCTCCCGATGGCTGCGGAACGGACCTTCCGATGCCCGCGGAGCGGTCCCGGAGCCTGTGGAACCGGCGGGCCGCGCACCGCGCCGGGCCGCGTATCACCTGCCCGGGGTGAGGCCCCGGGGGGCCGCCGGGGCGGACCATCGCAGGGCGGGGGACGAACGCAGGGCGAAGGGCGGCCCGCCCACCCCGGGCCGCCCGGGGGAGAGCAGTTGATGCGCTACGAGATCCGCGTCGACGGATTGATGTCGGAGACGCTGACCAGGGCCTTCCCGGAGCTGGACCACGTGGTGATGTCCGGCCAGACGGTCCTGTTCGGGCACGTCGTCGACGAGGCGCACCTCTACGGGCTGCTGGCCCGCCTCCGGTCCCTGGGACTGCGGGTGCTGGAGATGCGGCAGTTGCCGGAGTGACGCGAAGGGGCGGGGGGCCCGCCCCAGGTGCTCGGCAATCGGGGGCTCGGGTGCCCGGGTGCCGGGGCGCTCAGGTGCTCGGGCGCCCGGGCGCTCGGCTCAGGGGCTCTCCGCCCGGACCCTGCCCGAGCGGGCGGCGGCGCCCAGCGCCTCGAAGTCCCGGTCGTTCTGGTCGGCGTAGGACTGGGCGAATCCGGTGAGCGCGCGGTCGAAGCGGTCGCCGCCGCCGAGATAGGCGGCGATGGCGACCGGGTCGCCGGACCGGGCGTGGGCCCGCGCCAGACAGGCCCCGCACTGTCGCGCGAACAGGCCCAGCAGCGCCGGGTCCATGGTCTCCGGCCGGGCGATGCCCTTCCAGTCCCACAACTGGCGCACGTAGAAGTCCCGTTCGCGACCGTCGAGCCCCACGGCGTGCGTCCAGCCCAGGAAGATGTCGCTGGTCGTCTGGATCAGCCGCTGGCCCGCCACGACACGACGGCCCTGGTTGTCGTAGGGGTCGCCGCCGGTGTGCGCGGCGAGGACCGACTCCTGCGCCTCCTTGGCCTGGAGCAGCAGGGGGTCGTCGTCGTCCCGGCCCAGCAGGAGCAGGATCCAGCAGCGCGTGCCGACGCTGCCGACGCCCACCACCTTGCGGGCCACGTCGGCCGGGCGGTAGTGGCGCAGCAGATGGCGGCGCTCGGACGACAGGCTCCGGGCGTACCCGTCGAAGACGGCCCGGAGGTCCCTCTCCTCCTCGTCGGGGCCGCTCACCAGGTCCCGGAGCGGAACGATCAGCGGCGGGTCCGGCGTGATGCGCCGTCCCTCGGCCGTGCCCCGGGTGAGCTTCTCGAAGGCCTGGAGATGGGTGCGGGTCCGGGCGCGCGCCGTGGCCCGTGCCGTCCTGCGCCGGGCCTTCCTGTCCATCGAGGAGGCCAGCAGCTGCCGGATCCGGTCGGCGTCGTCCTGGGCGTACCAGATGTCCAGGGTGCGCATGCCGGCGAACTCCCGCATGCGCTGCCGATAGGCCCGCACGCCCGTGCGGACCACGTCGTCCTGTTCCGCGGCCGAGAAGCCGTTGGCCCGGCCGGCGATCACGAAGCTGGCCGCCAGCCGTTTGACGTCCCACTCGAAGGGACCGGCCAGGGTCTCGTCGAAGTCGTTGATGTCGAAGACGAGTCGGCGTTCGGGCGAGGCCAGCAGGCGGAAGTTGAGCAGATGGGCGTCACCGCACAGTTGCACGGTCAGGCCGGTGCTCGGCGCGGGCCCGAGGTCCGCGGCCATGATCGCGGCCGCGCCCCGGTAGAAGCGGAACGGGGACTCGAGCATGCGGCCGTAGCGGACCGGCACCATCTCCGGCAGGCGGGTGGCGGACTGGCGCTCCAGGACGTCCACCGGGTCGGTGCGTCCCGCCGCCGCCTCGAACCAGCCGTGGCAGGAACGCGGCGCCCGGGCGCGGGCCTTCCGGCCGTACGCCGCTCGCTCGGCCGGTGACAGGGAGGGCGTGAAGGCAATCGGTACGACCATGGCTCCCACTCCCACTTCCTGGACGGGCGTCCTCGGCATCCCCCGGAGCGCCCCCGTGGCAGCCGCCGGCCTCCCCCGCGGGGTTCCCCTGGCCGATCCGGGTCCCGTCGCCCGAGCCGGGGTCTCCTCGTGGTCGCCGCGGTGCCGTGGGCGCGCTGGTGCGCGGCGACGACCTCGACGCCGTACCCGCACCGGAGTGCGGCTCCGCGCACCCACCTCACCGTCTCCGCGCCGCGCACGGATCACCCGCGGCGGGTGACCCGGTGGCCCCTGGCCGAACGGCACGCTGGCCCGGTGAGGTCACCACACACCGCCCCGTCGGCGGTCCGGGAGCGGCCCGCCCGATCACGCGAGGTGGAGCCATGACCATGTCGCGTGGTCCGGTACCGCCCACCGGACCGGAACAACCCTCCGGCGGGGCGGCCGCCGGGCGCGAGCGCGCCCGCCGGAACGACCCGGCCGACCCCTTCGCGTCCGACGCCACCACCACCGCCCCGGCCGACGTGCTGGCCGCACTCGGGCGGTCGTGGACGTGGATCCTCGGTGCGGCCTTCGCCACGCTCGTCCCGGGTGTGCTCGTCCTGGTCTGGCCCGACGCGACCCTGCACGTGCTCGCGGTCCTCGTCGGCCTGTACCTGCTGGTGGCCGGACTCTTCCGGTTCGTCGACTCGTTCGCCCGCACCGACCACGGTGAACGGCTGCCCGGCCTCCTCGTGGCCGTGCTCTACGTGCTCGCCGGCGTGCTGTGCCTGCGCAACCCGTTGCAGACCGTCACCGCGCTCTCCCTGATCGTCGGGGCCGTCTGGCTGGTCTCGGGCATCCTCACCCTCCACACGGCCATCGCGGCCAAGGACATGCCCCACCGGGGCGTCGTCCTCGGCGTCGCGGCCCTCGGCATCGTCGCGGGGATCGTGGTGCTCGCCCTCCCCACGGAGTCGGCCCGGGCGCTGACCCGGCTGCTCGGACTGTGGCTCGTCCTGCTGGGGCTGGCCGAGGTGGCCGTCGCCCTCGCCTGGCGGGCCGCGCTGCGCCGGGCCGGCCTGGGTGGGCGGGGCGGTCCCGACGACCGGACCGGCTGAGACCACCGGCTTAGGCCACCGGCCGAGACCACCGGCCGAGACCACCGGCCGAGACCACCGGCCGAGGCCACGGGCTGAGACCACTGGCCGAAGCCAAGGCGGCAGTGGCAGCGGCAGCGGCAGTGGCAGCGGCAGTGGCACACACCATCGAGGAGGAATCATGGTCTCGGGCCACACCTCAGGACCGTCTTCCGCCGGCAACGGCCCAGGCGACCACGCCCTGAGCGCAGAGGAACGCGCGGAGTACGAACGGCTGCGCCGGGCGGCGGGAGCGCACCACCGGCGCCTGCGCACGGCGGGCGCCGCGGTCCTGCTGGTGGTGACCCTGCTGCTGGCCCCCGCGGCCGTGGTGGCGGCCTGGGTGCAGGACACCGTCACCGACACCGACCGCTATGTGGAGACCGTCGCCCCGCTGGCGTCGGAACCGGCCGTCCAGGAGGCCGTGACCGACAAGCTGACCGACCGCGTGGTCGCCAACGTGGACGTCCAGGCGGTGACGGACGCCCTGACGAAGGTGCTGGCGGACGCCGGTGCGCCGCCCCGGGTGGTGGCGGGCGCCGATGCCCTCACCGGCCCGCTGCGCTCGGCGGTCAAGACCGTCGTCCACCGCAACGTCGAGCGCGTGATCAGCAGCGACGTCTTCGAAGAGGTCTGGGTGCGAGCCAACCGGCGGGCCCACACCGCCGTGCTGAACATGCTGACCGGGGACCGGCAGGGGGTGCTGGTCGCCTCGGGTGACGCCGTGGAGCTCAACCTCGGCGCCGTGGTGGACGACGTGCGCCAGCGCCTCGTCGACCAGGGCTTCGAGAAGGCGTCCGCCATCCCCGACACCGACCGCACGATCACGCTCTTCCGGACCGAGGAGCTCGGCAAGGCACAGGACGCGCTGCGCCTGCTCGACATCGTCGGCGTCTGGCTGCCCGTGCTGACCGTCGCGCTCGCCGCCCTCGCCGTGGGGACAGCTCCGGGACACCGGGTGATGCTGCTGATCACCGCGCTGGGCGTCGGGGCGATGATGGTGTTGCTGCTGGTGGCACTGGCCGTGGTGCGGCGGGTCTACCTGAACGACGTTCCCCCGTCCACCCTGCCGCCCGACGCCGCCGCGGCGATCTTCGACACCTTCGTCCGCTTCCTGCGCGACAGCACGCGCACCCTCCTGGTCGTCTCCCTGATCGTCGCCCTGGCCGCCTACCTGTACGGTCCCGGGCGCGCGGCCCGCTGGGTGCGCCGCTCGGCCGGGCGCTGGACGACGGCCGGCGGGCGGGCGCTGGGCCGCGCGGGCCTGCGCACGGGCGGGGCGGGACGGTGGCTGGACACCCACCGCAAGGCGGTCACCGGCGTCACGATCGGTGCGGGCGCGCTGGCGCTCGTGCTGTGGAACCACCCCACGATCGCGGTGGTGGTGCTGGTCCTGGTCCTGGTGGTCGTGGTGCTGGCCGTCGAGGCGGTCCTCGCCGCCGCGGCTCCCGGCCGCGACGCGGTGGCCCCGGAGCCGTGAGCCGCGGTGCTCGGCCGGGCCGAGGCGAACCGCGACCCGCGAAGCGCAGTCCCCCGGCCCCCGGCCGGGGGACTGCGGCCCGTGGGCGGCGCGGGCCCGGCGACGGGCGTCGTCTCCGGAGCCGTACCGGAGGCCACACGATGCTCACCCGCCCCGGGTGAGGCGTCCCACCGGGTCCCGCGCGCACGCTGAGGACGGCAGGGCACGGCACGACCGGCCCGGGCCCGGGCCGGAACGCGGGACGGAACGGAGGAGAAAAATGAGTGAGGACGTCTACCTCGCGTACGACTTTCCGCTGTTGAGCGCCTTCTGGACCATGCTCTGGTTCTTCCTGTGGGTCATGTGGTTCGTCCTGCTGTTCCGGATCGTCGTGGACATCTTCCGGGACGACGACCTCAGCGGCTGGGCGAAGGCCGGCTGGCTGGTGTTCGTCATCGTCCTGCCGTTCCTGGGCGTGTTCGTCTACGTGATCGCCCGCGGCAAGAACATGGGCGGTCGTGAGATCGCGCAGGCACGGGCCCGCCAGGAGGCCTTCGACAGCTACGTCAGGGAGACCGCCAGGGGCGGCGCGGACCGGCCCAGCAGCGTCGACGAGCTCGCCAGGCTGTCCGAGATCCGCGCCCGCGGCGACATCACGGACGAGGAGTTCCGCCGGGCCAAGCAACTGGTCCTGAGCGGCCACGGCCCCACGGAAGGCCCGGGTCCGGTCCACTCCGCCCCCGGCCGCTGAAGTACCGAACGACACCGAATCGAGGAACCGGGATGACAGGGACACACACCCCGCAGACAGAATCGGCCAAGTACGCGTGGGCGGAAGGCCTCACCGTCTTCGCCGCCGTCACTCTCATGCTGGCCGGGGTTCTCGGGATCTTCCGGGGCATCATGGGGATCGCCGAGGACGACGTCTTCGTGGCGACGCGCAACTACGTCTTCCAGTTCGACCTGACCGGCTGGGGCTGGACCCACCTGATCCTGGGCGCGCTCGCGGTGATCGTCAGCCTGGGACTGTTCCAGGGGGCCATGTGGGCACGCGTCGCGGGCGTCGCCATCGCCGGGCTGATCATCATCGCCAACTTCCTGTCGCTGCCGTACTACCCGATCTGGTCCGTCGTGATGATCGCCTTCTCCGGGTTCGTCATCTGGGCTCTGTGCGTGGCGCGCGGGGACCGCTCGGGCGGCGGGTGGGAACGCCGGGTGTAGCCGGACCACAGCGGTACAGCAGACATCGGCCGTCGGCGGGCCGGCGGCCGGGAAGGCGGTGGCTCATGTGCCGTTGGCTGGCCTACTCGGGCACCCCCGTCCTGCTCGACGCCATCCTCTACCGGCCGCAGCACTCGCTCATCGACCAGAGCCTGCACGCCCGGATGGGGGTGGAGACGACGAACGGCGACGGGTTCGGCGTCGGCTGGTACGGGCCGCACGTGGACACCCCCGCGGTGGTCCGGGACATCGGCCCCGCGTGGAGCAACCACAACCTGCGGGAGATCGCCGGCCACGTCCGCTCACCGCTGTTCTTCGCCCACATCCGGGCCTCGACCGGATCGGCGGTGCAGCAGACCAACTGCCATCCGTTCCGCCACGGCCGCTGGATGTGGATGCACAACGGTGCCATCGCCGAGTTCCACCGGATGCGCCGCGACCTCGCCCTCGCCGTCGATCCGCGTCTCTTCCTCGACATCGAGGGCTCGACCGACTCGGAGATGATGTTCTACCTGGCGCTCACGTTCGGACTGGAGGGGGACCCGCCGGGTGCCGTCGCGCGGATGGCGGCCCTGGTCGAGCGGGTCGGTCACGAGCACGGCGTGGAGTTCCCCCTCCAGATGACGCTCGCCGTCACCGACGGGCATCGGCTGTGGGGGTTCCGCTACTCCAGCGAGCGGGCCTCCCGCTCGCTCTTCTACAACACGCGGGTCGACACCCTGCGCGCCCTCCACCCCGACGTCGGTTTCCTGCAAGAGCTGTCCGACGAGACCCGGCTCATCGTGTCGGAGCCGCTGGGGGACCTGCCCGGCGCCTGGATCGCGGTGCCCGAGAGCACCTACGGCGTGGTGCAGCCGGAGGGGGACGAGCTGCATCCGTTCGTACCGGAGGCGGCGTAGGGCAGGGGGCCATGGCTCCGTTCCCGGTACCGGGCACTCCGTGACGGTCGGCACCGGGAACGGAAGAGGCCGGCTCGGCGCTGTCCGCGCCGAGCCGGCCCTGTCGTCGCCGCCGGTCAGTCCGTGCCGAACTCCATCGCGGCGCGGTCCAGCAGTTCGTCGTCGGCGGAGACCGCGCCGCGCGAGGCGATGGCCTCGGCGCCGCCCTCCGGCATCTCCGGCATGGTGCCGATCAGCCCGGTCGCGGCCGCCTGGGCGGCGCCGATGGCGGGGCTGCCGGTGCCGATCAGGCCGAGGCCGGCGTACTGCTCCAGCTTGGCGCGCGAGTCGGCGATGTCGAGGTTGCGCATGGTGAGCTGGCCGATCCGGTCCACCGGGCCGAACGCGGAGTCCTCGGTGCGCTCCATGGACAGCTTGTCCGGGTGGTAGCTGAACGCCGGGCCCGTGGTGTCGAGGATCGAGTAGTCCTCACCGCGCCGCAGCCGCAGCGTCACCTCGCCGGTGACGGCCGCGCCGACCCAGCGCTGCAACGACTCGCGCACCATCAGCGCCTGCGGGTCCAGCCAGCGGCCCTCGTACATCAGCCGACCGAGCCGCCGTCCCTCGGTGTGGTACTGGGCGAGGGTGTCCTCGTTGTGGATCGCGTTGACCAGGCGCTCGTACGCCGCGTGCAGCAGGGCCATGCCGGGCGCCTCGTAGATGCCGCGGCTCTTGGCCTCGATGATCCGGTTCTCGATCTGGTCCGACATGCCCATGCCGTGGCGGCCGCCGATGGCGTTGGCCTCCATCACCAGTTCGACGGCGGAGGCGAACTCCTTGCCGTTGATCGAGACCGGGCGGCCCTGGTCGAAGCCGATCGTCACGTCCTCGGTGGCGATCTCCACCGACGGGTCCCAGAACCGCACGCCCATGATCGGCTCCACGGTCTCCACGCTGGTGTCCAGGTGCTCAAGGGTCTTGGCCTCGTGCGTGGCACCCCAGATGTTGGCGTCGGTGGAGTACGCCTTCTCCGTGCTGTCGCGGTACGGGAGGTCGTGGGCGAGGAGCCACTCCGACATCTCCTTGCGGCCGCCCAGCTCGGTCACGAAGTCCGCGTCCAGCCACGGCTTGTAGATCCGCAGGTGGGGGTTGGCGAGCAGGCCGTACCGGTAGAACCGCTCGATGTCGTTGCCCTTGA
This sequence comes from Streptomyces sp. NPDC003248, assembly GCF_055563235.1. Classification (NCBI taxonomy): domain Bacteria; kingdom Bacillati; phylum Actinomycetota; class Actinomycetes; order Kitasatosporales; family Streptomycetaceae; genus Streptomyces; species Streptomyces sp. NPDC003248. Next base: position 160,558 of record NZ_JBVHDT010000014.1, on the reverse strand, counting down.
AGGTCGAGCCGTCGCCCCAGATCTGGACGTTGTCCTCGAGCATCGCCCGGACCAGGAGCGTGCCCGTGACGGCGCGGCCGAGCGGCGTGGTGTTGAAGTAGGCGCGCCCGCCCGAGCGGATGTGGAACGCCCCGCAGGCGAGCGCGGCCAGGCCCTCCTCGACCAGCGCCGCGCGGCAGTCGACCAGGCGCGCGATCTCGGCGCCGTAGGTCTTCGCGCGGCCGGGCACCGAGGCGATGTCGGGCTCGTCGTACTGGCCGATGTCGGCGGTGTAAGTGCACGGAATGGCGCCCTTGTCGCGCATCCACGCGACCGCGACCGAGGTGTCGAGGCCGCCCGAGAAGGCGATGCCGACGCGCTCGCCGGCGGGAAGGGAGGTGAGGACCTTGGACATAGGAAGAGTATGCAGTGTCGCGCATCATCATGCAAAGGCAGTGCTGGGCGGGAGGTCGGCAGGCCTTGCCGTGGGCTTGCCATCCCCACCTTTCCGATATATCGTTGAAGCATCGCGACAGATCAACGATGGAATGAATGGAGTGATGGCGATGCGTAGCCACGGATTCGAGCGTGGACATCGGCAGGGCGGCCCCTCTCGGCGTGGCCGGGGCGGTTTCGGGCCGGACTTCGAAGCGCGACGGGCGGCCTTCGGCCCGTTCGGGCCGGGCGGTCCGGGGTTCGGCCCCGGTGGTCCCGGCGGCGGTTTCGGGCCGGGCTTCGGCCCCGGGCCGTGGGGCGGCCGAGGGCGCGGCGGACCCAGGGGAAGGGCGCGGCGCGGTGACGTGCGGGCCTCGATCCTGGCCCTGCTCAAGGAACGGCCCATGCACGGTTACGAGATGATCCAGGAGATCGCCGAGCGCAGCGGCGGCGCGTGGAAGCCGAGCCCCGGCTCGGTGTACCCCACGCTCCAGCTGCTGGAGGACGAGGGCCTGATCAGCAGCGAGTCGGAGGGCGGCAAGAAGCTGTTCTCGCTCACCGACGCGGGCCGTACGGCGGCCGAGGGCGGCCCGGACGCCCCCTGGGAGGAAGCCTCCCGCGGGGTCGACTGGGAGGCCCTCAGCGAGATCCGCCAGGCCGGCTTCGGTCTGATGGAGGCCTTCGGCCAGGTCTGGAAGACCGGCAGCAAGGAGCAGCGCGAGAAGGCGCTGGCCGTCATCAACGACGCGCGCAAGAAGCTGTACCTGATCCTCGCCGACGAGGACTGACGGCCTCCCCGCCGTGAGACGGGCGCCCCGCGGGACAACCCCGCGGGGCGCCCTTTGCGCGTACGGCGGCGCCCTGGCCCCGGGGCGGGGCGCGCGGCCGGCCGATGAGTGCCCGGCACGGGCGGCCGCGTACAGCAGGAAACGTGCCCCGCTGGGCGAAGAATGGCCAGATATCCTCCCTGCGGAGGAGATTTCGCACGCCGGGGTCCGCTCCGCGTGGGATGCGCAGATGCTCCCCTCCGTCGATGACGTGCCGCGTCGGGGCTGATGGGGTGGGGATGTGCACATGCGTACCTCTGGGCCCTCGTCCGGCGAGATCCCCCGGCAGCCGGGTGGCGACGGGGCGGCCCGTGCCGTGGACGGCGACGCCGGACTCAGCGCCGAACTGACGGCGGCGCTCGCCGGCGCGCGACGCCGCGCCGCCCGGGACGGGGACCGGCAGATCGACACCGCCCACCTCCTGCACTCCCTCCTGGAACACGACCCCGAGGTACGCGCCGTGTTCGACGGCAGCCCGCGGCTCGCCCGGCTCCTCGGCTACCTCGCCCAGCGCAGCATCGGCTACGGCCTGCGCTGGCGGGGCGGGGTCGAGGACTCCGGAGCCCTGCCGGTCGTGCCGGCCGTGCCGGCCGTGGACGACTCCGTTTCCCCCGCGGCGGGGTCGGTGGCGGGGTCGGTGGCGCCGGCGACGGCGGGGCTGACGGCGGGGCTGGTTGCCGGGCCGGCATCGGGGTCGGCGGCCGGGCCGGCATCGGGGTCGGAGTCCGGGACGGGGGCGGCGGCCGGGTCGGAGTCGGGGGCGGGGGCAGGGGCGGCGGCCGGGCCGGCAGGTGAGCCGGTGGCCGCGGATTCCGGTGCCCCGCGCAGCCTCCCCGCGGCCGAGGGCTTCTCGCCCGTCGCCGCCGCCGCGCTGCGGCACGCGTGTGTGCGGGCCGCCTGCCGCGCCGACGGACCGGCGGTCCGCGGTGTCGACCTGCTGGTGGCACTCGTCGCCGATCCAGGGGCCCGGGCCGTCGAGGTCCTCGGCCGCGCCGGCGTCGACGTCCGCGTGGTGCGGGCGGGACTCCCGGCCGTGGGTTCCCCGTCCAGCCGCTGAGACAGGTGCAACAGGGGTGACGCTCATGTCGTCGCCTGTCATCATGTGCCGGTGCATGCGTCTTCGAGCAGTCAGGGAAACCGTGGAAGGGCCGTAGGGCTCTCGCTGGCGGTCGGGTCGGCCATCGCCTTCGGCGGATCCGGGGTCGCGGCGAAACCGCTGATCGAGGCGGGCCTCGATCCGCTGCACGTGGTGTGGCTCCGGGTGGCCGGTGCGGCCCTGGTGATGCTCCCGCTCGCCGTGCGCCACCGTGCGCTGCTACGCCGCCGGCCCGCCCTCCTGGCCGGCTTCGGACTGCTCGGGGTGGCCGGTGTCCAGGCCTTCTACTTCGCGGCCATCTCCCGTGTCCCCGTCGGCGTCGCGCTGCTCGTCGAGTACCTCGCGCCCGCCCTGGTGCTGGGCTGGGTGCGGTTCGTGCAGCGGCGGTCCGTGACGCGTGCCGCCGTGCTCGGTGTGGTCCTCGCGGCCGGCGGGCTCGCCTGTGTCGTCGAGATCTGGTCGGGGCTCCGCTTCGACGCCCTCGGACTCCTCCTCGCACTGGCCGCCGCCTGCTGCCAGGTCGGCTATTTCGTCCTGTCCGACCAGGGCAGCGACTCCGGCGACGGCGCCCCGGACCCGCTCGGCGTCATCGCCTACGGCCTCCTCGCCGGAGCCGCCGTCCTCACGGTCGTCGCCCGCCCCTGGGGCATGGACTGGGCCGTACTGGCGCACTCCGCCCGGATGGACGACGCCGAGGTTCCGGCCTGGCTGCTGCTCGCCTGGATCGTGCTGATCGCCACGGTCGTCGCGTACGTCACCGGCGTGGTCTCCGTGCGCCGGCTCTCTCCGCAGGTCGCCGGAGTGGTGGCCTGCCTGGAGGCGGTGATCGCCACCGTCCTGGCCTGGTTCCTGCTCGGTGAGCACCTCTCGGCCCCGCAGATCGCGGGCGGCGCGGTGGTCCTGCTGGGCGCGTTCATCGCCCAGTCGTCCACGCCGTCCAAGCCGTCGACGCCGTCCCAGCCGTCGACGCCGTCCAAGCCGTCGACGCCGTCCACGTCGTCCACGGGAACCGCCCAGCCGGCGGCGGACGGCAGCCCCGAGCGGGAGCTGTCCGCGCGGGGGACGGCTGCCTGAGGAGGCGAGTCGTGCCTTCGGACGCGCTCGTCCCACTGTCCTTCCGGCGCGGTCGGCCGGACTCACCCCGGTCCGGCCCGCCCGCCCCGCGCGCTCGATCCCGGCGGGAAGCCGAGCGGCGGCGTTCGGTCGACCGGACGCCGGCGGACCGCGGTCACAGCGCGGCGAGGTAGTCCGGGACGGCGGTGCCGGGCGCCAGGCCGGCGTCCGGGAGCGGAGTGCCGTAGCCCTTGCGCAGGGGGACCACGCCCGCCCAGTGGGGGAGAGCGAGGTCCTCGGGCTCCTCGTTCACCCCGCCGGTGCGGGTCTTGGCCGAGACCTCGTTCAGGTCGAGGCGGATCACCGCGGTGGCCGCCAGTTCCTTCTTGTCCGCGGGCCGGGAGTCGGCGGCCCGGCCGGGGACGACCTGGTCGACCAGGGCGTCGAGCGCCGCCCGCTTCTCCTCCGGGTCGGTCACGTCGTACGCGAGGCCGTGCACCACCACGGAGCGGTAGTTGATCGAGTGGTGGAAGGCCGAGCGGGCCAGGACCAGACCGTCGACGTGGGTCACGGTCAGGCACACCGGCAGCCCCGGGTCGGCCTGCCCCGTCATCCGCAGCGGGCGGGACCCCGTCGAGCCGTGGACGTACAGCGTCTCGCCGACCCGGCCGTAGAGCGTCGGCAGTACGACCGGCGCGCCGTCGCGGACGAACCCCAGATGGCAGACGTAGCCCTCGTCGAGTATCGCGTGCACGAGGGCCCTGTCGTACGACGCCTTCTGCGCGGACCGGGTGGGGACCGTGCGGTCGGTCGGGGTGTAGGCGGCGGGCGGCGTGGGCTCTGCGGTCCCCCGTACGACCCTCTCCTGCATGGCGGCCTCCATTGCACTAGTGCATAATCTGGTTTGTGCTAGGAGAGTATCCGATCAAGGGTCGGCGCGCAGCCGACATTTCCGCGAGCGTCGAGCGCGCGGTGGCGGACGGCGCCCTGAACGCCGGGCAGCCGCTGCCCCCCATGCGCGAGCTGGCGGAACTCCTCGGGGTGAACCCCAACACCGTCGCGGCCGCGTACCGCACCCTGCGCGAGCGCGGGGTGATCGAGACCGACGGACGCCGCGGCAGCCGGGTGCGCGCGAAACCGGCCACCACCGCGCGCGAGTTCATCCGGGTGGAGGTCCCTGAGGGGGTGCGGGACGTGGCCGCCGGCAATCCCGATCCCGCCCTCCTGCCGGCCCTGGCGCCGGCCTTCGCGTGGGCCGCCGCACAGGGCGACCGCGAGCCGGTCCTGTACGGCCACGAGCCCGTGGAGCCCGAACTCGCGCGCCTGGCCCGGGCTGAACTCGACGCGGACGGCGTCCCGGCCGGGCCCGTGGCCGTCACCACCGGCTGCCTGGACGCCGTCGAACGCGTCCTCGCCGCGCACCTCAGACCCGGTGACACCGTGGCCGTCGAGGACCCCGGCTGGGGGTCGCTGCTCGACCTCGTACCGGCGCTCGGACTGCGCACGGTCCCGGTCGGCCTGGACGACGACGGGCCGCTGACCGAGGACGTGGAGAGCGCCCTGCGGGCCGGGGCGCGCGCCCTGATCGTCACCGACCGGGCGCAGAACCCGACCGGCGCCGCCCTGAGCGCTCCCCGCGCGCGTGCCCTGCGCGGCGTGCTGCGCGCGCACCCGCACACCCTGCTCGTCGAGGACGACCACGGCCACCGGATCGTCGACCTGCCCCTGCACGCCCTCGCCGGGGCCACCCGGCACTGGGCGTTCGTGCGTTCGGCCGACAAGGCGTACGGCCCCGACCTGCGGCTCGCCGTCCTCACCGGGGACGACCTCACCCTGGACCGGGTCCGGGGGCGGCAGCGGCTCGGCCCCGGCTGGGTCAGCCGGATCACCCAGCGGGCCGTCGCGCGCCTGTGGGCCGACGGCGCGGTCGACGGGCGGGCGGTCGCGGCGTCGTACGGCGGCCGCCGCGACGCGTTGCTCGCCGCGCTGGCGGAGCGGGGCGTCGAGGCGCGCGGGCGCAGCGGGATGAACGTGTGGGTGCCCGTGCCGGACGAGACGGGAGCGGTCGCGCGGCTGCTGAACACCGGGTGGGCGGTCGCGCCGGGGGCGCGGTTCCGGCTCGGCTCGCCGCCCGGGATCCGGATCACCGTCTCGGCGCTGCGCGAGGGGGAGACCGCGGCCCTGGCGGACGCGGTCGCGTCGTCCGTGCGGTCCGCGCCGGGCCACGGCCCCGTCTGAGCCCGTCCGAGCCGCGCCGACCGCCGGCACCGGTCGTACACCGCCGGGCACTGGTCGTACACCGCCGACACCGGACGTGCAGCCACGCGTCGGCGGCACCCCCCGCGTCGGCGGCACCCCCCCGCGACGGCGGCACTCCTGCGCCGGCCGCACACCGCCACGCCGATCGTCGTCGTCCCCCGCCGTCTCCCGGACCCGCCCGACTCGGGGTTACGACGTCCTCCTCGCCTGTGTCAGCGCGGCCCCGGCCAGTACGATCACCGCCCCCACCGGTGTCGACCAGCTCAGCGACTCGCCGAGGAGGGCGACGCCCGCGACCGTGGCGATGACCGGGATGAAGTACGTGACCATCTGGGCGGTCGTCGGGCCGACCTCGGTGACCAGGCCGTACTGGATGAGGACGGCCAGGCCGGTGCCGAGGGCGCCCAGCGCGGCGACGGCGAGCAGCGGGAGCAGCGGGAGGCGGGTCGGGAAGCTGGTGAACAGGGGGGTCACCACGGCGAGCTGGACGGTCGCCAGCCCCAACTGCGCCCCCGTCATCGACAGCGCCGAGGAGCCGGTGCCGGCGAGGGTGCGACGGACGTAGATCCAGCCGATGGGATAGCTGAGGGAGGCCAGCAGGGCGAGGGCCGTGCCCCGGGCGTCGAGCCCGTCGAAGCCGTGCCAGGCGCCGAGGACGGTGAGGACGCCGAGGAAGCCCAGGCCCAGCCCCGCGACCCTGACCCGGGTCGGCCGGTCCTCGGAGAGGGCGACCAGGGACAGGGCCATGCCCCACAGGGGCGAGGTCGCGTTGCAGATGCCGGCGAGCGTGGACGGGATCGTCAGCTCCGCGTAGGCGAAGAGGGAGAACGGCAGCGCGTTCAGCAGGAGGGCGGCGACCGTCAGGTGCCCCCAGGTGCGTGCCCCGCGCGGCAGCCGCTCCCGCTTCACCGCCATCGCGGCCGCCAGCACCGCCGTACCGAACACCAGCCTGCCGAGCGTCACCTGGAACGGCGCGTAGCCCTGCGTGCCCACCTTGATGAGCAGGAAGCTGAAACCCCAGATCAGCGACAGGGCGGCGAAACGCAGCCGCCAGTCCAGGGTGCGACGGGCGCGGGCGGCGGAGGCCGGGGTGTGGGTACGGGCGGCGGGGGCGGTGGTGGTCATGGTCACCACCGTGCGGGACAGAACCTCGTAGCACAATCGAGAATCGGCACTCGGTATTGCGTAGCATCGCTTACATGTTGAACCTGGAGCGCCTGCGCACCCTCGACGCCCTCGCCCGGCACGGCTCGGTCAGCGCCGCCGCCTCCGGGCTGCACATCACCACGTCGGCCGTCTCGCAGCAGCTGGCCAAACTGGAACGGGAGGTCGGGCAGCAGCTCCTGGCCCGGCACGGGCGCGGCGTACGTCTGACCGACGCGGGGCGGCTGCTCGCCCAGCACGCGGCCCGCATCCTCTCGCACGTCGAACTCGCGCAGTCCGACCTGGAGGCGCACCGCGGGCAGGTGGTGGGCGAGCTGCGGCTGTCGGCCTTCCCGACCGCCGCACGCGGACTGTTCCCCACCGCGCTGGCCGGCCTGCGCGCGGAGCACCCCGGACTGCGGGTGCGCTCGTGCGAGCTGGAGCCGGAGAACGGCGTCGCCGGGGTGGTGCGCGGCGACCTCGACCTCGCGGTCGTCCTCGACTGGTACAACAAGCCGATGCCGGTCCCGGACGGCCTGGTCAAGGCACCCCTCCTCGACGACCCGGCCGAGGTGGCGATGCCCGCCGGGCACCCCCTCGCCGGACGGGAGGAGGTGGATCTCGGGGAGTTCGCCGAGGACGAGTGGATCACCTGGGGCGAGGGCGAGTTCTGCCACGAGTGGCTGATGTTCACGCTCCGCTCGCGCGGCGTCGAGCCCATCGTCGGCCACCGGGCGGCCGAGAGCCACACCCAGATGGCCCTGGTCGCCGCCGGACTGGGGGTGTGCATCGCTCCCCTGCTCGGCCGCCGGCCGGTGCCGGAGGGAGTCGTCACCGTCCCGCTGCGGCAGCAGGCGCGCCGGCACGTCTACGCCGTGTGGCGGGCCGACGCCGACCGCCGTCCGTCGATCCGCGCAGCGGTCGGTGCGCTGAAGTCGGCGGCGGAGAAACTGGATTGACGGGTCCGCGCCGACGGGTCCGCGGCGACGGGTCCGCGGCGACGGGTCCGCGGCGACGGGTCCGCGCCGACAGGTCAGCGGCGAAGAGCCCGCGGCGAAGAGCCCGGACTGACGGGGCCGGACTGACGGGCAGGGCGGACGGCTACCGTCCGCTCCGTCCGCCGACCCATCCGTCCATCCGTCCATCCGTCATCGGTCGATCCGCTGACCGCCTGACCGCCTGTCCGCCTGTCCGCCTATCCGCCGGCCAGCTTGCGGAAGTCCCAGGACACGGTCTTCTCCGGCCGCAGCCGCAGCCACGCGTGCCGCCCGTCGTGCGGAATCGAGTCCAGCCCGAAGTTCTTGCGGGCGAACAGCGTCTCCACCGCGTCGAGTTCGGCGCACAGCTCCCCGGTGCGCGGGATCTCGCCCACGAACTCCACGGTGCCGGACAGCTCGACGCCGCGCAGCGACTCGTACTCCTCGCCCGTGTCGACCACGACCGCGACCCGCGGATCGCGCCGCAGGTCCGCCCACCGCTTGCTGCGCACCACCGAGTACAGCCACAGAGCGGAGCCGTCCCACAGGAACCACAGGGCGCTGACGTGCGGGGCGCCGTCGGCGGAGACGGTGGCGACCCGGCAGGTGCGCTGGGCGGTCAGGAACGAGTCCAGCTCGCCCGGCGTCATCATGATCTTCCGGCCCCGGCGCTGCGTGACGGTCATCCGGCCCTCTCCTCTTCCCTCTTCGCTTCGCTTCTCCCACGTCGTGCCCCGGGCGATTCTCCGACGCCATGCCGGCAAACGGTACGGGGGCGCCACCGGAGCGCGCCCCCCCGCGATGATCCGCCGCATCCGGCCCGTCCGGAGGGGCCGGGCCCGCTCAGGCGAGGGTGATCGAGTCCCCGCTGACCGTGATCTGCACCTCGGGCAGCGGCTTCGTCGCCGGACCGCTCTGCACGCTGCCGTCCGTGATCGAGAAGTTGCTGTTGTGGCACGGGCAGTTGATGACGCCGTCCGCGATGCTCTTCACCGCGCACCCCTGGTGGGTGCAGACCGCCGAGAAGGCCTTGAACTCGCCCGCCGCCGGCTGGGTGACGACCACCTTCTGCGCGTCGAAGACCTTGCCGCCGCCCTCGGGGATCTCGGCTGTGGTCGTGAGCGCGCCGTCGGCCGCCGCGCCGCCGGTCGAACCGGCTGATCCGGAAGCACCCGAGGTGCCGGCCGAGGCCGAGGAGCCCGACGTGTCGTCGTCCGAGCCTCCGCACGCGGTCAGCGCGACGGCGAGCCCCGCGGCTCCGGCGGCCGCCACGACGGTACGGCGGGCGGGGGTCGGCACGGGTTTGATCGATGCGCTGGTCATGCGGGGAATCCCTTCCAGGGGAGGTTCGGTGATCTGCGGGAAGGTACGGGCCGAGGGCGCGCGGTGTTCAAGCCGTGCGGCGCCCGTGCGGCGCCCGTCCGGCGGTCGTCCGCCGGTCGTGCGGCGGCACTCCGTCTGTCGTTCTGCCCGGACGATGTTCGAGATGGTGGCCCCTCCGGGGTGAGGGCGGCGTAAGCCACGGCTGTCGCGGAGCTGTCGGCCGGGCGGGGCCGGGCCCCGCGCCCCGGTGGCCTGGGCCGATACTCGGGGAAGTCGTCGCGACCCGTTGCATCGGTCGACTTCGGCGCTGGTGGAGCAGAGCCTTCTCGACAGCCGTGCGCGGGTCGTCTTCGAAGTCGGCCGGCAGAGGATCGCGATCGACGGCGACGTGCCGCAAGGCCGGGATGCGAGGTGGTTCCCGCCGGTGGAAGGTGGTGTCATGAACCAGCACCACCATCATTCCCAGCGGATGACCGAGATCGACACCCGGCTCCTCAAGGCCGGTGCCGTGCTCACCGCAGCCGGTGCCGGGGTGGTATGCGCCGGGATGGCCGTCGCGGCCTTCGCCTTGTCCACGGCGGCGCGGCGCATGATCCGCGACATGGACGTGCCCCCGTCCGAGCAGGCGGCCATGAAGTGGCGTCAGGCCAAGGAGGCGTCTCGGGCGGGCATGCGGGCGTGGCAGTCCGCGTCCGACGCCCATCGATAACGGCTCCTCGTGCGGTTGTCGACCACCATGAACAGCGGCGGCTCTCCCGCCTCGGAGCCGTCGGACCGATGTCGGCCGGGCCGGTTGCCGTGGGCGCCGGGCCGACGGCGGGAATGGCCACATCCCCGGCGGTGAGTCGTCATGGCGGTGATGCCGTGCGGCCCGGCAGCGATCCGCCGTTCCTCGTGCGGCGGGACGGCCGGCTCGATCCGGTCACGGGCGGCAGCACGCCACCGCCCCGGCCGGGGGACACGGTCATCCTGCTGTCCCCGGGCGGACGGGCCGACGAGAGTCCGCGAAGGCAGGCCGGCCGTCGGCTCCCGACCACGCAGCCCGTCGTTCCACGTCCCAGGTCTCCGCGATGACCCGCACCTGGACGAGCAGGCGACCGCCTTCCGCGACCTCCTCGACGATCACCCTCGGTTACTATGCTCACTTCATGCCGGAGGCTGGAGGCAAGGGGTGAACGGCTCCTGACGGACTGCTGGGGAGGCAAGGACATCCGCATGCCGGTCGGGACCGCCCGGTTCCGTCCCGGGGCCGTTGACGGGCGATTGCCATTTCCGCGCGCCACCCCGAGGGTGATCCCGGATTGCAAGGCAGTAGAGACAGGTGGCATGGGAAAATGCTGAAAGAGGTCACTGCGACCCGTTACATCACACCCCTGCGTGAGGGCGGCTCGCTGCCAGGACTGATCGAGGCCGACGACCTCGCCACCTACGTCCTGAAGTTCACCGGCGCCGGACAGGGCCGCAAGACGCTCGTCGCGGAGGTGGTCTGCGGCGAACTCGCCCGCCGGCTGGGTCTGCGGATGCCCCGCCTGGTGACCGTCGAGGTCGACCCGGTGCTGGGGCTCGGCGAACCCGACCAGCAGGTGCAGGACCTGCTGCGCTCCAGCCGCGGCACCAACCTCGGCATGGACTTCCTCTCCGGCGCCCTCGGCTTCGATCCGCTCGCCTTCCCGGTGAGCCCCGAGGAGGCCGGCCGGATCGTCTGGTTCGACGCGCTGGTGAACAACGTCGACCGCTCCTGGCGCAACCCCAACCTGCTCGTGCACCGCGGCGACCTGTGGCTCATCGACCACGGTGCCACCCTCATCTGGCACCACAACTGGCCCTCCGCCGAGACCTCCGCCGCCCGCCCCTACGACGCCGGCGACCACGCCCTCGCCCGCTTCCGGCCGGACACCGCCGCCGCGGCCGCCGAACTGGCCCCCCTGGTCACCGCGGACCTCCTCGCCGAGGTCACCGCCGAGATCCCGGACGTCTGGCTCGCCGACGAGCCCGGCTTCGACACCCCGGACGCGCTGCGCCGCGCCTACGCGGCCCCCCTCCTGGCGCGCGCCGCCGTCATCCACGAACGCATCAAGGGGGCCGAGTGAACGACCGCCACATCATCAGGGCCAGCGAGGCGAACGAACGGGACGTCTACGAGTACGCCCTGCTGCGGGTCGTCCCCCGTGTCGAGCGCGGCGAGTGCATCAACGCCGGCGTGCTCGTCTACTGCCGGGCCCAGGCCTACGTGGGCGCCCGCACCCACCTCGACGAGGCCCGGCTGCTCGCCCTCGACCCGCACGCGGACGTGGCCGGTGTCCGTGCCGCCCTGCGGGCGGTGGAGACGGTGTGCGGCGGCGGCGACGCGGCCGGTCAGGCGGCCGGTGACGACGCCGGCCGGCGCTTCCGCTGGCTGATCGCGCCCCGCTCCGCCGTCGTCCAGCCCGGCCCCGTGCACACCGGGCTCACCACCGACGCGGCCGCCGAGACGGAGCGGCTCCTCACCCTGCTGGTGCGGTAATCGATCACACCCGCGCGGTGCGCCGTTGACACCGGGTGCCAGGGCTTCTAGCGTCACGTCTGCTGAAGGTACTAAGCGGTCGGTCACCGATGGAGCCGGCCGTACGGAGCCGCACCCCAAGGGCGAGGAGAAGCAGCAATGTCCACCACTGAGCAGCGGGTCGCAGTAGTCACGGGCGCGGCACGCGGCATCGGCGCCGCCACGGCCGTACGGCTGGCCGCCGAGGGCCGCGCGGTCGCGGTCGTCGACCTCGACGAGGCCGCCTGCAAGGACACCGTCGAGAAGATCACCTCGGCGGGCGGCCGGGCGATCGCGGTCGGCGCCGACGTCTCCGACGAGGCCCAGGTCGAGGCGGCCGTCGCCCGCGTCGTCGAGGAGCTCGGCGCCCCGACGATCCTCGTCAACAACGCGGGCGTGCTCCGTGACAACCTGCTGTTCAAGATGAGCGTCTCGGACTGGGACACGGTCCTGAACGTGCACCTGCGCGGCTCGTTCCTGATGGCCAAGGCCGTTCAGAAGCACATGGTCGACGCCGGCTTCGGCCGCATCGTCAACCTCTCCTCGTCCTCCGCGCTCGGCAACCGGGGCCAGGCCAACTACTCCGCCGCCAAGGCCGGTCTGCAGGGCTTCACCAAGACCCTCGCCATCGAGCTCGGCAAGTTCGGCATCACCGCCAACGCCGTCGCCCCCGGCTTCATCGTCACCGACATGACGGCCGCGACCGCCGCCCGGGTCGGCATGGGCTTCGAGGACTTCCAGAAGGCGGCCGCCTCGCAGATCCCGGTGCAGCGCGTCGGCGAGCCCGACGACATCGCCAACGCGATCGCCTTCTTCACGGGCGAGGCCGCCGGCTTCGTCTCCGGCCAGGTGCTGTACGTCGCCGGCGGACCGCTCAACTAGCTCACCAGGGGTCACCGACATGACTGAACTGCCCGCACTCTCCGGCAAGGTCGCCCTGATCACGGGCGCCAGCCGCGGCATCGGCCTCGGTGTCGCCGAGGCGCTCCTCGCCCGCGGCGACCGGCTCTGCATCACCGGCCGCAACGAGGACGCCCTCAAGGAGACCGTCGAGAAGCTCGGCGCCGACCGCGTCATCGGCGTCGCCGGCCGGGCCCACGACCTGGAGCACCAGACCGCCGCCGTCGACCGCACGATGGAGGCCTTCGGCCGCATCGACTACCTGGTCAACAACGCCGGCACGAACCCGGTCTTCGGGCCGATCGCCGACCTCGACCTGGACGTGGCCCGCAAGGTCTTCGAGACCAACGTGGTCTCCGCCCTCGGTTTCGCCCAGAAGACCTGGCACGCCTGGCAGAAGGACAACGGCGGCGCCATCGTCAACATCGCCTCCGTCGCGGGCCTGTCGGCCTCGCCCTTCATCGGCGCCTACGGCGTCAGCAAGGCCGCGATGATCAACCTGACCCAGCAGCTGGCGCACGAGTTCGCGCCGCGGGTACGGGTCAACGCGATCGCCCCGGCCGTGGTGAAGACCAAGTTCGCCCAGGCCCTGTACGAGGGCCGGGAGGCCGAGGCGGCGGCCTCCTACCCGCTGGGCCGGCTCGGCGTGCCCTCCGACATCGGCGGCGCCGCCGCGTTCCTGACCTCCGAGCAGTCGGACTGGGTCACCGGCCAGACGCTCGTCGTCGACGGCGGCATCTTCCTGAACGCCGGCGTGGGCTGACCGTCCCGCACGGCCCCAGGGCGCCGCCTCCCGACCGGGGGCGGCGCCCTTCGCGTCCCACAGGCCGCACACGGGCCGGACACGGACGGTGCACGGTGGGTGCACAATGTCATGGCAACGTCGTCACCTCGCGCCCGCCGACGGCGGGGGCCCCGCGCCGGCCGGTGGGCGGACCGCGGTGCCCGTTGTCAGTGGTCGCCTGTAGGTTCTGTGGTCTGGAAGTGACCGCACAACGAAGGACGTTGACGTGACCGACATCGCCATGCTGCCCGAGTCCTGGCGCGGGGTCCTGGGCGACGAGCTGCAGCAGCCCTACTTCAAGGAGCTGACGGAGTTCGTCGAGGAGGAGCGAGCGAAGGGTCCCGTCTACCCTCCGCGCGAGGAGGTCTTCGCCGCGCTCGACGCGACGCCGTACGAGCGGGTGAAGGTCCTGGTCCTCGGCCAGGACCCGTACCACGGCGAGGGCCAGGGGCACGGCCTGTGCTTCTCGGTGCGGCCCGGCGTGAAGATCCCGCCGTCGCTGCGCAACATCTACAAGGAGATGCACGAGGAGCTGGGCACGCCCGTCCCCGACAACGGCTACCTCATGCCGTGGGCCCAGCAGGGCGTGCTGCTGCTCAACGCCGTCCTCACCGTCCGCTCCGGCGAGGCGAACTCGCACAAGGGCAAGGGCTGGGAGAAGTTCACGGACGCGGTGATCCGGGCCGTGGCCGACCGGCCCGACCCGGCGGTCTTCGTCCTGTGGGGCAACTACGCGCAGAAGAAGCTGCCCCTGATCGACGAGACGCGGCACGTGGTGGTCAAGGGTGCGCACCCCTCCCCGCTGTCCGCGAAGAAGTTCTTCGGCTCCCGGCCGTTCACCCAGATCAACGAGGCGGTGTCCCGTCAGGGCCACGAGCCGATCGACTGGACGATCCCGAACCTGGGCTGATCCCTCCCGGGCCGCCCGTTCCGGCTCCGGCCCGCACGGTCCGACTCGGCCCGCCCGTTCCGCCCGCGACAGGCCCGTTCCGCCCGCGGCCGGTCCGTTCAGCCCGCGGCCGGAGCGGTCCGCGCATGACCGGTCCGTTCCGACTGCGACCGGCCCGGTTCGACTGTGACCGGCCCGGTGGAGCCTGACCGGGATCGCCACCGGCTGCGGTTAGCGTCGTGGCAACGACGCAAGGAGGCCGCCGTGGTGGATCGACAGGGGCAGACGGCGCCGGACGCCGTGCTGACGCGCATCGGGCAGGTCGTGATGCTGCACCACGGGGGTGACCGTGAGGAGGCCCGGCGCCGCCTGCTCGAGCTGTGGACGGAGATCGGCGAGGACGGTGACGCGCTGCACCGCTGCACACTGGCCCACTACCTCGCCGACACCCAGGACGACCCGTTCGACGAGCTGGCCTGGGACCTGCGGGCCCTGACGGCGGCGGAGGAGGACGGCGACTCGCCCGAGGTGCGGGCGCTGTACCCCTCGCTCCAGCTCAACCTGGCGGCGGACTACGTGAAGCTGGGCCGCTCCGAGGCCGCCCGCGCCCATGTGCGCAGGGCGCGGGGAGCGGCCGGCGCGCTCGGCGACGACAGCTACGCGGACGGCGTGCGGGCGGCCATCATCAGGATGGAGCTGCGGCTGGGGGAGCCCGGCTGCGGCCACCCCGGCGGTGCGTAGCCGTCTGCCGTCAGTACGCCCGCTCGCAGATCACCGCCTCCGGGCTGTCCGAACGCCAGCCCCCGTACCGTCGGCCGAGAGCGCACACGTCGGTGTTCCTCTCGACCTCCTCCCGTACGTCGGGGACCTCCCCGCGCGGTGACGCCGGGCGCGCGGGTTCCGGCCGGGCCGGCCGGGTGCGGGGAGGGGGCTGAGGGGCCGTGCGGGGAGGACGCGGTGGCGGGGCGGTGCCGGGCGGTGGCTGCGCGGCCGGTGCCGACGCGGCCGGTGCCGGCGGGGTGGCCCGCCGCGCACGTGGCGGCGCGGACGGCTCCGGCGCACGCCGCGTGCCCACCCGCTCCAGTGCCTCCAGGGCCGGCGCCTGGACGACCCGGGTCCCGGCCCGGCCGTCCGGCCGGGGCAGCGGCGCGGTCGTGGGCGCGGAGGGAGGGGCGGGGGCCGCGGGCGGGCCCGGCGCCGGCGGGTGCTGGAGGGTCACGCATCCGGTCAGGGCCGAGACGGCCACGGTCACCAGGAGCGTCGCGGTGGTCGACGTCGTTCGATGCACCCGCGCCACTCTGCTGGGTGCGGCCCCTCCAGACACGGCGGTCGGGCGGGCAGTGGCCCACACGGGTGATCCACCGCCCCCCGAGGGGGACGGCCGCCCCCTCGGGCTGACGCGGTGTCACTCCCCGGTGGCGCCGTCGACGCGTTCGCGGAGCAGGTCGGCGTGGCCGTTGTGCCGGGCGTACTCCTCGATCATGTGCGTGTAGATCCAGCGCAGGCTGTACGACTCCCCCGTGGAACGGCGGACGCCCCGGGAGGGCTCGTCGAGCCCGTGTCCGGCCGCGTTGCGCCGGGCCACATCGATCTCTTCCTGCCAGGTCGCGTGCGCCTCCCGCCAGGTGTCCTCCTCGGTGAGGTGGAACTCCCCGTCGGGGTCCTCGTCGCTGAAATAGATCGGCCCCGCGTCCTCGCCCATGAGGACCGCGCGGAACCAGCCGCGTTCCACCTCCGCCATGTGCCGCACCAGCCCCATCAGGGACAGCTCGGACGGCGGGGCCGAGGCGGTGCGGAGCTGGGCGTCGGTGAGGCCCTCGCACTTCCACGCCAGGGTCTGCCGGTGGTACTCCAGCCACCCCAGCGGCCGGGCGCCGAGGGGCCGACAGCCGCCGAGCCCGCCGGCAGCCGTTGAGCCGCGGTCGCCCCGGACCTGCGGTCGGCCGTGCTGAGCCTGCCGGCAGCCGTTGAGCCGCGGTCGGCATGGACCCGCGGTCGGCCGCGCTGAGCCTGCCGGCAGCCGTTGAGCCGCGGTCGTCCCGAACCTGCGGTCGGCCGCGCCGAACTAGCCATCGGCCGCGCCGAGCCAGCCGTCGGCCGCCGAGCCAGCCGTCAGTCGCCGAGCATGCCGTCGAGCAGTTCCCGTGCCCCCGCCCGCAGCTCGTCCGGGCCCGGCGTCCGCCCGCCGAAGGAGCCGGCCACGCAGGAGAACATCAGCCCGTCCGCCCAGGCGACCAGGGACAGCACGTGCCGGGCGGGGTCGGAGGAGCCGGCGGCGGTGAGCAGGGCGGTGAGCCGGTCGCGGAAGACGGCGCCGGCCGCGTCGTAGAAGGTGCGCAGTTCGGGGCGGCGGGTGGCCTCCAGGGCCAGTTCGTAGCGGGCGACGAGCAGGTCGCGGTGGTGGGCCAGGGAGCGGTGGACCGCCAGGGCCAGGGCCTCGGTCAGCGCGCCGCGGCCGCCGCGCGGATCCGGCATCTCCTCCAGTGCCAGTACCCGGGCCTCCCGCTCGGCGAGCCGCCGCACGGCGAGCCCGAGCAGTGCCTGCCGGGTGCGGGCGAGGTTGGAGGTGGACCCCTGGGGCAGCCCGGCGGCCTCGTCCACCGCCCGGTGCGTCAGCCCGCGCATGCCCCGCTCGGCGAGCAGGGCGAGCGCGGTGTCGGCGACCAGTCCGGCGCGGGAGCCGGGGGAGGGGGACGCGTCGCGGGGGGCGGGGGTGCCGGAGGGCGTGGACGCGGTGCGGGAGGCGGGGGCGGGGGTGCCGGAGGGCGTGGACGGGGTGCGGGAGGCGGGCGAGCCGGGGGAGGCGGAGGCTGGCAGGGGCATGGGACCAACCTACCGCCCTCACTACACCCGTAGTATCGTCGCTCCCGTGGCCCCACTACAGATGTAGTGGGGTGGGGTGTCCGACCCGAGGAGGAGCCATGGCACAGTCGTCGCACGCGGTCGTTGTCGGAGGCGGGATCGGTGGCCTCACCGCCGCCGCGGCCCTGCACCGACGCGGCCTGCGGGTCACCGTCCTGGAGCGGGCCCCGTCCCTGGCCCCCGTCGGCGCCGCCATCTCCCTGGCCCCCAACGCGCTGCGCGCCCTCGACGTCCTCGGCGTCGGCGACCGCGTCCGCGACCTCGCCGCCTGGCAGGGCGACGGCGGCCTGCGCACCCCGCGCGGCCGCTGGCTCTCCCGCACCAGCGCGGACGCGGTGGCCGCCCGCTTCGGCGGCCCCCTGGTCCTGCTGCACCGGGCCACCCTGGTGGACACCCTGGCCGGCCTGCTCCCGCCCGACGCCGTCCGCACCGGCACACCCGCCGGCCTCGCCGACCCCGGCGGCACCGAGTGCCCGGCCCGCGTGACCACGCCCGACGGCGAACTGGAGGCCGACCTGGTGGTCGCCGCCGACGGCATCCACTCCGCCGTACGCCGGACCCTCTTCCCCGACCACCCCGGCCCGGTGTACACCGGGTTCACCACCTGGCGGATCGTGATCCCGCTGCCCGGCGTCGAGTTCGCCTCCCACGAGACCTGGGGCCGGGGCCGCCTGTGGGGGTCCCACCCGCTCAAGGACGGCCGGGTGTACGCGTACGCCGCCGCCACCGCCCCGGCCGGGGAGCGCGCCCCCGACGAACGGGCCGAACTCCTGCGCCGCTACGGCGACTGGCACCACCCCGTCCCCGACATCCTCGCCGCCACCCGCCCCGAGGACGTCCTGCGGCACGACGTCCACCACCTGGCCGAGCCGCTGCCCGCCTTCCACCGCGGCCGCGTCGCCCTCGTCGGCGACGCCGCGCACGCGATGCCGCCCTCCCTCGGCCAGGGCGGCAACCAGGCGGTCGAGGACGCGGTCGTCCTCGCCCACCACCGCGCCGACCTCCCCGCCTACACGGCCGCCCGGCTGCCCCGTACGACGGCCATCACCAGCCAGGCGCTGCGCACGGCCCGGCTCAGCATGGCCGCCCACCCCGTCGCCGTCGCCGTACGCGACACCGCGGTGGCCGCGCTGTCGGCGTTCGGGCCCGGCCTCTTCCTGCGCGGCTTCGACGGGATCGCCGACTGGCGGCCGCCGCGGTCCCCGTATGCTGCCGTCGAGGCGGACGTGGACACGCACGGCGCGGACCAGCAGTGAAGGAGCCCCCGTGAAGGTCGGCTGCATCGGACTCGGCGACATCGCGCGGAAGGCGTACCTGCCGGTGCTCGGCGCGCTGCCCGGCCTCGAACTCCACCTGCACACCCGCACACCCGCCACCCTCGACCGGGTCGCCGACACGCTCCGGGTGCCCGCCGGGCAGCGGCACCGGGACCTCGACGCGCTGCTCGCCCAGGGCCTGGACGCCGCGTTCGTGCACGCCCCCACCGACGTCCACCCCGAGATCGTCGCCCGGCTGCTCCGGGCGGGCGTCCCCACGTACGTCGACAAGCCGCTGGCGTACGAACTCGCCGACTCCGAGCGGCTCGTGGCGCTCGCGGAGGAACGCGGGACGAGCCTCGCCGTCGGCTTCAACCGGCGCCACGCCCCCGGCTACGCGCAGTGCGCCGACCATCCGCGCGAGCTGATCCTGATGCAGAAGAACCGCATAGGGCTGCCCGAACGGCCCCGCACCATGATCCTCGACGACTTCATCCACGTCGTGGACACCCTGCGGTTCCTCGCGCCGGGCCCGGTGGACGACGTGACCGTGCGGGCCCGGGTCGTGGACGGGCTGCTGCACCACGTCGTCCTCCAGCTCGCCGGGGACGGCTTCACCGCGCTCGGCGTCATGAACCGTCTCAGCGGCTCGAACGAGGAGATCCTCGAGGTGTCCGGGCAGGACACCAAGCGGCAGGTCGTCAACCTCGCCGAGATCCTCGACCACAAGGGGCAGCCGACCGTGCGGCGGCGCGGCGACTGGGTGCCGGTGGCCCGCCAGCGCGGCATCGAACAGGCCGTCCTCACCTTCCTGGACGCCGTGCGCGCGGGCAAGGTGCTCAGCGCGCGGGACGCGCTGGCGACACACGAACTGTGCGAGCGGGTGGTACGGGCGGTGGCGGAGCGCTCCGCCGCGTCCTGACCGTCCGCGCCCCCTCCGCCACGCACACGGCCGCCAGGACCAGCAGCGCCGCGTGGGCCGGCCAGTCGCCGAAGCGGACGTACGGGGTGGTGCCCCCGGTGAGCGGCACCTCACGGACGGCCGCGGAACTCGCGTCCGTCCCCAGCGCCGGGCCCAGCCGCCGGCCGCTCGCGTCGTACACCGCGGAGACGCCCGTCAGCGTCGCGTGGACGAACGGCCGGCCCGTCTCCGCGGCGCGCAGGGCGCCGAGCGAGGCGTGCTGCGCGGGCGCCCAGCTCGACTGGAACGTCGACGTCGACGACTGAGCGACCAGCACGTCCGCGCCGTCCGCGGCGAGATGCCGGCTCATGTCGGGGAACGCGGTCTCGAAGCACACCATCGGGCCGATCCGCAGCCCCGCCCCGACGTCCATCACGACCTGCCCGCCACCGCGCCGGCGGTCCTCGCCGGCCGCCTTGCCGACCGAGGTCGCCCAGCCGAGCAGCGAACGGGCCGGGACGTACTCGCCGAACGGCACCAGACGCATCTTGTCGTACCGATCGCCGGTCGCGCCGTCCGGTCCGACCAGGATCGAGCTCTTGTAGATGCCTGGCCGGTCGGAGCGCCGGGCGTCCACGTTGACCAGGATGCCGGCGCCGGTCGACCGGGACAGCTCCGCCAGCCGCCGCGCCAGGTCGGGCCGGTCGTCCAGGTCGTACCCGACACCGCTCTCGCCCCAGACGATCAGGTCGACGTCCTGCCCGGCGAGCCGGCGCGTCAGCTGTTCCTCCCGGTCGAAACGGCGCTCGGGCCCCTCGACGACGCCCGGCTGCACGACGGCGATCCGGGCCCGGCCCGTCACCTCCGGACGCGGCGACCACACCCACGCCGTGCAGGCCGCGGCCGCGGTGGCCACCAGCCCCGCGACGGCCGGCACCCGGTGCGCCGGGACGGCGACGAGCACGGCGACCGCCACGTTCACGGCCACCACCAGGAAGCTGAGCAGCCACACCCCGCCGACGGACGCCAGCCGCAACGCCGGTTCCACCTGCCACTGACTGGCGCCGAGCACACCCCACGGCCCGCCGAGGCCCTCCCAGCTCCGGACGAGTTCCACGGCCAGCCAGCCCGAGGGCAGCACGACGAGCGCGGCGACGGCCCGCCCCCGCGCGGGCGCCCCCGCCAGGAACCGGCGCACCAGCCAGCCCCACGGCCCCCACAGCGCCCCCAGCAGCGCCGCGATCACCAGGGTGAACACGTGCAGGAACGGCAGCAGCCACAGATGCATGGCCAGCATGAACCCGAACCCGCCGCTCCAGCCGTCGTACACCGCCCGCCGCCCCGTCGGCGCCGAGCGCACGAGCAGGATCCAGGGCACCAGCGCGAGGAACGCCCACCACCACAGGGCCGGCGCCGGGAACGCCGGCACGGGCAGCGCGCCGGCCAGCGCCCCGACGGCCGACCGCCGCCACGGGGAGGTGAGCAGGAGACCGAACGTCTTCATACGGCACCTCCCTACCCGCTGGTGGCTCCAGTGTGCGCGCCCGCGGTGATCTCCGACCAGATGGCCTCGCGGGGGGAGGAGGGCCAGACGGCCGCGCGGGGCGGGAGGAAGGAGGAAGACACGCGACACGGCGGCGGACCGGAGACCCGCCGTGGACCGGAGTCCGGCCGGTGGACTGGAGGCGGGCCGTTGCTCCGTTGGCCGGCCGTGGACCGGAGAACCGCCGCCCGTCAGGGGACGGTGTCCCCGCCGCGCGGCCGGCGCCACATCTCCCGGGCGGCCACCTCGCGCACCCGCCAGCCGTCGTCCGTGCGCAGCAGGCCGAGGCGTACCGGCCGCCGCGGACGACGTCGGGCACGGCCGGGGAGCCGTCGCCGGCGAGCCGCAACGTGGAGACGTAGTCGGCCCGCAGCAGGGCGGTGTCACCCCGGTCGCGTTCCAGGACCCCGAAGCGGAGGCGGCGGTTCACGACCAGGTGCTGCCGCACCGGGAACACCCGCAGACTCTCCGCGAGCCACTGGGCGACCTGCCCGACGGGCCCCTCGATCCCGCCCACGGACCGGTAGTCGGCCCGCCCGTCCGGTGCGAACAGCTCCCGGTACGCCGTCCAGTCCCCGTCCTCGACGGCCACCGCGTAGTCGGTGACCAACTCGTCGACGGCCAGCCGGTCCATCACGGTGGCGAGCTCCGCACGCTGCGTCATGGCCCGAGTGTTGGGCATGGGCCGGGCCCAGCCAAGAGGTGTGCGACGACCGGCGCGCACGGACCCGCGGCTTCTCGGTCCGTGGGGCGTCACCCCTCGGGTGCGGGGAGGTGCTGCCCCCGGGTGGATGACGCCCCGCCCGGGTCACCAGGTCTTGCCGGCCTGCTCCCGGATCGTGCGGTTGATCCGGTTGAAGAAGTTGGTCAGCGCGATCTCCAGGACGATCGCGCCCAGTTGTTCCTCGCCGAGGGGTCGGCGGCGGCGTCCCAGATCTCGTCGGTCACGCCCGGTGCGCCGTCCTGGAGCCGGGTGGCGGCCTCGGCCAGGGCGAGGGCCGTAGCGCGAGGTGGTCCAGGCGTTCCTGACGGCGGCTCGCCTCGGCGACTTCGAAGGGCTGCTGCGGGTACTCGACCCCGAGGTGAGACTGACCGTCGACACCCCGTCCGGCGTGGTCGTCACGCTCGGCGCCACCAAGGTCGCGGCCGGCGCGCAGGTGTTCGCCGGCGCGGCCGCACAGGGATGCGCGGTGCTCGTCGACGGCCTCCCGGGGATCGTTTCCTGGCGCGAGGACGGCACCCCGCTCTCGGTCGTCGCGTTCACCGTCGCCGACGGCCGGATCACCCACATCACGATCGTGATCGACCCGGCCGAACTCGCGCTGACGGACCTGCCGCATCCGGCGTGAGCCCCTGCCGGGGCAGGTCGCGGCCGAGCACCGAAGCGATGCACCGGCTGCCCGCCCGGCGCCGCGGTCGGAGCTCTCCGCCGCCGCGAACGGCAGTCGAAAATCAGTGGCCGCCTGAACCGGCCGACTCCACGCTGTACGCCATGGAAGAACCGCAACGCAGGATCCGTGCGGCCCACACGGAATCCACGGTCACCGTCTACCAGGCATACTCCCCGCAGATCGGCCTGCCCGCCGCCCGCGACGGCCGTTTCCCCGCTGTGTGGAAGCGGGACAGGATGACGTGGATCAAACCGTCGTTCCTGTGGATGATGTACCGCTGCGGCTGGGGTCTGAAGGAAGGTCAGGAAACCGTTCTGGCCGTCGAGATCACGCGGGAGGGCTTCGAGTGGGCGCTGAGGCACGCGTGCCTCTCGCACTACGTGCCGGAGCTGCACACCGATAAGGGCGAGTGGAAGAGGCAGTTGAAGCGGTCGCCGGCCCGGGTTCAGTGGGATCCGGAGCGGGACCTGCACCTCGAGGCCCTGCCGCACAGGTCCCTCCAGCTGGGGCTGGCGGGCGAGGCGACGGCGCGGTACGCCGATGAGTGGATCGTCTCCATCACCGACGTCACCTCGCTCGCCCACACCGTCCACGGCCGGGTACGGGACGGGGATCTGGACGCCGCACGGCAGCTCCTGCCCAGGGAGAGGCCCTACCCCGTGGCCGACGCGATGCTGGCTCACCTGTGCCGATGACGCCCTTCGGAAAGCCGCAGGTAGTATCCGCGAGCGCGTCCGGCCTCTTCGGACTGTCGAACCATGGGGGTGGGGATTTCTCGATGACGTTGCGACTCCGTGCTGTCCGCGCGTTCGTGTTGCTGGTCGGCTTCTTTCTGATGGGCGTGGTGCTGCTGTCGGCCATGGCGGTGCTCGACTGGCTGCTGATGACACGGCTGTTCACCGCGCAGGCGGCCTGGTTCGAAGGCATGGTCCTGTCGGTCACCGTCCTGCTGTCGGCGGCGATTCTGCGGGGCTTCTTCGCCTTTTTACGGGCCGGGCGCCTGGGGCCGGTGCCACCCGCGGTGGCGGTCACTCCTCAGGACCAGCCCGAGCTGTGGGAACAGATACGAGTCACTGCCGAAGCGACGGGGCAGCGTCCGCCGGATGAGCTTCACCTGGTCGCTGAGGTCAACGCGGGGGTTGCCGAACAAAGCCGCCTGCTGGGACTGCTGCACGGACGACGCCGCATGCTCCTGGGCCTACCGCTGCTCGCCGGGCTGACCGTCCCGCAGCTGCGCGCCGTCCTCGCCCACGAGTTCGGGCACTACGCCAACCTCGACACCCGGCTCGGTGGTGTCACGATGCGCGGCAGGGAAGCAGTCGTGCACACGGTGGAGGTACTCCAGGATGGCAGCACCCGGCTGCACCACGCGATCGGTGCGCTGTACGTCGGCTACGCCCGGATGTTCCTGCGCGCCTCGCAGTCCGTGGCCCGTCACCAGGAGCTCGCCGCAGACCAGGTGGCCGCCCGGCACGCGGGCCGTGACGCGACGGCCGCTGCCCTACGCCTCCTTCCGGTGCTCGCCGGCGCACACACCCACTACCTGGAGACGTACGCCGCGATGGGCAGGTCGCTGGGAGCGCTACCGCCCGTGGGGGAGGTGCACCGTGGTTTCGAACGTATGCTCAATGCCCGGTCGGGGGAGCGGCTCGCTGAGCTCTCTGCCGGGCAGCGTCCGCCGCGGCCGCACGAGTACGATTCGCACCCGCCGGTAGCCGACCGGATCGCCTTGATCGAGAAGCTGCCCGCCGATGACCGGCCCGATGGGTCGGCCGATGAGCCGGCCGGGCTGACCCTGCTGCGCGACCCGGGCCGGGTTTTCGCCGCGCTGGAGGCGCGCACGCTGTCGCAAGAGGCGGCGGGGCTGCGGCGCATGAGTTGGGACGACCTGGTCGTGGCCCGCGCGGTCGCCGACGCCGAGGGTTGGTCCCGGCCGCTGAGGGTCGCCGTGGCCAGGGCGCTCCGCTCGTCGGCGCAGGGCGCTGGCGGTGCGGTGACCGAACGCCGAGACGCCCCGGCCGAGGAGGTGGCCAACGACCGCTTGCCCGGCCTGGAGGAGATACTCGACGCGTTCGACCGCGGCCTTCTGTGGATGGCGGTCGCCGACCGCATGCCCAAGCCGCATCAGGCGGCGCGACTGATCGGGCCGTCCGCCCGCAACTTCATTCGGCCCACAATCTTCGACGGGCTCGCGGGCATGGTCCACCTGCACCTCACCGAATCCGGACAGACCGAACCGGACATCGCCTGGTCGGGGCAGCCCGGACTCCTTCTGCCCGAGTCGTGGGAGAAGGGCATGGACGACGCCATCGACGCGGCCGTCGCCGACACGCCCGACACCGCTCCGCTGCGCGCTCTGCTCGCCGCCCCCCACTGCGTATCCCCGTAGCCGCCACGCGGCCGGGCTGCCGGTCACGTTCGCCGGTGGATGGAGCAGGCGGCGTGGCATGGATCATCGAACCGCGTGCAGAGCCTGCCGTGGCGGATCATCGAGCGGGTGAGAGTCACGCCTACCCCTGTCAGCCGGCGTGCCCGTCGTGCGAGGGGACGTGGGGGACGGCGGAGCCAGGGTCGAAGCCTGCGAAGGCCAGGCCGATGACGAAACCCGCCGCCTCCTCCAACTGGCGGACGCGATCCAGCGTCCCCAGGGTCGCCGGGACTCCGCCGACGTCACGGACCAGTGCACCGACCACGTTCAGGGCGGTCGCATCGTCGCCGCACATCGCCACCGTCACACGGGACCGGCCGGCACGGGGCGGGCTCGTCCACTGGTCGGCGGGGAAGAGATGGAACGCTTTCACGACCCGGGCTCCCGGAGCGAGTCCGGCGATCCGCCCCGCCATCGTCTTGCCGTGTTCGAGGAGCAGAGTGCCGACGCCATGCGTGACGGCGTTCGTGGGATCGATCAACGGCATCCCCCGTAGCGCGCCGTCGGACGCGCCCACCATGGCCAGCATCTCTTCGACACCGTCCCAGGACACGGCGAGCAGCACCGCATCGCGCTCGGCGACCGCCTCACGCGGTGCGACAGCCAGCACTTCGTGCTCCAGCCGCTCAGCGAGCTTCTCCGCCTTCACCTGCGACCGTCCGCCGATCACCACCTCATGTCCCGCACGCGCCCAGCCTTCACCCAGGGCCGCCGCCAACGTCCCTGTTCCCAGGATCCCGATGCGCATCTGTCCGTGCCTCTCCCTAGTGGTCGGTCGGGTGGTCACGGTAGGGAAGGCGTTACGCACCGATGAGTGCGTGACCCGCACGCGATGATGGACGGCGAGATGACTGAGCACGACGCCCACCGCCATGAGTTCGTCGCCGATTGCCGTTTGCGCGCGGCCACCGATCTCTTCGCCCATACCTGGGATCCCGTCGTACTGGCGGCCCTTCGGCCGGGGCCGCACCGACGCCGCGCGTTGCACGCCGCGATGGGAGGCATCAGCGACAAGGTTCTGACCGACTCCTTGCGCCGCCTGCTCGCAAGCGGACTGATCGAGCGCCACGCCCATGCCGAGGCGCCGCCACGCGTCGACTACGCCCTGACCGGCTTGGGGCAGAGCCTGGTCGAGGGCCCGATGATGGCGCTGGGACGCTGGGCGATCGAGCACGGTGACGAACTTCTCGAAGCCCGGGAGAGCAGTGACGCAGAAGGCCTGTGAGCGAGGCTTGACACGGATCACCAAGCCGCATTCACAGACCGTTCCCCTCCTGCCGGCAGCATCCGGCCGCCGGCCGGCCTACTCCACGTCGATGCCGTAGTCCTGCACGAGTTCTTCCAAGCCGCCCGTGTAGCCCTTGCCGCCGAGGACGAAGTCCCAGTCGCCGTTGGACCTGCGACGGAAGGAGCCGAGTGTCAGAGCGGTTTCGTGCGGCCGTCCGTCAGAGACCTCCAGACGTCCCAGCTCGGTCATCCCTGGATCAAGAAGCCGGATGCAGGCATCGGTGAAGCCGGACAGATCGGCGTTCGGGTTCACCTCTGGGTCGATGGCGGCCACGAGCACCAACCGGTCCGCCGCGTCCGGCAACCCGTCGAACGACACGCAGATCGCCGCCTTGTCCGGCGCCGCCGCGGGAATGGCCCGCACGGAGCCGTCCGGCGTCTGAGGGTTGTTGAAGAAGACGAAGTGATCGTCGCTGAGGACGCGGTTGCCATTGCAGACGAGAGCGCACACGTCCAAGGCGACGCTGCCGGTCCACGCCATGCCCAAGACGTTGTAGTTGTCCGGCAGCCGAGTGTCCGGCCCTGAAGGCGTCGGCTGGGCCGAGGCTTGTCGGCCCCCCTCACCCAGTCGCCCAGGCAAGCCATGACGATGCAGCAGGTCGACGAGTTCCGGGCCCGAGATGAGCTCCAGCGGCTTGCCGTTGGCGAAGGTGTGTGAGCCGGGACCGAACCCTGAAGTCGTCACCAGCACACCCTTGTTGGCGCCGGTGTCCTGCACAGTTCCGTACAGGTCACGCACGGCGGTGGGCGGCACCGTGTTGCGGTAGCGCTTCACCTGTACGACGATCTTGCCGCCGCGAATCGGTGTCGGATCCAGCGCGTCGACGTCCACACCGCCGTCGTTGGAGCGCTGAGTGGTCACGGCCTGCATCCCCATGGCCCGGAAGAGATCGGCAACGAGATTCTCGAAGGCGATCGGATCCATGGTGAACAGGTCCGGTTCCTCATCGCTGCCGTGGGCGACGACGCGGTTCCCGACATCCTGCGGCCGTCTCCCCGGCCGTACAGGAGTGAGTTGGTCCGGTCGAGCCGAGAGCTGCCCGCGCAACGCGTCGGACAGGCAACTACACGCGTCAACCTGCGCCAGGTGCAAGTCACGAAACGCAGAGCGCGAGGCCATGACGGTTGCGAGAAAGATCTGGCCTGGTCGGCCCGTCGTGGGGTCGTGCCCGTCGACGAACCCGTTCAAGGCCACTGACTCCAGCGCAGCCAGCTCATCTGCGGCGAACAACTCGTGCAGAACGAGCAGCACGCACTGCGCGAGAACCTCCCTGTACAGGGCGCGCCGCTGGCCTACCGGGCGGGGAGTCTCCTTGTCCTGGTCGGTCCCCGGCATGTACCGAACGGACTTGACCTCCGGCACGACGCTGTATGCGGGCAACTCCCAGTCGAGCACCAATTGCCGGGCTGACGGGTCGTAGGCTGCTGCCACCTGGCGTGGGAAACCTTCCGGCCATGCAGCCGAGGCGTACAGAGCAGCCGAGAAGTACTCGACCACGGAATCGGGGTCCTGACGCCTTACGCCGTCAGTGATCGACACGACGCCGGCGTTGTGCCGGCGTACATCAGCCAGCTGAGCATCGGCCCACTGCTGGTACTCCCGCTGGTACGACACCAGCTGCTGCCGTCGGTGAGCCTCCGCGGCTTGGGCAGCCTGCCAGTCCCGCTCGAAGCGTGCTCGTGCTTCGGTCTGCGCCCGTGCCCGGCTACTCGCAGTCCAGCCGCTCTGCGTTTGGTAGTGATGGAAATCCGGCATGGGCACTGGCTGTGCCAATGGCCCTGGAGCGAAGGGCTGGACTTCCTCCGGCCGCAGGAGAGAAGCAGCCCTGAAGGCCGGAGCCTGGCAGCCCGACGCGAGAAGCGCCTGCAACGACGCAACCTGCGCGTCCAGCTCCTGCGTGCGCCGTAGAGCCTCTGCCTGCCGATACTCACGATGGCTCTGGGCGGCCCGCCGTTGGTAGGCCCGCGCTTGCTGTTCCTGCTGTCGCCGCTGCCTGGCTTCGGCTTCCAGCTGGCGCTGCTGCTGCCGTTGCATCTCGGCCCATGTACCGACATATCCAGTAGAGCGACGACTCATGTGCTGCAGGCCCTCCCCGGGACGTCGACAGTCGAAGTCACTTTGGTTGTCCCCACAACCAGTTGTGACGAGACGACTCTATCCAGCAACTGCCGTCTCGCACATCCACTCGTCAGAGGAAGCCCCTGGGGCATCCCCGCAGGTCAACGTGACTGGAGGGTAACCAGGACCGTGCCTGGGCGCGGTACCCAGACGGTCACCTCCCCCGGCGCTGGAATCTTCGTGTGCGTCGGCTGCGGAAAGGACTTGGGCGAGGCTTGACGTGGGCCATCAAGTCGCGTCCGCAATCTCTTTCCTGGCTTGTGGCGCTGGGGACAAGGATGTCGGCGGTGGCCGGCGGTGGTCCCGGCCGTGGTCCTCAGTGGTTCGAGCCCCTGAATGGATGATCAGAGACCTGTTCCCGTGCCGTGCGCCACTGTGACCGCGTCTGCTCGACCACGCGGTCCCACTGCCGACGGACCTCGTGGTCGGAAGGGCGGTCGCCCTGACGGATCCGGCTGAGTTCGTCTCGCACTTCTCTTCCCAGTGCTGCCGATGCGACAAGGCCGAGCATGGCTGCGAAGAGGGCGGAGATCATCGCGAAGACGGCGCCGACCACCCCGTAGCGTGCGACGGAGGAGTTGAAGAGATGCGGCATGTAGATCCTTGCGCCCACTGAATAGGCCATCGCCAGAACGGCGCCGGTGACGCCGAAGGGAAGCAGGTCCGGCCAGTTGATCCGCTTCGCTGACAGGATCCAGCCACTCCAGACGAGGAATGCGGCAGTCACCGGTGCTCCACACACCAAGGCGGCGACACCCAGCGCGCCCCTGCCGAGGAGCGCGGAGAGCGACGCGCTGACCGCTCCATAGACACCGAGAGTGAGGATCCACCACAAGCCGTTGCGCGTGTTGCGCATACTGAGGGGCTTGAGTTCCCACGCCTGTTCGAAGAGTCGCTGCGCGGCTCGCGCGAAACTCAGCACCGAGATCGTCAGGAACACGACTCCGAAGACGCCCACGCTCGCACTGGTCCCTTCGGCGGGGGAGAACAGCGAGTTGACTGCCGTGGCGCTTGCTCCGGTGAGGTTGTAGCGCTTGATGATCCGCTGTGCGGCATCGTAGTGCGCGAAGACGGCGCCCAGGAGGATGGAGAGCGGGACCAATGTCGTCAAGGCGCTGGACGCCAGTGCCATCGAGCGGTCGAAACCCATGATCTTCTGAAACCGGTTGATGACCCGCAACGCGAAGGCAGGCCGCAGCCAGAACGTCAGCGTTCTGACGAGGCGCTCTCGATTGATCCCCGCCGTGCTGTCCTCCGTGAGAATCGGGACCTTTGTGGGCGACGCGAGCATAACGGACGGTCGCCGGACCGATGAGGGGCGACACGAGAAGCAGCACGCCGACCGCACGACTTCCGATCCGGACTCCGCCGCCCGACTGCTGCCCGGCAGTCGGCAGTCGGCAGTCGGCAGTCGGCAGTTGGTAGTCGGCAGTTGGCAGTCAGTAGTCGGCTCCGGGCCATGGGCGCGTGGGGAAAGGTGCCGCCGGGTCACCGTCCTCCGGGGGCCTTGATGGACAGGACGCGATCGCGCAGTACGGGGAGTTCGGAGCGGATCCGGGCGACCTCTCTCATGTCCGCCTCCACCGTCACCGTCTCCTCCGCGGTGCGGGCCTCGCCCAGGACGGTTCCCCAGGGGTCGACGATCACACTGTGTCCGGCCTGACGGACACCGTCGTGGGTGCCCGTCGCGCAACAGGCCAGGAGGAAGACCTGCTCCTCCAGGGCCCTCGTACGGGTGAGGAGCCGCCAGTGGCCGAGCCGGGCGGCGGGCCACGCGGCAGGCACCACGATCAGTTCCGCGCCCGCGTCGAGCAGACCCCGGAAGAGTTCGGGGAAGCGGAGGTCGTAGCAGACGGCAAGGCCGATGACACCGAAGTCGGTGGGCGTGGTGACGATGTCGGCGCCGCCGCCCATCAGGGTCGCCTCGCCGGTGTCGAAGCCGTATCGGTGGATCTTGCGGTAGCGGGCGCGCAGTTCGCCGGCCCGGTCGAAGAGGAGAGCGGTGTTGTACAGCGTCCCGTCCCCGTCCCGCTCGACGATCGACCCGGCATGGAGCCAGGCTCCGGCCCGGCGGGCGGCGGCGGACATGACCTCGGCGGTGGGCCCGTCGACCCCTTCGGCATCGCGCCCCCAGCTGTCGTACGACCACGCTCCGGCCGTCCACAGCTCCGGCAGGACCACGAGATCGTCGCCCGCCCGGCCGCGGACCAGCGCGGCCGCCCTGCGCCGGCGCTCGTCGACGGAGTCCGACGCGTCGACGGACAGCTGTATCAGCGAGGCACGCACGGCGCCCACCTCCGCGACCGCGTCCGCGCGGCCCAAGGGAACCTGTTCCCCTACGAGCGTAGGCGGCAGCACGCGCATCTCGCTTCCCGCGGCAGGCGGGGCGGCCTCGGAGAGCAGATCCATGTCCGGTGGCGGAGGAGGCGGTGCGGGGGCGCGACGCGATGCGATGCGATGCGATGCCAGAGATCCGCGTCCACGTGCGCGCCGGCCAACTCCGACCCCTTGCCGCGCTGTTGTCACGGGGAACGGCCCCGCCCGGCCCCTGAGGACGCGCTGATCCACCCGCGCCGGGGGGCCGCATAGGGTGGCCCCCATGCCTGCCCCGTTGAGTCCCGACAGGACCCGCGCCGCGCTCCGTTCGTCCGCGCGCATATCCGTCGACCTGCTGTTGCTGCTCGTCATGCTCGCCGTGGCCCTGTGGGTCCTGGGCCGGATGTGGTCGGTGGTCTGGCCGCTCGTCGTCGGCCTGCTCATCACGACGCTGACCTGGCCCCTGGCGCGTTTCCTGCGCCGTCACGGGTGGCCTCCCGCCGTGGCCGCGTCGGCGGTGACCGTGCTGTTCCTGCTGGTCGCCGTGGGCGTCATGGCGCTGATCGCCGTCCCGGTGGCGTCCCAGTCCGGGGAGCTGACCGACGGCGTGGTCGAAGGCCTCCAGAGACTGCGCGAGTGGGCCTCCGGGCCGCCGTTGAACATCGGCGACGACCAGATCACGAAGGCCTTCGACTCCGCGGTCGCCCGCGCCCAGGACGGCCTCGGCAGCATGGTCACCACGGTCGTCACCGGGGTGAGCACCGTGGTCAACGGTGTCGTCACCGCCGTCCTGGCGGTGTTCCTGATGTTCTTCTTCCTCAAGGACGGGCCGCGGTTCCTGCCGTGGCTGTCCCGGCAGTTGCCCGGCCGTCTCGCCACCGACGTCCCGGCCGTGGCCGAGCGCAGCTGGGAGACCCTGGGCGCGTTCGTGCGGTCCCAGGCGGTCGTCGGTCTGCTCGACGCCGTCCTGATCGGCCTCGGCCTGTGGATCCTGGACGTGCCGTTGGTGCTGCCCCTGGCGGTGCTGACCTTCGTCTCCGCGTTCGTGCCGATCGTGGGCGCCCTGTTCGCCGGTTTCGTCGCGGTGCTCATCGCCCTGGTGTCGAACGGCCTGACCGACGCGCTGATCGTGCTGGCCGTCATCGTGGTCGTGCAGCAGCTCGAGGGCAACGTGTTCCAGCCGATGATCCAGAGCCGCGGCCTCGGCCTGCACGCCGCGGTCGTCCTCCTCGCCGTGACGCTGGGCGGAAGCCTCGCCGGCATCGTGGGCAGCCTGCTCGCCGTGCCGGTCGCCGCGGTGATCGCCGTGGTCTGGAACCACGTGCGCGAGCAACTCGGCGACCCGTCGCGGGACCTCGACGCCGACGAGTCGCCCGCCGGCGCCGCCGTTCCGTCCTGACGGACACCCGACGGACAGGCGCCGCCCGGTCCGTGCCGGTTCCGCGTCGCGCCGCGCCCGGGCCGCGCCGGGCCGCGTCGGGCCGCGCCGGGCCGCGCCGGGCCGCGCCGGGAGGCTGGGCGCGTAGGCTCGCCACGGTGATCACCGACGGAGTCAGGAGAGGGTCATGAAGCGGCTCGTCACCGTCGTCACGGGCGGCAGCCGGGGGATCGGCGCCGCGGTCTGCCGACGGCTCGCCGCCGACGGGCACGACGTGGCGGTGGGATACGTCCGTGACGCCGACGCTGCGGAGACGGTGGCCGGCGCGGTACGGGCGGCCGGCGTCCGCGCCGTCGCGGTGCGGGTCGACACCTCGGAGGAGGCCGACGTGGAGCGGCTCTTCTCGGTCGCGGAGGACCGGCTCGGGCCGGTGACGGGCCTGGTGAACAACGCCGCCGTGACCGGTCTCCTCGGGCCCCTCGTCGACGCCGGCACCGAGGAGCTGCGCCGCGTCGTGGACGTCAACCTGCTGGGCGTGCTGCTGTGCGCGCGGCGGGCGGCGCAGCTGATGGTGCCTCGGGGCGACGGCGTGATCGTCAACATCTCCTCGGCGGCCGCGACACTCGGCAGCCCCGGCGAGTACGTCCACTACGCGGCGACCAAGGCCGCCGTGGACGCCCTCACCGTGGGCCTGTCCAAGGAGCTCGGGCCCGACGGAATCCGCGTCAACGCGGTGGCGCCCGGCGTGACCGACACGGAGATCCACGCAGCGATGGGCGATCCGGACCGGCCCCGGCGGGCCGCCGCCTCCATCCCGCTGCGGCGGCCCGGCCAGGCCGAGGAGATCGCGGCGGCGGTGGCGTGGCTGATGTCGCCCGAGGCGTCGTACACGACGGGGGCGGTGCTGCGGGTGGCGGGGGGCCGGTAGGCCGGGCCTCGGCGGGCGGTGGGGGCCGGAGGGGCGGCCGAGAGGCTCCGTGTGCGGGGAAGGGCGGGGAGAGGTTCCGCGGGCGGGGGTGGACGGCGGCGGACGGCGGTGGGCTCAGGCCGCTTCGACCACCTCGTCGCGGATCGCCGCCGCCCACTCCACCACCAGCAGCTCGTACTCGACCCGCTCCTGCGCCGACAGGGACCCGCTCGAGCGCCGCCACAGGGCCCGGATCTGCTCGTTCAGCTCGGCGGCAGACCGCACGGAACCAGGGGTGGAAGATGTGGGGGACATGTGCCACAGAGTAGGCGCAAGCACTGACACTGCGCTACCGGCCGACTACGCGGACCGTACGGGTTCGGTCACCGCCGTCGTCCGGCCGACCGCGTGACCGGGTGGTCGGCGGTGCGTGGACTGGTTCCGTACGGCTCCCTCACGCTGCCCCTCGTCAGCGGAGAGTGGGGCGCCGGGCGCCGGGCGCCGCGTGCCCGGGCGTCGCGTGCCGCGTGCCGCGCGCTTCGGGCCGCACGTCACGTCGGCCACACGTCGAAAGCCGCGCGGCGGGCCGGCGGTGCGCCAACGGCGCGTCCGCTGCGACGCAGGAACTGGCGTCAATGCGGTCGGTGTGCCGGGCGACGCCGGCAGCGAAGTCGCCGATCGAGGCCGGGTCCGTCAGGTCGCGGCGAAGGCGTGGGGACCTGCTGGTGTCCTCGGCCGCGAATCTGGTCGCGGACACGTTCAGCGGCGGCGAGAGTGCGCGCGGAGAGAAAGACCTCGGCTCCGAGGCCCGCGAGACGGATGGCCAAAGTGCGTCCGAAATCGCGTCCGGCTGCGGTAATGACCACGCGATGATCATCAAATTTCATGTCGGTACTCCTGGTTCGTGGATGGAGGTTGTGCTGAAGTGCGGCGGCTGACCTCGGCGGCGTAGGCGGCCCAGTCTCCGGCGGTGGCTCACTGCCACTTGACGGCGACGGTGATGTCGATGCCGAGGGTGCGGGCGAGGACCGCGGCGGGCAGTTCGGTTGGGAGCTGGAACAGTGCGGTCGAGCGGGTTTGGGCGGGGCGGATGCCGAGTTTGCGGAGCCGTTCGCCCATGGCCCAGGCGCTGATCGGCCGGCCGGGCTGGCCTCCGGGGAACAGCCAGGGAGAGTCCGTCCGGCCGAGGACGGCATGGCCGCGGCGAACCGCGACCTGTTGGAGGGCCAGTTCAGCGAGGGGGCGGGGAGCTCGACCGGGACGGCGCCGAGGCGAATGCGGACGGCTCCCAACGTCTCCTCGATCCGGCCGGACACACCTGGCTGGTCAGGCCACTGGAAGAGCAGTGTTGGCGAGCGAGGAGCTTTTCTTTCGCCACCTCAGCGGCGGCCGTCCGCGCTGATAGAACGTCGTCAGACTGCGGGCTCGGGGGAAGTCCGTACTTGCCCCTCGCTCGGCTTCCCCGGGCTCCCGTTTCCGGTGGTCGGTCAATGTGATCAGTCGATGTCCGGATCATCTGACTCTTCGAGGAATCGGGCCGCGAGGTCGTCGGCCCACTCCACGGCCCAGGCACGAGGAGCGGTGATGGTCGCCTGGTCCAGGCCGTAGGCGGCGAAGGCTTCGTCGTCGGTCCACTCGGATCCGGCGAGGTTTGCCTGCAGGTCTTCGCGCTCGAAGCGGCCGCGGGCGTGGCGACGGCCGAATTCCTCGAGATCGGCGGTGTTCCAACGGCGGGAGGCTGCGAACACGTCGATCAGGGCACGGGGCGCTCCGCGGTCGGCGAGGGCGCGGACCTTGGTCCCGATCACGTCCTCCTCCGCGAGGACGGGCCCGTACGGGCTCTGGGCGACCGGCCGCCAGAAGATGTCCTTGAGGATGTCGACCTCGCAGTCCTGCCCGGTGGCCGGGTCGGTCACGGTGAAGCGGGCGGACAGCGGGGCGGTCTCCAGCGCGTGCACCTTCCAGCCGCGGGCTTCCAGGCCGGCGCGGAGCGTGGCCGCGATGTCGGCCATGGGCGCCGGGTTCTCGGTGGCGACATCGAGGTCCTGGCCGGGGCGGTTCACGAGGCGGTGCGCCCGCACGGCCTACCCGCCAGTGAGGACCAGGGGATACGGGGAGCCGAGGGCGATCACATCCGCCAGGAGCCGCACGTGCAGCTCCGGCATGTCCGTCACGCGGCTGCCTGGGTGCGGGAGGCGAGCTGGGCGAAGGCGTCCTCCCACACGGTGCGCACGGTGCGGCCGACGAGGGTGCGCAGCACCGGCCACAGCTGGAGGAGCAGGTCCTGGTTGAGGTAGCGGGGCAGGTCGTCGTGCAGGCCCTCATGCAAGACAGTGCGGTACAGGCCCATGCGCTGGCGCGGCTTGCCCAGGTCGTACGAGGTCATCCCGGACCAGGCCATGTGCAGCGGCAGCTCGACGACCCCCTGGGTCGACGTCATCGTGACGGCCGCAGTGGCACTTGCCACCATCAGCCCGGCCCCGGAGAAGGGGCTCGCCGGCCGTGGCCAGGGCCTGCCGGCGCGCCTCGGCCTCGACTGACCCGGGCCGGCCGCCGCGCAGAAGGGCCCGCACAGCTGCTGCTGTGCGGGCCCTTCTGCTGCTCCCGAGTTTGCAGGTGCGCACTTCTGGCTGATCGTCTCCCGGTCTCCTGGGTGGGAGACGAGTGGGAGATGATCATGGCGTGGTGATGCCGTCAGGCGCCAGGAAATGCTGGACGGCGCTCCATGTGTGCACTGCGTCAGCCCGCCGACTCCGCCGCGTGCGGGCTGAGGACGCCCGCCGTGACCAGGCCGATCAGCACGATGCCGAGCACCACGCGGTAGTAGACGAACGGCATGAAGGACTTGGTGCTGATGAACTTCATGAACCACGCGATGACCGCGTACCCGGACGCGAACGCGATCACCGTCGCGAACGCCGTCGGCCCCCAGTCCACATGGCCGCCCTCCATCGCGTCCTTCAGTTCGAAGGTGCCGGAGGCGAGGACCGCGGGGATGGCGAGCAGGAACGAGTACCGGGCCGCAGCCTCGCGCTGGTAGCCCATGAACAGGCCGCCGCTGATGGTGGCGCCGGAGCGGGAGACGCCGGGGATCAGGGCGCAGGCCTGGCAGAGGCCGAAGATCAGGCCGTCCTTCACGCCCAGGTTGTCCAGGGTCTTGCGCTGCTTGGGCGCGCGGTGGCGCCCGGCCTTCTCGTCGCGGGCCGCGAGCCGGTCGGCGATGCCGATCACGACGCCGACCACCACGAGCATGGTCGCGGTGACCCGCAGATCGCGGAAGGGACCCTCGATCTGGTCCTTGAGCGTGACGCCGAGCACGCCGATCGGGATCGAGCCGACGATGACCAGCCAGCCCATCTGGGCGTCGTGGTCCTTGCGCATCGTCTTGTCGAAGAGCGAGCGGGACCAGGCCGAGAGGATGCGCCCGATGTCCTTGCGGAAGTAGATGAGCACCGCGGCCTCGGTGCCGATCTGGGTGATCGCCGTGAAGGCGGCGCCGGGATCCTCCCAGCCCGAGAAGGCGGCGGTCAGCCGCAGGTGCGCGCTGGAGGAGACGGGGAGGAACTCGGTCAGCCCCTGGACGAGTCCGAGGATGAGGGATTCAAACCAAGACATGAGGTTGCGGAGTCCAAGTGCCGATCGGAGAGGGGGCGACGGACCCGGCGGGCCGCCGCACGAGGTGATCAAGTGGTGTGTCGAAGGGCAGCGTAGCGTCCCCCGGCGACAGGCCGGGCACAGGGGTTTCGAAGGGGACCGCGGAGGGGAGGCGCGCGTGGCAGCCGACCTGCGCGGATGTGTTGACCCACCGGTGGGCGGCCGCTTACGTTGCTGCCGCAGAGAAAGCGCTTGCTGCGCGCGCGGCGGCCGTCCTCCCCCTACCAGGCGAGGCGTGCCGGCCCAGGCGCCCGCTCGCCCGCTCGCTCGCTTGTACGGTCGTTCGTCGGAGGAGTGCTGATCACGCCCATGACCCCACCCGCATCCGCTCCGCTCGCCGGCCGCCGCATCCGTGCCGCCATCGTCGGCACCGGTGCCATCGCCCGCGGCTCGCACCTGCCCGCCCTCCAGCAGCTCGCGGCGGAGGGGGAGACCGAGGTCGTCGCGGCCGTCGACATCGACGGCGCCGCCGCCGAGGCCTTCTGCGCGGAAGGCGGGGTCCCGCACGCCTACACCGACCTGGACCGGATGCTCGCCGAGCAGCGCCCCGACCTGGTGACGATCTGCACCCCGCCGACCCTGCACCGCGAGCAGAGCGTGGCCGCGCTGCGGGCCGGCGCCTGGGTGTGGTGCGAGAAGCCCCCGGTGCCGACGCTCGCCGACTACGACGCCGTCCGGGCGGAGGAGGGGGCCGAGAGCGGCCCGTACTCCTCGATCGTCTTCCAGCACCGCTTCGGGTCCGGCTCCCGGCACGTACGGCGGCTGCTCGCCGAGGAGGCCCTCGGCCGGCCGCTGGTGGCGCACTGCCAGACGACCTGGTACCGCGACACCGCCTACTACGCCGTGCCCTGGCGCGGCCGCTGGCGGACCGAGGGCGGCGGGCCCGCCATGGGCCACGGCATCCACCAGATGGACCTGCTGCTGGACCTGCTCGGGCCCTGGAGCGAGGTCCGCGCCATGGCCGGCCGGCTCGTGCACGACGTGGAGACCGAGGACGTCTCCACCGCGCTGGTGCGCTTCGAGAACGGCGCCATGGCCACCATCGTGAACAGCGTCCTCAGCCCCGACGAGGTCAGCCGCATCCGGATCGACTGCGAACGCGCCACGGTCGAACTCACGCACCTCTACGGCCACTCCAACGCCGACTGGCGCATCACGCCGGCCCCGGACGTCCCCGCGGACCGGGCGGCCGCCTGGCAGGACTTCGGACCGGACGTGCCCAGCTCGCACCTGGCGCAGCTGCGCGAGCTGGTCGCCAGCATGCGGGCGGGCGAACGGCCGCGCAGCAGCGGCGCCGACGGGCGCACCAGCCTGGAACTGGTCACCGCGCTGTACAAGTCGGCGTTCACCGACACCACGGTGCGGCGGGGCGGCATCGGCCCCGGCGACCCCTACTACACCGCCCTGCACGGCGGCGCCCCCGGCTGGGCGCCGGCCGCCGTCCCGGCCGCCGAGGAGGTGTCCGCGTGACCGGTCTGCGTCTCGTCCACGCGCACGGCGACCGCGTCACGGTCGCCGACCCGGTCACCGGCGTCGAACTGCTGGCCTACGTCTACCGGCCGGAGGCCGCCTGGGAGGCGCCGAAGCCGTACATCCACCCCCTGCGCACCCTCGCGGGCGACGTCGTCACCGACTACCGGCCCAACGACCACCGCTGGCACAAGGGCCTGTCGCTGACCGCCTCCCACCTCTCGGGCGCGAACCTGTGGGGCGGCAACAGCTACGTCCACGGCGAGGGCTACCTCGAACTCCCCGAGCGGGTCGGCTCGATGGCGCACGCCGGCTTCGACGAGCTGGTCTGCGAGGGCGACCGGGCCGTCATCGCCGAGCGCCTGACCTGGCACCCGCACAGCGGCGAGCTGTGGGCCGGGGAGACGCGCCGGATCGAGGTGCACGACGTCGACCGGGCCGCCGGGGCCTGGGCGCTGACCTGGACCAGCGCCATCACCAACCGCCGTGACGAGCCGCTGCGGTTCGGCAGCCCGACCACCGCCGGACGCGAGGCGGCCGGCTACACGGGCCTGTTCTGGCGCGGCCCGCGCGCCTTCCGGGACGGCCGTGTCCTGGGCCCCGAGGGGGAGGGCCCGGAGCTGATGGGCACCCAGAGCCCCTGGCTCGCCCTCTCCGGCGAGCACGACGGCACCGACGGCCACGCCACGGTCGTCTTCGCCCACGCCCCGGAGAACGACCACTCCGGCGCCCGGGGCGCCCATCCCGCCCACTGGTTCGTGCGCAACGAGCCCTTCGCCGGCATCGCCCCCTCCTGGGCCTACTACGACGAGCTGGAGCTGGCCCCCGGCTCCACCCTCACCCGCCGCTACCGCGTCGTCGTGGCCGACGGGGCCTGGGAGCGGGAGGAGATCGCCGAGTACCTGCGGGCCCACCCGTGGTGAGCACGCATCCGGGCCTGCCCGGCGGCGTCGGCCTCTCCCGCCTGTGCGTCTACGACTGGCCCGCCGCCGACGGCCTGCGCGGCGGGACGCCCCATCTGCACCTGGCCTGTTCGGAGGGGTACGTCGTCACCGGCGGGCGGGGCGCGGTGCAGACGCTCACCTCCTCCGGGTACCAGGTCACCCCCCTCACGCCCGGCACGGTCGCCTGGTTCACCCCGGGCACCGTCCACCGGCTGGTCAACGAAGGGGACCTGCGCATCACCGTCCTGATGCAGAACGGCGGACTGCCGGAGGCGGGCGACGCCGTCCTCACCCTGCCGCCGCGGTACCTGACCGACCCGGAGACCTACGCCGCCGCCACCGCCGTCCCGGCCGACGCGCCGGAGGCGGAGCGCGAGCGGCTCACCCGCGCCCGCCGCGACCTCGCCCTGGAGGGCTACCGCGCCCTGCGCGAGGCGGACGGCCCCGAGGCCCTGGCCGCCTTCCACCGGGCCGCCGCGGCCCTCGTGCGGCCCCGCCTCGCCGAGTGGCGCGAGCGCTGGCTGCGGGGCGCCCGGGCGGCGGCGGAGGCGACGGGGGACCAGCTCGACCGGCTGGCGGCCGGCGACGTCTCCCACCTCGCCGCCGCCCTCGTGGGATCCGAACAGCCGGTGGAACGGGGAAGGTTCGGGATGTGCGGACGGCTGGACGTGTACCCGCCGCCGCAGCCGTGAGGCGGGCCGTGACCAC
This sequence comes from Streptomyces sp. NPDC003248, assembly GCF_055563235.1. Lineage (NCBI taxonomy): Bacteria > Bacillati > Actinomycetota > Actinomycetes > Kitasatosporales > Streptomycetaceae > Streptomyces > Streptomyces sp. NPDC003248. The sequence continues at coordinate 121,208 of NZ_JBVHDT010000014.1, read as the reverse complement.
GGCCCGCCCGGGGAGCGGAGCGGAGCGGAGCTGATTCCTCGGCGCTCCCTTGTCTCACAGGACGCTCCCCGGCGGGGCCGCTAGGGCCTGTTGCGAAAGTCCCGCCTGCCCGACGACGCCATGCACGCACTCTCGCCGCACCGGCCCCTGACCCAAGTACATCCAGTACGAGGGCCAGGGGCCGGCACGCCGAGAGCACGCACCTGACGCCGCCAGGCCCGCCCTCCGGGCGGACGACGGGACTTTCGCAACAGGCCCTAGCCGGCCTCCCGGCCGGGCAGGGACGCCCCTCGGAGGAACGCCCGGTAGGCGTCCGCGGCGTCCTCCTCCACGACCGGTCCGCCGGGCCCGTACCGTGTGTCGCACTTGGCCGATCGTGCTGCCGCGGCCAATCGGGGCGGACGTCACCGTCGGCGCAGGTGGTGGCGTTTGCGCCACGCCACGACCGTGCCGGCCAGCGCGGGCACGGTGATGCCGGCCAGGGCGATCAGGAACCCCGGCGAGGTGGGGGAGGAGGCGCTGGCACCGGCGACCACGTAGGCCGCCGTGTTCGGGACCGAGCCGAGCGCGGTCGCGGCCAGGAACGGCAGCCAGCCCATGCGGGACACGGCGGCGCAGTAGTTCGCGGCCCAGAACGGCACCCCCGGGAACAGCCGGGCCGCCAGCATCGAACGCAGCCCGTGCCGGCTCAACTGGCCGTCCGCCGCGCGCAGGAGCCGCCCCCGCAGCAGCGGCCGCAGGGCGTCCTGCCCGAGGAGCCGGCCGAGCCCGAAGGCGATCCCGGCGCCCAGCACGGTGCCCCCCAGCGCCGCGCCGAGCCCGAGCTGCCAGCCGAACAGCGCGCCCGCGGCCAGGTTCAGCAGCGGCCGCGGCACGAACGCCACCGTGCACAGGCCGTACGCGACCGCGAACACGAGCGCCGCCGTGGCGCCGCCCAGTTGGGGCGGCCAGCCGTCCGCGAGCAGTTTCTGCGGTTCGAAGAGCAGGACGCTCGACGCGGCCGCCGCGAGCAGCGCGACCAGCAGGGAGAACCGGGACCACGGCGACAGCAGCACTCTCGTGCAGCGCGCGCCGGCACCGGCGGGCCCGGGTCCGGGCGGCGGCGGGAGCGGGACGGGCACGGGAGCGGGGACGAGGAGCTCCGTGGCGGCGGCCCGGGGAGAGGCCGTGGCGGTGCCCCCAGAGCGGGTGGTGGCATCGAGCATCCGGCGACACTAACCGACGGACGCGTGTGATCGCCGTATGGAGCGTGCCGGCACCGTCACAGCTACGGGAACGGACGGTGCCGTGCAGGGCCCGTCGGCCCGCGTCCGCGCCGACCCCGTCCGGAGGCGCCGACCCGGGGAAAACCGTTCGACACCGGTCGGACCGTCGGCGAGGATCGACCCCATGTTCCGGTACGCCTTCGTCCTCGCAGCATCCGCCGTCGCGGATGCCCCGAAGGCTGCCGTCCCCGTTCTCACGGCCGCAGTCGACGGCGCCCGAAGCTGACCCTCTCCGGATCGTCCGGCGGACCCCGCAGGGGGAGGGTCGGAGAGTTCCGAGGGGTCCCCGTCCCGGCCGGCGTCCTCGCCGCCGCCGGGGCCGTCACGCAGCACCCTTCCTGAGAGCTTCGAGGTACCGCCATGCCCAAGACGGCATACGTGCGCACCAAACCGCACCTGAACATCGGCACCATGGGACACGTCGACCACGGCAAGACCACGCTGACCGCCGCCATCACCAAGGTCCTCGCCGAGCGCGGCGCCGGAACCTTCGTGCCGTTCGACCGCATCGACCGCGCCCCCGAGGAGGCGGCGCGCGGCATCACGATCAACATCGCGCACGTCGAGTACGAGACCGACACCCGGCACTACGCGCACGTCGACATGCCGGGTCACGCCGACTACGTCAAGAACATGGTCACCGGCGCCGCGCAGCTCGACGGGGCGATCCTCGTCGTCTCCGCGCTCGACGGGATCATGCCGCAGACCGCCGAACACGTCCTGCTCGCCCGGCAGGTGGGCGTCGACCACATCGTCGTCGCCCTCAACAAGGCCGACGCGGGCGACGAGGAGCTGTCCGACCTCGTGGAGCTGGAGGTCCGCGACCTGCTCTCCGCGCACGGCTACGGCGGTGACTCCGCGCCCGTCGTCCGGGTCTCGGGGCTGAAGGCCCTGGAGGGCGACCTGCGGTGGACGGCGTCCATCGACGCGCTGCTCGACGCGGTCGACACGTACGTGCCGATGCCCGAGCGGTACGTGGACGCGCCGTTCCTGCTGCCCGTGGAGAACGTGCTCACCATCACCGGCCGGGGGACCGTCGTCACCGGCGCGGTCGAGCGGGGCACGGTACGTGTCGGCGACCGGGTCGAGGTGCTCGGCGCCGGCCTGGACACCGTGGTGACCGGCGTGGAGACCTTCGGCAAGCCGATGGAGGAGGCCCAGGCCGGGGACAACGTGGCCCTGCTGCTGCGGGGCGTGCCGCGGGACGCCGTCCGGCGGGGGCACGTGGTCGCGGCGCCGGGGAGCGTGGTGCCCCGGCGGCGGTTCACCGCCCAGGTGTACGTGCTGTCGGCGGGGGAGGGCGGTCGCTCGACGCCGGTCGCCTCCGGGTACCGGCCGCAGTTCTACATCCGCACGGCGGACGTGGTCGGTGACATCGACCTCGGCGAGGCGGCGGTGGCGCGGCCCGGGGAGACGGTCACCATGACCGTCGAACTGGGGCGTGAGGTCCCGCTGGAGGCGGGACTGGGTTTCGCCATCCGCGAGGGCGGGCGGACCGTGGGCGCCGGGACCGTGACCGCCGTCGTGTGAGGAGGGGAGGGGGAAGGGCTCGAAGGGGGAGGGCGGCCGAAGGGCCGAAGGCCTGATGGGCTCAGGGCCTGACGGGCATCCGGCCCGATGGGCTCAGGGCCTGACGGGCTCAGGGCCTGACGGGCTCCCGGCCTGATGGGCTCAGGGGCGCGGATCGGCCGGGAAGCCGGTCCGCGCCCCGCCGGCGCCGGTCCGCGCCCCGCCCGGGCACGGTCCGCGCGCCCCGCCCGGGCGCCGGTCCACGGCCCCCCTGGGCGCCGGTCTGCGGCCCCCCGGCCCCCTCCGTGGTGACCCGGCGCGCGCGGGCACAATGACAGGGTGAGCGAAGCCATACCCGTCACCCGAGCCGTCGACCACGGCACCGCCAAGCTGATGCCGGACGTGGACCGGGAGCGGGCATGGCTGCTGACGGTCGACGGGGCGCCGCAGTCGTACGTCGACCTGGACGAGCCGACGCACCTGGAGTTCGAGTACGCGCGGCGGCTCGGGCACGTCCTGGACACCGTCGCCGAGCCGGGGCGGCCACTGGACGCGCTGCACCTCGGCGGCGGGGCGCTCAGCCTGCCCCGGTACGTCGCCGCGACCCGGCCGGGCTCCCGGCAGGACGTCGTCGAGGCCGACCGCGGCCTGCTGGAGCTGGTGGCCGACCACCTGCCCGTCCCGGCCGGCAGCGGCATCACCCTGCACGCGGCCGACGCCCGGACCTGGCTGGAGGCGGCCCCGGCCGGCTCCGCCGACGTGCTCGTCGCCGACGTCTTCGGCGGCTCCCGCGTCCCCGCCCACCTGACGTCCCTCGCCTACGCCCGCGAGGCCGGCCGCGTCCTGCGCGCCGACGGCGTCTACCTGGCGAACCTCGCGGACGCGGCGCCGTTCGCCTTCCTGCGCTCCCAACTCGCCACCTTCGCCGCCGTCTTCGAGGAACTGGCCCTCATCGCCGAGCCGGCGGTGCTGCGCGGCCGCCGTTTCGGCAACGCGGTCCTCGCCGCCGCCCACCACCCCCTCGACGTCACCGCCCTGGCCCGCCTCACCGCCTCCGACGCCTTCCCGGCCCGCGTCGAACACGGGCCCGGCCTGCGGGACTTCGTCGGCGACGCCGTACCGGTGCGGGACGAGGAGGCGGTCCCGTCGCCGGAGCCGCCCGGCGGGACGTTCGGCATCGGCTGACCACCGGCCGCCGGCCGCAGGTGTGCTCCGCGCACACCGGGCGACCGGGACGCGCGGTGTGCGCGGTGGCCCGACACCCTCACCGGAAGAGGGCCCGATGCCCGACGCCCGGGGCCTCAGCCGCCGCCGGGCCCCGCCTCCGCCGCCCCGGCCGTCCGCTCGTACGCCCCGGCCGTCTCCTCGTACGCCCCATGCGGGTCCTGGTCCGCTCGGTGCGGGTCCTCGTCCGCCCGGTGCGGGGCGTCCTTCTCGGCCATGTCGCCACCGTCCGGCTCGCCCCGGCCCACGGGCCGGGTACGGCGGGTCAGACGGCGCACCTCGGGCACGCACAGCACCGCCGCCGTGACGACGACGACCAGCGTGGCGCAGCCCCACAGGGCGGCCGTGCGGCCGAACGCGGACTCGGCGGGGCCCGCCAGGGCCGTGGCGAGGGGGACCAGCGCGACCGACCCGAACCAGTCGTAGGCCGAGATCCGGGAGAGTTTCTCCTCGGGGATCTCCTGGTGCAGCGCACAGCACCCCCGCGAACGTAACCTCTTTGTATGGCTGACGACTTGGTACAGCGAGCGCACTGGGGGAACCTCGAAGGTCAGAACTGGGCCGGTCTGGCCCGTCTGTCGACCGAGGAGGCTGAGGGCGAACTCCCTTCTGACGGCAGCTTAGAAGGGCAGCCCCGCCCCAGGTTCATAACCGGCAGAGACATCAAGAGCACCGAGGAGCAGGAGAGGGACGGCCGACAGTTCGTCGAGAGCCGAGGCGGACGGTACGTGTACACGTACATGGAGCCGGACACCTCAGCATGGAAGCGCCGGCGCGTGCGTCTGCCGGACGGCAGCATCGGGTACCGCGTCGTACGGCCCGTGTACGAGGGCGCGTTGGAGGACCTGAAGCAGGCGAAGGCTCCGAACGGCGAGCGCATTGATGGACTGATCGTCTACGACATCGACCGTCTGACCCGCGACCCCCGGCACCTTGAAGACGCGATCGAGACCGTGGAGCACTACCACCGGCCGATCATCGACATCACCGGCACGCTGGACCTGTTGACGGACAACGGGCGCGCCATGGCCCGTGTGGTCGTCGCCATGGCCAACAAGCAGTCTGCCGACACGGCCCGCCGGGTACGCCGCAACCACAAGGCGAGGCGGGACCGGGGCATACCCGTGGGCGGCACGCGCCCGTTCGGATGGCAGGAGGACAAGCGCACCCTGAACCCTGCCGAAGCCAAGCTCATACGGGACGCCGCCAAGCGCATCATCCTGGGTGCCGAGTGGCATGCCGTCGTTGCCGAGTGGAACCGCCAGGGAGTCACCACCTCAAAGGGCAACCCTTGGACATGGATCGGGCTCAGGGACATGATGCGGAACCCGCGTCTGTGCGGATACCGGTCGCATGTCGTGATCGAGTTCGACCCGGAGTCGGGCCGGGAGATCAGGCACCTGAGGATCGCGCACGACGACAACGGGAACCCGGTCGAGGGTCAGTGGACGTCCATCCTGGCAGTGTCAGAGTGGGAAGCGATCCAAGAGATCATCGGTGACGGCCCCATGCGAGGAGGCGGCCACAACGCCCGCGTATACCTGGCCTCCGGCACTCTGCGCTGCGGCAAGGACGACTGCGGCGCACCGCTACGTGCGATGAAGGCGACACCGAGCCGGCGCAAGCCTGAGGGGTACTTCTACTACGTCTGCCCGGCGAAGACCACGGGTAAGGGGTGCGGCGGAGTCAAGATCCCGGGGCCCGAGACGGACGAGCTGATCGGGAAACTCGTGATCGCGAAGTACGAGGAAGAGGCCGCCCACAGGGAGGCGGTCAAGGCGCCTCAGGAGTGGTCGAAGGAAGCCGAACTGAAGATCGTTCACGAGGACATCGACGACCTCAAGAAGGCCCGCCGGGAGCGGAAGATCAGCGCCGAGCGCTACTACTCCAATCTTGCCGAGTATGAGGCCGAGGAGCAGCGCCTGAAGCGGGAGCGCAACGCGTGGCAGCGTCGAGTTATCGCGGGCCAGGGCGAGCCCGTGGACATGGACGAGGAGTGGCACAAGGAAGGGATCACTCTTGCGGAGCGTCGCTCGTACGTCGAAAGGACGTTGACCACTCTGATCGTGCTGCCCGTGGGGAGTGGCCGGCGCGTACCCCTGCGTGAGCGGTTGGTACCGGTCTGGGCCGAGCGGTAGCCGTAGGAGAGTCGGAGCCCGTCACCTCGTACGGCGATGGTGGCGGGCTCCGTCGCGAGTCGTGACTTCCAGGCCCAGCGCGGCATTCATCCGGCGCCACTGGGCGTCCGACCATCGGGGCGCCTTACGGGCATGGGATCGCGCCCAGGCCATGTCCTGATCGTCGTCAGCGTCACTCAGGCGTGCCACCCCGCCACCCCCTCTCAGCTGCGCATATCTCGCGGACGATCTCGCGCTTCACGGCAAGGTCTTCGGCGACTCCGGCCGCTATGAGGGCCGCGCCGGGGGTGTGGCCGGAGCCGCTGTACCGCCAGTGCCGTTCGGTGATCGCGTCGGGAGTGTCGTCGTGGCCCATGTGGTGGGCGCGTTCCGCGCGGAGTGCGGCATAGGTGGTGGAGTAGGCGCGGGATTTGGTGAGGATGTGGCCGCGGTAGCCGAGGGTGTGGGTCCAGGGGCGGAGACGGAGCGGTTCGTACTCCGGGAGGCCGCCGAGGCGCCAGCAGGCGCGCATGAGGGTACGGACGTGTGCGCTGACGGGGGCCGATGCGATATCGGCCCAGGTGGTCAGGGGGTGGTCGAGGCCGGCGCCGGTTTCGTTCGCTCCCTTGGTCACGTACTTGGCGACGTACGCAGCCACAGCGTCGTCATCGGGGCCGTCGCCGTCGGTGCGCAGAGGCCGGGCGTCGATCTGCTCACCCCAGCGCAAGGCTCGCTCGCCCACGGCCTGGCTGTAGGGCGAGCAGACCAGGACCCGCCGGGCGGAGGCGCGTACGGCATCGATGAGGAGTTCCGCCGTGCCCCAGGCTGGGGGTTCGTCGTCGGGACCGTTCGGGCCGTCGAGGCGGACGACGGCATGGACGTGGACGGCCGCCCGCTTCTGGTACTCGGCGACACGGGCGAACGACAGCCGGGCGTGGTCGGCGAAGCGGGACTGTACGAGACCGGCCGAGGAGGCGAGGCGTCGCCGGACGTCTATGACGAACCGGTCCCACAGCTTGGATGCGTGCGCGTGCCAGAGGACATGGCCGGTGTAGTCGTAGCAGTCGGGGCAGAGCGGTTGGCCGACGACCGAGGTGTCCGGAGCGTGCACCAGGCCGCAGCCGAGGGGGCGCCCGTGTTCGCATGTGCCGCCGTCGCGGCGGGGGCGGCATCGTTCGTCAGCGTGGTGGACGGGGCCGAAGGAGGGCGCGGTCAGGGTGACGAAGAGGCGGGGTCGGTGGCGGACGGTGGCAGGGATGTTCTTGCCGCCGAGAAGGCCCGCGCGGACGAGGTGGAAAGTGTCTCCGGCGTGGAGGCGGGAGCAGGCCGGGCAGACGGTTGCGCGGCGATTGCGGCAGCGGACGAGGAGACGGTTGCCGGGTTCGTCGCGGGTGTCGTAGTGGTGGAGGATCTCTCCGGTCGTGCCGTCCAGGGTGGTGGTCGAGCCGGTGAGGTGGACGGGGTGGGAGCATCCGCCGGTTGCGGTGATCTGCTCCAGCCAACGGGCGAACTTGGGGTCTTGGGCGAGGCGGATGGCGTCGCGGTCGGTTTCGGGGAGCTGACGCAGGCGCGCCGCGCGGTCGAGGGCGGCACGCCTGTCAGCCGGTGTTAAGTCCGGGGTGATGGTGGTGACCTTCCAGGGTGAGCCGCCGCAGCGGCACGGATGTGTGTGGATGGCGCGGAGTCGGTCATGGGAATTGCTCCCTTGCTGATCAGTCGGGTGGCGCGGGGGTCAGCGGATGGTGCCGGTACCGCGGCAGATGCGGCAGCGCCGGATGCGTCCGGTCCAGGTCTTTCGGGCGCCGTCGCCCTTGCAGTGGGGGCACCTCACGCGAGGCATGGGCATGGTCGGGGTGTCCTTCCTGCTCAGGTGTGGGAGAAGCCGCTGATGAACCAGGTCACGAGGCCGTGGATGGTGAAGACCACGGGGGTCTGGCCGAGGTAGACGCCGAAGAGGCCGACGCAGACCGCTTCCCAGGCGCGCACGTCGCGGGAGCGGACGAGGAGGACGGTGATGATCCCGAAGATCACCGCGAACGTGAACGCCGTACCTTCGCTGATCACTTCGACTCTCCTTCCAGCGCGACCAGCGCGCGGGTGACGAGGGGCAGTTCCGGGGACATCGCGCCGTACTTCCGGGCCGTGGCCACGGCCTCATCGGTGGGGGTGAGGTGGGAGCGGGCGCGGCTCCATCCGCCGTCCGGGCCGGTGCACACCGCCACGCCCCGCTCTTCCGGGGTGATGGCCTGGGCGACCGCCACGGCGTCCTTGTTGAGGTCGCCGAGCGTCATTTCCGCGGTGCCGGGGTCGTTGACCCGGTGGCAGATGCGGCCGCCAAGCTGGGCGCGCAGGGCGGTGACACCGGGGCCGAGGTCGGATCCGACGCGTTGGCCGGCCACCACCAGGTGGATGCCGAGGGCGGCCCCGAGCTGGGCCAGCCGCAGCAGCAGCGTGGAGCACTGTTCGGCTTCCGCCTTGCTCTCGCGGGTGCCGTCGGACAGGTACAGTTCCGCGATCTCGTCGACCAGGACCACGACCGGCACCGGCCGGAACTTGTCCGGCAGCTCCCAGATCGAGCGCACCCCGGCCGACCTGCACGCACTCATCCGCTCCTGCATGTCGACCACCAACGCCGACAGCACCGCCACCGCCTCACGCCGAGACGTGGCCAGCGCGCTCAGCCGTCCGGCGAACAGGCCCAGTTCCATGCCGCCCTTGCAGTCGATGCCGACCAGCGCGACCCGCTGCGTGGCGAGCTGGGTGATGAGCCGGGCCAGCAACGTCGACTTGCCCGACCGGGTGGCCCCGACGATCAGCCAGTGCGGCACGAGACGCAGGTTCATCACCCACGCCCCGCCCGTCTCCAGCGCGCCGATCAGCGCGGAGAGGAGTTCGGCCGGAGCCGTGGCTAAGCCCGGCCGCTGAAGCGGATCACTGGCCATCGCGGTCAGCAGCACGAGGCCGCGTTCGGGCGAGGTGACCCGCACGGCGTGCACCTTCCACGCATGCACGAAGGCGTCCGCCGCCTTCAGATAGGTCGCCGGGGTCTGGCCCGCGTGCAGCCGCACCAGCACGGACAACCCCATCGGGGTGACGTGCGGGAAGGAGCAGCGCGGCGCCACCGGCCGCACCGGGTCACCCTTGACCAGCAGGTGACCGACGAGCGTACGCGCCGGGAGCCGCGACACCGCGAGGTCGTTGAGCACGGCGACCCGCCGCCAGGTCGACACCACCCGCCACGCGGTCAGCGGGTAGCCGACGAGGTACCAGTGCCAGACCGGCCGGTGCCGGCGCACCAGGTCCCCGACGACGAGCATCCAGGCGAGCACGGCCAGGGCGAGGGCGATGATGTACGGCTCCATCACGCCTCACCGCCCTTGCGCGCCACCGCCGGAGTTCCGTGCACGGGCGTAATGGCGTCGGCGCGGAAGCTGACGCCGTGCCGGTCGCCCATCGACCACATGAACGCCACCAGCCCGGTGACCTTCACGATCTGTCCTTCCTCGATCCCGGACGGCTCACCGCTGACGGCGATCTCGATGACGGAGATCCGCCGCCGGTCCTGCCGCACGGTCACCGCCACGGTGTAGACGGGGTTGCCGTCCCGGTCCTTCTTCACCTCCTGTGTCTCGGAGTTGCTGATCTTCACTTCGGGCGCGATGGCGCACCGCAGTACGCCCAGCCGCGCCGTGTCCACGGGAATGGACTGCATTTCTTCGGCCTCCCTGGCCAGTCACGACGTCAGCTTCTTCTGACGTCACTTGTCCTTACGAGTGATGAGTGTGGAGTGCTGTACGGCGAGTGCGCAACTACTTATGCTGACGAGTGACGCCGCGCGTGCGACGTGCCTACGACACCGACCCGTCGGAGATGCCCAGATGTCTGAGATCCAGCGCCCCGGAGCCCTCTACCAGCAGGTGGCCGCCGCCATCCGCGAAGCGATCCTCAAGGGCGAGTACGAACCCGGCGCCCCGCTCCCCTCGGAAGCCCAGCTCATGGAGCGCTACCAGGTCTCGCGCCCGACCGTCCGCAACGCCGTCGCCGCCCTGCGCGCCGAAGGACTCATCGACGTCCGCCACGGCAAGGGCAGCTTCGTACGCTCCGACAGCGGACCCGTCGCCGGCATCTCCCGCTACGTCGGCAAGACACCGGCCGGGCACTTCACGCTGTACGGCGTAGCTACCTGGCAGCAGACCGAAGAGCCGAGCACCTACCGCACCCACGCCACCGAAGCCACAGCCCACCTGCTGGAACTCCAGGCGGAAGATGCACTGTTCGGCTGTGACCGGCTGCTGGTCGACCCGGCCACCGGAGCGCGGGCGATGCACCGCACGCTGATCCCCTTCGTTACGGCCGAAGCCGTACCGGATCTCGCCGAGACGCCGGACATCGAACCCGCGACGGTCTACGCCACGCTGACGAAGGCCGGGCACAAACTGTGGTGGTCCGAGACGGTACGCGCCCGCATGCCGCTGCCCGACGAGCGCACCGCACTGCGCCTGCCCGACGCGACCCCGGTTCTGCACGTCTCCCGCGTCACCTGCGGCACCGACGACCCACTGATCCTCGAAGAACTCCGCATCGGAGCCGACCGCACCGAACTCACCTACCGGATCACCGCCGACAAAGAGCCCACCCGACGCCGCCCGGCATGATCGCCAACGGCCATCGGTCGAAACAGCCTTCACTTCCTCAAGGGCGCGCCTGCGGCGCGCCGGGGCGCCCGGCCGCCCCGGCCGGGCGTGCGGCGTGACCGCCGGTCCCGGCCGAGCGCCGGACGCCCCACACGACAGCACGCCCAAGGAGTCGAGGCGACGACCGGCCGCCGAGGGCCGGAGCCCACGGGGCTGGGGGTCGCCGGCCGGAGAGATTTTAGGCAGCTCCCATGGGGCGAGCCTCGAAGAACAGGGGGCCAATCGGGCACAACCGCGGGCAGGTGCACCACCTGCCCGATTCGCCTGAGCAGCGTAAGGCCCCCTGTTCACTCGCCCCATGGCAGCTACCGCCCAAAATCTCTCCGCCCGGCGACGTGCCCACGCGCACCACCCACCAGCAGAAACACCCCTCACAGCACACCGCCGTCACCATCAGCGAGCCTCCCCAGGAGCCCTGCGAGCCGGACCGCCGCACTGGGCAGGCCCACCAGGCGCACGAGGCCGCCCCCGTCGTCGTTCGTCGCGGCGACGGCCCTTAACTCGGACGGCTCGAACTCCGCAGCGAGCAGAGCAAGGTTCAGTTGATCGGCAGCCTCGCGCGCCACGCGCCAACCCGCCATGTAGTCGACGCCACGCACCCACAGACCGGACCCCACGCCCGACGCGTCGTCCAGTCCCTCACCCGGCCAGCCCTCGCCCAAGCCGCTCACCTGTGCCACCCCTACCCTGATCTAGATAACGGATCGTCAACTCTCTTTGGTCCAGGGCAGATGCGCAGCACGAAGACCCCGGTACCATCAGGCACCGGGGATCTTCGCGTTCCCCAACCGGGCCACCCTTCGCTTTCCAGGGCTGATGGGGTGGCCCGGTCTCGGTCTTAGGTTGTGAAGCGTGGCCCCTGGGCACTGAGTGGGGATCTCAGCGAACCGTCCCAGGAGCCACGCCTCGTTCGCCGGACGAGCTACCGTCCGGCACCCGGCCGCCGCGCACTCGTGAGAGAGCGAGACGCGCAACGACAGCCGGAGATCATCAAGACGGCAGGCTCCAAGTCCCCGAGCTGAGATCGAGGCGGCACCACACGGTCTTGCCTCCCCGGTCTTCCGGCGTCCACCACACCGCCGCCGCCAAGCGCTGCACGATGAGCAGCCCCCGGCCGCTGTCCGGCAGGACCGCCTCAGACAGCTCTTCCATCAGGCCCGGCCAGAACGTGTCGCCCAGAGGCAGCAGCGGCGGCGACGAGTCCTCGTCCGCGACCCCGATGAAAAGCCACTTCGGCCACACCTTGAAGTGCACGTCGACACGACGGGAGCCGCCGGGGCGGGTCAGGGAGCGTTCCGGCACCACGTGGTTCACCACGTTCCCGACCAGCTCCGACACGATCAACCGAGCGTCGTCCACCACCGCGCCGGCGCCCACGCCCCGGAGGAACTCGGCCGTCTGGTCACGTGCGACGCGCGCCGCGTTGCCGCAGTCCGCAAAGAGCGTCAGCGTCAGGTAGTGCCCGCCGGACGAGGGATCCGGCGCGGTGAACCAGTGTGCATACGCATCCAGTTCACTCGCTAAGTGCGCGTGTGATCGCGCTCTTCTCGAGTCCATGAACGGGTCCCGTCTCAGGTCACGTCTACCGAGGCCGTCCCGGCAGGGTGATGAGAGTGCACCCTTCAACCCACCTGCCGCTCCCCCCTCTTGGGGACCCCCCTCACCGGTACACTCGGAGCCAGGACGTCAGTGCAGATCGAGAGAGCCGATCTGACGAAGAGCGTCAGGTCAATCACGATGGGGAAGTGAGATGGCCGAGGTAGCACCGACACCGGCAGCTCTGCCGCCACACGTGCTCGAACGCGCGGACGTGCGGTCAGCGATCGCCAACCACGACTTCGGCGAAGTCTTCAGACTCGCCAAGATCCACGGCCACATCAGCTACGCCAAGATCTCCGAAGCCGTCGGCTACAAGCGCGAACACATCGGCAAGATGGCCCGCCCCGAGACCGACGGCAAGGGCGTCCGCCCACGGATCACGCAGTACTTCAAGATCCTCGAAGTCGTCGATGGACTGCGCATCCCCGGCCACCTCGCAGGACTCGCACCCCGGCCATGGGAGTTGGACCGACCGGCTACCACCTCCCCCACCGACGACCCCAGCACTCTGATTGCCCAGGGCGGCGCCGGTCTGTGGGACATTGCCGAGATGCTCCGGCGCACGGAGATGTCCAGCATCAACAGCGCCGCCCTGGAGTCGATCGAACAGGGCATTGACCAACTCGCCCGCGCGTATCCATACGCCGATGCCGACTACCTCCACGAACGCACCCGCAACGGCCTCCAGTACGTCACCAAGCAACTCGAAGGCCGGATGACCCTCCGCCAGCACCGGGAACTACTCGTCGACACCGGATGGTTGTTCCTGCTGAACGCGTGCGTCCAGTACGACCGAGGCCAGCGCGAGGCCGCCAACCTCAGCAAGGCCGCCGCACTCCGCATCGGCCAGGAGGCCGGCCACGGCGAAATCATGGCGTGGGCATGGGAGATCGAGGCATGGTTCGCTCTCACCCAGAGCCGTTGGCAAGACATGCTCGAAGCCGTCGAGGCTGGCCACGTCGCCGACCAGACCCATTCCGTCGGCGTACAGCTCTACGCCCACAAGGCACGAGCCGCCGCCCGCATGGGAGACGGCCGCCTGGTCCGAGACTCCCTCGACGCCGGCCGCGCCCGCCTGGACCGCCTACCGCGCCCAGACCACCCCGAACACCACTTCATCATCGACCCCGACAAGTGGGACTTCTACGAGATGGACGCCTACCGTCTCCTCGGAGACGACGAACGCGCCGCCGCCCACGCCCGCTCAGTAATCCGCATCAGCACCGGCCCAGACGGCACCGAGATCTCCCCAATGCGCGCAGCAGAAGCGCGACTCACCCTCGGCGTGGCGGCCGCTCGTACTGGTGACATAGAGGAAGCCATCGGCATGGGCACCACGGCGCTCGAAGCCGACCGCAAGTCTCTCCCGTCCCTACTTTTAGTCGCTGACGAGTTGGACAAGGAACTCCGCTCTCGCTACCCCCGCGAGGCCGCAACGCGCGACTTTCACGAGCGGGTCACGACCATCAAGCGAGGTGCAGCCAGGCCCGAACTCCCCTTCTGAGAGCTCGCCGTGGGATGATGTCCCCCATGCTGAACGGGGTGCGACACAGGGTGGAAAGGAAGCGTCGTGAGGCTGCCGACAAAGAGATTGAGAAACTTACGGCTGCCGCGACCCGGCTTTCGCTTGGAACTGCGGTGCAGCCAAGAGTAAAGATTGCCTTGCGGGTGCACGAGCGCTACTACAAGAAGGGCTCGCTAGTAACCCAGTTGTATGGCATGCTTTCTGGGTTCTGGTCGATAATTCCGTTTGTTATGCTGCTCGACAGTCGCCCCAATTCAACGAGAAACATCGTGGGCAAGGTATTGGGCTCTGTGGTCGCAGCAACAAAGAACGCCGACTCTGTCGACGTAGTTGTCGGGGTGCTCAGGGCTTCCCTAGTCAGTATCCTGCTCGTCGGATACTATGCAGCCTTCATGCTTGGTCCAGTAATTTTGGGATTTCGCGTAGGGCTGGGCTTCGATGGAATTCGGACCCCGGGCCGAAAAACTGTCCTGACATACCGCAAATCCTCGATCGTATACTGTTGTTCCGATGTAGTGGTCGCATGTTCGGAGGCACTTGGCAAGGGCGGGGAAAGGCGTGTTGCGGCACTTCAGAAAGTCGCCAAAGAATTGCGATACGCCCGCATTCGACTGCGCACGGTTCATCGATTCACGAGGGGGTTTGCGAGGCGGGGAAGGCGTAGAGCGGTGAAACTTCACGCATTGAAGGTTGCGACATACCTACAAAGCATTGAAGAAACGAGTGAAGAAATGACCGATGCCGAGTTGATGGAGTTTGGTGCCGTGATGCTCCTCGTTGCTGAAAGGTGCGCCGACGGCCGTCACGGGAGCATGCTAGAAGATAGCAAGGTTGCCCACGTGGTGATCCCTGACCGTGACTCGATTCGACTTGTCGTAACTTCACTCATCGCTCTTTCTCTGTCGGCCACTAGCCTGTATCTGGTGAACGCGTTTAATCTTCCGGCAAGCTTGGAGCCGATCGCGGTCTCCGTCCCAGTCATATTGACAGCATTGGCCAGTTACGGAAAAAAGGCAGCGCAAAAGATCGAGTTGATTCGCGGGATTTCTGGCCAATAGTTCCTCCTCGTCTCACTTCATTTCTGGAGGCGCCAGTTGTCACCAGCCCCGACGTCAAAACGAATTGGTGCAGGGCTCGCATCGCGACCTTAGGGCGCAAGCGTCCTTACGGCCTTTAAAGTGCGTCGATGCAGGCCCGAATCAAGCTGTTCAGCCAGGCTCGTGGGGGAACATCGTTCATATTGATGAGGTCTGCAGTGGTACGAATCTGACGGTGCAACACGTCGTCGCCTTGCACACGGAAGTCCTTTAGTTTCCTCACATACGCTTCATCAGTGCGGGACCAAGAGTAGTTACTGACCACCTGATCAAAGCTCACCTTTCCTGAGATAGGCTGGACGAGGATCGGGGGTACGTGGTCAAGAATCGCGCGAAGCAGCGCGTGACACGCGTAGGGATGACCGTCGGCGTAGTTTCTGTTCAGTTCTTGCAGCAACTGGACTAGTTTGCCGAGGTGCCACCTTGTGGAACCCAGTTTGTTTTCCAGCTCTTCGATCAACGACTCCTCTACGTAGACGACAGGCGGGACGGGAAGCGGTTGTGCCACATCCGTTGCAGCTCCGTGCGGAGGTGTCGTCACCCAACGGTTCACCAGCTCTGTGGTTCGCCGTACGTACGACTCAAGGTCATGAACGCCCTTGTACTCAAGAACACTCCGTGGAATGGACCTCGTCCACTCCTCGCCCTCAATGGACATACCTGACGCAGTGGCAGGCTCGTAATTGAGGATGTCGGGGAGACACCCCATGAAAACGCTCCCAAAGCTCGGAAAGGCTTGCTCAATATCAGAGCGAGCGATCTCCGGTCGCGCTACCTCTTGAGTTGCCAAAGGCGCGTCGAGGCGTGCCTTGATCATGAGATGCAGCACCCTGAGAAATGGCTGCGCAATCAAAGAGTCCAGCTCTGGGAGGTGTGCCGCAGCTGCCACCGTGAGGGCTGGCCGGGCGTCGTCTGCCATATAGGGGCGGATGTGCCACGCGACCCCGTACGACGGTCCGATTGAACCCTGCGATCCTGCCTTGGGCAGCGTGTGCAGAATCGCTGTTGCGTCCAGTCCATCCCGGCCAAGTTGGTCTTGCACGTAGCCCCACAGTGGCCACTTCCCCTCTCGCGCGTAGGGTGTGGCCATCGCGGTCAGCAGCATCAACTGCTCTTGGTTCAGAGGCGCGAGCAAGTCCGACAAGGCGGGTTCCGATCATCCGAATCTGGAATGAAGTACGGGAACCTTACCGGTATCGGTACTTGTCACGTTGTCAGATTGTGCCTGCCGACGGCTCGTAGCAGGAGGTGGGACACACCCAGATGGGACGGTGCGGTGCGTCCATTTGGTTATCTTCGCCAAGGTGTTGCGCGGTCATCCAGGAGACGCCGAAGACCTCCAGGGTGACCCCCGTCAGGAACATCACCGCGCACAGGACGCCCACCGGGACGGGGACGGCGAGGGCCGCGGACGGCAGCGCCAGGGGGAAGACGCACAGGGTGCCGGCGAGGAGCAGACGGCGAGGTCTCCAGCGGGTCATCAGCACGGCACCGGCCACCGTGCCGGCCCCGAAGAAGCCCAGGGCGAGGCCCCAGGGGCCCGCCCCGCCCAGATGGTCCCGGGCGACGAGAGGGCCGTAGACCGCGTCGGCGGCGCCGACGACCGCGTTCGCGATCGAGAACTGGAGGACGATGCCCCACAGCCACGGACGGCCGCTGAACTCCCGCCAGCCCTCCCGGAGATCGGCCAGCACGCCACCGCCCCGGCCGCGCTCCGGCAGATGTCCGACGTCTAGGAACGCGCGCAGCGTCCCGGCGAGGGCGAACGCGGCGGCGTCCGCCGCGAGCACCCAGCCCGGTCCCACCACGGCGACCATCGCACCGCCGAGGGCCGCACCGGCGAACACCGCGCCCTGCATCGCCATCCGGAACAGTGCGAACGCCCGGCCGGCCTGCTCGCCCTCGACGCACGACAGCAGCATGCCCTCGGCGGCGGGGCTGAAGAACGCCTGACCGGTGCCGCCCAGCGCGGTCAGCAGCATCATCTGCCACAACCGGGGCTCGCCGGTGAGCACGAGCACGGCGAACACGGCCTGCGAGAGGCAGTTGAGGGCGTTGGCCGCGACCATCACCCGGTGCCGCGGAAGCCGGTCGGCGACCGCGCCGCCGATCAGCAGGAACAGCACCAGGGGCAGGGTGCGGGCCGCGGCCACCAGACCCACGTCGCCGCCGTCGCCCCCCGTCCCGATGACGGCGAACGCGGCGGCGATGAGGGCGCCGTGACTGCCGAGGCCCGTGACGAACGCGGAGGCGGTCAGCAGTCTGTAGTTGCGGCCCGCCCAGGCGGGCCCGCGCAGGCGGGAGCGGAGGTCGGCGGCGGCAGAGGTCACCGGCCGACTATCGCCGCCCGGCCACCGATCTGCCAAACCGTTTCACCTGCTGCGGGGGCCGGCCTGACCCGCCGTGTACCGGCCCGGAGTGCCGTCCGGCCCGTCTGCCGTGTACCGCCGCCTCCGGCGGCCGTCAGCTCTCCGTCATCCCTTCGTCATCCCTCCGTCGGCTCGCCGTGCAGCCGTACCGTGCTGAGGATCTTCATGATCGTCTCGTCCGGCAGCTCGTCCTTCACGCCCTTGGCCGTGTACAGGTTCCAGGAGACGTAATCGCCCTTGGAGTTCTTGAAGCCGAACGTGATCGCCTTGCCGTCGGAGGCGCACTTGCCCGTCTGGGGCGTGTTCGTCGACCGGGCCCATCCGTAACTGCCCTGGACGCCGGAGGCGGTCGTGTACGCGGTGGCCTTCTCGTCGAACGTGAGGCTCTTCTTGTCCGGCTGGGTGTAGCCGCCGAACACCCACCAGGCGGGCGTGTTGATCGCGATCTCGTCGGTGTTCTTGGCGCCCTCGGCGCCCTTGGTGCCGGCGATGGCGAGCGCGGTGTCGTCGGTCGTGCCGTCCTTGTCGTCGTCCTCCGTGCACCACTTGGACTTGTACTCGACGGTGCCCGACTGGATGATCGAGTCGTAGCCGTCGGGCTGTTCCTCGTCCTCCCACTCGAAGCCCTGACTGAGGGTCGGCGACTGGACCTCCCAGTCCGCCGGCACGTCGAAGGCGACCCCGCGCTTGGGGTTCACGACGACCTTCCAGCCCGCGACGGTCGGTTCGAGCGTCTCGGTGCCGCGCGGGTTGTCGTCCGCGCCGGCCGACGACGAGGCGGAGCCGCTCGGATCGGCGGACACGGTGGGGGTCGTGCTGCTCTTGCCGGTACCGCCCTCGGCCTGGTCCCCGTCCTCTCCGCCGAGCACCAGGAAACCGGTGACACCGGCGGCCACGACGACGGCCGTGGCCGCCACGATCGCGATGAGCTTCGTCCGGTTGCCGCCGCCCCCGCCGCCGGTCTGCGGGGGCCCCGCGGGCGCCGGAGCACCCCACTGCGCCGTGGGTGCATAGGGGTTGGGCTGCTGGTAGCCGGCTTGCTGGTACGGATTGGGCTGCTGGTATCCCGGCTGCTGGTACGGATTGTTCTGCGCCTGCGGGTTCTGCTCTCCCCCGGGCGGCTGCTGTCCTGGCCACATGGCCTGAAACCCTAGTGCCGTCCCGGACACGAACGGGTCACCACCCCTTGTCAGGGACGTACCGAATCGGCGGTCCGTATCGGTGGTCCGCATCGGTGGTCCGCCGCCCGGACCCGTGGACGACCCGTGCGGTGACCGTGATCTCCCAGGTCCCGAGCGCCGTGGCGCCCGGTGACCGTCGCCGCGGCACGGCTCTGGTGGGGGCGGCTACTCGTGGGTAACATCGTGGTCATGAGCGCAGACCAGATGTCCATCGGCGAGATGCTCGCCGCCACGGTGCCCATGGCCCGGACCCTGAACCTCGAGTTCCTCGAGACAGGGCCGGAGAAGGCCGTGGTGGCCCTGCCGGACCAGAGCGACTTCCACAACCACGTGGGCGGGCCGCACGCCGGGGCGATGTTCACGCTCGGCGAGTCCGCCAGCGGCGCGATCGTCCTCGCCGCGTTCGGCGACCAGCTCTCCCGCGCCGTGCCGCTCGCCGTCAGTGCCGTGATCGCGTACCGCAAGCTGGCGATGGGCGCCGTCACCGCGACCGCGACCCTCGGCCGCCCGGCCGCCGAGGTCGTCGCCGAGCTCGACGCCGGCGAGCGCCCCGAGTTCCCGGTACGGATCGAGATCCACCGGGGCGACGGGGCGGTCACCGGTGAGATGACCGTCGTGTGGACCCTGCGCCCCAACGGCTG
The DNA here is from genome assembly GCF_055563235.1 of Streptomyces sp. NPDC003248. Lineage (NCBI taxonomy): Bacteria > Bacillati > Actinomycetota > Actinomycetes > Kitasatosporales > Streptomycetaceae > Streptomyces > Streptomyces sp. NPDC003248. The sequence continues at coordinate 101,987 of NZ_JBVHDT010000014.1, read as the reverse complement.
AGCGGAGGCAGCTGTGGCTGCGCTGGGCGCGGCGGCGCTCTCGCGCTGAGCGTCTGGGGGCGCTTCACGCGGGGCCGGCCGCCTGCCGCCGGGTGGGGCGCCTGCCGCCGGTGGGGCGGCTTCCGTCGGTGGGGCGCCTCCCGTCGGTGGGGGCCGCCGTGCCATGTGGGGTGCCTCCCGCCGGGTGGCGTCCACCGCGCCTCGCCCCGAGGGGCGCTATCGCGCCTGGTGGGGCGGCGTGCCTGGTGGGGTTGCCCGGCTGGTGGGGCTGAGTGCCTGGTGGGGTTGCGCGCCTGGGGGGCTACGCGCCGGTCGGGCGCCATCGCGCCGGGTGGCGCCGACTCGGCCCCGCGGGCCGACCCGGTTCGTGGTGGCGGCAGGGCCCCGGCCACGGCACGGCATCCGCCCGCGGCCGGGGCCCTGCCTGTCGTCACGCCGCCCGCCGCTCCGGCTCCGCCCGGTTCGCGTCCCGCTCCCCGGTGGTGTCCTCCAGCCCGGCCACGAACTCCTTCAGCCAGGCGACGAACTCCGGTCCGAGGTCGGGCCGGTCGCAGGCCAGCCGGACCACCGTGCGCAGGTAGTCGGCCTTGTCGCCGGTGTCGTAGCGGCGGCCGGAGAAGAGCACGCCGTGCACCGTGCCGGTCACGGCCAGCTCCTGGAGGGCGTCGGTGAGCTGGATCTCGCCGCCGCGTCCGGGCGCGGTGCGCTCCAGGACGTCGAAGACGGCCGGGTCGAGGACGTAGCGTCCGATGACGGCGTACCGGCTCGGCGCGTCCTCGCGGGCCGGCTTCTCGACGAGACCGGTGACGCGTACGACGCCGTCCTCACCGGCGGGCTCCACGGCGGCGCAGCCGTAGAGGTGGACCTGCTCGGGCGGCACCTCCATCAGGGCCACCACGCTGCCGGCGTACCGGTCGCGGACCTCCAGCATCCGGCTGAGCAGCGTCTCGCGCGGGTCGATGAGGTCGTCGCCGAGGAGGACCGCGAACGGCTGGTCGCCGACGTGGTGGCGGGCGCACAGCACGGCGTGGCCGAGGCCCAGCGGATCGCCCTGCCGGATGTGGTGGATGTCGGCCAGGCGCGCCGGGTCGCGGACCGCGTCCAGTCGTACGGTGTCGCCTTTGGCCGCCAGGGCCTGCTCCAGTTCGAAGGCGTGGTCGAAGTGGTCCTCGATGGCCCGCTTGTGGCGGCCGGTGACCATCAGGACGTCGTCCAGGCCGGCCGCGGCGGCCTCCTCGACGACGTACTGGATGGCCGGCTTGTCGACGACCGGAAGCATCTCCTTCGGGGTCGCCTTCGTCGCGGGCAGGAAGCGGGTGCCCAGTCCGGCTGCCGGGACGACCGCCTTGCGGACGCCGGCTGCGGGCGGGGCGACGGAGGGGGAGTGAGGGGCGCTCATGGTGATCATGCTGGCGCACAGGTGTGGGAGTACCCCGGGAGCCACCCAAGAGGTTGCTGTGCGGCGGACGCCCCGGTGAACCCCCGCCCGCGCGGGCGTGGACCGAAGGTGTACGGACGGGGAACCGGGCCGGCGGTCCCGGGCGAGCCGGTAGGCTTCCTGCCGTGCGCCCGCTCGCGGCGCACCGGTCGTACCGGTCGCACCGCGAGGAACCGGACGCGCGCCCTCGGGCAGGCCGGCAGGCGGCCCGTACGACCCCGTACGACCCCGTACGACCCGAAGAACCTTCATCAGCAGATGCGGCACAGCCCAGCGGGAGGAATCGGCCATGCATGTCCAGGAGTGGCTCGAAGCCGTGCCCCCGGTCGCCATCTACGCGCTGGTGGGCCTGGTCATCGGCCTGGAGAGTCTGGGCATCCCGCTGCCGGGCGAGATCATCCTCGTCTCCTCGGCCCTGCTCGCCTCCCAGCACGGCGAGATCGACCCCTTCGTCCTCGGTGCCTGCGCCACCGCCGGCGCCGTGATCGGCGACTCCATCGGCTACGCCATCGGCCGCAAGGGCGGACGCCCGCTGCTGGCCTGGCTCGGCGGGAAGTTCCCCCGGCACTTCAGCGAGGGGCACATCGCCACGGCGGAGCGGTCCTTCGAGAAGTGGGGCATGTGGGCCGTCTTCTTCGGCCGTTTCATCGCCCTGCTGCGCATCTTCGCGGGCCCGCTCGCGGGCGTCCTGCACATGCCGTACTGGAAGTTCCTCATCGCCAACGTCCTCGGCGGGATCGTCTGGGCGGGCGGTACGACGGCCGTCATCTACTACGTGGGTGTCGTCGCGGAGTCCTGGCTGAAGAGGTTCTCCTGGCTGGGGCTGGTGGTGGCCGTGCTCATCGGCCTGACGTCCATGCTGGTGATCAAGCGCAAGGCCCGCAGGATGCAGGCGCAGGACGCCGCGCGGGAGGACGGGGCCGAGGCCGAGGCCGTGGCGGCCGCGGAGTAGTCCGGGCCGGGTCACGGCCCGCCCGACGGACGCCTGCCGCCCGATGCCTGCCGCCCGACGCCTGCTGTCCGTCCGCGGCCGGGTCTCGTGCCCCTACCGGTGGATCTCGCCGTGGGCCTTGGCCAGGTCCGCGTACAGGGTGCCGTTCAGCGTGACGCCCTGGCGCTCCTCCTCCGTCAGCTCCCGCTTGACCTTCGCGGGCACCCCCGCGACCAGCGAGCCCGGCGGCACCTCCATCCCCTGCGGCACCAGCGCCTGCGCGGCGACGAGCGAGCCCTCCCCGATCACCGCCCCGTTCAGCACGGTCGCCCCCATCCCGATCAGGCAGTCGTCGCCCACGGTCGCACCGTGCACGACCGCGTTGTGCCCGACGGAGACCCGCTCGCCGATGGTGACGGGGAAACCGGGGTCGGCGTGCAGGGTGCAGTTGTCCTGGATGTTGCTCCGCGCCCCGACGGAGATCCGCTCGACGTCGCCGCGGACCACCGCGCCGTACCAGACGCTGGCGCCCGCCTCCAGCGTCACGTCCCCGATCACCGAGGACGTGGGGGCCACGAAGGCCTCCTCGTGGATCGCGGGCTGCCTGCCGCCGATGCCCGTGATCAGCGCCTTGTGCGTCATCGACCGTCTCCTCTCCGTCCGCTCCTCGTCCGCGGCACACCGGCACCGTACGCCACCCCGTGGGGTGAAGATCACAGGGTTGCGGCGTCCTGGGGTCCGCGCGGGCTGAGTACCGTGTGCGGGTGCCGAAGAGCAAGAACACGTTCTCATCCTGGCGGCGCCGCCTCGCGCAGCGCGCCGTCCACGCGGGCTGGGCCTGGGTGCAGCGGACCGGCTCGGTCACCGCCGAGCACCCCGGCCGCTTCCGCTTCGGCTCGATCGGCACCGGCACCCGGCTCGCGTTCCCGCTCGGCACGGTCTTCGGGGAGCCGTGGATCCACCTCGGCGCGCACTGCATCGTCGGCGAGCAGGTCACGCTGACGGCCGGCCTGATGCCCGACCTGGACCTGGGGCCCGACCCGATCCTGCGCGTCGGCGACGGCGTCGTCCTGGGCCGCGGCAGCCACGTCATCGCCGACACCACGGTCACCATCGGCAGCGACTGCTACTTCGGCCCGTACGTCTACGTCACCTCCACCAACCACTCCTACGACGACCCGCACGAGCCCATCGGCAGGCAGTGGCCGCGGATGGAGCCGGTGGAGATCGGGCCGGGGTGCTGGATCGGCACGGGGGCCGTGATCCTGCCCGGGGCGCGGATCGGGCGGAACGTCGTCGTCGCGGCCGGGGCGGTGGTGCGCGGGACCGTGCCCGACCACGCCGTGGTGGCGGGGGCGCCCGCCCGCGTCGTACGGCGCTGGACGCCCGACGAGGGCTGGCAGCCGCCGTTGCGGACCCCGGCGCCCGTGCCGATCCCCGACGGGGTCACCTCGCAGCAGCTCGTCGCGCTGTCGGGGCTGGACGAGGAGGCGGCGGAGCGGCTGGCCCGGCTGGAGCCCGAGGCCTGACCCGCGCCCGCGGTCCGCCGCCGGGGCCGGCCGGCCCCCGGAAGGCTCGTGGCCAGGGCGCAGAGCGCCGGCACGGGAGGCTCGCAGTACAGTTCGGTGCACGATCGGGTGCACGTGAACGACGTTTGAACGAAGTGGACGGAACGTGTCGGACCTCGACCTGCTGACCCAGTCCCTGGCGCGCAACGTCCGGCACTGGCGCGCGGTGCGCGGCTTCACCCTGGACGTGCTGGCCGCCCGGGCCGGCGTCAGCCGCGGGATGCTCATCCAGGTCGAGCAGGCCCGCACCAACCCCAGCCTCGGCACGGTCGTCAAGATCGGTGACGCGCTCGGCGTCAGCATCACCACCCTGCTCGACTACCAGCGGGGCCCCAAGGTCCGTGTCGTCCCGGCCGACCAGGTGGTCCGGCTGTGGCACACCGAGGCCGGCAGCTACAGCCGGCTGCTCGCGGGCACGGAGGCACCCGGCCCGCTGGAGATGTGGAACTGGCGGCTGATGCCGGGCGAGAGCAGCGGCTCCGACCCGCACCCGGCCGGCACGGTCGAGATCGCCCACGTCACGGCCGGCGAACTGAGCCTCACCGTCGAGGGAACGGAGTACCGCGTCCCGGCCGGCGCCAGCGTCACCTTCGAGGCCGACGCGGCCCACACCTACGCCAACCACGGCGAGCTGCCGACGGAGATGGTGCTGACGGTGTCGGTGCCGCCCGTGCGCTGAGACGGGCGTCCGCCGTGCTTTGAGACGGGCGTCCGCGGAGCTTTGGGACGGGCGTCAGCCGTACTTTGGGACGGGCGTCCGCGGAACACGGGTCCGCTGGCCGTGCGGTCCGGCCTGCCGTGTCCGGGACGGGCGTCCGCCGGCCGAGAGGTCCGGCTTGTTCCGTCCGGGGGACGGGCCCGCCGGCCGCGGTGTCCCCGTGCGCCGGGACGGGCGTCCGCCCGCCGTGGGGCTGCTGTTAGCGTGCGGCCATGGACGCACCCATCGGACACTTCGACGACGCCCGGCCCGCCCCCGACTGCCTCGACGAGCTGACCCGCCCGGTCGCCGACGCCGTACGCCACTGGGGCGGCAGCGTCCCCGCCGACCAGATCCTCTACGTCGACACCGACCCGCGGTGGGCCGACACCGCCGTCTTCGTGGAGCACTACGGGCAGGAGCTGCTGGAGCGGTCGGCGAACTGCGTCGTCGTCGCGGGCCGGCGCGGCGGCGACACCACGCTCGCCGCGTGCGTCGTCCTCTCCACCACCCGCGTCGACGTCAACGGCGTCGTACGCCGTCAACTCGGCGCCCGCAAAGCCTCCTTCGCGTCGATGGACACGGCCACCGGGGAGACCGGCATGGAGTACGGCGGCATCACCCCCGTCGGACTCCCCGAGACCTGGCCGGTACTGGTCGACTCGGCCGTCGTCGACCTGCCCTACGTCCTGGTGGGCAGCGGACGCCGGCGCGGGAAGCTGCTCGTGCCGGGCAAGGCGTTCGCCGGCCTGCCGGGCGCGGTGGTGCTGGACGGCCTCGGCACGGCCTGACCTCAGACCGCGGCGTGATGGGCGAGGGCCCGGTGCGGGTCGTCCTCGCCCGGCGCCGGCGCGGGATCCGCGTGCACCAGCGCCGCCGTCAGCCGCGGCACGGCGTGCAGCAGGGCGTGTTCGGCGTCCACGGCGATCGCGTGCGCCGCCCGGACCGTCGCCTCGCCGTCCACGACGACCGCGACCTCGGCCCGCAGCCGGTGCCCGATCCAGCGCAGCCGCAGCTCGCCCACCCCGCGCACGCCCTCGACCTCCCGCAGCGCCCGCTCGGCCCGGTCCACCAGCGCCGGGTCGACGGCGTCCATCACCCGCCGGAACACCTCCCGCGCGGCGTCCCGCAGCACCAGCACGATCGCCGCCGTGATCGCCAGCCCCACCACGGGGTCAGCCGCCCGCCACCCCAGCGCGGACCCGCCGGCGCCCAGCAGCACGGCCAGGGACGTGAACCCGTCGGTGCGCGCGTGCAGCCCGTCCGCGACCAGCGCCGCCGAGCCGATCGCGCGGCCGACGCGGATGCGGTAGCGGGCCACCCACTCGTTGCCCGCGAAGCCGACGAGCGCGGCCGCCGCCACCGCGGGCACGTGCTCCACGGGCCGCGGGTCCAGCAGCCGGTCGACGGCCGCCCAGCCGGCGAAGGCCGCCGACGCGGCGATCGTCACCACGATCGCCAGTCCCGCCAGGTCCTCCGCCCGTCCGTAGCCGTAGGTGAAGCGGCGGGTGGCGGCCCGCCGTCCCAGCACGAACGCGATCCCGAGCGGTACGGCGGTCAGCGCGTCCGCCGCGTTGTGCAAGGTGTCTCCCAGCAGCGCCACCGAGCCGGAGGCCACCACCACGGCCGCCTGCGCCGCCGCCGTCACGCCGAGGACCGCCAGCGAGATCCACAGCGCGCGCATGCCCTGGGCCGAGGACTCCAGGGCACGGTCCAGCTTGTCGGCGGTCTCGTGGGAGTGGGGGGTCAGGAGGTGGGCGAGGCGGTGGCGCATACCTGAGCGGGGGTGGTGACCGTGGTGGGTCTTGTCGCCGTGGCGGCCCTGGTGGTGGTTGTGGTGGTCGTGGTGGTGGGCACCGTGGTGCTCGTGGTGGTCGTGACCGTGGTCGTGCCGGTGCCGCTCGCTCACGTCGATCCCCTTTCCGGTGCGCCGCGGTGGACGTGCGTCCGCCCGCTCGGCCATTATGTGCGTGTGAGCGCACACATGCACCTGTCACCTGCGCATCATGCGCACCCGCGCAGTCCCGGCGAGGAGCAGTTCGCCCTCGCGGCCGAGCTGCTCGCCCTGCTCGGCGACCGTACGCGCCTGACCCTGCTGCACGCCCTGACCTCGGGCGAGGCGGACGTGACGACGCTGACGGAGGTGTGCGGGGCGGCCCGCCCGGCGGTGAGCCAGCACCTGGCACGGCTGCGGCTCGCGGGGCTCGTCGGCACCCGCAAGGAGGGCCGACGGGTGATCTACTCCCTGCGCGACGGCCATCTGCGCCGCCTGGTCGGCGAGGCGCTGAGCGTGGCCGACCACCGGCTCGGCGACCAGCCGGTGCACGACTAGCAGGTGCACGAACAGGCCGGTGCGCGCAGCCGGTGCACGCAGCCGGTGCACGAGTAGGCAGTGCACGACCAGCCGCGGGCCCGCCTGACGGTCCGAGACCCGGCTGACGGTCTGAGATCCGGCTGACGGTCCGAGATCCGGCTGACGGTCCGAGACCCGGTCAGTACCGCTCCGCCGCCCCCAGGTACTGCTCCGCGAACGCCGCCGCGGCGGCGGGCGAGGTGAACAGGCGGCGCAGCCGGGCGCGCGTGGTGCCCGCGCGGAACGGATCCCCCGTGGCGGAGCCGTGGTACACCTCGGACAGCCACTGCGAGAACTCCTGGTAGTCCCACACCCGCCGCAGACACGCCTCCGAATAGCCCTCCAGACCCGACGCGTCACCGTCCCGCACCGCCGCGACCAGGGCGTCGCCGAGCAGGAAGGCGTCGTGCAGGGCGAGGTTCATGCCCTTGGCGGCGATGGGCGCCACCAGGTGGGCCGCGTCCCCGGCCAGGAACAGCCGCCCGTGCGCCATCGGCTCGACGACGTAGTCGTGCAGGTCGAGCACGCGCCTCTCGATCAGCCTGCCCTCGACGAGCTCCGGGGCGCCGGCGGCCCCGAGGCGCTCGCGCAGCTCGGTCCAGACGCGTTCGTGGGACCAGTTGGCCGGGTCGTCGCCGGGCGGGCACTGCAAGTAGTAGCGGGTGACCTCCGGGCTGCGGGCCATGTGCCCGGCGAACCCGCGCGGGTGGATGCCGAACAGCACGCAGTCGGACGACGGCGGCGCCTCCGCCAGCAGCGCCAGCCAGCCCGTGCCGTAGTCGTGCCGCGCGATCCGCGCCCGCTCCGGCACCAGCGCGGCCCGGCTGACCCCGCGCGCCCCGTCGGCGCCGACCACGACGTCACAGCGCAGCAGCCGCCGTTCCCCCGTCTCGGGGCAGAGGTACGACACCGACGGGGCGTCCGTGTCGAGGTCGTGCAGCGCGACCTCGCGCACCGAGAACCGGGCGTCCCCGCCGCGCACGTCCACGTACTCGCGCACGAGGTCCGTCACCAGCAGCGGCTGCGGGTAGACGAAGTGGTGGCGGCCCGTCAGCTCACCGTAGGAGAAGCGGTACCGCTCGCCGCCGCAGCGGAACTCGCACGCGGTGTGCCGTTGGGCGCGCTCCAGCAGGTCGGCGGCCAGGCCGCGCCGCTGGAGCTCGCGCACCGCCCGCTCCTCGAGGACTCCGGCCCGTGGCCGGCGTTCGATGAAGGCGCGGGTCTCCGTCTCCAGGACCACGCAGTCGACGCGTGCGGCGCGCAGGATGTTGCCGACGGTCAGACCGGCGGGGCCGGCGCCCACGACGACGACCGGAGTCCGTTCCGGCGCGGGGGAGTCGGGGCGGGGGGAGGCGGTGGTCATCCGCACATTATGGGTGCCCCCTCGAAGGACATCGGGGGCCCGGAGCGGTCCACCGGTTCAGCCCAGGCGGGGGATCTCGATCGCCGGGCAGCGGTCCATCACCATGTCCAGCCCCGCGGCGCGCGTGCGGTCGTAGGCGCCCTCGTCGACCACGCCGAGCTGGAACCACACGGCCTTGGCCCCCTTGGCGACGGCCTCGTCCGCGACGGCCCCGGCGAGGTCGCTGTTGACGAAGACGTCGACGACGTCCACCTCGAACGGGATGTCCGCGAGCGAGGCGTACCCCCGCTCCCCGAGGACCGTCTCCGCCTTGGGGTGGACCGGCACGATCCGCTTGCCGAAGCGCTGGAGCACCCCGGCGACGCCGTACGCCGCCCGCCGGGAGTTGGTCGACAGGCCCACCACCGCCCAGGTGTCGCCGAGCTCGGTGAGGATCTTCCGGATCGTTGCCTCGTCGCCGTGCACCGGCGGCCTCCTTGACGGACGGGGACGTGTGGTGACCGGCTCAACACCGCACGCGCGGCCCTGATTCCGTGCCGTCGGACTGCGGACGGCCCGCCGGCCGCCTACGCTCGCCCCGTGCTGCGCATCATCGACGCCCGAACCGGCGAGTCCGTCGCCGCCGCCCCCGCCCGCCGGGGCCTGACCCGTGTCCAGGTCCACGCGCCCGGGTACGGCCCCGGCGCGCTCCGGGTCCTCCTGGTCGCCGACCTCCTCGTCCGTGCCCTGGAGCTCGGTGGCACGCCCGTCCTGGCCCTGCTCACCGGCGGCGGGGACCGGCGGGAACTGCGGACGGCCGGGGCGGCCCTGGGGGTCCGGCCCTTCGAGGAGGGGCGGGACCTCGCGGCCGGGACCGGTACGGCCCGCGCCCTGCACGTGGTCGCGGAGGACGGCGAGACGCCCGACGGCGTCCGGATCGCCGTGGCCCCCGTCCGGCCCGCCCCCGCCCCCGCCGATGCCGACGTGCTGCGGCTGCTGGATCTGCTCGGTCCGTCGGGCGACCTGTCCGGCGTAGGCCCGTCCGGGTCCGGCGTCGGTCCGTCGGGCGACCCGTCCGGCGTAGGGCCGTCCGCCGTGGGGTCGTCCGGTCCCGCTGGGCAGCACGGGGACGACGGCCGTCCGGGGACCGACCCCGCCGCCCTGCGTCTCGCCCTGCTGTCGCACCATCACCGCCGGCCCGCCCCGCTCGACGCCGACGCGCTGCGCGCCGCCCACGACACCCTCGCGCGCTGGCGGCGCGCCGTCGCCGACTGGGCGCGACAGCCCTCACGGCCCGTCCCCGACGAGGTGCGCGGACGGCTCCGCGCTGCCTGGGAGGACGACCTGGACGTGCCGGAGGTGCTGCGCGTGCTGCGGACGGTGGAACAGGCCGGGACCGACCTCCCGCCCGGCGCCCGTTTCGAGACGTACGCCTACGCCGACCGTCTCCTCGGCCTCGACCTCACCCGCGACCTGGGAGCTCCGGCGTGAACGCCGGCACCGGCGCGGATGCCGGACCCATGGCGGACGCCGGGCCGCCGCGGCGGCTCGTGGTGCTGCGGCACGCCAAGTCGGCGTGGCCGGAGGGCGTCGCCGACCACGAGCGGCCGCTGGGCGAGCGCGGTCGCCGGGACGCGCCCGCCGCGGGGCGGGCGCTCGCGCAGGGCGGCTGGGTCCCCGACCTCGCGCTGTGCTCCACCGCCGTGCGCGCCCGGCTGACCTGGGAGCTGGCCGGCGCCGAGTGGGGCGGCCGGCCGCCCGTCCGGTACGAGCCCCGGCTGTACGCGGCCGACCGGCACGACCTGCTGGCGGTCGTCCGGGAGACGCCCGCCGACGTCGGGACGCTGCTGCTGGTCGGACACAACCCCGGTCTCCAGGAGCTGGTCCTCGCCCTGGCCGGGGAGGGGTCCGGCGACAGCCTGGAGCGGGTGCGGGTGAAGTTCCCCACGTCGGCGATCGCGGTGCTGGACTGGTCCGGGCCCGGCTGGGCGGACCTGGCTCCGGGCCGGGCCCGGCTGACGGCGACGGCCGTCCCCAGAGGCGCCCGCTGAGCCGGTCCGCGGCCCGCTGAGCCGGTCCGCGGCCCGCTGAGCCGGCGCTCCGGATGCTCCGGCGGCGTCCCGGGCAGCGGTGTGCCCGAGTCACCAGGGCGGCCCGCCCGGCCGCCTCGGCGCCGGGCCGGTCCTCGGTCCCCGTCCGCGGCCCGCTGGGCCGGCGCCCCGGCGGCGTCCCGGGCAGCCGGGTGCCCCGTGCCACCGCATAGGCTGGCCGGATGCAGGACGAGTACCGCACGGTCGCCCACGCGGGCGTGCACGAGACCGAGGTCAACCGTTCCCGCTTCCTGTGCGCCCTGGCACCGGCCGCCACCGAGCGGGAGGCCCAGGACTTCGTCGCGGCCGTCCGCAAGGAGCACGCCGACGCCACCCACAACTGCTGGGCCTACGTCATCGGCGCCGACGCCGCCGTGCAGCGGGCCAGTGACGACGGCGAACCCGGCGGCACCGCGGGCGTGCCGATGCTCCAGATGCTGCTGCGCCGTGACATGCGTTACGTCGTGGCGGTCGTCACCCGCTACTACGGCGGCGTGAAGCTCGGCGCCGGCGGACTGATCCGCGCCTACGGCGGCGCGGTCGGCGAGGCCCTCGACGCCCTCGGCACCATCACCCGCCGCCGCTTCCGCCTGGCGACGGTGACGGTGGACCACCAGCGGGCCGGGAAGGTGCAGAACGACCTGCGCGCCACCGGCCGCGAGGTGCGCGACGTGCGCTACGGGGAGGCGGTCGCGATCGAGATCGGACTGCCGGACGCCGACGTGGACGCCGTCCGCGCGTGGCTCGCGGACGTCACGGCGGGCACGGCCGGCTTCGAGGTGGGCGGGGAGGCGTACGGGGACGCGTGAGGCGGCGGTCACCTCCCCCACGCAAGCCAAATGTCCGTAACGTCCGTTTGTGGCGCGCGGTGTGACGGGGTGCTGCGCGAGTGACCGGCCGTGATGTCGGACCCGGCCGTTAGTCTCGGAGCCCATGAGGCTCCTGCACACTTCCGACTGGCATCTCGGCCGGGCGTTCCACCGGGTGAACATGCTCGGCGCCCAGGCCGAGTTCGTCGCCCACCTCGTCGCCACCGTGCGGGAGCGCGAGGTGGACGCGGTGGTCGTCTCGGGGGACGTGTACGACCGGGCGGTGCCGCCGCTCGCCGCCGTGGAGCTGTTCGACGACGCCCTGCACCGGCTCGCCGCGCTGGGCGTGCCGACCGTCATGATCTCCGGCAACCACGACTCCGCGCGGCGCCTCGGCGTGGGCGCCGGACTGATCGGGCGCGCGGGCGTCCACCTGCGCACCGACCCCGCGGCGGCGGGCACCCCGGTGGTGCTCACCGACGCGCACGGCGACGTCGCCTTCTACGGGCTGCCCTACCTGGAGCCGGCCCTGGTGAAGGACGAGTTCGGCGTGGAGCGGGCGGGCCACGAGACGGTGCTCGCCGCCGCCATGGACCGGGTCCGCGCCGACCTCGCCGACCGCGCGCGCGGAACGCGCTCCGTCGTCCTCGCCCACGCCTTCGTCACCGGCGGGGAACCCAGCGACAGCGAGCGGGACATCACCGTCGGCGGCGTCGCGTCCGTGCCCGCCGGCGTCTTCGACGGCGTCGACTACGTGGCGCTCGGGCACCTGCACGGCTGCCAGACCATCACCGGGCGGGTGCGCTACTCCGGCTCGCCGCTGCCGTACTCCTTCTCCGAGGCCGGGCACCGCAAGACGATGTGGCTCGTCGACCTGGGAGCCGACGGCTCGGTCGACGCCGAGCGGATCGACTGCCCGGTGCCGCGCGCGCTGGCCCGCCTCAGGGGCACGCTGGAGGAGCTGCTCGCCGATCCCGCGCTGGCCCGGCACGAGGAGGCCTGGGTGGAGGCGACGCTCACCGACGCCGTCCGCCCGGCCGAACCCATGGCCCGGCTCACCGAGCGCTTCCCGCACACCCTCAGCCTCGTCTTCGCCCCCGACCGCGCCCCGGACGACCCCGGCGTCTCGTACGCCCGGCGCCTCGCCGGCCGCAGCGACCAGCAGGTCGCCGAGGACTTCGTCGCCCATGTGCGCGGGGCGGGCCCGGACGGACGCGAGCGGGCCGTCCTGCGCGACGCCTTCGACGCCGTCCGCGCCGACGACGCCGTCCGGGAGGTCGCCCGATGAGGCTGCACCGGCTCGGCCTCACCGCCTTCGGCCCCTTCGGCGGCTCCCAGAGCGTCGACTTCGACGAGCTGTCCGCCGCCGGCCTCTTCCTGCTGCACGGACCGACGGGCGCCGGCAAGACGTCCGTCCTGGACGCCGTCTGCTACGCGCTGTACGGCTCCGTCCCGGGCGCCCGGCAGAGCGCCCAGGGCCTGACCCTGCGCTCCGACCACGCCGCCCCCGGCACCCGCACCGAGGTCACCCTCGAACTCACCGTCGCCGGCCGCCGGCTGGAGGTCACCCGCCGGCCGCCCTGGGAGCGCCCCAAGAGGCGCGGGACGGGCACGACGGTCGAGAAGGCCCAGAGCGAGCTGCGCGAGTACGACGCCGTCGCCGGGACGTGGAAGGACCTCAGCCGCTCCCACCAGGAGATAGGCGAGGAGATCACCCAGCTGCTCGGCATGAGCCGCGAGCAGTTCTGCCAGGTCGTGCTGTTGCCCCAGGGCGACTTCGCGCGCTTCCTGCGGGCCGACGCCGAGGCGCGCGGCCGGCTCCTCGGACGCCTCTTCGACACGCAGCGCTTCGCCGAGGTCGAGAAGCGCCTCGCGGAACGGCGGCGCACGGCGGAGGCACGCGTGCGTGAGGGCGACGCGGCACTGCTGGCGGACGCGCACCGCATGCAGCAGGCCGCCGGTGACGCCATGGAACTGCCCGAGCTGGCCCCGGGCGAGCCGGGACTCGCCGAGGCCGTGCTGTCCGCCGCCGCCGTCGCCCGCAGCACCGCGCGGGAGCAGCTGACGGTCGCCGAGTGTGCCCGCCTCGCGGCCGAGTCCGCCCGCGCCGCCGCCGAACGCGCCCTGTCCGACGTACGGGAACTGGCCCGGTTGCAGGGGCGGTTCGCGCAGGCCCGGGAGCGGTCCCGGCTGCTTCAGGAGCGGGCCGGGGAGCACCGGGAGGCGCGGGAGCGGATGGAGCGGGCCCGCAAGGCGGAGGCGGTGGCGCCGGCGCTGGAGCTGCGCGACGCCGCCGAGGCCGAACACCGCCGGGCGGCCGCCGCCGAGGCCCGCGCGCGCGGGCTGCTCCCGGAGCGGTTCGCGGAGGCCGGCGCCGCCGGACTCGCCGCCGCCGCACGCCGCGCCGCCCAGGAGCTGGGCGGCCTGGAGTCGGCCCGGCGCGGCGAGCGGCGCCTGGCCGGCCTGCTCGCCGAGCGCGCCGACCTGGACCGGCAGGAGCGCGCCGACGAGGACGTGCTGGCGGAGACCGAGGGCTGGCTCGCGGACTGGGAGGCGACCCGCGCCTCGCTCCAGGCCCGCGTCGAGTCCGCCCAGGAGGCCGCCACCCGCGCCGAACAGCTCGCCGTGCAGCGCGAGCCCGCCCGGCGGCGGCTGACCGCGGCCCGGCTGCGCGACGCACTGGCCCGCGACACGGAGGACGCCCAGCGGCGGGCCCTCGCCTGCGCGGAGCGGGCGCTGGCGGCCCGTACGCACTGGCTCGACCTCAAGGAGCAGCGGCTCAACGGCATCGCCGCCGAACTGGCCGCCACCCTCAGGGACGGCGAGCCCTGCGCCGTCTGCGGCGCCACCGACCACCCCGCACCCGCCCGCAAGGTCGCCGGACACGTCGACCGGGAGGCCGAGGAACAGGCCCTCGCCGCCCACCAGCGGGCCGAGCGGGAGCGGGCGGACGCCGAACGCGACCTCGGTCTCGCCCGGGAAGCGCTCGCCGCCGCCGGCGCCGAGGCGGGCGACACCCCGACCGACCGGCTCGCCGCCGAGGCCGACGAGCTGGAGCGCCGCCACGCCGAGGCCCGCCGGGACGCCTCCGCGCTGCATCCGGCCCGCGAGGAGCTGCGCCGGGCCGAGCAGGAACACGAGCGGCGCACGGCCGCCCTGCGCGACGCCGCCGTGCGCGCCGCCTCCCGGGTGGGCCACCGGGAGCGGCTGGAGCGGGAACGGACGGCGCTGGAGCAGGAACTGGCCGAGGCGCGCGGCACCGCGGAGAGCGTGGCCGCGCGGGCCGCGCACCTGGAGCGGCAGGCCGCCCGGCTCACCGACGCCGCCGACGCCGCCCGCGCCGCCGAGGAGAGCGCCCAACGCCTCAAGGCCGCCGACGGACGCCTCGACGAGGCCGCCTTCCGGGCCGGCTTCGACACCCCGCGGGCCGCCGCCGACGCCCTCCTCGACGCCACCGCCCACCGCGAGCTGCAACGGCGCCTGGACGCCCGGCAGGCCGAGGAGGCGGCCGTACGGGCCGTGCTCGCCGAGCCGGAGACCGCGGCCGCCGCGCAGCGGCCCGCCGCCGACCTCCCCGGGGCGGAACAGGCCGCCGCCGAGGCCGCCGAGCGGCTGCGCCGGGCCGCCTCCGCCGAGGACGCGGCCGCCCGCCGCTGCGCCGAACTCGACCGCCTGTCCGCGCGCGCGGCCGACGGCGTGCGCCGGCTGGCGCCCCTGCGGGAGGAGTACGACCGCGTGGCCCGCCTGGCCGGCCTCACCGCCGGCACCTCGGCGGACAACGGGCGCAGGATGCGCCTGGAGTCGTACGTCCTGGCCGCCCGGCTGGAACAGGTGGCCGCCGCCGCGACCGCGCGCCTGCACCGCATGTCCTCCGGGCGCTACACCCTCGTCCACTCCGACGACCGGACCGGACGCGGCCGCAGCGGGCTCGGACTGCACGTCGTCGACGCCTGGACCGGGCGGGAGCGGGACACGTCCACGCTGTCGGGCGGCGAGACCTTCTTCGCCTCGCTGGCGCTCGCCCTGGGCCTCGCCGACGTCGTCACCGACGAGGCGGGCGGGGTCCGGCTGGACACGCTCTTCATCGACGAGGGGTTCGGCAGCCTCGACGACCAGACCCTGGACGAGGTCCTCGACGTCCTGGACTCCCTGCGCGAACGTGACCGCAGCGTCGGCATCGTCAGCCACGTGGCCGACCTGCGGCGGCGGATCCACGCGCAGTTGGAGGTCGTCAAGGGCAGGGCCGGGTCGGTGGTGCGCCAGCGCGCCGACGTGTGACGCCCGTGCCCCGGCGCACGGGGCGCACGGAGCGTGCGGGGCGCACGGAGCGTGCGGGGTGTCTCTCAGGGACTGAGCGGGCGCCGGGGGAGCGGTGAGGAGTAGACGACGCTGGTGGTCACCGACCCCAGCGCGCCGATCCGGCCCGACACCTCCTCCAGGTGCCGCATCGAGCGGGCGGCGACCTTGATGACGAAGCAGTCGTCGCCGGTGACGTGGTGCGCCTCCAGGATCTCCGGCGTGACGGCCACCAGGTCGTGGAACGGCTTGTAGTTGCCGGTGGGGTAGCGCAGCCGGACGAACGCCAGGATCGGCAGCCCCAGCCGCTCGGGGTCCACGACGGCCGCGTAGCCCTGGATGACGCCCGCCTCCTCCAGGCGCCGCACCCGCTCGGTGACGGCACTGGCCGACATCGACACGGCACGCGCCAGGTCGGCGAAACTGGCCCGGCCCTCGCGCTGGAGGACGTCGAGGATGCGCCGGTCGGTGGCGTCCGGGGAATACACGGTCATGGCCGAGGAATAGCAGGGAAAACCCCGGTCGGGCAAGGCCGGGGCCGTGGAACGCCCCTTCAGCGCGCGGACCGACGGCCGTAGATTTCCGGTCATCGGGAATCAGTCAGCACCACCGCGAAAGGCCCTGCGATGACCGCCCTCAGCGCCACCACCGCCGTCACCCCCGCCAACCCCGTCCTGCGCGTGGCCCCCGCGGCCCCGGCCGAGGCCGCCTCCTACTTCCGGGCGAGCCTGGTCTTCCACGCGGACGTCTCCGACGTGGCCGCCGCGCTCGCGGCCGGCGGCGACCCCGGCTTCGTGGTCCTGGACTCCCGCTCCACCGCGTCCTGGGACCAGGGGCACGTTCCCGGCGCGGTCCACCTGCCCACCGCGCTCATCCCCGAGCAGGCGGGACAGCTCCTCGACAAGGACGTCCCGGTCGTGACGTACTGCTGGGGACCCGGCTGCAACGGCGCGACCCGCGCCGCCCTCGCGCTCGCCGAACTCGGCTACCGCGTCAAGGAGATGCTCGGCGGTTTCGAGTACTGGGTGCGCGAGGGCTTCGAGTTCGAGACCTGGCAGGGCCGGGAGCGGCGCGACGCCGATCCGCTGACCGCGCCGGTGGACGCCGCCGGGGACTGCGGCTGCTGAGGCGTGCGAGAGAGGGGCCCCCGCGGGACCCGCCGTCTCTCCGCACGCCGTGGGTCACAGCCGTGCCAGCTCGTCCACCAGGTCGTCCAGGCCCAGCGACCCCTGCGAGAGGGCCGCCATGTGCCAGGACTTCAGGTCGAAGGCGTCGCCGTGCCGCTCGCGGGCCCTCTCCCGGCCCAGCAGCCAGGCCCGTTCGCCGAGCTTGTAGCCGATGGCCTGGCCGGGGATGCTCAGGTAGCGGGTCAGTTCGCTCGCCACGAAGTCCTTCGGACGGCTGCTGTGCGCGCCGAAGAACTCCTCGGCGAGCTCCGGGGTCCAGCGCTCACCGGGGTGGAAGGGGGAGTCCGCCGGGATCTCCAGCTCCAGGTGCATGCCGATGTCGACGATGACCCGCACCGCGCGCATCATCTGCGCGTCCAGGTAGCCCAGCCGCTGCTCGGCGTCGGTGAGGAAGCCGAGCTCGTCCATCAGCCGCTCCGCGTACAGCGCCCAGCCCTCGGCGTTGGCGCTCACCATGCCGACCGTGGCCTGGTAGCGGGAGAGGTCCCCGGCCACGTGCACCCACTGCGCGAGCTGGAGGTGATGGCCGGGGACGCCCTCGTGGTACCACGTCGAGACGAGGTCGTAGACGGGGAAGCGGGTCAGGCCCATCGTCGGCAGCCAGGTGCGGCCCGGGCGGGAGAAGTCCTCCGACGGGGACGTGTAGTACGGGGCCGCCGCGCTGCCGGGCGGGGCGATGCGCGACTCCACCTTCCGCACCCGCTCGGCGAGTTCGAAGTGGGTGCCGTCCAGCGCGTCGATCGCCTGGTCCATCAGGCCCTGGAGCCAGTCGCGGACCTCGTCGACGCCCTCGATGTGCTTGCCGTGCTCGTCGAGGTGCGCGAGCGCCGTCCACGGCGTCTCGGCGCCCGGCAGGACCTTCTCCGCCTCCCGCCTCATCTCGGCGAGGATGCGGTGGTACTCGGACCAGCCGTACGCGTACGCCTCGTCGAGGTCGAGGTCGGTGCCGTTGAAGTAGCGGGACCAGCGCGCGTAGCGTTCGCGGCCCACGGTGTCCGGCGCGGCCGCCACGGTCGGCGCGTACACATCACGCATCCAGTCCCGCAGGGCGACGACCGCCGCGGTGGCCGCCCGGGCCGCCTCGTCCAGCTCAGTGCGCAGCGCGTCGGGCCCGTCGGCGGCGAAGGTCTCGAACCAGCCGCGGCCCGAGCCGTCCGGGTCCGCCCACTCGGTGAGCTGGCCGATGAACGTGGCGGTCGGCCGCGGCGCCGCGTACAGCTTGCGCTCCAGGCCGAGCGCCAGGGACTCGCGGTAGCCGGCCAGCGCCGCCGGCACCGCGCGCAGCCGTTCGGCGATCGCCGCCCAGTCCTCGTCGGTCTGCGTCGGCGTCACGGTGAACACCTCGCGCACGTGGTGCGCCGGGGTGGACATGTTGCCGACCGAGCGCAGGCCCTCGTCGGCGTCGTGCACGGCGAGTTCGGCGGTGAGCCGCTCGCGCAGCAGCCGTCCGCAGCGGCGCTCGACGTCCCTGTCCGCGCCGGGCCGCCGTTCCGCCTCGTCGAGCCGGGCCAGCGTGTCCCGGGCGAGCCGGGCGAGGGCCTCCTGGCCCGCGGGTGAGAAGTCGGGCAGACGGCTCGAGCTCTCCTTCACGCCGAGGTAGGTACCGGTGACCGGGTCGAGGGCGATGAGCTCGTCGACGTAGGCGTCGGCGACCTCGCGGGGCAGCGGGGTGTTGGTCTGCGACATGCGCACCATCCTCGTACGCGGGGAGGCGCGCGTCACGGCGTTTGCTCCGACGCGGCGGGCGGCAGCAGGCGCGGCGAGGCTCCTGACGCGGGACGGACGGCCCGGCACCGAAAGGTGCCGGGCCGTCCGTCCCGCGGGTCGCCGGGAACACCGGGCCGCCGGGGCCGCCGGGGCGGTACGGGGGTCACCGGGCCGCCGGGTCACCGGGGTCACCGGGCCGTACTCGGGCCGCCGGGTCGCCGGGCCGCCGGTACACCGGGCCCGCCGGGGACACCAGGGTCAGTCGCGGGCGGCCCGCTCCCCGGACCCGGACCCCTCCAGCGACAGCTCCGCGCCGCTCACGGCCGACAGGTCCAGCCGGGCGGTGATGACGAGGGTGCCCTCCTCGATCTGGTAGTCGAGGGGCAGGCCCAGGCCGCGCATGGCGGCGACCATGCCGGTGTTGGAGGACTGCGTCACGGCGTAGACGCTCTCGCAGCCCGCCTCGACGGCCATCGCCACCAGCCGGCCGAGCAGTTCGCCGCCGATGCCGCGCCGCTGCCACCGGTCCTCGACGAGCAGCGCCACCTCCGTCTCGTCGCCGTCCCACAGGAGGTGCCCCAGGCCGACGACGCTCCCGGACGGCGCCTGCACCGCGAGGGTGCGGCCGAAGCGGGGGCTGAGCAGGTGGTTGAGGTAGCGGTCGGCGTCGCCGACCGGCCCGTGGTAGCGCATGCCGAGCGTGCGCGCCGAGCAGCGCTCGTGCATCGCCTTCGCCGCCTCCAGGTCACCGAGGTCCGCCCGGCGCACGGTGATGTCGTCGCCCTCGGGCAGCGTCAGCACGTCGTGTCCGCGCGGGACGCGCGGGCCCAGGCGGGCGTCGAGTTCCACCAGTGCCCGCGCCCGCGCGAACTCGGTCGGGGTGAACGGCAGGTACGGCCGCTCCACGGTGATCACTCCGCCTTCCGGCGCCCGCAGGCGCATCACGGTGTCCTCCAGGACCCCTTCCACGGGCACGCCGTCCGGCCGCCGCTCGGCGCCGCGCGCGGTGGCGGGCAGCGAACGGATCGTGCACCGGCCCAGCAACTGCCGCAGCGCGAGCGGGAGTTCCGCCGCGTCCAGGGCCGTACGGGTGGCGAGGCCCAGCACCCTGGTCGGGGCGTCCACCAGGTCGTGGGCGTCGGCCCGCTCGATCCAGGTGTCGGCGCCGCCCGCCCGTGCCACGGCCCGGGTGATGTCGGCGCCGGCCAGCGCGCCGGGGGCGCGCAGCAGGAACTCGTCGACGGTGTCCTCGCCCAGCGGGTGCGTCTGCAGGCTGAGGATGTCCACCCGGTGTTCGGCCAGCGCCGCGCACAGCGCGGCCAGCGACCCCGGCTCGTCCTTCACCGTCGTCCGCATCCGCCACAGGACACTCTCCCCGGCGGCCCGGCCGGGGAGCCCGGACGGCCCGGCCTGACCCTCGGGGGAGGGCGGCCGGGCACCGGTATCACTCGTGGGAGGCGCGTGACCGTGGCGGCGTGACCACCAGATGTGGAACCCCGCCGTGGCGATCAGCGCGGCGGCGGAGAGGACCAGCAGTCCGGGTCCGTCGGGGCCGTGCCCCACGAGGTTCGCGACGACGTCGGCCACCGCGACCGCCGTGAAGAGCGCGGCGAGCTCGACCGCGTCCCGCCGCCAGTGGTGCACCGGGCGCCCGTGTTTGTGGCGCGTCACATCAGACATGTCTCGACTCATGCAGCCACTGTGAAGGACGGGTGTTGCGTGATCGCGAACGCTGTGTGACTGATGGGTAAAGGGGGCATATGTCCGGATTGTTGATTCTTCTACGGCTGCGAAGCCGCAGGTCGTACACGGGACCGCGCCGCGCACCGGGGGATGACGCCGATGCGCGGAGCGCCCTTACAGGGTAAGGCAGTTACTGACCGACCCGGCCCGGCTGGAGCACCTTGGTGAACAGCACGGTGCCGTCCTGCTCGCGCAGCCGGACCGTCAGCTCCCCGCTGTCGCCGTCGATGTCGACCTCGCCGAAGAACTGGTAGCCCTCCGCCGGGGAGACGTTGGACGCGGTGGGGGCCTTGACGAAGACGCGGTCCGGGCCGAACGTGCCGTCCAGCGCGCTCGCCGGGAAGGCGCCCGCGTTGAGCGGCCCGGAGACGAACTCCCAGAACGGCGCGAAGTCCGTGAACGCGGCCCGGGACGGGTCGTAGTGCTGGGCCGAGGTGTGGTGGACGTCGGCGGTCAGCCACACCGTGCCGGTGATCCGCCGGTGTTTGACGAACCGCAGCAGTTCGGCGATCTGGAGCTCACGGCCGAGGGGCGCGCCCGGGTCGCCCTGCGCCACCGCCTCGAAGTTGGCGGCCCCGTCGGTGCCGTCCGCCACCACCAGGCCGATCGGCATGTCCGAGGCGATCACCTTCCACACGGCCCGGGAGCGGGACAGCTCGCGCTGGAGCCACTCCAACTGCTCGCGGCCGAGGATGCCCTGCGCGTCGGTGGTCTGGTCGTCCGCCGAGTTCGCGTTCCGGTAGGTGCGCATGTCCAGGACGAAGACGTCCAGCAGCGGTCCGTGGTGCCGCACCCGGTAGACCCGGCCGTCGGGGCGGCGCAGGGTCGAGATCGGGAAGTACTCCGAGAACGCCTGCCGGGCGCGCGCGGCGAGCACGTCGACGTTCTTCTCGGTGTAGCGGGTGTCGGCGAAGATCTCGCCCGGGAACCAGTTGTTGGTGACCTCGTGGTCGTCCCACTGGATGATCGAGGGGACGCGGGCGTTGAAGGCCCGCAGCTTCTCGTCCAGCAGGTTGTAGCGGAAGTTGCCGCGGAACTCCGCCAGGGTCTCGGCGACCTTCGCCTTCTCCTCGGTGGTGACGTTCCGCCAGGTCCGCCCGTCGGGCAGGGTGACCGTCCCGGTGAGCGGGCCGTCGGCGTAGATGTTGTCGCCGCTGCACAGGAAGAAGTCCGGGTCGAGAGCGGCCATCGCGTCGTAGATCCGGTAGCCGCCGATCTCCGGGTTGATGCCCCAGCCCTGTCCGGCCAGGTCGCCGGACCAGACGAACCGCACGCCGTCGCGCCGCGTGTCGGACGCGGTCCGGAAGGTGCCGGTCACCGGCTCGCCGGTGCGGCGCGGGTCGTCCGGGTCGGCGAGCAGCACGCGGTAGTGCACCTGTTCGCCGGCCGGCAGCCCGCGCAACTGCGTCGTGCCGGTGAAGTCGGTGCCCGCGCCGAGCAGCGGACCGTGGAAGCGGCGCGCGTCGCGGAACGACTCCGTGGCGGCCGTCTCGACGATCATCCGCGCGGGACGGTCGGACCGCACCCACACCAGTCCGGCGTGCGCGGACACGTCCCCGGTCTGCACGCCCCACTGCGCCGCGGGCCGCCCCGACAGGGCGAGGGCGGGCGCCGCACCGGCGGCGACGGGAAGGGTCAGCGCCGCGGACGCGGCCAACGAGCCCCGCAGAACACTGCGGCGCCCGGGGAGCGGACTGAAGGACATGGAGGGGCCTCCTGGGACGGTACCGGCCGGTGTGCACCGTCACACCTACTGGTACGCCGCAGCGCACACGGAAACCGCAGGTGAACAACTGGGCGTCGCGACGTCGGGCGACCGTCCGGGCGGCGGACGACGGCCGTCCGGCAGCAGGGATCGCCCGTCGTCCGCGGCGGGGAACGGCGGCCCGGCCCGTCTCAGCGGCTGCCGTCGAGGAGCACGCGGGCGACGAGGGCCGGGTCGTCGTTCATCGGGACGTGGCCGCAGCCGGGCAGGCGGACCAGGCGGGCCTTGGGGATGATCTGCTTGGCGCGGACCCCCTGGCGGCGTACGAGCACCATGTCCCGGGTGCCCCAGGCGACGGTGACGGGCGTGCCGGGGAGGTCGTCGGTGAACCTCACGGTCGTACCGGCCCGCAGGGTCTGGTCGAAGCCGGTGGCCCGCGCCAGCGCGAGCGTCTCGGCGACCACCGCCTCGGGCGAACGGCGGCCCGGGCGGGCGTAGATGGTGCTGGTGAGGGCCGTGCGGCCGGCCGCGGTCCGGGAGAGGCGCTCGACGAGGGGCAGCGGCAGCCGCTGGGCGACCCTCCGCATGGCGAGCAGCACGCCGAAGGCGTAACGGCGCTCGGCCTCCGACCAGAACCCGGCCGGGGACAGTGCGGTGACGGACCGTACGCGCTTCTCGCGGGCCAGCTCCAGGGCCAGCAGACCGCCCAGCGAGTTGCCCGCCACGTCGGGGCGTCCGAGCCCCAGCGCCGCGCAGAAGGCCGCGAGCACCGCGGTGGTCGTGGGCAGGTCGTGGGCGAGCCCGTCGGGCAGGGCCGGGGACGCGCCGAAGCCGGGCAGGTCGACGGCGATCACGTCCCGCTCGGTGGCCAGGATGTCCACCACCGGGTCCCATGCCTGCCGGTGATGCCCGATGCCGTGCAGCAGGAGCAGCGGCTCGCCCCGCCCCACGCGCGCGTACGAGACGGTGACGGGCCGCGGACCGCGGGGGGAGGGAACCGTGAAGGAGGCGGTGGCGGACATGGAGGACTCCTCGTGTCAACGGGCGGACGCCGGCCGGACGCGTGTGTAGACAGCTTGTCAGCAACTGCTACCCGTGGGTAGCCCTTCGTGCGCGAACCGGCTGGACACCCGCGCGCCCGTCGGATGGGATGGCACCGTGACCGCAGAGACCGCCACCGACGTCTTCGAAGAGCACCGTCCGTTCCTCCTCGGCGTCGCCTACCGCATGCTCGGGCGGGTGGCCGACGCGGAGGACGTCGTCCAGGACGCCTGGCTGCGCTGGTCCGCCGCCGACCGCGGCGACGTGCGGGAACCCCGCGCCTACCTGGTGCGTGTCACCACCCGCCTCGCCCTCGACCGCCTGGCCCGCATCAAGACCCGCAACGAGGCCTACGTCGGCCCCTGGCTGCCCGAGCCGTACGTCACCGACTTCGGCGACACCGTCGAGGACACGGCCGAACGGGCCGTGCTCGCGGACTCCGTCTCCCTCGCCGTCCTCGTCGTCCTGGAGTCCCTGTCCCCGCTGGAGCGGGCGGTGTTCGTCCTGCGGGAGGCGTTCGGCTATCCGTACGCCGACATCGGCGCCGTCCTCGACCGGACCGAGTCCGCGGTGCGCCAGCTGGCCGGCCGGGCCCGCCGGCACGTCGAGGAGCGGCGGCCCCGCTACGAGGTCGACCCCGTCCAGCGCCGCGAGCTCACCGAACGGTTCCTCGCGGCCGCCGTGGAGGGGGACCTGGAGGGCCTGATGGCGCTGCTCGCACCGGACGCCCAGCTCGTCGGCGACAGCGGCGGCAAGGCGAAGGCGCCGCTGCGCGTCCTGGAGAGCGCCGATCACGTCGGCCGGTTCCTCGTCGGCGTGGCGGGCAAGGGCCTGCCCGACGTGTCCCACCGCTACCTGGAGGTCAACGGCGGCTTCGCCGTCCTGGTGCTGTCCGGCGGCAAGCCGGACGCCCTCTTCCAGATCGACGTGGCCGACGGCGGCATCCGGACCGTCTACGTCATCCGCAACCCCGACAAGCTGCGCGCCCTGGCGGGCTGACCGACGGCGCGACCGCGTCCCGGACCCGCCCCCGGCCCCGACCCCGGCCCCCGTTCCCCCCGGACGGGGGCCTCGCCGTTCCGTCACCCGCGCGCGCCGCCACCCGCACACCGCTCCGTACGAACGCCGCGTGAACGCCGTGCTGCGGGGTCCTGTCGGTGTCCCGAGGCGTCGTGGATTGGTCTTGACCAAGGGTGGGGGCCGTCCTATGGTCGCAGAGAAGTACAACAACCTTTAATAAACAAGGGCGCGAAAACGCCACCGGACCACGGTGATTGCGGAGGACAGGGTGGGGACCACGCAACTGGAATCGGTAGCGGAACCGAAGTACTGGCATCTGAGGACGGTGCTCACCGAGGCACTGGACTCCGAGTTCGCCGTGGGGGAGATCCTCCCCAACGAGCGTGAGCTCGCCGCCCGCTTCGGCGTCGCCCGCGCCACGCTCCGGCAGGCGCTGGAGCAGCTGGAGCTGGAGGGCCGGCTCCAGCGTCGCCGCGGCGTCGGCACCACCGTCGCGCCGCCCCGCGTGGGCGTCGACGTCGGCGCGGAGCGGCAGGACTGGCCGGGCGCCGGCGACGACGCCTGGCGGCCCGTCGACTGCGCGCTCGCGGCCCCGCCGGCCGCCGTCGCCGACGCCCTGGACACCGGCCGCGACACCCCCGTGCACATCGTGCGCCGCTCGCGGGTCTCGCACGGCCAGCCCGTCGCCGCCGAACTCCTCTACGTGCCGCACGCGTCGGTGCCCGACCTCACCGGCATCGACGCCCCGTCCGGGGCGGCACGCGCGCGTGCGGTGCTGCGCGCGCTCCAGCACCTGGCGCTGGAGGGGCAGGACCGCGCCGTGGAACTGGGCTCGGCCCGCGCCGACGACGCCAAGGAACTCGACCGGCTGCCCGGCGCGCCGGTCCTCGTCGTCACCACCCGCTTCTTCACCGGGGGCCGCACCGCGGCGCTCTCCGTCGCCACCTACCGCGCCGACACCTGCCGGCTGACGTTCGGCGCGTCGGGCGGCGTGGAGATCCACCCCGGCCCGCAGCACCAGGCGTCCTGACGACCGCGGCCCGGATCGCCCGGCCCGCCGGGCGCCCCGTCTGCCGGGCTCGCCACACGGCCGGCCCGCCGGACTCGTCGCACGGCCGGCCCGCCGGGCTCGCCGTACGGCCCCTGCACAGGGCCCGCCCTACGGGCCGACCGTACGGCCCGTGCGACGGGCCCCGGCCGGCCCGCCCTGGACTGTTCCTGACCGCGCCGGACCGCCCCGGACCGTTCCCGAGCCTCCCGAACCACCTTCGGACGGCCCCGAACCACCCACTCCCGGACGGTCCCGAACCACCCACTCCCGGACCACCCCGAACCACCCCTGGGGCGCCGCCCGCCTCACGGGTGCCCCGCCGGCGAGCGCCCCGTCACCGTCCCCTCCACCGCGAAGAGCTGCTCCTCCACGTGGTCGAGGGCCAGCCGCAGCGCCCCCGTCGCCACGGCCGCCTCCCCGAGCAGCGACAGGGCCACCCTCGGGGGCCGCAGGCAGTACCGCGCCAACTCCCGCCGCAGCGGCTCCAGTACGCCGTCCAGTCCCGCCGCCCAGCCGCCGACGACGACCAGCTCGGGGTCGAGGGCCAGGACCAGCGCGGCCACGTCGTGCACGAGCCGCTGGAGGAAGCGGTCCACGGCCGCGCGGGCCCGCTGGTCGCCCTGGCGGGCCTGGGCGAACACCTCGGCGACCGCCTGCTCGTCCAACGGGTGCAGCGGCTCGTCCGTCGTCGACAGCAGCGTCTCCGGCGTCACCTCCCGGCCCAGCAGGTGCAGCGCGCCGATCTCCCCGGCCGCCCCGCCGTACCCCCGGTGCAGCCGCCCGCCGATCAGCGAGCCGGCGCCCGGACTCAGCCCCGCCAGCACGAACACCACGTCGTCGGACTCGGTGGCGCAGCCCTTCCAGTGCTCGGCGACGGCCGCCGCGTTGGCGTCGTTCTCGACCAGCACCGGACACTTGAAGGAGCGGCTCAGCCGTTCGCCCAGCCGCAGCCCCGTCCACTGGGGCAGCGCGGTCCCCAGCCGTACCGTCCCGTCGGCCTCGACGATCCCGGGCGTGCCGACCCCGACGGCCCGCAGGGAGCTGCGCGGGACGCCCGCCCGGCGCAGCAGCTCGGCGACCGCGGTCCGCAACCGCTCCAGCCGCTCGTCCGCCGGGGCCGACTCGTCGACGTCCTTGGCCTGGGCGCCCAGTACCCGCCCGTCCAGGTCGGCCAGGAGCGCGGCCACCCGGTGCGCGCCGATCTCCAGGCCCAGCAGATGACCGGCCTCCGCACGGAACCGGAACCGCCGCGCCGGGCGCCCCTGGCGTCGGGCGGCCCCCTCCTCGGCCGCCTTCTCGACGACGAGACCGGCGCCGATGAGATCCTCGACGACGCCCTCGACGGTCGGCCGGGACAGACCGGTCACCCGGGTGATCTCCGTCAGCGTCGCGCAGTCGGCGGCACGCAACGCGTGCAGCACCACCGCGGAGTTGATCCTTCGCAGCAGCGAGGGATCCCCGCCGGTCAGCCGCCCCAACGTCCGTCCTCCCAGCTCGTGCGCGTGTGGGGCGGATCGTACTCGGCGCGGCGGACCCCGGCGAGTGCCGAAGGCGTACACGGGCCGAGGCGCCCGGCTCAGCCCGCCGCCACGAACCCCGACTCGTACGCCGTGATCACCGCCTGGGTGCGGTCCCGCGCCCCGAGCTTGGCCAGCACCGCGCTCACATGGGACTTGACCGTCTCCGCCCCGACGACCAGCCGCGCGGCGATCTCCGCGTTGGACAGCCCGCGCGCCATCAGCCGCAGCACCTCCGCCTCCCGCTCGGTCAGCCGGGCCCGCGCCAGCGCGTCCCGCGCCGCCCGGCTGCCGTGCCCGTCGCCGTACTCGGCGGCGAGCCGTCGTACCGACGCCGGGAACAGCAGCGAGTCACCCTCCGCGACCAGCCGCACCGCGTGCACGATCTCGGCCGGCCGGGCCCGCTTCAGCAGGAACCCGTCCGCGCCCGCGCGCAACGCCTCGTACACGTACTCGTCGTTCTCGAACGTCGTCACCACGACGATCTTCGGAGGCTCCGCCACCGTCCGCAGCACCGCACGCGTCGCCTCGATGCCGTCCATCAGCGGCATGCGGACGTCCATGGCGACCACGTCGGGCCGCAGGCTACGCACCAGCGGGATCACCGCCGCCCCGTCGGCGGCCTCCCCCACGACCTCGATGTCGGGCTCCGCCTCCAGCACGGCGCGCAGACCCGCGCGGACCAGGGGTTCGTCGTCGACGAGCAGTACGGTCACCGGCATCCGGCCAGCGTAGATCAGGACTTGGCGTGCGCCGGCACCGCTGCGCGAGGCGGCGGATCGGCGGCGGGGGCGGGGAACCAGTCCTCGGCCTCGTGCCGGAGACCGCGTCGCGTGGCCTCCAGCGCCACCTCCCGGAACGGCAGCCCGAAGCGAAGAGCGAGCGCGGTGAGGTCGGCCAGGGACAGCTCGGTGCTCCGGCAGTCCTCCGCCGTCGGCCCCGCGGCGCCGGAGGGGGCGGCCAGGCAGGCCGCCAGGACATCGGCGGGCGTGGGATGGGCGAAGGACTCCGGCGGTGTCTCGACACGGCAGCCGAGGGCCGTCAGCCTCTCGGCCAGTTCCGCCGCGGGACGGCCGAGGCGGAGGGCCGCCGCGCGGACGTGGGCCGCCGGTACGACCATGGCGGTCCGGCCTTCCGCGTCCCAGTCGGTGACGTACCTCGTGACGAGGCTCAGATCGTCCGTGGTCAGCCCGTCGAGCACCGGATCCTCGCGCGGCACCGTGTACCCGAGGTCGGCCAGACGCCGGCGGACGTCGGCGAGCGGGACGTTCCGGGCGAGGGCGATCTGGCGTACGTGATCGCGGCTCATCGGAGTGTCAGCGTCGGGATAGTGTCCCAGCCCCGAGGCCCTGGCGCTGAGCATGAGCAGGTCGTCGTCGGTGATCCCGGCCCACCGGGGTGTCACCTCCGGTGGTGTGAACCCGTGCAGCCGCAGCCGCTCGGCCACGGCATCGGGGTCGAGGCCGGTGGCTCTGGACGCTCCGATGAGGTGGGGCACGGGAATGTCGCGGTTCGGGTCCAGCCAGGGGTACTGCCCGTCCAGGTCGCGGCTCAGGATCCGGCGGTCGGTGTCGTCGAGGGGCATGGCGCCGAACCGGTGCCGCGGCCCCTCGATGTGCAGCTCGGCCGCGCGCGCGGCGACGGCCGCGGGCGAGGTGAGCGTCGCCAGGGAGGCGACGACGACCTGCGCGACGGACAGCGCGTCGGTCCCGGCCCGGTCGGATCCGTCCTCGGCCCTGTACAGGGCCTCCAGGAGGGAGACGTCCCCCTCGCCGGGCCGTACCTCACCCCGGAGCGGGGCGGTCACGGTGTATCCCAGCCGTGTCAGACGCTCGGCCGCCTCCGGCACCGTGGTGCGGGCGCGTGCCGCGGAGTACACCAACTGCGGCCAGGAGAGGGGGGTCTGCGGAAGGAGCCGGGCGCCGTACGAGCCCACCTGCCGCAGATACGCCAGGTCGTCCGGTCCCAGCTCCGGGGAGACGCGCAGGTCGGCCACCCGGAAGCCCAGGGCGGTGAGGCGCTGCACGACTTCGCGCACGGTCCTCCCGGTCGACTCCACCCACCGGAGCACGTCGTCCAGCTCCGGCTCCTCCGTGCTGTCCGCCCACACGGGAAGGGAGTCGATGAAGGGAAGGCCGGTGTCGTGCACCGTCGACGACAGGCCGTTCTCCACGGGAAGGCCCCTGCGGCGCGTGTCGTACGGCTTGTCCGTGCGCCAGGCCGTGAGCAGTTGCCTCCAGGCGCGTGCCCCGCCGTGGGACGTGCGGCTGAGCAGGGTGAGGTCGGTGGGCAGCGCCGTCAGAAGCTCGGCTCCGGCCACGACGTCGGTCGTCGGCCCTCCCAGACCCGCGCGCAGGTAGGACAGCAGACGCCAGCGGACGACGTACTCCGGCAGGCAGGAGACGAACAGGTGGTCGTGGAGCGACCGAGCCCGGCCATCCTGCGGTGGCTGTCCGGTGACGGCACGCAGGATCAGCTCGTCCGGCGCGAACAGGCCGCTCGTGGCGACGGGCACCTCGTGCCCGAAGACGTCCCAGGTGTTCCCGGCCGCCACGGCGTGTTCCAGGCACTCCACGGTGAGCTTCTCGTCGCTGCCCGCCAGCGTCAGCGCCCACGCGTACGAGAACACGGGACTGCTGATCAGCGTGGGGATGCCGTCCAGCAGGAGCTGTCGTACGGCGGCCTCGTCGTACCGCTGGAGTTCCACGCGGTCCACGGAGAGCAGTTCCGGCCGCAGATCGTCCCGGAGGTCGACGACCATGCCGAAGGCGTTGTCGCTCGTCTTGACGCCGTCCGCCAGGTACACGCCGTTCCCGTCGACCCAGTACAGCCTCCCACCGGGCGCCCGGGCGACCGGCACCTTCTTCCCGCGCTCGTGCCGCCACAGCGGGCTCATGTGACCCGACTGGTGCTGGTCGAGGGACTCCCTGCGCAGTTGGTCCGCCTCCCACCGCACGGGCGTCCCGCCCATCGAGGCGGTGGTGCGGAACGGGGCGATCCACAGGTGCTCGCTCAGCACCTGCACGCAGGACAGCGGGCCTTCGTCCTCCTCCGGCGGGTTGAGATAGAGGGTGACCGTGGTGCCCGCGTCCCGCTCCGGGTCGTCGGGCAGCGGATCGATCCGGAAGAGGGTGCCGGGACCGGCGATGGACACGCGCAGACCCTGCCCCGGACGCCCCTCCATGCTGAGCCGGCAGGTCTCGACGGTGATCTCGTCGGCGAGCATGAAATAGCTGAGCACTCCGATGCCGAAGCGGCTGTTGGGGTACAGCTTGAGATCCTCGGCGTGCTGCTGCCACAACGCCATCTCCCGCACGTACTCGGGCAGGTGGACGAAGCGTGCGCCGGCTTCGGCGAAGGCGTGCCGGATCTCGTTCACACCCATGCCGATGCCGGTGTCCGTGCACCGCAGGTAGTGCCGGCCCAGGGAGTCGACGCCCTGCTTGAACGAGATGAGGCCCTCCCACTCCGGGAGCGAGTGCCCCATGCGGCGCAGGTACCGCGTGCGCAGCTCCCGGTGACGGCAGGCGTCCAGGGCGTTCTGGTACAGCTCGCGGACGGCGAGCTCCGGGTTCTTGTACAGGTTGCGCCCCATGAGCAGGTCGAGGACCCGCTCCTCGTCGGCGCGGAACCGGATCGCCTCCCGCAGGTGCTGCGGGGCGTCGAGGTCGGGCTCGGCGCGGGCGGGCAGGTTCTCCAGCGGCCGCAGGTCCATCGGCAGATCGGATTGCCTCCCGATGTCCCGCAGCAGTCCGTCGACCTGGTCGCAGTACATCTCGACCGCGAGCGTCCCCACGTGATGCCGCGTGGTGGCGCGCAGAGTGATGCTCTTCGCCACCCGGTCCCAGTACGACTTCTGAAGACACGTCCGCAGTTCGTGGAGGTCGACCTGGTGGCGGACGCCGAGGTTCTGTACGAGGACCTGCGGCAGTGCTTGCGGTGTGACGGCCCGGGCGCGGGCGAGCTTCAGCAGGGTGGCGAGGAGGCGCTCGCGCACGTCGTGCTGGTCGGCCTCGCCCTGCGCCACCACGGACCGGACGCGGGGCGCGGCGCCCTCGACGCCCTGGGCCTCCGTCTGGTCGCCCGACCCGGGCAGCGAGAAGGGCGACAGCCGGAGTTCGTTCACCAGCCGGAGCAGGACGTCGGAGCCCAGGGCGCGGGGCACCCAGTCGGCGAGGTCGTCGGCGGGGGGTGGCAGCAGGGGGTCGACGACGGACTGGTGGTAGCTCTCGCCGCGGTGCAACAGCCAGCGGTGGAACAGCCACCAGCGGATCTGTGCGACCGCCGGGGCGTTGCCCGCCCGCCGCGCCTGCTCCAGCCGCCGTCGTTCCCGCGGGTAGCGCTCGATGAACGTGGTGAACTGCGGCGAATCGTCCTGGAGCACCTGTGCCTCGGCCGCCGCCAGCCGGGCCTCGACCGTGTGCGCCAGGAACGGGGTGAGCGCCAGCAGGGCGGCTTCCGTCGGCATCAGGTCGGTCAGCGCTCGGGGGCGCTCGGAGGACGGAGCGCCGATGAGCAGTTGGGCCAGCTGGCCGCTCGTCCGCTCGGCGTGCGTCGGATCGTGCCAGGGATCGTCCGTGAGCCGCGGGGCGTGCAGGTCGTTCTCGGCCGCCAGCCGCGCGGTGATCTCCGCGCACCGCTGCTTGAGGCCGGCCACGGGCACCGACGAGGACGCGGGCACGAGGCTCCAGGCGCGGTGCTCCGTGACGATGTGCACCCAGGCGTGGTCCGCGTACGAGCGGGCGGGGGGATCCTCCTCGGCGCCCGCCAGGGAGGGCAGGACGACGATCTCGTCGCGTACGGGCCCACTGGTGATCTGGTGGTCGACCTGCTGCGGCCGGCCGTTCTTCCCGCACACGGTGTGCAGTTCGTCGATGCGGGTCTGGAGGGAGGCCAGGAGCTGGGGGAGCGTCATCCGGGGGCGGTGTTCGCGGACGAGGTCCGTCAGCGCCCGGGTGAACAGGCTGAAGGGGGCCGCCGCGGCTCCGTCGCCCCCGGCGCCGCCCTTGGCCCACAGGGCCTTCTCCAGCGGCGAGCAGGCGAAGATCCGGGCGACCTTCCGCCGCCGCTCGAGCTTCCAGTCCAGGTCCGGCGCGCGCCGCACGAGGCGCCCGCGCCCCTTCGCCTCCTCGCGGACGCCTTCCCGGCAGGTGTCCAGGAGGAAGACGACCGTGTCCGCCTGGCTCCGGGAGACCGCACCCGCCGCCCAGTCGACCGGGACGGACTCCTCGACGTGGTCGTCGTAGGGGTGCAGGCCCTCCGGCACGATGTAGTCGCGGCCCTCGTGCTGGATCCCGTGACCGCTGACGACGATCAGCAGGGTGTCGTTCATCCGGGCGTTCGCGAGCGCCTTGTTGATACTGCTGCGGATGTGGGAGGCGTTGATGCCGGTTCCGTGATCGTCCACGTAGCCGCGCGCCACCAGCTCGACCTCGAAGCCCCGGTCGATCAGGGCGACGCGCAGTTGTTCGAGTTCGGCGGGGATGAAACCGAGTGAGGAGAAGTCTCCCTGCGTCGACTGGTAGTCGCTCGCGCCCACGAGCAAGGCGAGATGGCGCCCCATGGGATCACTGCTTGAAGATCAGGGTGATCGCCCGGGTGCCCTGCACCTGTCCGGTGCCGATCAACTGCACACCGCCTCCGGCCGTGATCTGGAAGGAGAGGTGCGCCTCCTGGAGGGGCAGCGGCCCTCCGCGGGCGGCGACGTCCGCGAACAGCTGCTGGAGGGCGTCCACCGTCGCCGTGAGGTTCTTCCGCAGCGGGCCGAGGGGGACCTGCTGGAGCACGGCGTCGCCGTTGCGGCTCAGCAACCCCTTGGACTCGTCCAGAAGCTCGTCGATGTCGTCGGCGGCCACCCAGACGGGCAGGGTGGACTCGGTCAGGTGCTGTTCTTCGGACGACATGGGCACACGGCTCCCGAACTGGAGGTCCTTCGCAGATGAGGAGATGGTAAAGCAACTTGTACGGAAGTGAGGGGAGTTGACGTCGATCAGCGCGAGCGCGGGCCTGTCGCGGCCCGCGCGATCGGGATCTCGGCCCGCACCCGCCACTCGTCCCCGTGCGGTCCGATCGACGCCCGTCCGCCGAGCAGCGCGGTCCGCTCGCGCATGCCGCGCAGCCCGTCGCCCCCGCCCGGGCCGGGTACGCGGGCGGTCAGCGGATTGCGCACCTCCAGGCTGAGGACGTCGCCGGTGACCCCGACGCGGACCCGGACGGGGACGGCGCCCGCAGGCTCGTGCTCGGCCTCGACCGGCCGGCCTCCGGCTCCGTCACCCTCGGCGGCCGCCGCTACAGCGCCTTCCGCGAACCCCTGCGCCACGTGGGCGCGCTCCTCGACGCGCAGGCCGCGCACGGCTCCCGTACCGGACGCGACCACCTGCTGACGCTGGCGGTGAGCAACCGCGTCCCGCGCGGCCGGGTCGACGAGGTGCTGGCGCAGACGGGTCTGGCGTCGGTGGCGCGGCGCCGGGTGAGGACGTACTCCCTGGGCATGCGCCAGCGCCTCGGCATCGCGGCGGCCCTGCTCGGCGACCCCGAGGTGGTCCTGCTCGACGAACCCTCCAACGGCCTCGACCCCGAAGGCATCGTCTGGATCCGGGCGTTGCTGCGCAGGCTCGCGGGGGAGGGCCGTACGGTCCTGGTCTCCAGCCACCTCATGAACGAGACCGCGTCCTTCGCCG
Source organism: Streptomyces sp. NPDC003248 (assembly GCF_055563235.1). Taxonomy (NCBI): domain Bacteria; kingdom Bacillati; phylum Actinomycetota; class Actinomycetes; order Kitasatosporales; family Streptomycetaceae; genus Streptomyces; species Streptomyces sp. NPDC003248. The sequence goes on along the minus strand of NZ_JBVHDT010000014.1, from coordinate 68,812 downwards.
ACCACCTCGTCGTCCTGGGCCGGGGACGCCTCCTGGCCGACACCCCGATGCGGGAGTTCATCGACGCGCGCGTGCGCCCGCGCGTACGGGTCCGCACCACGGACCCCGTCGCGCTCGGACGCGCCCTGGCCCCGCACGGCCACCACGCCGTGGAGCACGACGACGGGCACTGGACCGTCGACCACGCGCGCGTGGACGACATCGGACGCCTGACGTCCGCCGCCGGAGTGCCGGTCCTGGAACTCGCCGCGGAGGAGGGAACGCTGGAGCAGGCCTACCTCGATCTGACGTCGACCGAGACCGAGTTCACCGCGCGGCCGCAGGAGGCCTGACATGTCGTTCGCACCCGTCCTCCACTCCGAGTGGCTGAAGATCCGCACGCTCCGCTCGCTGCTCGGGGCGCTGCTCGCGCTCTGGGCGGCGACCACGGCGTTCTCCGCGATCGCGGGCGTCTCCGAGACGTCCGGCCCGGAGTTCGACCCGCTGTTCACGGCCCTGTCCGGTGTCACGTCCGGTCAGATCGCCGCGATCTCCTTCGGCGCCACGGCCGTCTCCTCGGAGTTCCACGGGGGCGCCCTGCGGCTCTCGCTCGCCGCGGTGCCGCGGCGCGGACGGTGGTTCGCGGCGAAGGCGACGGCGATCGCCGTACCGGTGCTGGCCGTCGGGCTGGTCACGGCCTTCACCGCCCTCGTCGCCGCCAGGGCGGGGCTCGGCGACGCGGCGAGCGGTCTCACCGTGGGCGAGCAGGCGCGCGGTGTCGTGGGCGGCGCGGTCTACCTGGCCCTGATGGCGCTCCTCGCGGCCGGTCTCACGGCCGTGCTGCGCAGCGGGGTGGGCGCGCTGTCCCTGCTGATCCCGTTCCTCGTCGTGGTCTCGTTCGTGATCGGGGACGTGGCCGGAGGAGCCACCGACTTCCTGCCCGACAAGGCGGGCCAGGTGGTCCTGCACGAGTCGCACGACGGCTGGCTCGGAGCGTGGTCCGGGCTCGGGGTGACGGCGCTGTGGACCGCCGCCGCGCTCCTCGCGGGCGCGTGGAGCGTGCGGCGCCGGGACGCCTGACGCGGGAGGCCTGATCCGCGGGACCTGACGCGGGCGGACCGGTCCGCGACGTCCCATCCGCGACGCCCGATCCACACCGCCCGATCCACACGGCCCGACCCGCGCGGTGCCTGACGCCACGCCACTTGTCAGTGGCGGCCTGTTTACTGGCTCGCATGGACATCGCACGCTGCCTCGCCACCGTCGACCTGCTGTGTGCCCGGGACTTCCCCGCGGAGCACGGCAGGACGGACGTGGGCACGGGCGGACCCGGTTATCTCGTCGCCGAGTTACAGACCAGCGGCGACTTCTGGGAGGACGACGGGACGGAGTGGGAGGAGACGGGGGCGCAGTACGAGGCCGACCGCGACGGGCTGACGGAGCGGCTCGCCGACCGCTGGGGCCCACCGCACCGCATCAGCCTGGCGAGCACGCTGGAGCGCTCCATGGACGGCGAGGACATACCCGAGCCCTGGGCCTCCCTCAGCGCGCACGTGCCGGACCTCCACCTGTGGCGGTCGCCGGACACCGCGCGCTGGATAGCCCTCGGGGTCTCCCAGTGGGACAAGGAGCTGCCGTTCCAGCTGCTCGCCGTCGTCACCGAGACGGATCCGCCGTAGCGGGCGGATCCGTCCGGGCCGCGACCCGCAGCCGCGCGAACTCCTCCGCCATCGTCGCCGCCGTCCAATGGGCGTTGAGCCCGCTGGGATTGGGCAGCACCCACACCCGCGTGTCCCCGATGGTCCGCTCCTGCGGGCCCACCGTGGCCTTGCGGTCGTCGAACGCCGCCCGGTAGGCCGTGACGCCCACCACGGCCAGCCAGAGCGGCTTCAGCCGGGTCACCTTCTCCGCCAGCAGCCGCCCGCCCTCGCGGTACTCCTCCGCCGTGATCTCGTCGGCGCGGGCGCTGGCCCGCGCGACCACGTTGGTGATGCCGAGCCCGTACTCCAGCAGCTCCCGCTGCTCCGCCGGCTTCAGCAGGCGCGGTGTGAAACCCGACAGGTGCAGCACCGGCCAGAAGCGGTTGCCGGGGCGGGCGAAGTGGTGGCCGGTCGCCGCCGTCATCAGCCCCGGGTTGATCCCGCAGAACAGCACACGCAGACCGCCCGCGACCACGTCCGGGACGAGGCGGTCGCGGGCGGCCTCCAGGTCCGCCTGGGTGAAGCGGGTCAGAGGATCGCTCCGGGGGTGTAACCCGCGGCCTCCGGGCGCTGCTTCACGATCTCCTCGATCCGGCCGACGACGACGGCCACCTGGTCGGCGGCGGCACCCGTGAAGGACAGCTTGTCGGCCATCAGCGCGTCGAGCCCGGCGCGGTCCAGCGGGATGCGCTCGTCGGCGGCCAGCCGGTCCAGCAGCTCGTTGCGCTCGGCGCCCTGCTCGCGCATCGCCAGCGCGCAGGACACGGCGTTCTCCTTGATCGCCTCGTGCGCGATCTCCCGGCCGACGCCCGCGCGCACCGCGCCCATCAGCACCTTGGTGGTGGCGAGGAACGGCAGGTAGCGGTCCAGCTCACGCGCCACGACCGCCGGGAAGGCGCCGAACTCGTCGAGCACCGTCAGGAACGTCTCCAGCAGGCCGTCCAGGGCGAAGAACGCGTCGGGGAGCGCCACCCGGCGGACCACCGAGCAGGACACGTCGCCCTCGTTCCACTGGTCGCCGGCCAGCTCGCCCGTCATCGAGGCGTAGCCGCGCAGGATCACCATCAGCCCGTTGACGCGCTCGCAGGAGCGGGTGTTCATCTTGTGCGGCATCGCGGAGGAGCCGACCTGGCCCGGCTTGAAGCCCTCGGTCACCAGCTCGTGCCCGGCCATCAGCCGGACCGTCTTCGCCAGCGACGACGGCGCCGCCGCCAGCTGCACCAGCGCGGTGACAACCTCGTAGTCCAGCGAGCGCGGGTACACCTGGCCGACCGAGGTGAAGGCCTGGGCGAAGCCCAGGTGGTCGGCGATGCGCTGCTCCAGGCCGGCCAGCTTGGAGGCGTCCCCGCCGAGCAGGTCCAGCATGTCCTGCGCGGTGCCGACCGGGCCCTTGATGCCGCGCAGCGGGTAGCGGCCCAGCAGCTCCTCGACCCGCCCGTACGCCACGAGCAGCTCGTCGGCGGCGGTCGCGAACCGCTTGCCGAGGGTGGTGGCCTGCGCGGCCACGTTGTGGGAGCGGCCGGCCATGACCAGCTCGCCGTACTCGCCGGCCAGCTTGCCCAGACGGGCCAGGACGGCCACCGTACGGTCGCGCATCAGCTCCAGCGAGAGGCGGATCTGGAGCTGCTCGACGTTCTCCGTGAGGTCGCGGGAGGTCATGCCCTTGTGCACGTGCTCGTGCCCGGCGAGGTCGTTGAACTCCTCGATCCGCGCCTTCACGTCGTGTCGCGTGACCTTCTCGCGCTCGGCGATCGAGGCCAGGTCGACCTGGTCGAGGACGCGCTCGTAGTCGGCGATCGCCGCGTCGGGGACCTCGATCCCGAGGTCCTTCTGCGCCTTCAGCACGGCGAGCCAGAGCTGACGCTCCAGCCTCACCTTGTGCTCGGGCGACCAGAGCGTGGCGAGCTCGGCGGAGGCGTAGCGTCCGGCGAGGACGTTCGGGATGCGGGGCTTGGCGGGAGCGGAAGTCACGTGTACGGAGTTTACCTACCGTCCACAGTGGTCCGTCACCGTCTACGCAGTGTGAGAACGCCCAGGTCAGCGGCGTTCGAGGCGGTCGCCCCGCGAACAGTGCGTGACAGGTGTGTGACAGGGGCGGCCCCGCCCCGGTGGCCTTCCACCGGGGCGGGGCCGTGCTCCGGACGCTCCGCCGGCCCGTGCGGCTCAGCAGTACCGCCGCTCGGCCCGGGCGTACCCGGAGCTGTAGCCGTCGGCGTAGCCGCGGGTGTAGTCGTCGTTGCTGAAGGAGTACTTCTTCGCCTTCTCGCGCCGGCAGTCGTCCCTGGCGTCCGCGTACCCGTCCCGGAAACCGTCCCTGAAGCCCCGTCGGTAGTCCCGTGGACTGTCCACCACCGTGGACACGCCGGCGTGAGGTGTGCTCGGCGTGGCCGCCGATGCCTGCTGGAGGGTGACAGGGGTGAGGACCACGCCGACGGCGAGGAGGAGGGAACCGAGGGCGGTGGCCCGCTTTCCGCTGTGTGCACGCATGACTGTCCCCTTTCGGGGCGTGGGTCAATTGGTCACAATCCACTTTATTCACCCGAACGGGTGCCGCAACTCGCCATGGTCAATGGCGAATTACCGAGGTGCCGTTCTCCGCCGCGCGCCTACGCCGGCGGAACCTCGTACGGCAGCAGCTCGGGGCGCTTGGGGGGCAGGCCGTCGCCGGACGAGCGGCCGGTGAGGCGGCGGCCTATCCACGGCAGCAGGTGCCGCCGGGCGAACCGGGCGTCCGCCACGCGCCGCGTGAGCCAGCCCGGCGGCGGCGTCGCGGGCATCGGCGTGTGCCAGTCGGTGTCCTCGGCATCGTGGCCGAGGGCCTGCCAGACCGCCTCGGCGACCCGGCGGTGGCCCTCGGCCGTCAGGTGCAGCCGGTCCACGTCCCACATCCGCGGGTCGCCCAGGGAGGGGGCGCCGTAGAGGTCGACGACCAGGGCGTCGTGGCGGGCGGCGAGGCCGTCGACGCAGGCGAACAGCTCCTCCATGCGCGGCCTGAACCGCTCGAGGACCGGGCCCTGCCGGCCGGGGCTGCGCATCAGCACCAGCCGCTTGCAGGACGGGGCCAGCCGCTCCACGGCCTCCGTCAGCAGGCCCGTGACCCGGCCCATGTCGCACTTCGGGCGCAGGGTGTCGTTCAGGCCGCCGACCAGGGTGATGACATCGGCGCCCATCGCGGCGGCCACGTCCACCTGCTCCTCGACGATCTGGCCGATCAGCTTGCCGCGCACCGCGAGGTTGGCGTACCGGAAGCCGGGCGTGCGGGCCGCCATCCGGCCCGCCAGGAGGTCCGCCCAGCCGCGGTAGGTGCCGTCGGGCAGCAGGTCCGACATGCCCTCGGTGAACGAGTCGCCGACCGCGACCAGGCTGGAGTACGGGGGTGTGGTGTTCGTCTGCATGGCGTCAGCGATGGTATCCCGCCGGGCATACCCAGCGGTCGGTCACCCCCGCCGGCCGCGCCCGCTCACCTCCGACGCCTGCGCCCGCTCACCTCCGCCGCCCGCGCCTGCTCAGGCCCGCTGCCTGCGCCCGCTCACCCCCGCCGCCCGCGCCCGCTCAGGCCCGCTGCCCGAACAGCTCGCGCAGCACGTCCTCCATGGTCACCAGCCCGGCGAGCCGCCCGTCGGCGCCGATCACCGCCGCCAGGTGCGTCCGGCTGCCCCGCATGGCCGTGAGGACGTCGTCCAGGGGCGTCGTCTCCCGCACGCGCGCGATGGGCCGCAGGTCCCGCAGCCGGAACGCCTCGTCCCGGGGCGAGGCGTCGAGCGCGTCCTTCACGTGCAGGTACCCGACGATCCGGCGGCCCTCGTCGACGACGGGGAAGCGGGAGAACCCCGACTCGCCCGCGAGCCGCTCCAGCCCGTCCGGGGTGACGCCCACGTGCGCGTAGACGACCCGTTCCAGGGGGACGACGACGTCCCGCACCGGGCGCCGGCCCAGTTCCAGGGCGTCGTGCAGCCGCTCCTGGGCGCGGTCGTCGAGGAGCCCGGCCTCGCCCGCGTCCTTGACGATCTGGGCCAGCTCCGCGTCCGAGAACGTGGCCGTGACCTCGTTCTTGGCCTCGATCCGCAGCAGCTTCAGCAGCCCGTTCGCGAAGGCGTTGATCGCGAAGATCACCGGGCGCAGCGCCCGGGAGAGCGCGACCAGCGGCGGGCCGAGCAGCAGCGCGCTGCGCACCGGCTCGGCGAGCGCGATGTTCTTCGGCACCATCTCGCCCAGCAGCATGTGCAGGTACGTGGCCAGGGTCAGCGCGATCACGAAGGACACCGCGTGACCGGCCCCCTCGGGCACGCCGACCGCGTGGAACGCCGGTTCCAGCAGGTGCTCGATCGCCGGTTCGGCGACCACGCCGAGGACCAGGGTGCACAGCGTGATGCCGAGCTGGGCGGCCGCCATCAGCGCGGACACGTGCTCCAGGCCCCACAGCACGCTGCGGGCGCGCCGGTCGCCCTGTTCGGCGTACGGCTCGATCTGCGAGCGGCGTACGGAGATCAGCGCGAACTCCGCGCCGACGAAGAAGGCGTTGACGACCAGGGTCGCCAGGCCGATCAGCAACTGGACGGCGGTCACCGGCCGACCTCCTGTTCCGACGCGTCGTCGAGCGGCGCGTGCAGCAGCACCCGCGCGGCCCGGTGGCCGGACGCGTCGACCACGTCCATGCGCCAGCCGGCGGCCTCGACCCGGTCACCGACGGCCGGGATGCGGCCCAGCTCGGTGGCGACCAGGCCGGCGAGCGTCTCGTAGGGGCCCTCCGGGACGTGCAGGCCCACGCGCGCGAGCTGGTCGGTGCGGGCGGCGCCGTCGGCCGTGTACAGGGCGCGGCCGGTGTCGTCCGTGCCCGCGGGGGCGAGGTCGGGCGTCTCGTGCGGGTCGTGCTCGTCACGGACCTCGCCGACGACCTCCTCGACGATGTCCTCCAGGGTCGCCACCCCGGCCGTCCCGCCGTACTCGTCGATGACCACGGCCATCGTCCGCTTCCCGGACAGCCGGTCCAGGAGACGGTCCACGGTCAGGCTCTCGGGCACCAGCAGCGGTTCGCGCATGATCTCGGCGACGGACACGCGGGTACGGCGCTCCGCGGGCATCGCCAGGACGTCCTTGACGTGGGCGGTGCCGACCACCTGGTCCAGGGTGTCCCGGTAGACGGGGAAGCGGGACAGGCCGGTCGCCCGGGTCGCGTTCGCGACGTCCTCGCAGGTCGCCCGGGCCTCCAGGGCGACGACCTGGACGCGCGGTGTCATCACGTTCTCCGCGGTCAGGTCGGCCAGGTTCAGCGTGCGCACGAACAGCTCGGCGGTGTCCGCCTCCAGCGCGCCCTGCTTGGCGGAGTGCCGGGCCAGCGCGACCAGCTCCTGGGGGCCGCGGGCGGAGGCCAGCTCCTCGGCGGGCTCCAGCCCGAACCGGCGCACCACGCGGTTCGCGGTGTTGTTCAGGTGCGTGATGAAGGGGCGGAAGGCGGCGCTGAACCAGCGCTGGGCGTTGCCCACCCGCTTGGCCACGGCCAGCGGGGAGGAGATCGCCCAGTTCTTCGGGACGAGCTCGCCGACGACCATCAGGAACACCGTCGACAGAGCGGTGCCCAGCACCAGCGCGACCGAGCTCGCCGCGCCGGCGGACAGACCGGCCGACTCCAGCGGCCCGGAGATCAGCGCGGCGATCGACGGCTCGGCGAGCATGCCGACGACCAGGTTGGTGACGGTGATGCCGAGCTGGGCGCCGGACAGCTGGAACGTGAGGTTGCGGACGGCCTTCAGGGCGCCGGCCGCGCCGGTCTCGCCCCGCTCGACGGCCCGCTCCAGCTCGCTGCGCTCCACGGTCGTCAGCGAGAACTCGGCCGCTACGAAGGCGCCGCACGCCAGTGACAGCAGGATCGCCACCAGCAGCAGGAGGACTTCCGTCATCGTGTCACCTCCGTCCCATGGTCGGACAGGGCAGGGAGGATCGCGCGATGTCGCGTACTGGGAGGCTCGCCCATGGGCGGACGCTCACACCTTTCACGTTTCAAGGCCGGTAGGGGGACCGTACGATCCGCACGGTCCCCCAAGTGTAAAGGATCGGCAAAGCGGCTGGTGGGTGAGGTCAGTCGGCGAGCGGCTTCACCCAGCGCCGCCAGCGCTCCTCGGGCGTGTACCCCGCAGCCCGCCAGGCATGATGCGCGGTCTCGTTCCGCGTCAGCACCATGGCGTCGCCGCGCCGCCCGCCCAGCCGGACGAACCGCTCCTCCGCGGCGGCCAGCAGCGCCGAGCCGATCCCCTGGCGGCGGTGGTGCGGATGCACCGCCAGCCGGTACAGGTGGCAGCGCCACCCGTCGAACCCGGCGATCACCGTGCCGGCCAGTTCCCCGTCCCGCTCGGCCAGGATCAGCGCCTCCGGGTCACGGGCGACCAGCCGCTCCACGCCCTCCCGGTCGTCACTGATGCTCGTGCCCTCGGCGGCGGTCTTCCAGAAGTCCAGGACGGCGTCGAGGTCGTCGGGCGTCGCCGCCCGTATCCGCAGTTCAGACATGCCGCCGATCACACCACGGAGCGCGGGCCGAACAGCGGAATTCCAGCATCCGGACGGTCGTCACCGGCCCCGCAGTTCCGCGATCACGGGCGCGAAGGCCTCCACGTGCGCGTGGCGTGCCACTCCCCGGCGGGCGCGGGCTCGACCAGACTCGCTCCGAAGCGGAACGGGCGCGCCATGAACCTTCCTCCGGTCAGTGCGGTGCGGTGCCGTGCGATGCCGTGCGGTGCGGTGCGGTGCTGTGCGGTGGGGTGCGGTGGGGTGCGGTGCGGTGCGGGCTTCCACCGTGCTTCCGCTGTGCGCGGTCTTCCGCCGCGCCGTGGTCACTCGTGCGCTATGGCCGCCAGCACGTTCATCCGTGAGGCGCGCAGGGCCGGCAGCAGTGCCGCCACGACGCCGACCACCGCCGAGCCGACGACGACCACGACGACCGTGCCCCACGGGATCGCCAGCTCCTTCATGCCCTCCAGGGCCAGCACCCGCTGTATGCACACGCCCCACACCAGCCCCAGCCCGAGCCCCAGGACGGCACCGAACACGGCGATCACCACCGCCTCCAGCCGGATCATCCGGCGCACCTGCCGCCGCGCCAGCCCGATGGCCCGCAGCAGCCCGATCTCCCGGGTCCGCTCCACCACCGACAGCGCCAGGGTGTTGACCACCCCGAGCACCGCGATGACGATCGCGAGCCCGAGCAGCGCGTACACCAGGTACAGCAGCACGGCGATCTGGCCGTGGACCAGCTCCTTGTAGTCGGCCTGGTCGCGCACCTGCACCTGCGGATACGGCTCCAGCGTCCGCTCCAGCCGGGGCCGCAGCTCGTCGGCGTCGGTGCCGGGGGCGGCGTTCAGGTACAGCACCGAGTCCTGGCCCCCGGGCACGTACTCCTCGACGGCGGAGGCGTTGAGGAACAGCCCACCGCGCATGCCGAAGCTTTCGCTGTCCTGGTCGGTGAGCGCCCCCACCCTCAGCTGGACGGTCCGGTCGCCGGGGAACCGCACCGGCAGCACGCTGCCGATCCGCACGCCGTGCTCCGCGGCGAAGTCCGCGTCCATGCCGAGCGCGCCGTCGGCCAGCGCGGCCGCCGAGTCACCCCGCGCGTACCGCACCCGCGCGACCTCGTCGATCCGGTCGTCGTACCCCGCGGCCGTCGTCTGGAGCCGCTCGCCGTCGGGCAGCCGCACGGCGACCGGCGCGAACCGCTGCCGTACGACGACCCCGACGCCGTCCGTGGCGCGGACCCGGTCGGTCACCTCCTGCGGGAACGGCGTGAAGCCGGCGTCCTGGACGACGAAGTCGGCGCCGAGCGTCTCGTCGATTTGCCGGTCGAACGACTCCGACATCGAGGCGCTGGCCACCGACATGCCGCCCACCAGGGCGAGGCCCACCATGAGGGCGGCGGCGGTCGCGCCCGTGCGGCGCGGGTTGCGCAGCGCGTTGCGCCGGCTCATCCGGCCGACCGCGCCGAACAGGACGGGGAAGCCCGCGCCGAGCACCCGGATCACCGGACGCACCAGCAGCGGGCCCGCCACGACGGTGGCGACGAGCGTGAGGACGACCCCCACGCCTAGCAGCGAGGCCGCCGTCGCCGTGCGGGACGCGGTCACGCAGCCGGCCAGGGCGGCGGCGCCGAGCCCGCCGACGACCGCCCCGGCCACCGCCCGCACCCGCAGCGGCCGTCCCACACCGGCGACCTCCGCGTCCGCGAGGGCCGCCATGGGCGACACGGCCGCCGCGCGCCGGGCCGGGAGGTAGGCGGCCACGAAGGTGACGCCGACGCCGACGGCGTACGCCGACACCGGGGTCGCCCAGCCGACGACCATCTCCGTGGTCTTCAGGTTCATGCCGAGCGCGCTCATCAGCCGGATCAGACCGGCCGCCAGGCCGATGCCGGCCGCGAGGCCCAGCGTCGAGCCGGCCAGGCCCAGCAGCACCGCCTCGGTGAGCACCGAGCGCCGTACCTGACGGCGGTCCGCGCCGAGGGCGCGGAGCAGACCCAGCTCACGGGTCCGCTGGGCGACCAGCATCGCGAACGTGTTGACGATCAGGAACACGCCCACCAGCACGGCGATCCCCGCGAAACCGAGCATCACGTACTTGATGACGTCGAGGAACCCGCCCAGCTCCTCGGCCGCCGACTTCGCCTGCTCGTCGGCCGTCTGCACGACGTAGGGGCCGGAGCCGACCGCGGCGGCGACGCGGCGCTTCAGCTCGGCGTCGGTCACGCCCTGCGCGGCGTCGACGGAGATGCCGGTGGCCAGGTCGGGCGAGCCCAGGAGCCGGGTGGCGGCCACCGCGGGGTCGAGGAAGACCAGGGCGGCGCCCGGGTTGGTGGTCCGGAAGGTGGCGATGCCGACGACGCGGACCGGGAAGGAACCCGGCTGGGCCATCACCGTCAGCGTGTCGCCGATCTCCACGTCCTTGCGGCCGGCGGTGTCGGCGTCGATCAGGGCCTCCCCGGCGCCGCGCGGGGCGCGGCCGGAGGTCAGCTCCACGGCGCTGCGCTCGGTGACGTACCAGTCGGAGGCGATGGTCGGCGCCCCGCCGGACTGGCCCACGGACGTGTGGTGGGCGTCGACGACCGTGACGTTCTCCACGCTGACGTCGGCGTGGGCCGAGGCCACTCCTGCGGTGCGGGCCACCCGGCCGGCCAGGGCGGCGGGCAGGGTCCGGACCGCGCCGGTGGGCACGGAGGCGGTCAGGTCCTCCTCCGGCTCGACCGTCACATCGGCCGACGTGGACGCGAAGAGGCGGTCGAAGGTACGCGCCACCGTGTCGGAGAAGATCAGGCTGCCCGCGACGAACGCCACCGACAGCACTACGGCGAGGGCGGACAGCAGCAGGCGGCCCTTGTGCGCGAGGAAGCTCCGAAGCGTGGCCCGCAGCACCGGCTCAGCCCTTCCCGGCGGGCTCGCCCGCGGCGGTGCCGGGTTCGCCTGCGGCGGTGCCGGGTTCGCCTGCGGCGGTGCCGGGTTCGCCTGCGGCGGTGCCGGGCTCGCCCGTGACCGTGCCGGAGGCGCCCGGTGCCGTGCCGGGCTTGCTCGGGGCCGTGCCGGAGTCACCCGCGACTGTGCCGGAGCCGCCCGCAGCCGTGCCGGAGTCGCCAGAGCCGTCCGGTGCCGTGCCGGGCTGGCTCGGAGCAGGGCCGGGCTCGCCCAGGGCCGCGCCGGGCTCGCCCGCGGTCGCCCCCGCCCGGGCGCGGATCCCGTCGAAGCGTTTCATGCGCTCCAGCACCGTCTCCGCCGTCGGACGCTCCATCTCGTCCACGATCCGGCCGTCGGCGAGGAAGAGCACCAGGTCGGAGTGGGCGGCGGCGCCCGGGTCGTGGGTGACCATGACGACGGTCTGGCCCAGGCCGTCCACGGCCTCCCGGAGGAAGGCGAGGACCTCCAGGCCGGCGCGCGAGTCCAGGTTGCCGGTCGGCTCGTCCGCGAAGATCAGCTCCGGGCGGGAGGCGAGCGCCCGCGCGCAGGCCACGCGCTGCTGCTGACCGCCGGACAGCTGGGCGGGCCGGTGTGTGAGACGGTCCCGCAGCCCCAGCGTGTCGATCACCCGGTCCAGCCACTCCCGGTCCGGCTTCCGCCCCGCGATGTCCATCGGCAGCGTGATGTTCTCGGCCGCGTCGAGGGTCGGGATCAGGTTGAACGACTGGAACATGAACCCGATCCGGTCGCGGCGCAGCCGGGTCAGCTCCCGTTCCTTCAGCCCCGTGATCTCGGTGTCGCCGAGCCACACCTGCCCGCCCGAGACGGTGTCGAGCCCGGCCAGACAGTGCATCAGCGTGGACTTCCCCGAGCCCGACGGCCCCATCACGGCGGTGAAGCGTCCCCGCACGATGTCCACGTCCACCGAGTCCAGCGCCAGCACGGCGGTCTCGCCGGAGCCGTACGCCTTGGTCAGTGCCCGGGCCCGGGCCGCCACGCCGTCGGCCGACGCCAGGCCGGGGGCGTGCCGCACAGCAGGTGTGGACAAGGCTGCCTCCTCGATCGGGGGGACGTACCGACGTGCCGGTCCCGACGAGCGTAGTGTGACCCGGCGCACACCCGGTATCTCTTTAGGCCACCGGACCGCCCTTGCCGCTGCTAGCGTCCCGGCGCTAGCGTCGACGGTATGGCGAAGACCCAGCTGAACGTCCGCGTCGACGAGGGTACGGCCCGCGCCGCCCGCGAGCAGGCCACCGCGCGCGGCATGAGCGTCAACCGCTACATCGAAGAGCTGGTCCGGCAGGACACCGGCGAGGCGGGCCACACCTTCGTGGAGGCCGCGGCCGACTTCATGAAGCAGTACGAGACCGTCTTCGCCGAGGAATTCGGCGCCGCCCGCGAGGGCCGCCCAGCCGAGGGCCGCGCAGCCGAGGGCCGCACGGCCGGGAGCGGCGCGCACGAAGGCGGCCGCTGAACCCTTGGACGACCTGACCATCGACCTCGCCTGGCTGCTGATGCTCGCCGAGCAGAAGACACCGGGAGACCCCCAGGTCACCGACTGGGGAGCCCTGGTCGCGGCGGTGGCGCGCCATCGCGCCGAGATCTTCGACGTCCCCGTCTACGACACCCCGCACGCCCGCGCGGCGTCGCTGCTCCAGCTCCTCCTCCACGTCCCCGCGCTGGAGCGCTCCAACGCCCTCTTCGCCTGCTCCGTCGCCTACGCCTACCTGGTGGCCAGCGGGGTGAAGGTCGTCACCTCGCCCGAGCAGGTCCGCGACCTGGCCCGCCTGGTCAAGAGCGGTGAGGCGTCGGTGCACGACATCGCCCGGGAGCTGCGCCAGTGGAGCAGGTGAGGCCCGGCCCGTGCCGGACGCCGATGCCCTCAGACCCGAGCCGCCGCACCTGACGCACCCGCCGCATCCGCCAGGCCCGCCACGCCGGCCGCATCCGCCACGTTCCGGCGAAACGCCTCCGCCTTCCACGTCCCCTCCAGGCGCGGCGCCAGCCAGCCCCGCGCCCGCTCGCGGAAGTCGGCGGGCGTCAGTGACCCCGCGCCGGCGGGCAGCGCCCCCAGCAGCGGGGCCCCCGCGACCTCCGGGAGGTCGGTGACGTTGCACCGCATCGCCAGATCGGGCGAGCCGGGCCAGCTGCCGATGACCACACCCAGCAGCTCCACGCCGCGGCGCCGGAGCTCGCGGGCGGTCAGTTCGGTGGTGTTCAGCGTGCCCAGGCCCGCCGGAGCCACCACGAGCACCGGCGCCCGCAGCATCTCCGCGGCGTCGGCCAGGGTCCCGCCGGTCTCGTCGAAGCGGACGAGCAGCCCGCCCGCGCCCTCGACGAGGACCAGGTCGTGCTCGGTGGCCAGCTTCTCCGCGGCCTCGGCGACCTGCCGCGGACGCACCGGTTCCCGGCCGGCCCGCCGGGCGGCGGTCGCCGGGGCCAACGGGTCCGGGTAGCGGGCGAGCTCGGCGGTCGTGACGGCGCCCGCGAGCCGCGCGACCTCGTCGGCGTCCCCGCGCTCGTCCGGCCGTACGCCGGTCTGGGCGGCCTTCAGCACGGCCACCGACCGGCCCGCCGCCAGCGCCGACGCGGCGAGGGCCGCGGTCGTGACCGTCTTGCCGATCTCCGTACCCGTCCCCGTGATCACCAGGATCGGCATGTTCATCCCTCCCGCGCCGCGGCGCACACCGCGCGCGCGATCCGTGCCACGTCCGCGTCGTCCGTGACGTACGGCGGCATCGTGTAGACGAGGTCGCGGAACGGCCGCAGCCACACGCCCTCCCGTATGGCGGCCGCCGTGGCGGCCTTCATGTCGACGGCGTGGTCCAGCTGGACGACACCGACGGCCCCGAGGACCCGTACGTCCTTCACACCCGGCACCTCCCGGGCGGGGGCCAGCCCCTCCCGCAGGCCGGTCCCGATCCGTTCGACCTCCGTGCGCCAGTCCTGGCCGAGCAGCAGCTCGATCGAGGCGCAGGCGACGGCCGCCGCCAGCGGGTTGCCCATGAAGGTGGGGCCGTGGGCGAGCACCGGGACCTCGCCCCGCGAGATCCCGTCGGCCACCCGTGCCGTGCACAGGGTGGCCGCCATGGTCAGGTACCCACCGGTCAGCGCCTTGCCGACGCACATCACGTCCGGTGTCACCGCGGCGTGCTCCGCCGCGAACAGGGCGCCCGTGCGCCCGAACCCGGTCGCGATCTCGTCGAACACCAGCAGCACGTCGTGCGCGTCGCACGCCTCGCGCAGCACCCGCAGATAGGCGGGGGAGTGGAACCGCATCCCGCCGGCCCCCTGCACCACAGGCTCGACGATCACCGCGGCCAGGTCGTCGGCGTGCCGTTCGACCGCCGCGCGCAGCCGCTCCGCGTACGCCTCGTCGAAGTCGGCGGGCGGTGCGTCCACGAACACCTGACGGGGCAGTACGCCGGCCCACAGTTCGTGCATGCCGCCCTCGGGGTCGCACACCGACATCGGCTGCCAGGTGTCGCCGTGGTAGCCACCGCGCCAGGTCAGCAGCCGCCGCTTGCCGGGCCGGCCCAGCGAACGCCAGTACTGCAAGCACATCTTGACCGCGACCTCGACGGACACCGACCCCGAGTCGGCGAGGAAGACGTGCTCCAGCCCCTCCGGCGACATGTCGACGAGGAGCTTCGCCAGCCGTACGGCGGGCTCGTGGGTGAGCCCGCCGAACATCACGTGGCTCATCCGGCCGAGCTGCGCGCGCACGGCCTCGTTCAGCACCGGGTGGTTGTAGCCGTGGATCGCCGACCACCAGGACGCCATGCCGTCGACCAGCTCGCCCGAGCCGTCGGCGAGCCGCAGCCGGACCCCGCTCGCCGACTCCACGACGAGCGGCTCGGCCCGGCCGGGCATCGGACCGTACGGATGCCACACGTGCCGCCGGTCGAGGTCCAGCAGCTCCGGCACGTTCGGGTCAGGCATTGGGCGCGAGGTCCGTCCCGGCACCCCGGCGGCGTACGGCGACCAGGTCCGTGCGCGGCTCGCCGGCCGCCGCCACCACCGGAGCGGAACCGCAGACGGCACCCGCCTCGTGCGACCCGCAGCCCGCGCCCTCGTGCGCTCCGCACCCGGCGCTGCCGTGCGACCCGCACCCGGCGTTCTCCTGCGGTCCGCCGCCCCCGCAGCTCCCGCCGTCGCCGCCGGCGGGGACGCGGTGCTCCGGCAGCGTCACCTGTCCCGCGCCCTCCACCTCGAAGCCGGCGTCCGCGATCATCTCCAGGTCGGCCCGGCCCGCCTGGCCCTCGCTGGTGAGGTAGTCGCCCAGGAAGAGGGAGTTGGCCAGGTGCAGCGCGAGCGGCTGCATCGTGCGCAGATGGACCTCGCGTCCGCCCGCGATGCGCACCTCGACGTCCGGGCACACGAATCGCACCATCGCCAGGATCCGCAGGCACCGCTGCGGGGTGAGGTTCCACTCCTTGGCGAGCGGGGTGCCCTCGAAGGGGATCAGGAAGTTGACCGGGACCGAGTCCGGGTCCAGCTCGCGCAGCGAGAAGACCACGTCGACCAGGTCCTCGTCGCTCTCGCCCATGCCGGCGATCAGCCCGGAGCAGGCGGACAGTCCCGCCGTGTGCGCCTTGTGGACCGTGTCCACCCGGTCGGCGTACGTGTGCGTGGTCGTGATGTCCGCGTACGTCCCCTCGGACGTGTTCAGGTTGTGGTTGTAGGCGTCGGCGCCCGCCGCGCGCAGCCGCTCCGCCTGCCCCTCGGAGAGCAGACCGAGACAGGCGCACACCTCGACCTCCTCGTTCTGCTCCTTGATGGCCTTGATGGTCTCGGAGACCCGGTCCACGTCCCGGTCGGTCGGACCGCGCCCGCTCGCCACCAGGCACACCCGCTTCGCCCCGCCGGCCAGCCCCGCGGCCGCCGCCTCGGAGGCCTCGTCGGGCTTGAGCCAGGTGTACTTGAGGATCCCGGCCGTGGAGCCGAGCCGCTGGGAGCAGTAGGAGCAGTCCTCGGGGCACAGCCCCGACTTGAGGTTGACGAGGTAGTTGAGTTTCACCCGTCGCCCGAACCAGTGCCGGCGCACCCGGCCGGCCGCGGCCACCACGTCGAGCAGGTCGTCGTCGGACGTCGCGAGGACGGCCAGCGCTTCCGCACGGGTCGGCAGCTCGCGCCGAAGCCCCTTGTCCACCAGCGTGTTCAACAGGTCCATGAGAGCCGATCCTGTCCTACCGGACCACTCCTGGCCAAGGTAGGGATCGCACAACACGCCCGCTTCGACGTGTGGGTAGTGCCACACCATGTGCGGCCACACCTGCCGCTAGTGTCTGTCCGCTACCTACAAAATCACCGGAGGGCCCCATGGCGTTCGGCTGGATCGACGAGCAGGCGGAGCTGCGCCGCCGCGCCGGACTCGTACGGACCCTGCGTCCCCGGCCGGCCGACGCTGCGCTCCTCGACCTCGCGAGCAACGACTACCTGGGCCTGGCCCGTCATCCGGAGGTCACCGAGGGCGCGGCGCGGGCCGCCCGGACCTGGGGCGCCGGTGCCACCGGCTCCCGTCTCGTCACCGGCACCACCGAACTCCACGCCGAGCTGGAACGGGAACTGGCCGGCTTCTGCGGCTTCGAGGCGGCCCTGGTCCTCTCCTCCGGCTACGCCGCGAACCTGGCGGCGGTCACCGCGCTGGCCCCGCACGGCACCCTGATCGTCTCGGACGCCGGGAACCACGCCTCGCTCATCGACGGCTGCCGGCTGGCCCGCGGCACCACCCAGGTCGTCGCGCACGCCGACCCGGACGCCGTGCGCAAGGCGCTCGGCACGCACCCGGGCCCGGCGCTGACGGTCTCCGACACGGTGTTCTCGGTCGACGGCGACGCGGCCCCGCTGGCCGCCCTCGCCGAGGTGTGCCGGGAGCACGGGGCCGGACTGCTCGTCGACGACGCCCACGGGCTGGGCGTCCTCGGCGCCGGCGGGCGCGGCGCCCCGCACGCCGCGGGGCTGGCCGGCGCCGGCGACGTCGTCGTCACGGTCACGCTGTCCAAGTCGCTCGGCAGCCAGGGCGGGGCCGTGCTCGGACCCGCGCGGGTGATCGAGCACCTGGTGAACGCGGCCCGGACGTTCATCTTCGACACCGGCCTCGCCCCCGCGGCGGCGGGCGCGGCCCTGGCGGCACTGCGGCTGCTGCGCCGCGAACCGGAACGCGCGGCACGCGCGCGTGCGGTCGCGGGCGACCTGCACGCGCGGCTGACGGCCGCGGGTCTGGAGGCGGTGCGTCCGGACGCCGCGGTCGTCTCTGTGCGTGCGCCGTCCCCGGAGCGGGCCGTGCGCTGGGCGGCGGACTGCCGGGCGGCAGGGCTGACCGTCGGCTGCTTCCGTCCTCCCTCCGTGCCCGACGGCGTCTCACGCCTGAGGCTGACCGCCCGTGCGGACCTCTCCGAGGCGCAGATCGAACGCGCTGTACGAGTGATCGGCGAGACACGGCCATGAGTCGGCGTGACACGGCCGGGCGCCGGGACAGGGGTGGGGGTAGGGGTCCGGACGTCGGTCCGGACGTTCCGGACGAAGGTCAGCGGAACGTGGCCGTGAAGCCCGTCCAGCTCTCGGGGGAGAAGAGCAGGGCGGGTCCGGCCGGGTCCTTGGAGTCGCGTACGGCGAGCAGGCCGGCCCACGGTCCGGTCTCCGGGCGGGCCGTCTCCACGCAGTTGTTGGCTCCCGTGCTGTAGCTGCTGCGCAGCCACCGCAGACCCTGCGGACGGTGGCGGTCGTGCAGGTCGTTACTGGAGGGTACGTTCCGAGGCAGTGCAGTCATGGTGCCTCCTTACGTGCCGGCGGCTTTCGCGGCGATGTATTCCAGTGTGTCCTCGGGTGAAAGGGCGTGCGCCCGAAGGGCGTCGAAGGCCTCTGTGTAGGCCTGGAGGTGTTCTTTCCGTTCGAGGTAGAGGCTACTCGTCAAGTGGTCGAGAACAACCACATCCAGATCAGAAGTGCTCGTAAACGAGAAGATAACGAAAGAACCTGTGACTCCGATATGAGCTCCGGCACTGAACGGCAGTACCTGGAGGGTCACTTGGGGAAGCCGGCCCGCCTCCACGAGCCGGTCCAGTTGCCGCGCCATGACCTCCGGACCGCCCACCTCCCGGCGCAGCACGGCCTCGTCCAGCACCGCGTTCAGCGTCAGCGGCGGCTGTGCGCGCAGGACGTCCTGGCGGGCCAGCCGCACCTCCACCAGGGTGTCCAACTGGTCCTCGTCGGCGCCCTCGACGGCGGCCCTCGTCACCGCCCGCGCGTACTCGGGCGTCTGGAGCAGCCCCGGGACCACGGTCGTCTCCAGGGTGCGCATCGCGCTCGCCTGCGACTCCAGGCTGATGAAGTCCCGGTAGGCGGGCGGGAGTACGCCGCGGTAGGCGTGCACCCAGTGATCCCGTCCGCCGCTGTCGGCGGACCCCGCCAACGCCAGCATGAGCTCGCGCAGCCGGGGATCGGACACGCCGTAGGCGTCGAGGAGTAACCGCACGTCGGCGGGTTTCGTACCGCTGGTGCCGGTCTCGATCCGGCTCACCTTCGACTGGTGCCAGCCCACGAGCCGGGCCGCCTCCCCACTGGTCAGGCCGAGGCGGGCGCGCAGGGCCCGCAGTTCGGCGCCCAGTTTCCGGCGGCGCACCGCGGGACCGTGCTGCATGGAGTCCTCCTTACTCCCTACGGGCCGTCCAAATACGCTCTGCCGTGGCAGAGTTCACCGCATCGAGCGACAGATATATGCACTTCTCGGTGGATCGCCACCGGTGGCGGCCCGCTGATGGCAATCTGGCGACGAAGCACCAGTCCGGGACCGTACTCGAACCATCCGCACCGTGTCGGACTCCGGTCCCGTGGGAAAGGGACGGCATCGCCATGGCAGACCATCTGGAAGCATCCCTCACTCTGCCGAGCGATCCCGCCTCGGTGTCCACGGCCCGCGCGTTCGTGCTGACCACGCTGGGGGGATGGGGTCTTCCCGCGGAGGCGGAGACGGCCGACACCGTCCGCCTCATCGTCTCCGAGCTCGCCACCAACGCCGTACAGCACACCTTCGGGCAGTCGCCCACCTTCCGGGTGGACCTCCGGCTCGACCGGGACGAGCTGCTGCGCATCGGCGTCACCGACAGCCACCCGCGCTTCCCCAGGCGCCTGCCGGCCGCCGTCCAGCAGGACAACGGCCGCGGCCTGGTGATCATCCGGTGGCTGACCGTGGAGTGCGGTGGCCGACTCCGCGTCCGCCCCACCCGCGAGGGCGGCAAGACCATCTGCGTCGACCTGCCGTGGACGGTGCCCGTGGAGCCGGTGGCGACGGCGGGCCAACAGGAACCTTGACCCCGCCCGGATTCCGCGGCGGGACGGGGAGCGGTGAGGGCGTGGAGTGTGTGCGGGGGCGGGGGCGGGGGCGGGGATGGGTGGCGGACGGCTGTGGGGGCGGGGTGCGGGGGACTCGGGGACGTGCGGCTTCGGGGCCAGGGGGAGGTGCGCGGGGAGGCGGCGGGCCGCACGGGTGTGGCCGTCCGCCGGACGAGTGGTGTGCGGGGTGCGGGCGGAGGTGTCCGCCGAACGGGTGGTTTCGGGAGGGCGTGAGCGCGGGCCGCACGCTCGGCCGGCAGGGGTGGCGCGGGGGCGGCAGCGGCCGGCCCCGGAGGGACGGGGAACGTCCGAGGGCGTGGTGGTGCCCGGCAGGGCGAGGCCTGGGGCGACCGGTGGGGACGGGCGGGACTCGGCGGCTGCGGAGGGCTGTGAGGCCGTGGAGGACTGTGACGGCCACGGAGGACCGCGAGGGCCACGGAGGGCCACGGAGGGCCACGGAGGTCCGCGAGGGCCACGAGGGCCACGGAGGGCCGCGAACGGCTGTGTGACGGCCCTGGGCGTGGCGCCGGCGGCGCGAGCGGCCGCCTGACGGCCCCCACGCCCCGACCACCGGCCCCGGGCTCCGGGGGCGGGCTCCGGAGGCGGTGGCGGCGCGTCAGGGACGCCGCCACCGCCCCCGGAGGGTCACTTGACCCGGCCGTACCAGACGCTCTTGGTCCAGATCTTCTGCAACCTCACCACGTCCCCGGTCTTCGGGGAGTGCCAGATCTTGCCCTTACCGGCGTAGATCCCGACGTGGTAGACGTACGACCCCGAGTGGAAGAACACGAGGTCCCCGGCCTTGCGCTTGCTCGCCGAGATGTGGGTGGTCTTGTTGTACTGCTGGGCCGCCGTACGGGGCAGTTTCTTGCCCGCCTTCTTGAACGAGTACAGCGTGAGCCCCGAGCAGTCGAACCTGTTCGGCCCGGTGGCACCGTACCGGTAGGGCGAACCCTTCTTGGAGGCCGCGATCTGGAGTGCCTTCGTCGCCGGGGTGGCGGCCGCCGCTTCGGAGGCGACACCCGGGACCACGATCGAGCCGCCCACGGCGGCGATGGCGAAGGCCGAGGCCGTGCCGGCCCGGGCCATGAGCGACGGGACACGATTCAGCGCAGTCATGCGCAACCCTTCGTCAGCCGCCTGTGAAGGATGACCTGTCGGATTCGGGCTGGCGAAGTTGCCCGGCCGCTGCTGCGGCTTCACCCCAAGGGCTGCTCGGTCCGGTCATGGCGCGACCGTTCCGGCGACCCGTCGTGCTTGGGTCCTCCACTCCTGCCGATGCACTCCTGTCGACCGGTCATCCGGGCGGCGGCAGGACTCGGCGTCCGCCCGGACCGCCCCGCCGCTTGTGGCGGGGGCTTGTCGTCAGTCAGGGATCTTGGCGCACCGATGTCCGAAAATCCCAACGCAACCGGGGATTTGTGGGGTTACTCACCACTCACCCGTTCGGGTGGACACCCTGATGGCGGGTCAGGTGTCAAGACGACGACATACCCCCCGACCAGCACTGGAACCCTCCGTTCCGGCGCGGTGCCCCTCATTTCGCGCAACCGCTGTGGGCTGGAAAAAGCAGCCGAGGATGGGCCGCCCGGGGGTACGCCGTTCGGTCCGTTTCGACTCGGGTCCGGGCGTCACGCTTTCGGCGAACACCGAGCCGTCGGGACACCCGTACGTCATCGGTCGGGGAGCGGAGGCATCGTGACGCGCGCGGTGCGGCGCTCTCCGTCGAGCACGCGCAGCGCCCGCGCGAGCGTCGGCGCGTGCAGTTCGCTCTCGCCCCGCTGGTGCATCAGCGTCAGCGCGTCGCGCAGCGCGGTCGCCCTGCCCACCAGTGCCTGGGCGGCGCGCAGTCCGCGGTAGGTGTCGCCGTCGCGGGCGGGGTTGATCCGGCCGAGCAGGTCGACCACCTCCAGGTAACGGTCGATCAGCTCGGCCTCGGCCCGGGTCAGCGCGGGCAGCGGAGGCAGCTCGGGAGGCAGCATCGGCGGCTCACCCCACGCCCGGCAGGCCGCCGGAAGCACTGCGGGCCGGGACCACCCGGTCCGCCAGGCCGTACTCCACGGCCTGGCGGGCGTCGAGGATCCGGTCGCGTTCGAGGTCGGCGCTCACCTGCTCGGGGCTGCGCCCGGTGTGCCGTACGAGCATCTCCTCCAGGAGGGTGCGGGTGCGGGCCAGTTCCCGGGCCTGGACGACCAGATCGCCGGTCTGCCCCCGCACCGGCTCCGGCAGCGACGGCTGGCGGAGCACCACGCGCGCGCCCGGCAGCACGGACCGCTTGCCCGGTGTGCCCGCGGCCAGCAGGACGGCGGCGGCCGAGCCGACCTGGCCCAGGCAGACGGTCGCCACGTCGCAGGTGACGTACCGCAGCGTGTCGTAGACGGCCGACATCGCGCTGAACGAGCCGCCCGGGGAGTTGACGTACAGCGAGATGTCCCGGTCGGGGTCCCGGTGCTCCAGGTACATGAGCTGGGCCATCACGTCGTGCGCCGCGGTGTCGTCGATCGGCGTGCCCAGGAAGACGATGCGCTCCTCCAGCAGCTTCGAGTACGGGTCCAGCGTCCGGTACCCCGAGCCGGTGCGTTCGGTGAACTCGGGCAGGACATGGCGGGCGGACGGTCGGGTCATGGGAACCCCCTCCTTCGACGTCTGTAAAAAATGTACAGGACGTACGTGACGTTAGAATGGGGTCATGGCCTACGAGATTCCGGTGACGCAAGCCAGGGCTGAGCTCGCCGACCTGATCAACCGGGTGGTGTACGGCGGCGAGCGCGTCGTCGTGACGCGGCACGGCAAGCCCCTCGTCGCCCTGGTCTCCGCCGCCGACCTGGAACGGCTCGACGCGCTCGACGCCCCGGAGGGCGAGCAGGTGATCAGCTCCGTCTCCGCGGTCCGCGAGGCGGCGGCCCCGGCTTCCCTCGAACAGCAGCGGTTCGGGATCGCGGCCGAGCACCGGGGGCCGAACCACCGCTAGACGGCCGCGTCCCCGCCGCATCCCGGCGTATCCCCGCACATTCCAGGCGCATCCCGGCGGATGGGGACGGGGGCGGTCGGACGCGCAGAACCGTGCGCCCTCCGCCAAGACGGAGGGCGCACGGTCGGTCGAGGGTTCCGGCGGCGGGCCGGGCCGTCAGGCCGGTGGGGCGCCGGTGGGGGTGGCCTCCATCTGGGGGGCCTCCCGGTGGGCGTGGCTTCCCGGTGCGCGGGTCAGCCGGCGAGTGCGGCCTCCCGGCCGGCGGCCGGTGCGGCGCTCCTCGCGCGGCCCTTCAGCGCGTCGCCGAGCAGCACCGCTCCCAGGCCCAGCGCGGCCCACCAGGTGAGGGTCAGGGCGGGACCGGTGGCCGCCGCGCCGTCGAAGAAGGACACCGAGCGCAGCAGCGTCGTCCCCGCGCCCGGCGGCAGCCACTGGCCGATCGCGCCGACCGGCTCGGGCAGCATCTCCGGCGCCGAGGCCGCCCCGGAGAACGGGTTGCCGAGGAACATCACGGTGAACGCCGTCAGGCCGATGCCCGCGGGGCCCAGCAGGGCGGCGCACCCGGCCACGGCCGCGCTCACCGCCAGTGTCGACAGACCGAACGTCGCCGCCTCCGCCCACCAGTCGCCGGCGAGCACCCCCAGCCAGCTGTGCGCGAGCGCCGCCGCGACGAGGCCCACCAGAGCGGCGGTGCCGACCAGTGCGAGCGCGGCGCGGACCCCGCGCAGGCCGAGCAGGGTCACCACCGCGCCCGCCGCGATGCCGGCCAGCGCCAGCGGGAGCACGCTCGCGCTCAGTGCCGCCCCGCGCGGGTCGTTCGCGGAGGCGGCGACGACGTCCACCGTCCGGACGTCGGTGCCGTCGGCCGCGGCCTGCCGGTCGACCGCCTGCTGCAACAGCTGGGCGACGACCGGGCTCGCGGCCGACGCGGTCAGCAGCTCGGGGCCCTGGGGAGTGACGACCACGGCGCCGTACACCGTCCGGTCCGCCACGGCGGCGCGGGCCGCGGCCTCGTCGTCGTAGCGGTGGATCTCGAAGGCGCCCTCGTGCCGTTCGAGGGTCTTCTCCACCTGGGTGATCGCGGCCCGGGGGCCGGCCACGCCGAGCGGCAGGTCGCGGGGTGCGGTGCGGGCGGCCGGCCAGGCGAAGGCCCACAGGGCGAGCGCCGTGAGCACGGGGACGAGGACGACGACCGCGATCGCGCGCCGGGCGGGAGCCCTGGTGGCGGGGGCGGGAGCGGTGTTCATGGGAATCTCCTCCGGCCGACTCTAAAAAGAAGGATCGTTCGTTTTAGCTCTGTCACCACCGTGCGCCGCCTGTGGGGCGCTTGTCAAGAAGGAACGTTCGTTTTAAGTTTTGGGCCATGGCACGCGTATCCCAGGCCCACCTCGACGCCCGCCGCCGGCAGATCCTCGACGCCGCCGCGCTCTGCTTCGCGCGCAACGGCTTCCACGCCACCTCCATGCAGGACGTCCTGAAGGAGGCCGATCTCTCGGCCGGCGCCGTGTACCGGTACTTCGGCGGCAAGGACGAGCTGATCGCCGCGATCGTCTCGGAGGTGCTGGGCGAGGTCCGGGCCGCCTTCGAGGCGGCGGCCGAGCAGAGCCCGCCCCCGCCGCCCGACCGCCTCGTGCCCGCCGTCCTCGACCGGACCCTCGGCCTGCGCGAGTCCCTCACCGTGGACGGCGTCCCCGCCTTCCCGCGCCTGGTCGTCCAGGTCTGGTCGGAGATCCCGCGCAACGACACCCTCGCGGACGTCCTGCGCGAGGGCTACACCGTCGTGCGCGCGGCATGGGCGCGGATCGTCGAGGCCCACCAGGCGGCCGGGACGATGCGCTCGGACGTACCGCCGGACCACGTGGCCCGCACGATGATCGCCACCGTCCTCGGCTTCATCGCCCAGCAGTCCCTGTTCGGGCCGACGTCGGTGGACGTCCTGCGGGACGGTCTGCGCGCGTTGATGAGCATGCCGGGCACCGACCCCGGGGTCTGACGGTCACACCGCTCGGGTAACGTGCGTGAAACGCGGCCCAACTAGCCTGCCCCTTCACGCCACCTGGGACTTTTCCCCCGTGGCCGCGGCAACCGGGCCCCGCAAGGTCCGGAGCGAGGATGTGAGGTGGGACGTGCAACTGACGCCGCACGAGCAAGAGAGGCTGCTGATCCACGTGGCGGCCGACGTCGCCGAGAGGCGCCGCGCCCGCGGGCTGAAGCTCAACCACCCCGAGGCGGTCGCCCTCATCACCGCGCACATCCTCGAAGGGGCACGCGACGGCCGGACGGTCGCCGAGCTCATGGCCTCCGGCCGCAAGCTGCTCACCCGCGACGACGTCATGGAGGGCATCCCCGAGATGATCCACGACGTCCAGGTCGAGGCGACCTTCCCGGACGGCACCAAGCTCGTCACCGTCCACGACCCGATCGTCTGAGAGGGGCCCCGATGATTCCCGGAGAGATCCTCTTCGCCGAGGACCCGATCGTGTACAACGAGGGCCGTGAGGTCACCCGGCTCACCGTCCTCAACGCCGCCGACCGGCCCGTCCAGGTCGGCTCCCACTACCACTTCGCCGAGGCCAACCCCGGCCTGGAGTTCGACCGCGCCGCCGCACGCGGCAAGCGGCTGAACGTCCCCGCGGGCACCGCCGTGCGCTTCGAGCCGGGGCTGCCCGTCGACGTCGCCCTCGTCCCCCTCGCCGGCGCCCGCGTGGTGCCCGGGCTGCGCGGCGAGACCGGAGGCGCCCTCGATGCCTGAGATCTCCCGCGCCGCGTACGCCGACCTGTTCGGCCCCACCACCGGTGACCGCATCCGGCTCGCCGACACCGACCTGATCGTCGAGATCGAGGAGGACCGCTCCGGCGGTCCCGGACTCGCCGGGGACGAGGCCGTGTTCGGCGGCGGCAAGGTCATCCGCGAGTCCATGGGCCAGTCCCGCGCCACCCGCGCGGACGGCGCGCCCGACACCGTCGTCACCGGCGCCGTGATCGTGGACCACTGGGGGATCGTCAAGGCCGACGTCGGCATCCGCGACGGCCGGATCACCGGCATCGGCAAGGCGGGCAACCCCGACACCATGGACGGGGTCCACCCGGACCTGGTGATCGGCCCGGAGACCGAGATCATCGCCGGCAACGGCCGCATCCTCACCGCCGGAGCCGTCGACGCGCACGTCCACTTCATCTGCCCGCAGATCGCCGACGAGGCGCTCGCGGCGGGCGTCACCACGCTCGTGGGCGGCGGCACCGGGCCCGCCGAGGGCTCCAAGGCGACGACCGTGACGCCCGGCCCCTGGCACCTCGCCCGCATGCTGGAGGCGATGGAGCGGTACCCGCTGAACATCGGCTTCCTCGGCAAGGGCAACACCGTCTCCCACGAGGCGATGCTGTCGCAGATCCGGGGCGGGGCGCTGGGCCTCAAACTGCACGAGGACTGGGGCTCCACGCCGGCCGTCATCGACGCCTCGCTGACCGTCGCCGAGCAGACCGGCATCCAGGTCGCCATCCACACCGACACCCTCAACGAGGCCGGATTCGTGGGCGACACGCTCGCCGCGATCGCCGGCCGCGGCATCCACGCCTACCACACCGAGGGCGCCGGCGGCGGGCACGCGCCCGACATCATGACCGTCGTCTCCGAGCCGCACGTCCTGCCCAGCTCGACGAACCCGACACGGCCGTACACCGTGAACACCGCCGAGGAACACCTCGACATGCTGATGGTGTGCCACCACCTCAACCCCGCGGTGCCCGAGGACCTGGCGTTCGCCGAGTCCCGGATCCGGCCCTCGACCATCGGCGCGGAGGACGTCCTGCACGACCTGGGCGCCATCTCCATCATCTCCTCCGACGCACAGGCCATGGGGCGGGTCGGCGAGGTCGTCCTGCGGACCTGGCAGACCGCGCACGTGATGAAGCGGCGGCGGGGCGCGCTGCCCGGCGACGGCCGGGCCGACAACCGGCGGGTACGGCGGTACGTCGCCAAGTACACGATCAACCCGGCGCTCGCCCAGGGCCTCGCCCGGGAGATCGGCTCCGTCGAGACGGGCAAGCTCGCCGACCTCGTCCTGTGGGAACCGGCGTTCTTCGGCGTCAAGCCGCACCTCGTCCTCAAGGGCGGGCAGATCGCGTACGCGCAGATGGGCGACGCCAACGCCTCCATCCCCACCCCGCAGCCCATCCTGCCCCGCCCGATGTACGGGGCGATCGGCCGGGCACCGGCCGCCAACTCCGTCAACTTCGTGGCCCCGCTCGCCCTCGACGACGGGCTGCCGGAACGGCTGGGCCTCGGCAAGAGGTTCGTCGCCATCGACTCCACGCGGGGCGTGACCAAGGCGGACATGCGGGAGAACGACGCCCGGCCCCGGGTCGAGATCGACCCCGACAGCTTCGCCGTGCGCGTCGACGGGGAACTCGTCGAGGCGACACCGGCCGCGGAGCTGCCCATGGCCCAGCGCTACTTCCTCTTCTGAGGACGCCGGTATGACAAGGGCAGCGCTCCTCGTCCTGGCCGACGGCCGCTTCCCCGCCGGAGGGCACGCGCACTCCGGCGGGGCGGAGGAAGCCGTCAAGGCCGGACGGATCACCGGCGCGGCGAGCCTGGAGGACTTCTGCCGCGGACGGCTGCACACCGCGGGGCTGGTGGCGGCCGCCCTGGCCGCGGCCGCCGCGGCCGGCGGCGACCCGGCGGAACTCGACGCGGCGGCCGACGCCCGGACCCCGTCCCCCGCGCTGCGCACGGCCGCGCGCAAACTGGGACGGCAGCTGACGCGAGCGGCCCGCGCGGTCTGGCCGAGCGACGAACTGGACGCCCTGGCACGGGCCTTCCCCAAGGGCGCCCACCAGCCGGTGGTGCTGGGCCTGGCGGCCCGCGCGGCCGGACTCGGGCCCGAGGACGCGGCGCACTGCGCGGCGTACGAGAGCGTGAGCGGACCGGCGACCGCGGTGGTGCGGCTGCTGAGCCTCGACCCCTTCTCGGCCACGGCGGTGCTGGCGCGGCTGGCGCCGGAGACGGACCGGGTGGTCGACCGGGCGGTCGCGGCGGGGCGGGCGGCGGTGGCCGCCGGGACCGACGCGCTGCCGTCCGCCTCCGCGCCGCTGCTCGAGATCGGGGCGGAGGGGCATGCGGGGTGGCCGGTGCGGCTGTTCGCGTCGTGAGGGGCCTCTCCCTGAAGGGGCTCCGCCCCTTCGACCCCGTCAGGGGGCTGCCGCCCCTGGGCCCCCGCTTCGGCCCTGAACGGGCCTCGTCCTCAAACTCCCCCAGAGGGGGGACCCCCAGACGGGCTGCATTGTCCTGACCGGCGTTCGCAAGCGAAGGAGTTCCACGTGCACCTCGATCACTCCCACACCGTCACCCCGGCCGTCGGTGCCGACGCCCGGCGCCCCGACGGGGCGCGGCGCGCCCTCCGTATCGGGCTCGGCGGTCCCGTCGGGTCGGGGAAGACCGCCACCGTCGCCGCGCTCTGCCGTGCCCTGCGGGACGAACTGTCGCTGGCCGTCGTGACCAACGACATCTACACGCGGGAGGACGCGGAGTTCCTGCTCCGGGAGGCCGTGCTGCCGCCGGAGCGGATCACGGCCGTCGAGACGGGCGCCTGTCCGCACACCGCCATCCGGGACGACATCTCCGCCAACCTCGAGGCCGTGGAGGACCTGGAGGACGAGGTGGGGCCGCTCGACCTGATCCTCGTCGAGTCCGGGGGCGACAACCTGACCGCCACCTTCTCCAAGGGACTGGTGGACGCCCAGATCTTCGTCATCGACGTCGCCGGCGGGGACGACATCCCGCGCAAGGGAGGGCCCGGCGTCACCACCGCCGACCTGCTCGTCGTCAACAAGACCGACCTCGCCCCGTACGTCGGGTCCGACCTCGCCCGGATGGCCGCCGACGCCAAGGCGCAGCGCGCCGAACTGCCCGTCGTGTTCCAGTCGCTGCGGGGCGCGACCGGCGTGCGGGACGTCGCCGAGTGGGTGCGGGAGCAGCGCGCCGCGTGGGTGGCGTGAGATGAGCGGTGTGCACGCCACCGCCCGGATCCGCGCGCGGCGGGACGGGCGCGGCGGGACCGCCCTGCCCGTCCTGGAGAGCGACGGGCCCCTCGCGCTGCGGCGCACCCGCGGCGGTGACGGCGGTCAGGCGCGCGTCATGCTCGTCGGCGCGATGAGCGGCCCCCTCGGCGGCGACCGCCTCGCCGTCGAGGCGGCCGTCGACAGCGGCGCCCGGCTGCGCCTGGGCTCGGCCGCCGCCACCATCGCCCTGCCGGGCCAGGGCAAGGAGGAGGCCCGCTACGACGTACGGATCGACGTCGCCGACGACGGCGAACTGCACTGGCTGCCCGAGCCGTTGATCTCCGCGCAGGGCAGTGACCTGTCTGTCACCACGCACGTCGGACTGGCGCCCCGGGCCCGGCTCGTGCTGCGCGAGGAGCAGGTGCTCGGGCGGGTGGGGGAGGAGCCGGGGCGCCTGACCAGCCGCCTCGTCGTACGGGTCGGCGGACGGCCCGTGCTCGACCAGCAGCTGGCCTGCGGTCCGGGCGCCCCCGGCGGCTGGGACGGGCCCGCCGTCCTCGGCGGACACCGCGCCCTCGGCCAACTGGTCGTCGTACGGCCCGAGTTCCGCGACCGGCCGGTGACCGCACGGGTCCTCGGCGACACCGCCACGCTCGTGCCGCTGGCCGGGCCGGCCGCCCTGGTGACCGCGGTCGCCCCGGACGGTCTGCGGCTGCGGCGCATCCTGGACGAGGCGCTCATGTCCCTGGAGTGACGTCCGCGTTCGCGCGGCCCGCGTGCTCTGCGGCCCGCGTGCTCTGCGGCCCGCATGCTCTGCGGTCTGCGGTCTGCGGTCTGCGGTCTGCGGTCTGCGGTCTGCGGTCAGCGCTCCGCGGTCAGCTGAGCGGCAGCCGGGGGAACCTGCGCGCCTTCGCCCGGGCGGTCTCCTCCTCCGCCTTGACGTCGGCCGCGTACCGGTCGACGTACTCCTGCTCCGACAACGTGAGGATCGTGTACATGATCTCGTCGGTGACCGCGCGCAGGACCGTCTTGTCGTTCTCCATGCCGGCGTAGCGGGAGAAGTCCAGCGGTTCGCCGAAGCGGATGACGACGGGACGGAAGGAGGGGATCTTCTGGCCGGGCGGCTGCGCCTCGAAGGTGCCGATCATGGCACAGGGGACGACCGGCACCCCGGCCTTCAGGGCCATCACCGCGACGCCCACCTTGCCCTTGTAGAGGCGGCCGTCGTGCGAGCGGGTGCCCTCCGGGTAGATGCCCAGCAGCTCGTCCTTGCGCAGGACACCGAGGCCCTCGCGGATCGCGGCCTGGCCCGCCTCCTTGCCGGAGCGGTCGACCGGGATCTGCCCGACGCTGCGGAAGAACGCGGCGGTCAGCCGGCCCTTGACGCCGTGACCGGTGAAGTACTCGGCCTTGGCGAGGAAGGTGATGCGCCGCTTGAGGACCGCCGGCATCAGGAAGTGGTCGGAGAACGACAGGTGGTTGCCGGCGATGATCGCCGCGCCGGACGCCGGTACGTGCTCCAGCCCCTCGATGCGGGGCCGGAACAGCAGCCGCAGCAGCGGCCCCAGCACCACGTACTTCAGGAGGTGGTAGAACAAGGCGTCGCTCCTCAGTCCGGCCGATCGGCGGGGCCGCCGTGTTCCGGCAGGTCAACCGGCACGGTGTGGGGTGCCAGTGTAGGCGGGGGCGGCTGCGGCCGGAACCCGCGGGCTGACGGCACGTCACTCCGTACCACCGGGGTACCCCCTCACAGCCGCACGACGACGAGCGCCGTGTCGTCGGTCGTGCCGCCGGGCGGCAGCAGCTCCAGCAGGACGGAGTCGGCCAGGGTCTCGGGGTCCTCGGTCCGGTGCCGGGCGAGGGCTTCCGTCAGACGGGCCAGGCCGGTGTCGATGGCCTCGCGCCGCCGCTCCACCAGGCCGTCGGTGTACAGCACCAGTGTGGCGCCGGTGTCGAAGGAGGTGGTCGCCTGCGGCCGGGGCACCGGGTCGGGGCGGGCGTCGAGCGGGGGATCGGTCGCCCGGTCGAGCAGTTCCACCCGGCCCGAGGGGTGCACGAGTACGGGCGGGAGGTGTCCGGCGCTGCTGTACGTGATGGTGTGGTGGTCGAAGTCGACGAACGTGGTGACCGCCGTGGCCGCCTCCGCGCCGTCCACCACGTGCGCGTACCGGCCCAGCACGTCCAGGGCCTGGGCGGGCCCCGCGGCCATCCGGGAGGCGGCGCTGAGCGCGCTGCGCAGCTGGCCCATCACCCCGGCCGCCGCCAGGCCGTGCCCGACGACGTCGCCGACGGCCACGCCGATGCGGTGGCCGCCGACGAGGTCGACCAGGTCGTACCAGTCCCCGCACACGTTGAGCGCGCCGACGGCGGGCCGGTAGCGCACGGCCGCGCTGTGGTGGCGGACCCGTCCGGGCGCGGGCAGCATCGCCTCCTGGAGGGCGAGGGCCACCTCGCGCTCACGGGCGTGGGCCCGCCGCAGCCGTTCGTTGACCTCCTGGAGTTCGCGGGCGCGGGTGTACAGCTCGGCCTCCAGCGCGTGCGGCGGGTCCTCCGCCGGAACTGCCGACCGGCTCCCCGGCCGGTTCTCCGGTCGGCTCCCCGACCGGTTCCCCGGCTGGCTCCCGGACCGGTTCTCCGGCTGGCTCCCGGACCGGTTCTCCGGCTGGCTCCCGGACCGGTTCTCCGGCTGGTTCCCGGACCGGCCGAGGCCGCGGGCCCGGAGCAGTTCGGTGACCTCCTCGACGCGGTGCACCAGCAGCACCACGGAGCCGTCCGCCCCGCGCACGGGCGCGTTGACCGGGCTCCAGTAGCGCTCCTCCCACTCGCCGGGCCGGTCGGCCGGCTGGACGTCGTAGCGTTGCAGGGCCATGGCGTCGCGCTCGCCGGTGGCCAGCACCCGGCGCAGCGAGGCCTCCAGATTGCGCACGCCGTCCGCCGAGGGGTTGTTCGGGTTGTCCGGGAAGACCTCGAAGAGATGGCGTCCGACCACCTGCTCGCGCCGGCGTCCGGCCAGGCGCAGGAACGCCTCGTTGGCGTCGGCGAAGACCAGCCCGGGGGTCAGCAGGGACACGCTGCCGGGCAGCGCCTGGAACACCGCGGCGTAGTCGACCGCCGCTTCGGCGGCGGCGCCGGTCCCGGCGCCGGTTCCGGCACCGGTCCCGTCCGTTCCGCCCGATCCATGCCCCATCCGACCCACGCCCCGTCCGACTCTTGCCGCGCATGTCGATATTGCGACATTTTGTCACGAAGGTCGGTCGGTGGGGAGCGGCGGCCGCGTCACAGCTCCGGTCCCGTGAGCGACTGCTCGGCCCAGATGATCTTCCCGCCGGGGACGAAACGGGTGCCCCAGCGCCGGGTGACCTGCGAGACCAGCAGCAGCCCCCGCCCACCCTCGTCCGTGGTGCGCGGGTGACGCAGATGGGGCGCGGTGGTGACGCCGTCGTGCACCTCGCAGACCAGGGAGCGCTCACGGATCAGCCGCAGCCGGATGGGGCCGGCGGCGTGCCGGATCGCGTTGGTGACGAGTTCGCTGACCACCAGTTCCGTGGTGAAGGACAGCTCGGTGAGGTCCCACTCGGCCAGCCGGCGGCTCGCGGCCTTGCGGGCCTCGGCCACCGCGGCCGGGTCGGCGGGCAGCTCCCAGTCCGCGACCTGGTCGGGGGAGAGGCGGCGGGTGCGGGCCATCAGCAGCGCCACGTCGTCGTGCGGCCGGTCCGGGGCGAGGACGTCGATCACCGCCCGGCAGCGCAGGTCCAGCCCGGGCTCCTGCCGCTCCAGGGCCCGCCGCAGCCGCTCCCGGTCGGTGTGCGGCGTCCACTCCTCGCCCCCGGCCAGCAGACCGTCGGTGTGCAGGGCGAGCGTGCTGCCCGGCGCCAGCAGCAGCTCGGTCGACTCGAACGGCGGCCCGCCGGCGCCCAGCGGCGGCCCCTGCGGCAGGTCGACGAAGGTGACCGTGCCGTCGGGCAGCACGACGGCCGGCGCGGGGTGCCCGGCGGCGGCCATCGCGCAGCGCCCGTCGACGGGGTCGTAGACGACGTACAGGCACCCCGACCCCACCGCCTCCGGGGCCTCCACCCACGCCTCCGGCCCGCCGACCTCCTCCCGGGCCGTGCAGGCGACCAGGTCGTCGAGGTGGGCGAGGATCTCCTCCGGCGGCAGGTCCAGGGCGGCGAGCGTCCGCACGGCGGTCCGCAGCCGCCCCATGGCCGCGGCGGCGTCGATGCCGTGTCCGGGGACCTCTCCCACCACCAGCGCCACCCGTGCGCCCGACAGCGGGATCAGGTCGTACCAGTCCCCGCCGATGCCGGTCAGCTCGTCGGCCGGCAGGTAGCAGGCGGCCACCTCGACGGCGTCCTGCTCGGGCAGCCGGTGGGGCAGCAGGCTGCGCTGGAGCACGAGCGCCGCGTCGCGCTCGCGGGTGTAGCGGCGGGCGTTGTCCACGCAGACGGCCGCCCGCGACACCAGGTCCTCGGCCAGCGCGACATCGTCCTCGGCGAAGGGCTCCTTGCCGGGGTGGCGCAGGAACGTCGTGATGCCCAGGGTCGTGCCGCGCGCCCGGACCGGCACCACCAGCACACTGGGCGGCCCGACGTGCTCCCCGCCGACCGCGGGCAGCGCGGGCCCCCATCCCCCGGCCTCCTCCAGCCGCTCCGCCCGCCAGGGCCGCCCGCTGACCAGACAGCCCACGGGAGGCGACCCGGCCGGGTACGCGACGACGGGATGCGCACCGGCCCCGGCACCGGCCCCAGCCCCGGACCCGGTCCCAGCCCGAGCCCGAGCCCGGGCCCGGGCCCGGGCCCCGGCGTCGGCCTCGGCCTCGGCGCAACCGGAGCCGGACGCCGTACCCGTGCCGGAGCCGGTGCCGGTGCCGGTGCCGGTATCGGAGCCCGAGCCCGAGCCCGAACCGGACGCCGTACCCGTGCCGCAGCCGGTGAGGCCGTCACCGGCCTCCTCCGCTCCCGACCGCTGCCCGACCCTGAGCAGCACCACGGTCTCGCCCGGTGCCCGCGCCGCGGCGGGCTCCGCACCCCGCAGCACCGGCTCCAGCAGGTCCACGGCGACGGCGTCGGCGAAACCGGCCACCGCCACGTCCGCAAGCTCCTGCGCGGTCCGCGCGATGTCCAGAGTGCGGCCGATGCGCCGGCCGGCCCGGTCCAGCAGGGCCAGGCGCCGCCGGGCACGGTGGCGGTCGGTGATGTCCACGACCGTGTAGTAGACGCCCATCGGACGCCCGTGCTCGTCGTCGAGGCGGGTGAACGACATGACGTGCGCCGTCTCCCGGTGCGGCGCCGCCCGGACGCGTCCCACGTGCTCGTAGCCGACGACGGTCTCGCCGCTCTCCAGCACGCGCCGCATCTGGGCCTCGACCGCCTCCGCGTCCAGGCCCGGCTGGACGTCCGCGAACCGCAGCCCCAGCCGGCGCTCGGGCGGGCCGCCGCCGAACCGGCTCAGGGCCGTGTTCGACCACACGAAGCGCAGGTCGGTGTCGACGATGGCGATACCGATCGGCGAACCGGCCACCAGCTGCTCCAGCACCTGACGGTTCATGCTCCAGCCGGGGGCGTCGCCCCGCTCGCACAGCAGCAGCAGCCAGCGCCCCGGTCCGCCGAGCTCGTCCGCCGAGGTGATCCGGGCCATGAGCGGCACCGGCCGGCCGTCGGCGCGGCGGGCCGCCAGCAGCCCCGCCCACCCGCCGTCCCGGCGGCACCGCTCCAGCACGTCCGGCATCCGCTCGGCGTCCCCGTGGGCCAGCAGCCCGGCCAGGTCCTTGCCCACCGCATCGACGGCCGCGTACCCCAGCAGCCGCTCGGCGTCCCGGGTCCAGCTCGTCACCACACCCCGTGCGTCGAGCAGCAGGGGCGCGGCGTCCGCCACGTCGAACCGCCGGCGGGCAACGTCGTCCTCGTCGTGTGAGCCCACGGTCGACCTCTCTGTCGCTGACTCTCTGTCGCTGAGAGTGGTCCGCCACCACTTGCCTCCATCTTCACCCTGCGCCTCCACGATGTGCGCGACGCGGTCCCCCGGCGGGGGCGGGTTCCTCGGGGACGGCGCTCCCCAGGTTGGGTTCCTCCGGCGGCGGCGCGTCCCCAGGGCGGGTGCCTCCGGAGGCGGTCCCCACGGCGAAGGGGGAGGCCGCCCCCGTACGGAGCCGCGGCGCCGCCCCCGTCGCGTGGCGCGCACCGGAACGGGCACGGCGGCCGCGCACCGGAACGGCACGGCGTGCCGCGCACCGGAACGGCACGGCGTGCCGCGCACCGGAACGGCACGGCCTGCGCGACGGCCTTCCTTCCGTGCCCCGCCGGGCGCACCCCCGGTCCGCACCGTCCCGCCGACCCGGTGCTGCCTCCTCCCGCGCCGCCGGGCGGACCCCTCACCCCGCCCGGCGCAACACCCGCTCCAGCGCCCCCAGGGCCGACTCCAGCTCCTCCGCGGTGATCGTCAGCGGCGGTGCCAGCCGGATGGTGGAGCCGTGCGTGTCCTTGACCAGGACGCCCTCCGCCAGCAACCGCTCCCCGATCTCCCGGCCGGTGCCCACCGCCGGGTCCACGTCGACCCCCGCCCACAGCCCGCGCGCGCGGAAGCCCACCACGCCCTGGCCGACCAGCCCGGTCAGGCCGTCCCGCAGGACGACGCCCAGTTCCGCCGCCCGCCGCTGGAACTCGCCCGTCGCCAGCAGCTCCACCACCGCCGTGCCGACCGCGGCCGCCAGCGGATTGCCCCCGAAGGTCGACCCGTGCTCACCCGGACGCAGGACGCCCAGCACCTCACGCCGCGCGACGACCGCCGACACCGGCACGATGCCGCCGCCCAGCGCCTTGCCGAGCAGCAGCACGTCGGGCACCACGCCCTCGTGCTCCACGGCCAGGGTGCGGCCCGTACGGCCCAGCCCGGACTGGATCTCGTCGGCGACGAACAGGCACCCGGCCCGGCGGGTCAGCTCGCGGACGCCCGCGAGGTAGCCGTCGTCGGGGATGACGACGCCCGCCTCCCCCTGGATCGGCTCGATCAGCACCGCCGCGGTCGTCTCGTCGACCGCCGCCTCCATCGCCGCGAGGTCGTTGTACGGCACGATCCGGAAGCCGGGCGTGAACGGCCCGAAACCCCGCCGGGCCGTCTCGTCCGTCGAGAAGCTCACGATCGTCGTCGTACGGCCGTGGAAGTTGTCCGCCGCCACCACGATCGTGGCCCGGTCGGCCGGGACGCCCTTCACCTCGTACGCCCACTTGCGGGCCACCTTGACGCCGCTCTCGACCGCCTCGGCGCCGGTGTTCATCGGCAGCACCATGTCCAGGCCCGTCAGCTCCGCGAGCCGCTCGGCGAACTCGGCCAGCCGGTCGTTGTGGAAGGCGCGGGAGGTGAGCGTGAGGCGGTCCAGCTGGCGGTGCGCCGCCTCGACCAGCGCCGGATGGCGGTGGCCGAAGTTCAGCGCCGAGTAGCCGGCCAGCATGTCGAGGTACCGGCGGCCCTCGACGTCCTCCACCCAGGCGCCCTCGGCGCGCGCCACCACCACCGGCAGCGGGTGGTAGTTCTGGGCCAGGACGGGCTCCTCGGCCCGGATCAGGTCGGCGGAGGTACGCGTACGGGCGGGTGCGGTCATGAGCGGATCTCCTGGGTGCAGCACTTGATGCCGCCGCCGGCCTTCTGGAACTCCGAGAGGTCGACGGGGACGGGGACATAGCCACGATCGGCCAGACGGGCCGCGAGCGCCTCCGCACGCGGGGCGATGAAGACGTGACGGCCGTCGGAGACGGAGTTGAGCCCGAACGCCAGCGCGTCCTCGCGGGTCGCGAGCACCGCGTCCGGGTACAGCCGCGCCAGCACCTCCCGGCTGCCCGGCGAGAACGCCTCCGGGTAGTACGCGATGTTCGCGGTGTCCGGGACGGCGTCCGCGGGACCGCCGTCCAGCACGAACAGCGCCGTGTCGAGGTGGTAGAAGTGCGGGTCCACCAGCGTCAGGCTGATCACCGGGTGGCCGAAGAACTCCTGCGCCTCGCGGTGCGCCTCCCGGGTCGTGCGGAACCCGGTGCCCGCCAGCAGGTACCGTCCCGTCCACACCAGGTCGCCCTCGCCCTCGCAGACGGACTCGGGCCGGTGGACGTCGTAGCCCGCCGCCTTGAACCAGGTGTCGTAGTGCACGGACTCGGGGCGCCGCTGCGGCGCGTGGAAGAGGGAGCCGAAGACGCGGCCGTCCACGACGACCGCCGAGTTCGCGGCGAAGACCATGTCGGGCAGCCCGGGGACCGGCTCCACGGTGTCCACGGTGTGGCCGTGGGCGCGGTAGGCGCGGATCAGGGCCTGCCACTGGTCACGGGCGAGGTCGACGTCGACGGGGGTGTCGGGATGCATCCAGGGGTTGATCGCGTACTGCACGGCGAAGTGTCTGGGGTCACAGACCAGGAAGCGCCGGGAGCGCGGCACACGGCTGACGGTCACAGAGGGGTTCCTCCGCTTTTCCTACGGCGTCGACGGTGGTGTCGACTTGTGGTTGACACCACGGTAGGAAGCGACAGGACGCCCGACAAGGAACGATCACTGCGTGTTCACGCACGATCGCTGCGCAGTAGGCCCACCGGGCGCACGACCGCTGCGTCAGCCGCCGTCGTCGGGAGCCACCTGGGTGGCGCCGGCCTCCGGGCTCTCCGGCAGCAGGTGCGACAGCACCATCACACTGATCGTCTTCCGGATGAACGGCTCGACCCGGATGCGCTCCAGCACCTCCTCGAAGTGCTCCACGTCCCGCGCCCGCACGTGCAGCAGGGCGTCCGCCCCGCCGGTCACGGTCATCGCCGCGGTGATCTCCGGATGGTTGCGCACCACCTCCGCGAGCCGCCGCGGCGGCGCCGCGCCCTCGCAGTACACCTCCACGTACGCCTCCGTCCGCCAGCCCAGCGCCGACGGCCGCACCGTCGCCGTGAACCCGGTGATCACCCCGCTGTCCCGCAGCCGGTCCACCCGGCGCTTGACCGCCGTCGCCGACAGCCCGACCGCCGAGCCGATCTCGGCGAAGCTCGTCCTGGCGTTCGCCATCAGCGCGGTGAGGATCTTGCGGTCGAGTCCGTCGAACGGCGGCGGTGTGCTGCTCATGTCGGCACTGTATCCAGCGGATACGTCCACGCCCCGGCACGTGTCCAGCCGTGCGGATCGCCCCTACACTCCACGTTCATGCTGCGCGCCCTCGCCGTCGACGACGAACGCCCCTCGCTGGAGGAACTGCTGTACCTGCTCGCCGCCGATCCCCGGATCGGCAGCGTGGAGGGCGCCGGTGACGCGACCGAGGCACTGCGCCGGATCAACCGCGCCCT
The DNA here is from genome assembly GCF_055563235.1 of Streptomyces sp. NPDC003248. NCBI lineage: Bacteria > Bacillati > Actinomycetota > Actinomycetes > Kitasatosporales > Streptomycetaceae > Streptomyces > Streptomyces sp. NPDC003248. The sequence goes on along the minus strand of NZ_JBVHDT010000014.1, from coordinate 31,101 downwards.
GGAGTCCGGCCCCGACGGACCCGAAGCCGTCGACGTCGTCTTCCTCGACATCCAGATGCCCGGCCTGGACGGCCTCGACCTGGCCCGGCTGCTCACCGGCTTCGCCCGCCCGCCGCTGGTCGTGTTCGTCACCGCCCACGAGGACTTCGCCGTCCAGGCCTTCGACCTCAAGGCCGTCGACTACGTCCTCAAGCCGGTCCGCGCGGAACGCCTCGCCGAGGCCGTACGCCGGGCCGCCGAGCTGCGCGGCACCGCACCCCTCATCCCGGTCCACGAGCCCGACCCCGACCACATACCCGTCGAGCTCGGCGGGGTGACCCGGTTCGTCGCCGTCGACGACATCACCCACGTCGAGGCCCGGGGCGACTACGCCCGGCTGCACACCGACCGCGGCAGCCACCTCGTCCGGATCCCGCTCTCCACCCTGGAGGAGCGCTGGCGGGCCCGCGGTTTCGTCCGCATCCACCGCCGGCACCTCGTCGCCCTGCGCCACGTCGCCGAGCTCCGCCTCGACGCGGGCACCGTGAGCGTCCTGGTCGGCGGCGAGGAGCTCCAGGTCAGCCGCCGGCACGCCCGTGAACTGCGGGACCTGCTGATGAGGAGGCCGTGACGTGCCCCCGCAGGACCCCGCCGAGCGCCGCGTCGTCGTCACCGGCCCGCCCCGCCGCGCCCGGCGCACCTCCGGCCACCACCGCCCGCGCACCGAGATAGAGGAGCAGACCACCCTCGGCCACACCTACGTCCGCTCCCTGATGCGCACCCAGCTGCGCGCCGCGCTCACCGCCTTCGCCGTCCTCGCCCTCCTCGTCGGCCCGCTGCCCCTGCTGTTCGCGGCGATGCCCGACGCCCGCCGCCTGGAGTGGGCGGTCCTCGGCTTCGGCCTCTACGCCCCGCTCGTCCTGCTCGCCCGCTGGTACGTCCGCCGCGCCGAACGCAACGAACGCGACCTGGTCCGCCTGGTGGAGGACCGGTGAACTCGGCCTTCGCCGTCCCCGCCGTCGCCCTCGTCGTCGTGGTGACCGTCCTGGTCGGCGCGTTCGGCCTGCGGATCTCCCGCACCACCTCCGACTTCTACGTCGCCTCCCGCACCGTGGGCCCCCGCCTCAACGCCGCCGCCATCAGCGGCGAGTACCTGTCCGCCGCGTCCTTCCTGGGCATCGCCGGCCTGGTCCTCGTCCAGGGCCCGGACATGCTCTGGTACCCGGTCGGCTACACCGCCGGATACCTGGTGCTGCTGCTGTTCGTCGCCGCCCCGCTGCGCCGCTCCGGCGCCTACACCCTCCCCGACTTCGCCGAGGCCCGCCTCGCCTCCCAGGCGGTACGACGGCTCGCGGGCGCCTTCGTCGTGGGCGTCGGCTGGCTCTACCTGCTGCCGCAGCTCCAGGGCGCCGGGCTGACGCTGACCGTCCTCACCGGGGCCCCCGACACCCTCGGCGGTCTGATCGTGGCCGTCGTCGTCACCGCGACCGTCGCCGCGGGCGGCATGCGCAGCATCACCTTCGTCCAGGCCTTCCAGTACTGGCTCAAGCTGACCGCGCTCCTCGTCCCGGCCCTCTTCCTGGTCCTCGCCTGGCAGGGCGACGGCGCGCCCCGGCACGTCTTCGAGGAACCGCCCGCCTTCCGCGACCAGCGCTCCGTCCGGGTCGACGACCGGCTCGACCTCAGGCTGGACCGGCCCCTCACCGTGACCGTGGACGGCACCGTCGACGGCCGCCGGCACCACGGCGCCGCACTCCGCCTCCCGGCCGGCACCCACCGCATCGAGCAGGGCACCCGCCTCACCTTCCCGCGCGGCACCGCCGTCCCCACCGCCGACCGCGGCGGCAACGGCGGCCTGTCCACCTCCCTCGCCGCCGGCCGTGAGGAACGCCCCCTGTACGCCACGTACGGACTGATCCTCGCGACCTTCCTCGGCACCATGGGCCTGCCCCACGTCGTCGTCCGCTTCTACACCAGCCCGCACGGCGTCGCCGCCCGCCGCACCACCGTCGCCGTCCTCGCCCTCATCGGCGGCTTCTACCTGCTCCCGCCCCTCTACGGCGCCCTGGGCCGCATCTACGCCCCCGAACTCGCCCTCACCGGCGACGCCGACGCCGCCGTGCTGCTCCTGCCGGACCGGGTGATCGGCGGCGTCGGCGGCGACCTGCTCGGCGCGCTGGTCGCCGGGGGCGCCTTCGCCGCGTTCCTGTCCACCGCGTCGGGGCTGACCATGGCCGTGGCGGGGGTGCTCGCCCAGGACGTGCTGCCCTCGCGCGGCGTGCGTCACTTCCGGCTCGGCACCGGCCTCGCCATGGCCGTCCCGCTGGGGGCGAGCCTGCTGGTGGGCGGGCTGCCGGTGGCGGACGCGGTGGGGCTGGCCTTCGCGGTCTCCGCGTCCTCGTTCTGTCCGCTGCTCGTCCTCGGCATCTGGTGGCGGCGGCTCACCCCGCCCGGCGCGGCCTGCGGGATGCTGGTGGGCGGCGGTTCGGCGTTCGTCGCGGTCGCCGCGACCATGGCCGGCCTGCCCGTGACGGGAACCGCGCACGCCCTGCTCGCCTGGCCCGCCCTGTGGTCCGTCCCGCTGGGCTTCCTCACCATGGTCCTGGTCTCCCTGGCCACCGCGGGCCGGGTCCCGCCCGGCACGGCGGCGGTCCTGGCCCGCTTCCACCTCCCCGAGGAGCTGCGGGCGGCGGAGGTGAAGGCGTGAGCGGCTTCCTGGCGGGCCTGTGCATCGCGATCCTGCCGTTCCTCGCCGCCGGGTTCTGGCTCGGCCGGCGCACCGCCCGCCCCGAGACCCTGGGCGGCCTCGGCACCCCCGTCGAGCACGCCACCTTCCAGACCCTGCACACCGCCTCGCTCGCCGCACCCCCGCTGCGGGCCGGCCTGACGGAGGAGACGGCCCGCAGGTCGGCCCGCCGGCTGCGCACCCTCCTCGGCACGGACGCCCTCTGCCTCGCCGACCGCCGGCAGGTGCTGGTCTGGGACGGCGCGGGCGCCCACCACCGCGCCGAGATCACGGCCCGGCTGGCCGGCCCGCTCGACACCGGCCGCGGCGAGGCCTTCCCGCTGGCCTGCGACACCCCCGACTGCCCCGTCCGCTGGGCCGTCGTCGCCCCGCTCACCGTCGACGACCGGGTGCACGGCGCCCTCGTCGCCTGCGCGCCCCGCGAGTCCGCCGTCCTCGTCCGGGCCGCCGGGGAGGTCGCCCGCTGGGTCAGCGTCCAACTGGAGCTGGCCGACCTCGACCAGTCCCGCACCCGCCTCATCGAGGCCGAGCTCAAGGCGCTGCGCGCCCAGATCTCACCGCACTTCGTGTTCAACTCGCTCGCGGTGATCGCGTCGTTCGTCCGCACCGACCCCGAGCACGCCCGTGAGCTGCTGCTGGAGTTCGCCGACTTCACCCGCTACTCGTTCCGGCGGCACGGCGACTTCACCACCCTCGCCGACGAGCTGCACGCCATCGACCACTACCTGGCGCTGGTCCGCGCACGCTTCGGCGACCGCCTCTCCGTCACCCTCCAGATCGCCCCCGAGGTCCTCCCGGTCGCCCTGCCGTTCCTGTGCCTCCAGCCCCTGGTGGAGAACGCCGTCAAGCACGGACTGGAGGGCAAGACCGACAAGTGCCACATCCAGATCACCGCCCAGGACGCCGGCGCCGAGGCGCTCGTCGTGATCGAGGACGACGGCGCCGGCATGGACCCGGTCCTGCTGCGGCGCATCCTGGCCGGCGGGGTGAGCCCCTCCGGCGGGATCGGCCTGTCCAACGTCGACGACCGGCTCCGCCAGGTGTACGGCGACGACCACGGCCTGGTCATCGAGACCGCGCCCGGCGCCGGGATGAAGGTCACCGCCCGGTTGCCGAAGTACCGGCCGGGGGTGCACCCGGCGGCCCGGCCCGGGCCCGGCTGAACGCCGTCCGCCGCCGGGGCCGTCCATCGCCGGGGCCGTCAGCCGCCGGAGTCCGGACGGTCCCGTCCGGCCCGCCCCGGGCCGCCCTCAGGGCGTCCGCGTCACCACCAGCGCGAGCGTGATCAGCCCGAGCACGACCCAGCCGAACCACAGCCAGCCGTTGCTGCCGAGCGCCACCGTGTAGGCGGTCACCACCACGAGCCCGCCGAGGGTGATCACCCCCATGGTCTTCGTGGAGCCGTCCGTCGTACCGGGCATCGCGACACCCTCCTCCGGCACACCCTCCGCAGGGCGCGTCCCCCTCCATGGTGCCCTGGTTCCGCCGTTCGGCGCAGGCCCGTCAGTCCTGGCGCGTGCTCAGCGAGGCCAGATAGGCGTTGTACGCCGCGAGCTCCTTGTCGCCGTCCCGGTCGGCGGCCCGGTCCTTGCGCTTGGCCTGCCGCTGCTCCGACCCGTACCACTGGAAGAGCAGGGCGATGAGGACCAGCACGGACGGGATCTCGCTGAACGCCCAGGCGATGCCGCCGGCCGCGTTCTGGTCGGAGAGGGCGTCGATGCCGAGGGAGGCCGGCGGGTTCTCGAACGACGTCACCATCGGCGTCGACGCCATCATCAGCGCGATGCCGAAGAACGCGTGGAACGGCATGCCGGCGAACAGCTCCAGCATCCGCATCAGATGGCCCGGCCGGTTGGGCCCCGGGTCCACGCCCATGATCGGCCAGAAGAACACCACACCGACCGCGAGGAAGTGCACCATCATCGCCAGGTGCCCCGCCCTGGAGCCCATCAGGAAGTCGAAGAGCGGCGTGAAGTACAGCGCGTACAGGCTCGCGATGAACAGCGGGATCGTGAAGGCGAAGTGCGTGATCACCCGCAGGTACCGGCTGTGCAGCAGCATCAGCAGCAGCTCACGCGGCCCCTTGCGCCCCCGGCCCGCCGTCGGCAGCGCGCGCAGCGCCAGGGTGACGGGCGCGCCGAGCAGGATCAGGATCGGCGACAGCATGCTGATCACCATGTGCTGCACCATGTGCACGCTGAACATGACCATGCCGTAGTCGTTCAGCCGGGTGCACATCACCAGCGCCACGGTCAGCACGCCCACGACGTACGCCACCGTCCGCGACACCGGCCACGCGTCCCCGCGCCGCCGCAACCGGACGACCCCCCACGCGTACAGGCCCAGCCCCAGCAGGCAGGCGACGAGGAAGAAGGGGTCCGCCGACCACTGAAGACCCCGCCCCAGCGTGAACGGCGGCAGATCCATGGTCATGCCGTGCCCGCTGTGATCCATCCGCCGGCTCCTGATTCGTGGGGGGTTTGTACGTTTCCAGCCCCCCAAGACTAGAGCGGCCCCCGGCGACCTGTGTCACCGGGGGCCGGAGGAACTCGCCGTACGGCTAGAGCACGGTCTCCGCCTCCGCGTACCGCTCGACCGGCACGGTCTTGAGCGTCTCGACCGCCTCCGCCAGCGACACCATCACGATGTCCGTGCCGCGCAGCGCCGTCATCATCCCGAACTCGCCCCGGTGAACCGCCTCCACCGCGTGCCACCCGAACCGGGTGGCCAGCACCCGGTCGTACGCGGTGGGCGTACCGCCCCGCTGCACGTGCCCGAGGATCACGGGACGCGCCTCCTTGCCGAGCCGGGACTCCAGCTCCAGGGAGAGCTGCCGTGCGATGCCGGCGAACCGCTCGTGCCCGTAGATGTCCTTGCCGCCCTCGTCGAAGGCCATGGTCCCGGGCTTCGGCTTGGCCCCCTCCGCCGCGACGACGATCGCGAACCGCTTGCCCGCCTCGAACCGCTCGCCCACCCGCGCGGCGAGCTCCTCGATGTCGAAGGGCCGTTCGGGCACGACGATGGCGTGGGCGCCGGCCGCCATGCCCGAGTGCAGCGCTATCCAGCCGGTGTGGCGGCCCATGACCTCCACGACGAGGACCCGCTGGTGGGACTCGGCGGTGGTCTTCAGCCGGTCGAGGGCCTCCGTCGCCACGCCCACGGCCGTGTCGAAGCCGAAGGTGACGTCGGTGACCGCGATGTCGTTGTCGATGGTCTTCGGCACGCCCACCACGGGCAGGCCGCTGTCCGACATCAGACGGGCCGCCTTGAGCGTGCCCTCGCCGCCGATCGGGATGATGGCGTCGAGGCCGAGCTCCGCGACGTGGCCGCGGGCCCGCTCCACGCCGTCCCGCAGGTGCGAGGGCTGCACGCGGGAGGAGCCGAGGATCGTGCCGCCGCGGGCGAGGATGCCGCCCACCGCGTCGAGGTCGAGCTTGAGGTAGTCGCACTCCAGGAGGCCCTTCCAGCCGTCCCGGAAACCGATGACCTCGTCGCCGTGGTCGGCGACGGCACGGTGCACGACGGACCGGATGACGGCGTTCAGGCCGGGGCAGTCGCCGCCGGACGTGAGGACACCAATGCGCATAGCCCGATACAACCTTCTTCGCAGGGGCCGGGTCCGGACCGCGTCGTCCGGCTCGATCCCCGCCACCCTAGCGGCAGGAGGGGGCGGGGCCGAAGAACGCGTCCGCCTGCTGGACGGACCCGCTCACCTGTGCGTATGCACGGTCAGACGGGCTGCTGACGGTGGACCGACCATCGGCTGAACGGCTGGTCGGACGGGCCGCCGCGGCACGCGGTCACGCCGGCTGCTGAGCCGCCGCGATGCGCTCGTTGCGCAGCGCCTCGTACCAGTGGTCGTCGATCGGCGGGAGCGCGTTCACGTCGAGCGCCAGCTTCAGCAGCAGGTCCGCGATGAGCGGGTTGCGGGCGAGCACCGGGCCGTGCATGTACGTGCCGAACACGGTGTCGTTGTAGGCGCCCTCGGTGCCGTCGCCGGTGCCGTTGCCCTTGCCGATCTGGGTCCGGGCGAAGGGGCGGGCGGTCGGGCCGAGGTGGGTGACGCCCTGGTGGTTCTCGAAGCCGGTCAGCTGCGGCAGGCCCAGGCGCGGGTCGATGTCGGCGAGGACGTCGCCGACGCACCGCTCGCCCTGGCCGCGCACCGTGGTGACGTCGAGCAGGCCCAGGCCCGGCTCGCGCTGCCCGAGGTCGTTGACGAACTCGTGGCCCAGGATCTGGTAGCCGGCGCAGACCGCGAACACGATCGCGCCGTTGTTCACCGCCTGGTACAGGTGCCCGTCGCGGCGCAGCCGCTCGGCCGCGAGCCGCTGCGGCCGGTCCTCGCCGCCGCCGATGAGGTAGATGTCGCCGGAGGTCGGGATCGGCTGGTCGCTGCGGACGTCGAGACGCGCCACGTCGAGGCCGCGCTGCCGCGCCCGGCGCTCCACGACCAGGGCGTTGCCCTGGTCGCCGTAGGTGCTGAGCAGGTCCGGGTAGACCCAGACGACGCGGAGTTGGTTGTCGCTCATCACGTGATGGTTCCTCGTCTCAGTTGCCGACGCGGCGGCGCAGGTCCTGGAAGGCGGTGTAGTTCGCGATGACCTCGATCCGGCCGGGCGGCGCCAGCTGCACCGCCTGGTCGACGCTGTCGCACACCTGGAAGTGCTGGCCCGCGACCTCCAGGCGCACCGCGAGGTCCAGCTTGCGGTCGCCGATGACGAAGATCGGGTGGCCGGTGAGGCGGGTGTAGTCGACGTCCCACAGCCAGGAGGTGTCGGTGCCGTCGGCGCCGCGCGCGTTCACCGACAGGATGACCGGGGTGGGCGGCGGATCGATCAGGGTGAACGTCTCGAGCCAGCCCGCGGGGTTCTTCGCCAGCAGCAGGCGCAGGTCGCGCTCCATGAACTGGACGACGTCGTAGCGTCCGGCGACGGCCTGCACCTGGTACATGCGCTCCAGGGCGACCTGCGGCGGCACGCCGAAGACGGCGGCCACGGCGGCCGAGGAGGCGGCGTTGGCCTTGTTGGCGCGGCCCGGCAGCTGGAGGTGGATGGGCCAGGCGGAGCCGTGCGGGTCGAGGACGTGGTCGCCGGAGAGCACCCAGCTCGGGGTCGGCCGGCGGAAGCCGCACTCGCCGCAGAACCAGTCGTCCCCCGGGCGCTGCATCACACCGCCGCAGGAGGGGCAGGACCAGGCGTCGTCCTTCCACATCTGCCCCGCGGCGACCCAGACCACGTTGGGGGAGGAGGACGCGGCCCACACCACCAGCGGGTCGTCGGCGTTCGCCACGACGACGGCCTTGGAGCCGGCCAGCCCCTCGCGCCAGTTCTCCGCGAGCATCCGGGTCTCGGCGGCGCGGTCGAGCTGGTCGCGGGAGAGGTTGAGCAGCGCGATGCACTTGGGCGCGGTGTCCCGGGCCACGCCCGCGAGGTACTTCTCGTCGACCTCGATCACGCCGAACTTGGCGTCCGAGCCGCCCGCCAGCGCCGAGGTGATGCCCGCGGGCATGTTGGCGCCGAGCGCGTTGGACACGACCTGGCCCGCGGCCCGCAGCGCCTCCGCGATCAGCCGGGTGGTGGTGGTCTTGCCGTTGGTCGCCGAGACGAGGACGACGTCCAGGTTCTGCGCGAGCCGGGCGAGGAGGTCGGGGTCGAGTTTCAGCGCCACCCGGCCGCCGATCACCGAACCGCTGCCGCGTCCGGCGGCGCGTGATGCCGCCGCGACCGCCTTGCCCGCGGTCACGGCCAGCTTGGCCCGTGGCGTGAGCGGGTCCGAGTTGCCTGCCATCAGTTCTCGATCCTCCTTGCGTACGCGCCGCGCCTGAAGCCTGACGGCAACGTGGTGGGTGGTCAGCCTATCGAGATCCATTCGCACTCCCGAATCCCGGCACCGGCCGACCCCGCGCGCGGCATGCCCGTGTCAGAAAGGACCGTACCCTTGCCGCCATGCGAAACGGCTCCATCCCGGGCGCCCACGGGCGGGTCCGGCCCCTCACGCTCCTCGGCGACCCCGTCCTGCGGGAACCCTGCCACGAGGTCACCGGCTTCGGCCCGGAGCTCGCCCGTCTGGTCGAGGACATGTTCGCCACGATGTACGCGGCCCAGGGCGTCGGCCTCGCCGCGAACCAGGTGGGGGAGCCCCTGCGGGTGTTCGTCTACGACTGTCCCGACGACGAGGACGTCCGCCACCTGGGACACGTGGTGAACCCGCGCCTGGTGGAGGCCGACGGGGTGGTGGTCCGGGGCCCGGAGGGCTGTCTGTCCCTGCCGGGCCTGGAGGCGGGGACGGAACGGTACGACCACGCGGTGGTCGAGGGGGTGACGGTGACGGGGGAGCCGGTGACGGTCCACGGCACCGGCTTCTTCGCCCGGTGCCTCCAGCACGAGTTCGATCACCTGGAGGGCCGCGTCTACTCCGACCACCTGACCGGCTGGCGCCGGCGCAGACTGCTGCGGCAGGCGGCACGGGCCTCCTGGCACGGGGGCGGCGAACCGGCGTAGGGGGGCGGAACGGCTCAGGGGTCGCGACCCGGCTCAGGGCCTGTCGTCGCCTCCCCGTCCGCCCCGCGGCGCGGGCACCGTCAGAAGCCCGGACCTCCGATCCGGTCCCCCGCGGCCGCGAGCCGTCCCCACAGCAGGTCCGCCAGGCTCCGCACCAGCTCGGCCCGGGAGCAGGGCCGTTCGCCCAGCCACCAGTCGCCGGCCGCGTGCATCATGCCGACGATGCCGTGCCCCCACACCCGGGCGAGCTGCTGGCTCCCGGGCCCGAGGTCCAGCCGGTCCTCGATGACCTGGGCCAGCTCCTCGCCCATCCGCCGCAGCAGCGGGGCCGAGTGCTTGCCGACGTCGAAGCCCTGGTCGCCGGGCGACCCCTCCGCCGGATGCATCAGGAACCGGTACACCTGGGGGCGGGCCTCGATCGCCGCGAGGTAGGTGTCCAGCGTGGCCTCGACCCGCTCCCGGCGTTCGGCCGGGGCGTCCAGCGCCGCCCGCAGGGAGTCCAGCAGCGCGTCCGTGTGCCGGGTGGCGAGGGCGGCGTACAGGCCGCCCTTGTCCCCGAAGTGCCGGTACAGGATCGGCTTGGTGATGCCGGCCTCGGCGGCGATGGCGTTCATCGAGGCCTGGGGGCCGTCCCGGAGCACCACTCTGTCCGCGGCCTCCAGCAGCTCGCGCCGTCGGCGGTCGGCGGACCGCTGCTGCTCGGTCCGCTGCGTGGTGTCCATGTGCTCTCCCCACCTGTGCTGATTCGGTGACGCCTGCGCAAACTAACACCTGACAACAGCCTGACATCGAACGGGTCTGCCGAGGTGTCATCAGCGGTTGACTTTTCCTACCGACGGGTAACAGACTTTGGTTACCGCTAGTAACAAGCACTGCCCGCCGCTGGAGGGGACATGGCCGAGTTCACCATGGAGCTCAACGACGAACAGAAGGAGGTACGGGACTGGCTGCACGGCTTCGCCGCCGACGTCATCCGGCCCGCGGCCGCCGAATGGGACGAGCGTGAGGAGACTCCCTGGCCGGTCATCCAGGAGGCCGCGAAGGTCGGCATCTACTCCCTCGACTTCTACGCCCAGCAGTACTTCGACCCGACCGGCCTCGGCATCCCGATGGCCATGGAGGAACTCTTCTGGGGCGACGCCGGCATCGCCCTGTCCATCGTCGGCACCGGCCTCGCCGCCGTGGGCGTCCTCGCCAACGGCACCGAGGAGCAGATCGGCACCTGGATCCCCCAGATGTACGGCGACGCCAACGACGTCAAGGTCGCCGCCTTCTGCTCCTCCGAGCCCGACGCCGGCTCCGACGTCGCCTCCCTGCGCACCCGGGCCGTGTACGACGAGGCCAAGGACGAGTGGGTGATCAACGGCACCAAGACGTGGGCGACCAACGGCGGCATCGCCAACGTCCACGTGGTCGTCGCGGTCGTCGACCCGGAGCTGGGCTCCAAGGGCCACGCGTCCTTCATCGTCCCGCCCGGCACGCCCGGCCTCTCCCAGGGCCAGAAGTTCAAGAAGCACGGCATCCGCGCCTCGCACACCGCCGAGGTCGTCCTCGACCAGGTGCGCGTGCCCGGCTCCTGCCTGCTCGGCGGCAAGGAGAAGCTGGACGAGCGCCTCGCGCGGGCCCGTGAGCGGGCCAGGTCCGGGGAGCGGGTGAAGAACGCGGCGATGGCCACGTTCGAGGCCTCGCGGCCGGCGGTCGGCGCGATGGCCGTCGGTACGGCCCGCGCCGCCTACGAGGTCGCCCTCGACTACGCCAGGACCCGCGAGCAGTTCGGCCGCCCCATCATCGACAACCAGGGCGTCGCCTTCCAGCTCGCCGACATGCGGACCTCCATCGACGCGGCCCGGCTCCTCGTCTGGCGCGCCTCCTGGATGGCGATCAACGGCAAGCCGTTCACCGCGGCCGAGGGCTCGATGTCCAAGCTGTTCGCGAGCGAGACGGCCAAGAAGGTGACGGCGCAGGCCGTCCAGATCCTCGGCGGCAACGGCTACACCCGGGAGTACCCGGTGGAGCGCATGCACCGCGACAGCGCGATCTACACCATCTTCGAGGGGACGAGCGAGATCCAGCGGCTCGTCATCGCCCGGACCCTGTCCGGGATGCCGATCCGCTGACGCGGCGGGGTGGCGCTGCGCGATGCGGTCCGAGGCTCGCCCGCGGCCGGTCGCGCAGTTCCCCGCGCCCCTGGGTGGGTGCAGCAGGCGGCGTCTTCAAGGCGGACGGCGGAACAGCAGGCCTCAGGGGCGCGGGGCTGTGCCGACGTGCGGCTCCGCCGCGTGGGCGCGACCAGCCACAACCGGTCCGCACCCGGCAACGCATCCGCACCCCCTACGGAGTGCTCCCGCTGCTGTGCGCGATGCACGCCACATCGATGCGATCCGCCAGCTTCGCCAGCTCGATGGTCAGCGCGGCGACGGTGTCCTCGTCCAGCCCCTCCGCGCCCGCCTCGACGAGATGCAGCCACCGGCCGCCCAGCGTCCGCAGCAGCTTGCTCACGTCGGCCGCGGACACCTGGAGGGTCCCGCGGTCGTCGACGATCAGCGGCAGAGTCACTTCGCGGTTCACACCCGGGATCGTAGCCGCGCGACGGTCACGCACCGTGCCAAACCGTGGTGATGTTGCAGAACTCGCGGATTCCGTGCCCGGACAGCTCACGCCCGTAACCCGACCGCTTCACCCCGCCGAACGGGAGGGCCGGGTGGGACGCCGTCATGCCGTTGACGTACACCCCGCCCGCCTCCAGATCCCGGACGAAACGGTCGACCTCGGCCTCGTCGCGCGTCCAGACGTTGGAACTCAGGCCGAACGGGCTGTCGTTGGCGATGAGGACCGCCTCGTCCAGGTCGGCGGCCCGGTACAGCGTCGCGACCGGCCCGAACGCCTCCTCGCGGTGGATCCGCATCTCACGGGTGACGCCGGCCAGGACGGTCGGCGGGTAGTACCAGCCGGGCCCCTCCGGGCGTTCCCCGCCGCACAGCACGCCGGCGCCGCCGCGCCGCGCGTCGTCCACCAGCTCCTCCAGGTCGGCGCGCCCCCGCTCGCTCGCCAGCGGGCCGACCTCCGTGTCCTCCTCCAGCGGGTCCCCGACCCGCAGCGCCCTCATCCCTTCGGTGAAGCGCTCCGCGAAGCGGTCGTACACGTCCGTGTGGACGACGAACCGCTTCGCGGCGATGCACGACTGCCCGTTGTTCTGCACCCGCGCCGTCACCGCGACCTCGGCGGCCCGGTCGACGTCCGCGGACGGCATCACGACGAACGGGTCGCTGCCGCCCAGCTCCATCACCGTCTTCTTGACCATCTCGCCGGCGGTGGAGGCGACCGCGCGTCCGGCCGGCTCGCTGCCGGTCAGGGTCGCGGCCTTGACCCGCTCGTCGCGCAGGATCTCGTCGACCGCGCCGGAGCCGATCAGCAGGGTCTGGAAGCAGCCCTCCGTGAAGCCCGCCCGGTGGAACAGGTCCTCCAGGTAGAGGGCGGTCTGCGGGACGTTCGAGGCGTGCTTGAGCAGACCCACGTTGCCGGCCATCAGCGCGGGCGCGGCGAAGCGGATCACCTGCCACAGCGGGAAGTTCCACGGCATCACCGCCAGGACCGGGCCCAGCGGCCGGTAGCGGACCAGGGCGCGGGAGGCACCGGAGTCCTTCACGTCGGCCTCGGCCGGCTCCTCGTCGGCGAGCAGCGCCTCCGCGTGCCCGGCGTACCAGCGCATCGCCCGCGCGCACTTCGCGGCCTCGGCCCGCGCCTGCTTGACCGGCTTGCCCATCTCGGTGGTCATCACCCGGGCGACGTCCGGCGCGTCCTCGTCGAGGAGGCCGGCGGCCCGCTCCATCAGCCGGGCCCGCTCGGCGAACGCCGACGTGCGGTACGTGCGGAACGTGGCCTGCGCGAGCTGGAGCCGGCGTTCGAGCTCCTGTTCGTCCATGGCCTCGTACGTCTTGAGCGTCTCGCCGTTCGCCGGGTTCACCGTCGCGATGGGCATGACCGACCTCCTGGAAACCGACTGTGCTTCGACCTTCGCGCGGCGCGCCGGGCCCCGCAACGCGTGCGCTCTCAGCCCGAGTGCTCCGCCAGCCGGTCCAGAAACGCGGACTGGGCCCTGACGATCACCTCGCGCGCCCGGTCCAGGCCGTACCAGGCGACCCGGTCCAGCTCGGGGAACTCCCGCGTCCGCCCGGACCGGGGCGGCCACTCCATGACGAACGTGCCGGGTTCGACCGCCGCCGGATCGAGGTCCGCCTCGACCGCCCAGGCCGTGACGATCTTGCCGTTCGTCTGCCGGACCTCACCGAGTTCGACCGCCTCCCCGTCGGGCGGCGCGACGCCCAGTTCCTCCCGGAACTCCCGGCGGGCGGCCTCCCAGGCGGGCTCGTCGGGCTCGTACTCGCCCTTGGGCACGGTCCACGCCCCGGCCTCCCGGCGCGCCCAGAACGGGCCGCCCATGTGCCCCAGCAGCACCTCCACACCGGCGTCGGTGCGCCGGAACAGCAGCAGGCCCGCGCTGCGCCGCGCGGTCACGGACGCACCTCGGGGTGCGCGGCGAGCAGGGTCTCGACGGTGTCGGCCTCCTCGGGCCGCTTGTCCTCGCGGTAGCGCAGCACACGGGCGAAGCGCAGGGTGACGCCGGCCGGGTAGCGGGTGGAGCGCTGGAGGCCGTCATAGGCGATCTCCACGACGAGGGCGGGGCGTACGGTCAGCCCCCAGCCGTGCTCCTGGACGGCCAGCTCCCTCAGGTGCCCGGTCTGCCAGGTGAGCATCGCGTCCGTCATGCCCTTGAAGGTCTTGCCGAGCATGGCGAAGCCGCCGTCGGCGGTACGGGCGCCGAGATGCAGGTTGGAGAGCTTGCCGGTGCGCCGTCCGTGGCCCCACTCGGCGGCCAGGACGACCAGGTCCAGGGTGTGCACGGGCTTGACCTTCAGCCAGGACGCGCCGCGCCGGCCGGCGCTGTAGGGCGCGTCGAGGGCCTTGACGACGACGCCCTCGTGACCGCGCCGCAGGGTCTCCTCGAGGAACTCCTCGGCCGCCGCCGTGTCCGGCGGGCCGGACACCACCGTGCGCCGCACCCGCATCGGCTCGGGCACCAGCCGCGCCAGCTCCGCGTGGCGTTCGGTGAACGGCAGGTCGAGCAGGTCCCGGCCGTCGACGGACAGCGCGTCGAAGAAGACGGGGGAGACGGGGACCTCCCGGGCGGCCGTCTCCACGTCCACGCGGGAGCCGACGCGGCCCGCGGTCTCCTGGAAGGAGCGCGGCCGGCCGGTGCCGTCGAGGGCGATGACCTCGCCGTCCAGGATGAACCGCTCCCCGCGCAGCTCCCGTGCCGCCGCGGTCAGTTCGGGCAGGCGGTCGGTGATGTCGTCGAGGGTGCGGGTGTGGACCCGCACGCTGTCGCCGTCGCGGTGGACCTGGACGCGGATGCCGTCCAGCTTCTCCTCGACCGCGCAGGCGCCGAGCTTGCCGACCGCCTCGGTCACCGAGGACGCCGAGTGGGCCAGCATCGGCAGGACCGGGCGGCCCACCGTCAGCCGGAACCGCTCCAGCGCCGCCGGACCGTCCGTGAGCAGCGCCTGCGCCACCGTCTGCAACGAGCCCGCCAGCATCACCGCCCGCCGCACCTCGGGCGGGGGCGCCCCGGTGGCCCGCGCCAGCCCCTCCACCGCGACCGCGTCCAGCGCGCCCTGCCGGACCTCGCCGGTGAGCAGCCCGAGCAGGAAGCGCTGCTCCCGCTCGGTGGCCGCGCCCATCAGCTCCCCGACCAGCCGGACCCGTTCGGCCTGCGCCCCGGGTCCGGCGACCGTGCCCAGCTCACCGAGCCGGGCGTCCACCTCGCGCACGGTCAGGGTCGGTTCGCCGGCCGGGGCCACCGGGCGGCCCAGCACCTTCCAGCCGACGCCCAGCCGCCCCTGCGGAAGCCGCCCGGCCAGATAGGGGATGACGATCGGCACGTCCTCGGCCTCCGCGTCCCGGAACAGCTCGGCGAGCAGAGCGATCTTGCGGGAGCGCGCCGAGGCGGCGGCGACCTCCCGCGACACGTCGGCGAGCCGGGTCAGCAGCATGCAGCCATGGTGCACCGACGGCGTCCCCGCTACACCCGCAGCGCGGGGGGCGGCGCGTCCCCCTGCACCCCCAGCGCGGAGGCGGGCGCGGTGGGGACGGCATCCGCGGCGCCGGTGCGGGCGCGGTGGGGACGGCACTCGCGGCGCCGGTGCGGCCGCGTCCCGGCTGCACTCGCGGCGCCCGGGTGGCCGCATCGCCGCCGCACCTGCGGCGCCGGTGTGGCCGCGTTCCCGCTGCTTCCGCGGCGTCCGGGTGGCGGTGTCGCCGCTGCACCTGCGGTGCCGGGGCGGGTGTGGTGGCCGCTCCGCCCGCAGCGTTGGGGCGGGGGCGGCACCCGCAGCGCCGGTGTGGCCGCGTCCCCGCCGCCCCCGCAGTGCCGGGGCGGGTGTGGTGGCCGCTCCGCCCGCAGGCGTCGGGGCGGCGCGTCCCCCCTGCACCCGCAGCGCGGGCGCGGGCACGGCGGGGGAGGGCACCCGCAGCGCCGGTGCGGCCGCGTCCTCCCTGCCTCGCGGCGTCGGGGCGCCCGCGTCCCCCCTGACCCGCGGCGTCCGGGCGGCCGCGTCCCCCCTGACCCGCGGCGTCGGACCGGGCGCGGCGCCGGCTCCGCCCGCAGCGTCGGTGCGGCCGCGTCCCCGCCGGCAATGCCGGGGTGGGGGTGCGGACGCGGCTACGCCCGCAGCGTTGCCGCCGTGGCCCGGTCGAGGTCCGTCATCAGCAGCTCGCCGTTGATCGCGGCGCCGGCCCGGTAGCCGCGGCTGGCCGCGTTGACCACCTGTTCGGCGAAGCCGGAGGCGTTGCCCACCGCCCACAGGCCCGGCACGGTCGTCAGGCCGCGGGCGTCGACCACCGGGTAGGTGCCGAAGGGCGTCTCGGTCGTCTCGGCGCCCAGCCGTCGCAGCAGGTCGGTCCGCGGGACGGCGCGGGGCGCGACGAACAGGATCTCCCGCGCGTGGACGCCGCCGCCGATGAGCCGGACGCCCGTGAGCCGGTCGTCCTCCACGACCAGCCCGGCCACCTCGCCCGGAACCACCCGCACGCCGGCCGCGGCCAGCCTGCGCAGGTCCTCGTCGGACAGCTCCCGCTCGGCGACCGTGTGCAGGAACAACGTCACGTCCTTCGACCACTGGGTCACCATCAGCGCCTGGTGGACGCTCAGCGGGCTCGTCGCGAGCACCCCGAACGCCTGGTCGCGGACCTCCCAGCCGTGGCAGTACGGGCAGTGCAGCACGTCCCTGCCGAAGCGGGCGGCGACGCCCTCGACCGGGGGCAGTTCGTCCTTCAGGCCGGTGGCGACGACGAGGGCGCGTGCGCGCACGGTCCGTCCTCCCCCGGAGGGGGTGCCCCCGGCGAGCCGCACGGCGAAGTCCTCGCCCCGCTCGGCGTCCACCGCCCGGTCCCGGACCAGCTCCACGCCGTACCGGGCGATCTCCTCACGGCCGGCCGCCAGGAACTCGGCGGGCGGCATCCCGTCCCGGGACAGGTAGCCGTGCATGTGGGCGGCGGGCGCGTTGCGCGGCTCGCCCGCGTCCACGACCAGCGTCCGGCGCCGGGCCCGGCCCAGGACGAGGGCGGCGGACAGGCCCGCCGCGCCACCGCCGATCACGATCACTTCGTATTCCTCGGTCATGAGTGACCACCTCCAGGGGCACGGTCACCCGGTCACCGCCGTGTTGACAAACTCGTTTGCCGAAACTGCAATGGACTCATGAGTGACGACGGTGTGGAAGAGGTGCTCGCGGACGTCGGCCCGCGGCTGCGGCGGATCCGCAAGGAGCGGGGCGCGACGCTGGGCGGACTGTCCGAGGCGACCGGCATCTCGGTGAGCACGCTCTCCCGGCTGGAGTCGGGCCTGCGCAAGCCCAGCCTGGAGCTGCTGCTGCCGATCGCCCGGGCCCACGAGGTGGCACTGGACGAACTCGTGGGTGCGCCGTCGGTGCGCGACCCCCGGGTGCGGGCCCGGCCGATCGTGCGGCACGGGCGCACGTACTGGCCGCTGACCCGGCAGCCCGGCGGCCTCCAGGCCTTCAAGGTGCTGGTCCCGCCGCGCACGGACGAGCCGGAGCCGCGCACCCACGAGGGGTACGAGTGGCTGTACGTGCTGTCCGGGCGGCTGCGGCTGGTCCTCGGCGATCACGACCTCGTGCTGACCGCGGGGGAGGCCGTCGAGTTCGACACCCGGGTGCCGCACTGGTTCGGGTCGACGGGGGAGGGGCCGGCGGAGTTCCTGAGCCTGTTCGGACCGCAGGGGGAGCGCATGCACGTGCGGGCGCGCCCCAAGCGGTCGTGAGGAGCGTCACGGGTTCCCCCCTGGCAAGCGACCGCTTAGTATGCACCTCGACCCGGTCGGAGAGCCGGTCGGACGCAGCAGTCCCCTGGAGGCCCCGCATGCAGGCATGGCAGGTGCACGAGAACGGCGAGCCGAGCGAGGTGATGCGGCTCCGGCAGGTCGAGCGGCCCGTCCCCGACGACGGCCAGGTCCTGCTCCGGGTGCGCGCCGCGAACGTCAACTTCCCGGACGCGCTGATGTGCCGGGGCCACTACCAGGTGCGACCGCCGCTGCCGTTCACCCCCGGCGTGGAGATCTGCGGCGAGACCGAGGACGGCCGCCGGGTCCTCGCCACCCCCGCGCTGCCGTACGGCGGATTCGCCGAGTACGCCGTCGCGGACGCCGCCGCCGTCCTGCCCGCCCCCGACGCGCTGGACGACGCCGAGGCCGCCGCGCTGCACATCGGCTACCAGACGGGCTGGTTCGCCCTGCACCGCCGGGCCGGCCTCGAAGCGGGCGAGACGCTGTTGGTCCACGCCGCCGCCGGAGGCGTCGGCAGCGCCGCCGTCCAGCTCGGCAAGGCGGCCGGCGCCACCGTGATCGGCGTCGTCGGCGGCGCCGGCAAGGCGGCCGTCGCCCGGGAGCTGGGCTGCGACGTGGTGATCGACCGGCGGAGCGAGGACGTCGTCGCCGCCGTGAAGGAGGCCACCGGCGGGCGCGGCGCCGACGTGGTCTACGACCCGGTCGGCGGCCAGGCCTACGCCCAGTCGGCCAAGACCGTCGCCTTCGAGGGCCGGATCGTCGTCGTGGGCTTCGCGAGCGGCACCATCCCGAACCCCGCGCTGAACCACGCCCTGATCAAGAACTACTCGATCCTCGGCCTGCACTGGGGCCTGTACAACACCAGGAAGCCCGAGCTGGTCCGGCACTGCCACGAGCAGCTCACCGAACTGGCCGCCAAGGGCGCGGTCAGGCCGCTGGTCAGCGAGCGGGTGCCGCTGGAGGAGGCCGCCGCCGCCGTCCAGCGGGTCGCCGACGGCACCACCACCGGCCGGGTCGCCGTCGTCCCGGGGAACGGAGCCGCCGTATGACCGACGCAGCCGAACTCGAGCGCCGCACCCGGGAGTTCCTGGCCGCGCACCCCCCGGCCGGCACCGACCGCCTCGCCTTCCTGCGGGCCCGCTTCGACGCCGGGCTGGCGTGGGTGCACTTCCCGGAGGGCCTCGGCGGACTCGGCGCCCCGCGGTCCCTCCAGGCCGTGGTGGACACCGCGCTGGAGGCCGCGGGCGCCCCCGACAACGACCCCCGGCGCATCGGCATCGGCCTCGGGATGGCCGCGCCCACGATCCTCGCCTACGGCACCGAGGAGCAGAAACGGCGGTTCCTGCGGCCCCTGTGGACCGGCGAGGAGGTGTGGTGCCAGCTGTTCAGCGAGCCCGGCGCCGGATCCGACCTGGCCGCGCTCGGCACCCGCGCCGTCCGCGAGGGCGACACATGGGTGGTCGACGGGCAGAAGGTGTGGACGTCCAGCGCCCACCTCGCCCGCTGGGCCATCCTCATCGCCCGCACCGACCCGGACGTGCCCAAGCACCGGGGCATCACGTACTTCGTCTGCGACATGACCGACCCCGGCGTCGAGGTCCGGCCGCTGCGCCAGATCACCGGCGAGGCCGAGTTCAACGAGGTCTTCCTCACCGGCGTCCGCCTCCCCGACTCCCACCGCCTCGGCGAGGTCGGCGACGGCTGGCGGGTCGCGCAGACCACGCTGAACAACGAACGCGTCGCCATCGGCGGCATGCGGCTGCCCCGCGAGGGCGGCATGATCGGCCCGGTCTCCAGGACCTGGCGCGAACGCCCCGGCCTGCGCACGCACGACCTGCACCAGCGGCTGCTCACCCTGTGGGTGGAGGCCGAGGTCGCCCGCCTCACCGGCGAGCGGCTGCGCCAGCAGCTCGCCGCCGGCCAGCCCGGCCCCGAGGGCGCCGGCATGAAACTCGCCTTCGCCCGCCTCAACCAGGAGATCAGCGGCCTGGAGGTCGAACTCCTCGGCGAGGAGGGCCTGCTGTACGACGACTGGACCATGCGCCGCCCGGAACACGTCGACTTCACCGGACGTGAGGCCGGCTACCGCTACCTGCGGTCCAAGGGCAACAGCATCGAGGGCGGGACCAGCGAGGTCCTGCTGAACATCGTCGCCGAGCGCGTCCTGGGCCTGCCCGCCGAGCCGCGCACCGACAAGGACGTCGCGTGGAAGGACCTGGCCCGATGAGCGCACAGCCCGACCTGCTGTACTCGGAGGAGGAACAGGCCCTCCGCGCCGCCGTCCGGGGTCTGCTCGCCGACCACTGCGACGCGCCGGGCGTGATCGCCCGGACCGAGTCGGACGCCCCGCACGACGTGGCGCTGTGGAAGGCGCTCGCCGGGGGGATGGGCCTCGCGGGCCTGCTCGTCCCCGAAGAGCTGGCCGGTCAGGGCGCCACCCACCGCGAGGCCGCCGTCGTCCTGGAGGAGCTCGGACGTGCGATGGCTCCCGTGCCGTACCTGACGAGCGCCGTCGTCGCCACCGAGGCGCTGCTGGAGTGCGGGGCCGACGACCTGCTCACCGAGCTGGCGTCCGCCACGGCGATCGGGGCGCTCGCGGTCGGGCTGCACACCGCCCCCGGCGCCGGCTTCCCGACCGTACGGCTCGAAGGCGGCCGTCTGCACGGTGAGCTGACCGGCATCGCGGACGC
Source organism: Streptomyces sp. NPDC003248 (assembly GCF_055563235.1). NCBI lineage: Bacteria > Bacillati > Actinomycetota > Actinomycetes > Kitasatosporales > Streptomycetaceae > Streptomyces > Streptomyces sp. NPDC003248. The sequence goes on along the minus strand of NZ_JBVHDT010000014.1, from coordinate 10,827 downwards.
CGCGGTCGCCGACGTGCTGCTCGTGCCCGCGGACGACGGCGGGCTCTACGCGGTCGCCGCCTCCGCGGCCACCGTCACCGCGCGGACGGCCCTGGACCTGACCCGGCCGCTGGCCACCGTGACCCTCGCCGGGGCGTCCGGCCGCCGCCTCGGCGACGCCGCACCCGCCGTCCACCGCGCCCTGCGGGCCGCCGCCGGACTGCTCGCCTCCGAACAACTCGGCGTCGCCGAATGGGCGTTGACGGAGACCGTGCGCTACCTGAAGGAGCGCACGCAGTTCAACCGGCCCGTCGGCGGCTTCCAGGCGCTCAAGCACCGGCTCGCCCGGCTGTGGCTGGAGACCGTCAGCCTCCGGGCCGCCGCCCGGGCCGCGGCCGACGCGCTCACCACCGGCGAGGACACCGACGTGGCCGTCGCCGTCGCCCAGGCCTACGCGGCACCCGTCGCCGTCCGCGCCGCCGAGGAGGCCCTGCAACTGCACGGCGGCATCGGCATGACGTGGGAGCACCCCGTCCACCTCTACCTGAAGCGCGCCAAGGCCGACGCGATCGCGTACGGCACGGCCGGCGCCCACCGGGAGGCCCTGGCCGAACTGGTCGACCTCCGCGCCCCCTGACGGCCGACGGCCGGCGCACGCGGGAAGGCCCGCCCCACCCGGGGCGGGCCTTCCCGCGCACCCGGTGAACGACCGGCGGCGGTCCGGCCAACTCCTCTCGCGTACAGGCCCATTGGGGTCCCCGACGCGTGATACTCCCTGAGGTCCCGTACGGCATCCCAGGGAGGCAGGAGCCATGCCCCTCACCACCCGTCGCAGAGCCCTCAGCACCCTCGGCGCCGCCCTCGCCGGAGCGGTCGCCCTGCCCGCCGGCCAGGCGCTGGCGGCCGAACGCACGCCGCCCGTGCGCCCGTTGCGGCGCGCCCACGCCCACAACGACTACGAGCACCCGCGCCCCCTCCTGGACGCCCTCGACCACCGCTTCGGCAGCGTCGAGGCCGACATCTTCCTCGTCGACGGCCAGCTCCTGGTCGCCCACGACGCCGTGGACCTCGACCCGGCGCGCACCCTGGAGTCCCTCTACCTCGCCCCGCTCGCCGCCCGTGTACGCGCCCACCACGGCTCGGTGTACCGCGGCGCGCGCACCCCGCTGCAACTGCTGATCGACATCAAGACCGAGGGCGCGTCCACGTACCTCGAACTCGACCGCCAACTGAACCGCTACCGGCACCTGTTCACCACGTACGCGCACGGCCGGGTGCGCCGCGGGCCGGTCACCGCCGTCGTCTCGGGCGACCGCGCGGCCCGCACGCCCCTGGCCGCGCAGACCGTGCGCCGCGCCTTCTACGACGGCCGCCTCACCGACCTCGGCAGCACCGAGGCCTCCTTCGCCGCGCTGATCAGCGACAACTGGACCTCGCACTTCACCTGGCAGGGCGTCGGGGCCTTCCCCGACGCGGAACGCCTCAAGCTGCGCACGATCGTCGGCGCGGCCCACGAGCGCGGGCAGCGGGTGCGGTTCTGGGCCACCCCGGACGCGCCCGGACCCGCCCGGGACGCGCTCTGGGGCGAACTGCTCGCCGCCGGCGCCGACCACCTCAACACCGACGACCTGGCGGGCCTGGAGGCGTTCCTCGACGCCCACGGGACGGAATAGCGGATTCTCGGCCCCGGCCGACACCACCCGTTCGGAGGACGGCCCAGGCGCACGGACGAACCCTCCGCTACGCCACACTTGCGGCCGAATGCCGCGAAAGCGGGCGTCGCGGAGGAGGTTGGCGTGGCCGTTTCCATTTCCATGGTGCTGTTGCTGTTCGCCCTGGCTGTGATCTTCACGCGCAACGGCGGACTGAAGGTCTCCCACGCGCTGGTCTGTCTGCTGCTCGGGTTCCTCCTGGCCGGCACGAGCATGGCGCCCACCATCCACAGCGGCCTCACGGCGACCGCCGACATCGTCAGCAGCCTGCGTCCGTGAGGCCGTGCGGGCTCACTGCGTGAAGACGCCGATGCCGTTCGGCACGGGACGCTCCGCGCCACCGGAGGGGTGGTTGCGCACCGTGACCCCGGAGGCTCCCGGCGCCCGGGCGACGAGCGTCGTCGAGCCGCCGCCGTCCAGGCTGAAGCCCTCGGTGGCGCCCAGGCTCTTCAGCGACTTGGCGACCTCGGCGATGGTCAGCCCCGAGCGGTTGGCGGCCGCGCCGTCCACCGCGAACAGCAGCACGCGCCGCCCGCCGTCCGCCAGTCCCACGGCCGTCCGTACGGCCGAGGTCCGGGAGTCCAGTCCGGTCAGGGCCCGGCCGCCGGAGAGCACCGGATAGCCGCCGAGGGCGAAGCGGTACGCGCGCCGCGACGCGGCCGTCAGGCCGTACCGCACCGTCACCCGCTGCCCCTTGACGAGCGTGCGCAGGCGCTGCGCGCCCGCCTCCCGTCCGACGAGCACGGTCGTGTCCGCCGCGATGGCGCCGCTGCCCGGGGTCGCGGTGGACGACACCACCACGCCGTTGCGCACGGTCACCTCGTAGGTGCTCGTGCTGCACGCGGCGGCCCGTTCGGTGTCCGTGCCGCAGGTGGCCCGGCGCCGGGAGGCGCTGCCCCAGCCGGACGTGTACGCGCCGATGGAGTTCTCCGCCAGGGCGTACTGGTTGAGCCCGCCCAGCGGCAGGCGGCGCCCGATGGTGGTGACCCATCCGTCGAGGGTCAGGCTGTCCAGCCGGGCCCGGCCGTCGGTGCCGACGCCGACGACGTTCTTCGTGGTGGTGCCCGGCGGCAGTTCGGGCCCGAACCGCTGGCCGTCCGGAACGGCGCCCTTGAGCGCCTTCCCGTCCGCGACGGCCGGGCCCACGGAGGCGCCGGTCGCGGCGACGCCGGGGTGCTGGGTCTCGGTGATGTTGAAGAAGTCCCCGTTGACGCCCGCCACGGCCTTCTGCGCCGTGGCCAGCCGGGAGACCGTCGCGCGGGCCGCGACCTTCCCCGGATGCAGCAGGCCGAGGCGGACGTGGCTGTTCGTCAGGTCGACGCTCAGCACGTGCACATGGGTGCTGCCGGCCGTGGCCGTCAGGTCGTACTGGCGGTAGGCCACGCCCGCCGCGACGGTGGTCCAGGTCGCCGCGCCGGCGGGCGTCGCCCCCACGAGGAGGCCGCCCGCCAGCGTGCCGAGCGCCGTCAGGACCGTCAGCGTCGCTCTGCGCGCCCCGTACCGTCTCCGAAGCTGTCTCCGGAGTGGTGTCTGATGTGGTGTCACGGACCCCCCTGGGTGGTTTCGGGCCCGCAACTTTCTCACGACCGGCGGGGGTCACCGTCGGGGGCCCGGCGAACACCACGAGAACGGGTGAGGAAGGGTCACATCGCGGCCGACGCCCGGTCACCCGTACGAGGACCCGTACGCGGACCCGTACGAGGAACGGTCCTCGTACGGTGTGAAGTGGGCCGGCGCGTGGTCGATCGGCAGGTCCGGGCGCCAGGCGGTGAGGGCCTGGGCGCTGCACACGAACAGGGACGGCGGCAGCCGGTCCAGGGCGTACCAGCGCCAGTCGCCGACGCGTTCGCCGGGCTGGTCGGCCGGTTCGCCCCGCCAGCCGGTGACGACGGCGCCCACCGTCACCCGGACGACACCGCCGGCGTCGTCGAGGAGCGTGCCCAGCAGCCGGACGTCCGAGGGGTCCGCCCGCAGCCCGGTCTCCTCCCGCACCTCCCTTACGACCGCCTCCTGGAGCGACTCCCCGGGCTCCACCGTGCCGCCGGGCAGCTCCCAGGTGCCCCGGCGGTGGCGGCCCAGCAGCAGCCCGCGCGGGCCGTGCAGGACGGCGCCGACGCCGAGGGCCGCGTGGGCGACGGGCGGCGACGCGGAGCGCGGGCGGGACGTCACGCGCACGGGGCGCCGGGCCCGGAAGACGCGGTGAGAGGCGGGGCGGTCCGGATCCGGCGCCGGCACCTCCACCACCTCCTCCACGCGCAGCCCGTGGTCGGCGAGGAGCCGCTCCCACACCTGCGCGGCCGGCTCCCACCGGTGGACCGGTGCCTCGCCGCCGCCCGGCAACGGCAGGGTTCCGGGCCGTGCCACGAGCTCCGTCGAGGGGCCCGTCCCGCGCCCACCGGTGTGCGGCACCGAGAAGCACAGCGTCCCGCCGGGCGCCAGCGCCGTCGCCAGCGCGGGCAGCAGACGGAGCGGATCGATGTACGGCACGGCGCCGACGGAGTAGACGACGTCGTACGGACCGGCGGCGCGCAGGTGGGCCACGGCGTCCGCGTGGACGAGGCGCAGGCCGGGAAGGTCGCCGTGACGGGCCCGGGCCCGTTCGATCTGACCGGGCGCACGGTCGACGGCGTCCACCTCGGCGCCGTACGCGCGCGAGCCGGGCGGCGTGCCCGGCCGTGCCGCATCCGAGGTCCAGCACCCGACGGCCCCTCAGCTCACCCAGGAGGGCCTCGTCCGGTCCGGCGCCCGGGAACCCCCGGTCGGTCCGCTCCGCCTCCGCGACGGCCGTACCGCGCCGCAGGTGGCCCTCCGCGTAGGCCTGCCAGGCATCGGCGTTGACGGCCTCCGGGCCGTCCGGTCCCTCCGGAACGTCCGGGACGAGAGGGTGCGGCATGGGCGTCCTCCGGGGCGGGGCGGGCGGGTGCACGGGCCGGGAGATCCTTACCGGCGGCCGGGGCGGGCAATCCCCTGAGCGCACGGGAGGGGCGTGGGGCCGGGGGGCCCGGGGCGGGACCGGGGCGCGGCCGGGCGGCCACGGCCGCGGCGGGTGTGTCCGCCCGGGACGATCACCTGCGACGGGCCGGCACGGGTGCGACGGGGTGCTCGCCCGCGGCGAAGCGGCGACGGGGTGCTCCGCCCGGCGCGTACGAGAAGGCGGGCCCAGGGGCGCTCGCCCCGGACGATCACCCGTGACGCGCAGTGCAGGCGTAACGGGGTACTCGCCCGGGGCAAGCAGCTCGACCGGCGGAGGTGACGTGGTGGAGAAGGGACCCGACCGCATCGAGGACCCCTGGGGTCCCCGGACGCCCTACGGACCCGGCGCGCCGTGGCCCGTCCGCACCGACCTGCACCTGGCCGACGGGCTCACCGAGGACGACGTGGAGCGCTGGGTGCCCTCCGCCTCGCTGCTCCACTCCAACGGCGACGCCATGGACATCGCCGTCCGGGACGGCCGGATCGTGGGTGTGCGGGGGAGGGCCGGCGACCGGGTCAACCACGGCCGGCTGGGACCCAAGGACCTGTACGGCTGGCAGGCCAACCACTCCCCGGACCGGCTGACCCGGCCGCTGGTGCGCGAGGGCGGACGGCTGACGGAGTGCGACTGGGACACCGCGCTGGACCGGATCGCCGCCCGCACCCGCGCACTGCTGGACGAGCGGGGACCGGGCGCCCTCGGCTTCTACACCAGCGGGCAGCTCTTCCTGGAGGAGTACTACACGCTCGCCGTCCTCGCCCGCGCCGGCATCGGGACCAACCACCTCGACGGCAACACCCGCCTGTGCACGGCCACCGCCGCCGAGGCCCTGAAGGAGACGTTCGGCTGCGACGGACAGCCCGGCTCCTACGAGGACATCGACCACGCCGACACCATCGCCCTGTTCGGCCACAACATGGCCGAGACGCAGACGGTGCTGTGGGCGCGCGTCCTGGACCGGCTCGCCGGCCCCGAACCGCCCACGCTGCTGTGCGTGGACCCGCGCCGCACCCACGTCGCCCGCCACGCCCACGTCCACCTCGCCCCCCGCCCGGGCACGAACGTCGCCCTGCTCAACGCCCTGCTGCACGAGCTGATCCGCACCGACCGGATCGACCACGCCTACCTGGAGCGGCACACCGTCGGCTTCGACGAGCTGGCCGCCGCCGTCGAGCGGTGCACCCCGAAGTGGGCCGCCGGCGTCTGCGACGTCCCGGCCGCCGAGATCGAACGGGCGGCGGAGGTCCTCGGCACCGCCGAGCGGCTGCTGTCCACGGTCCTCCAGGGCGTCTACCAGTCCCACCAGGCCACCGCGGCCGCCGTCCAGGTCAACAACCTGCACCTGCTCCGGGGCATGCTGGGCCGCCCCGGCTGCGGACTGCTCCAGATGAACGGCCAGCCCAGCGCCGAGAACACCCGAGAGTGCGGCGCCGACGGCGACCTGCCGGGCTTCCGCAACTGGGAGAACGACGCGCACGTCGCCGAGCTGGCCCGGATCTGGAACGTCGAGCCCGAACGCATCCCGCACCACGCGCCGCCCACCCACGCGATGCAGATCTTCCGCAACGCCGAACAGGGCTCGGTCCGGTTCCTGTGGATCACCGGCACCAACCCGGCCGTCTCCCTGCCGGAGCTCTCCCGCATCCGCGCGATCCTCGCCCGGGAAGAGCTGTTCACCGTCGTCCAGGACCTCTTCCTCACGGAGACCGCGCAGCTCGCGGACGTCGTCCTGCCCGCCGCCACCTGGGGCGAGAAGACGGGCACCCTCACCAACGCGGACCGCACCGTCCACCTCTCGGAGAAGGCCGTCGACCCGCCCGGCGAGGCCCGCGCCGACCTCGACATCTTCCTCGCCTACGCCGCCCGCATGGACTTCCGCGACAAGGACGGCGCCCCGCTGATCACCTGGCACGACCCGGAGTCGGCGTTCGCGGCGTGGCAGCGGTGCAGTGCCGGCCGCCCCTGCGACTACACCGGCCTGTCCTACGACCGTCTGCGCGAGGCCGGCGGCATCCAGTGGCCCTGCACCGCCGACGCCCCCGGCGGCACCCCGCGCCTCTACACCGGCGGCATCACCTTCGCCCGCCCCGACACCTGCGAGAGCTACGGCAGGGACCTCGTCACCGGGGCGTCCGTGGAGCCCGTCGAGTACCGGTCCCTCAACCCGGACGGCAAGGCGGTCCTCAAGGCCGCCGAGTACCTGCCCCCGCACGAGGAGACCTCCCCCGACCACCCCCTCCGGCTGATCACCGGACGGACCGTGCACCACTTCCACACCCGTACGAAGACCGGCCGCGTCCCCGAGCTCGACGCCGCGGCCCCCGACGTGTGGGCGGAGCTGTCGCCGTCGGAGGCCTCCCGGCAGGGCCTGGCCGACGGCGACCTCGTCCAGGTCACGACCCCGCGCGGCACGGTGCGCGCCCGGCTGCGGACCACCGTCATGCGCGACGGCACGGTCTTCCTGCCGTTCCACTACGGCTACTGGGACACCCCCGAGGGCCACCGCCCGCCCGACGGCGGCCCCGGACGGGCCGCCAACGAGACGACGGTCACCGACTGGGACCCGGTCTCCAAGCAGCCCCTGTTCAAGTCGGGCGCCGCCCGCGTCACGCTCGTCGCGCGGCGCGCCGAGGGCCCCGGGAAGGACGGCCGCCGATGACGACGACCGGAGTCACCGCCACCCTGCGCGCCCTGCACGACGGCGAACACGGCCTGGAACGGGACCTGCTGGCCGCGGCGGAACGGCACCGCGCGGAGCACGAGGTCCACCACGTCGCCAGGGACCTCGCCCGCTGGTCCCACGAGCACACCGCCCGGCTGGCCGCGACGGGCCGCCGCCACGGCCTCGACCTGCCGGGACCGCCGGACGACCCGGGCCCCGGCGCCCTCGCCGCGCTGCGCGAGAGGACCGCCGGGGCGCTCGGCCGGCGCCCCGCGGCGGGCCTGCTCCTCCTGCACGACCTGCGCGACCTCCACCTGGCCGCCGCCCGCAACTCGCTGCACTGGGAGATGCTCGCCCAGGCCGCCCAGGCCCTGCGCGACGAGGAGTTGCTGGACCTCGTCGGCTCCTGCCACCCGCGGACGCTGCGGCAGATGCGCTGGACGAACACGTTGATCAAGGTGCAGGCGTCACAGATCCTCACCTCCGCCTAGGTCGTTCCCGACGGCTCCAGGGACGCCCCCGGCCACGAGGCGGACGGGCCGTCAGTGGACGGGGTGCTTGCTCAGGATGGACACCCGGTTGAAGGCGTTGATGGTGACCGCCACCCAGATCACCGCCGAGATCTGGTCCTCGGTGAGGGCCTCCCGGGCCTCGGCGTACGCGGTCTCCTGCGCGGCGGCGTCGCTGGGGTGGGTGGTCGCCTCCGCCAGGGCCAGGGCCGCCCGCTCCAGCGGGGTGAACAGGTCGGTGTCCCGCCACGCCGCGAGCACCCCCAGCCGGCGCGTGGTCTCACCCCCGCGCAGGGCGGCCCCGGTGTGCAGGTCGAGGCAGTACGCGCAGCCGTTGAGCTGCGAGACGCGCAGGTTGACCAGCTCCACGACGGTGCGCTCCAGGCCCGCGTCGGCCGCCGTCGCGCGCACGGCCTCGGACGTCTGGACCAGCGCGTGATAGGCCTTGGGGCTCTGCTTGTCTATGAAGATCCGTCGAGTCATAGTTGAATATGTAACATTCCTGGGAGGGTCGGGATGGAACCGACGAGAGGTGGGCCGCAGTGAGCAAGGTCGAGGTACTCACCCCGCGGGACGTGCCGCTGGGCGGCCCACGGGCCATGACCGTACGGCGGACGCTGCCGCAGCGTACCCGTTCGCTGATCGGCGCCTGGTGCTTCGCCGACCACTACGGCCCCGACGACGTCGCCGACACCGGCGGCATGGACGTCGCGCCGCACCCGCACACCGGACTCCAGACCGTGAGCTGGCTGTTCAGCGGTGAGATCGAACACCGCGACAGCCTCGGCAGCCACGCCTTCGTCCGCCCCGGCGAGCTCAACCTCATGACCGGCGGCCACGGCATCAGCCACACCGAGGTCTCCACCCCGGACACCACCGTCCTGCACGGCGTCCAGCTCTGGGTGGCCCTCCCCGACGCGCACCGCGCCACCGGACGCGACTTCCAGCACCACGTCCCCGAGCCGGTACGGCTGGACGGCGCCGAGATCCGCGTCTTCCTCGGCACCCTCGCCGGGACGACCTCCCCCGTACGGACCTTCACGCCCCTCCTCGGCGCGGAACTCCTCCTGAGTCCGGGCGCCACGGTCACCCTGCCCGTCGACCCCGCCTTCGAGCACGGCCTCCTGGTCGACACCGGGGCGGTCCGCTTCGCCGACACCTCCCTGCGGCCCGCGGAACTCGGCTGCCTGGAGCCCGGCGCCGCCCGTCTCACCCTCACGAACGAGTCCGACGACACGGCCCGGGCCGTCCTGCTGGGCGGCCCTCCGTTCGAGGAGGAGATCGTCATGTGGTGGAACTTCATCGGACGCACCCACCAGGACATCGTCCGCGCACGGGAGGACTGGATGGCGGAGCTCGGCGGCCCCCGGTTCGGCGAGGTAGACGGCTACGACGGCGCTCCACTGCCCGCCCCCGAGCTGCCGAACGCCCCGCTGAAACCGCGGGGAAACAGGCACTGACCTGCACGGATACCGGGTTCTGGCGGTAGGGAGGTACGACCCTGAGGGCCACTGCCTCCCACCGCTCCGGTGGCTCACGGAGGCGACGGCCGACCCTGCCGAGTGCCTGAGTCAGAACAGCAGGCGCTTCCACAGTGTGGCTGCCTGCGGGCGACTCTGGTCAGCCTCTTGCTGACCTTTTGCCGACTTTACTGACGAGTCATCAGCTGATGACTCAGGTGTCTCTTGCGGTTCGGCGGGCCGGTGCGGTTCGCCTGGCTCGCGGGCCGCGTTGAGCGAGGCCGATGCGGAGCGGGGGGTTTGATATCTCCGCAGGTCATTCTGTCCACCCGGCGTACGGACCGCTCCAGCACAGTGAGGCGGGGGAGTACCGCAGTGTGTCTCTACCAGTGCGCGTCAGGAAGACGATCGAGTGGTACGCCGGGACATACGAAAGCGGCGCTGATCGGCGACTGCGGCACCGCTTCTGCCTCGATCGCGGGGCTTACCCGCCAGGTACCGTGATTCGGCGTGCCCAGCAGCCGGGCGAACACGGCTGGCGAGTCGAAGCGGGGCAGGCACAGCCAGTCGATCGAGCCGTCTCGCATACAAGAGCAGAAGCCTGCGAGCAGTGAGCTCGGGGCGGCGGGAGATCGGCCGGGCATCTTGGACCGAGCGCGATGCCGGCGAGGACCTGGCCGATGACCGGTGGCTGCCCAGGGGCCGGGCGAGCACGGAGAGCAGGGCCGCGAGGGCCACGACCACGCCGGTGGCGGCCAGGACGCTCGCGGCGATGCGCTCGGAGTTCACCCCATCCCCCGCCTGTCGGGCAGGCTCAGCGCCTCCCACCAGCCTTTCAGCGTGGGATTCGCCGTGAGGTCCTGGAGGGTCACCTCGACGCCGTAGCGGCGCCAGAGGACCATGAGGTGCATCATCCTGATCGAGTCGAGGCCGAAGGAGACGAGGTCGGTATCCTCGTCGAGCGCCCCGATGTCCTCTTCCAGTGTCTCCGCGAGGTCCGCGAGCACCTGCTCACGGGTCAACGGCTTCTCCAGCGACGTCATGCGACCGGACCTCCGTGGGTGAGCGCGGACTGCTCGGCGTCGTCGGTCGGCCGTTCGGCGCCGTTCGTCGGGGGTTCGGCGTCGTCCGGCTCCGGTACCGTCCAGCCCAGGCCGTCGGATGAGGGGATCAGGCCGTCGGGGAAGAGGGGGCGTTCCAGCGCCGTCGCGCCGCCGAGGGAGGCGCGGGCCTGGATCTCGTTCATGCCCTGCATGACCTCCGTCACGACACCCGTGCCGAACAGCTCGCCCATCTGCTCGCCGCTCTCGGTCTGCGCGGGCCCGGTCCTGGTGACGGCCTCGGCCAGATCGCGGGAGGAGCCGGCGAACCGCTCCTTGAGCGCGGCCGTGTCCAGGAGCGCCGTCTCGCCGGAGGAGACGCCGCCGACCAGCTCCACGAAGGCGCGCAGGTCGGTGGCCTCGGCCCGGGAGACCTTGCGGGCCTGCCAGAAGTAGGAGTCCTCGTTGTGCTGCATGTCGTAGAAGGCGAG